>NZ_BMHQ01000007.1 GCF_014641195.1 Marinithermofilum abyssi | reverse complement strand
GTGAGGGATGACGGCGTGCCTTTTGTAGAATGAACCGGCGAGTGACGATGGCGTGCGAGGTTAAGGTGAGAAGCCGGAGCCGCAGCGAAAGCGAGTCTGAACAGGGCGATTGAGTACGTCGTCGTCGACCCGAAACCGGGTGATCTACCCATGTCCAGGGTGAAGTTCAGGTAACACTGAATGGAGGCCCGAACCCACTGGTGTTGAAAAACCAGGGGATGAGGTGTGGGTAGGGGTGAAATGCCAATCGAACTCGGAGATAGCTGGTTCTCCCCGAAATAGCTTTAGGGCTAGCCTCGGAAGAAAGAGTCGTGGAGGTAGAGCACTGATTGGGCTAGGGGCCCCCACAGGGTTACCGAACTCAGTCAAACTCCGAATGCCATGGACTTGTTTTCCGGGAGTCAGACTGCGAGTGCTAAGATCCGTAGTCGAAAGGGAAACAGCCCAGACCACCAGCTAAGGTCCCCAAGTGCGTGTTAAGTGGAAAAGGATGTGGAGTTGCCCAGACAACCAGGATGTTGGCTTAGAAGCAGCCATCATTTAAAGAGTGCGTAATAGCTCACTGGTCAAGTGACTCTGCGCCGAAAATGTAACGGGGCTAAACACGCCACCGAAGCTGTGGATCCAAAATGGATGGTAGGGGAGCGTTCCCAGGGCGCCGAAGCTGTGCCGGAAGGCATGGTGGAGCGCTGGGAAGTGAGAATGCCGGTGTGAGTAACGAAAAGAGGGGTGAGAATCCCCTCCGCCGGAAGCCTAAGGTTTCCTGAGGAAGGTTCGTCCACTCAGGGTTAGTCGGGACCTAAGCCGAGGCCGAAAGGCGTAGGCGATGGATAACAGGTTGATATTCCTGTACCACCTCCACTCCGTTTGAGCGAAGGGGGGACGCAGGAGGGTAGGAGATCGCGCTGCTGGACATGCGCGTTCAAGCGGTTAGGCTGATCGGATAGGCAAATCCGTCCGATCGTAAGGCTGAGCCGTGATGACGAGGGAAACAATAGTACCGAAGTCTTCGATCCCACACTGCCGAGAAAAGCCTCTAGCGAGGAGTGAGGTGCCCGTACCGCAAACCGACACAGGTAGGCAGGGTGAGAATCCTCAGGCGCGCGAGAGAACTCTCGTTAAGGAACTCGGCAAAATGACCCCGTAACTTCGGGAGAAGGGGTGCCCCGGTAGGGTGGCCGATTGGCTGCTCGAGGGGGCCGCAGTGAAGAGGCCCAAGCGACTGTTTAGCAAAAACACAGGTCTCTGCGAAGCCGCAAGGCGAAGTATAGGGGCTGACGCCTGCCCGGTGCTGGAAGGTTAAGGGGAAGGGTTAGCGTATGCGAAGCTCTGAACCGAAGCCCCAGTAAACGGCGGCCGTAACTATAACGGTCCTAAGGTAGCGAAATTCCTTGTCGGGTAAGTTCCGACCCGCACGAAAGGCGTAACGACTTGGGCGCTGTCTCAACGAGAGGCTCGGTGAAATCGTAGTACCCGTGAAGATGCGGGTTACCCGCGACAGGACGGAAAGACCCCGTGGAGCTTTACTGTAGCCTGATATTGGATTCTGGTACGATCTGTACAGGATAGGTGGGAGCCTGAGAATCCGGGCCGCCAGGTTCGGAGGAGGCGCTGGTGGGATACCACCCTGGTCGTACTGGGGTTCTAACCGACAACCGTGAACCGGTTGCGGGACCGTGTCAGGTGGGCAGTTTGACTGGGGCGGTCGCCTCCTAAAAGGTAACGGAGGCGCTCCAAGGTTCCCTCAGCGCGGTTGGAAATCGCGCCGAAGAGTGCAAAGGCAGAAGGGAGCTTGACTGCGAGACCCACAAGTCGAGCAGGGACGAAAGTCGGACTTAGTGATCCGGTGGCACCGTGTGGAAGGGCCATCGCTCAACGGATAAAAGCTACCCCGGGGATAACAGGCTAATCTCCCCCAAGAGTCCACATCGACGGGGAGGTTTGGCACCTCGATGTCGGCTCATCGCATCCTGGGGCTGAAGTCGGTCCCAAGGGTTGGGCTGTTCGCCCATTAAAGCGGTACGCGAGCTGGGTTCAGAACGTCGTGAGACAGTTCGGTCCCTATCCGTCGCGGGCGCAGGAAGTTTGAGAGGAGCCGTCCTTAGTACGAGAGGACCGGGACGGACGCACCGCTGGTGTACCAGTTGTTTCGCCAGAAGCACAGCTGGGTAGCTAAGTGCGGAAGGGATAAGCGCTGAAAGCATCTAAGCGCGAAGCCCCCCTCAAGATGAGACTTCCCACTGGCTCGTCCAGGTAAGACCCCTTGAAGAAGACAAGGTAGATCGGTCCGAGGTGTAAGCATGGTGACATGTTGAGCTGACGGATACGAATCGGTCGAGGACTTCTCCTGGAGTCACTCCGGAAGGGTGGCGCGTGTTGGTATCCAGTTTTCAGGGTGCATAACCCTGACAACGAAAGATGTCTGGTGATGATAGCGGAGGGGAACCACCCGTTCCCATACCGAACACGGAAGTTAAGCCCTCCAGCGCCGATGGTACTGAGGGGGAGACCCCTTGGGAGAGTAGGACGTTGCCAGGCATTTTTTATCGCGGAGAGGTGTCCGAGTTGGCCGAAGGAGCACGATTGGAAATCGTGTAGGCGGGCATAAACCTGTCTCGAGGGTTCGAATCCCTCCCTCTCCGCCATTTTTATCAAGTTGACTGCACTGGTCCGTCGTGTTATATTATACTTTGTCACTGTGGTTCGGTAGCTCAGTCGGTAGAGCAGAGGACTGAAAATCCTCGTGTCGGCGGTTCGATTCCGTCCCGAACCACCATTTTTCGCCGGTGTAGCTCAACTGGTAGAGCAACTGACTTGTAATCAGTAGGTTGGGGGTTCAAGTCCTCTCGCCGGCACCACACGTAGGGGCGTAGTTCAATGGTAGAACAGAGGTCTCCAAAACCTCAAATGCGGGTTCGATTCCTGCCGCCCCTGCCATTATTCAGCATTTAAAAACCGGTGTTCCAATTGTTGCAATTCGGATTGTGCCCGTTGCAACCATTTTTCTTCCACATCGGCATCTTTGTCGGCCGGTTCTTGAAATTGGTCTATCAGACCGCTGATGACCCCGGTATCGACATGATCATCTAGACCCGATTGGTACTCGTGTTTGAGTGCAAAGGGTTTTCCGATGCGGATCGTGGCATCGTTTTCGCCGAGGTTGCCGCTTTCCGTGAACACCGGGATGCGCAAATAAGCGCGATGTTCCATGTTTTCTTCCCAATCCAGGGCTTTATCATAATAACCGTGATCATACTCATACCCTCCGCCGAGGACAAAACCTTCGGCATTAAAAAGGGTATCCAGATCACGAAATGAACCTTGTTGGTTCTCCAGTGGAGAATCCAGAGGGATCATGGTTATCCACCTCCTTTAGAGACATCGTTAGTCTGTGAAAGAGAAGCATTCCTCATACATCATGGCGGCATAGCCAAGTGGTAAGGCAGAGGTCTGCAAAACCTTTATCCCCGGTTCGAATCCGGGTGCCGCCTCCAGGATTTCATTTATTGCTTGCGGACGTGGCGGAATCGGCAGACGCGCTAGATTCAGGATCTAGTGGTCATTACGACCGTGGAGGTTCAAGTCCTCTCGTCCGCACCAACATGTGCCCTTAGCTCAGCTGGATAGAGCGTCTGACTACGAATCAGAAGGTCGGGAGTTCGAATCTCTCAGGGCACGCCAAAGCGCATCCGACGGGTGTGCTTTTCTTCTCCACCTGCGGAAGTAGCTCAGGGGTAGAGCACCACCTTGCCAAGGTGGGGGTCGCGGGTTCGAATCCCGTCTTCCGCTCCATTTCATGCAAACAGGCAAGAAAAAGTTGTTGACACCTTGTACTCTGTGTAATATAATTGTTTTCGTTGGCAACAATTAAAATAACATCATATGCGGATGTGGCGGAATCGGCAGACGCGCTAGATTCAGGATCTAGTGGTCATTACGACCGTGGAGGTTCAAGTACTCTCATCCGCACCAACATGTGCCCTTAGCTCAGCTGGATAGAGCGTCTGACTACGAATCAGAAGGTCGGGAGTTCGAATCTCTCAGGGCACGCCAAAGCGCACCAATTCGGTGCGCTTTTTCTTTTACCGTAATGGTCCGTACTCCGTGTTCCTATAGCTCTAATATGCTTCACCCATCTTTTCGAGTTACGGATTTTACACGGATGACCTTCTCCAATGCAGTACGGCTGCCATACCAACCCAAACCCGTGCCTTTTTGTTGCAGCTTCTCCATCAGGGAGCTAAGGTGGGGAATCTGGTTCGCCCACTGAGCCAATCGCTCTGGATTGCCATCAACTCCAGCCAGAATCAGTTTATCGGCTACAGAAGATTGATGTATGACATCCACCCACTGGAGAAGACGTTCCGGTTGGGATTGGAGATCAGGAGTAATAGAAACTCGAATAGTGACGTGATCGGTGGAAGAAGGGAGTGGACTGCGTAATGTTTGCCGCAGCTGATCCGGTGTTGTTCTCGGATCAAAAGGCCGGCAATGGTTTTCTGCTGTTGACGCACCATACGGGAGAGTTGCTGGAACCATTGGATAAATTCGGGATCGTGCAGCAAAGTGGTGTCCTGGATGTGTATATCCACTCCTTTAAAATGGGCCGTCCATTTTTTAAGATCTTGATACGGTTGCGGTGAAAATACAGGTTGAAAATCGGCGGAGGTGACCTGATCGCCTTCCACTTGAAGAACCGATGGATGTGCGGGACCGGATCGATATCGATGGGATATGGACTGTGGGGCTCCGATCCCGTCGACTTGAATCAGTTTCCCGGAGGATGTCAATCGATACAGGGAAACTCGTTTTTCTGTTGTCAAAGACATTCCGTTTTTGCTTGTTCGTATAAAATAAATCCGCTGAGTGTGCTTTTTCATGGCATGGTCGAGGGCAGGGGGTTGCTTCCCGGCAGTACGGTTGGGGGGCTGACGAAAAATATTCCTTGGCTTGTGCTTGTCCCCAGAAGAGACGGTTTTGGGAGCTGTTCTGTCGCTGGTAACCGGTGTCGGATAAAACGATTTCGAATGATGATTCCCCTTTTTCACAGGGATGGGTGAACGTGACCGAGAAGCTGGTTCATCCTTCGGTGGAGTCCACTTTCCAGCTCCCGGCTTTTCATGCCATTGCTTGTCCCAAAGAGAATCTGTCCCCGGAGATGCACCAAAAAGCTGTTTGCCATGGGATGATCCATTAGATGAAGCATCTGGATTAGCAAAAGGACTTGAAGCAGAAAAAAACCACGAATCTGCGGACAACGAAACTGGCCCGGTGAGAAAATAGACAACGATTCCGATGATACTCACCGTAAAAATGGGGAACAGCCTGATTTTCTTACGGATGCCGAATTCGGAAGAAGTGGAAGGTGAAGGCTTGGACTGATCATTCCCTGAACCGGTGCGCTTTTGCAAATGATACATATTACGCATGGTATTCCTCCATGATATGGATTCATAGCCAATCATATCGTGTGAAGGGAGGAAGAAAAAGGGTCGAAAGTCCTATTTTATCGAAAATTGTCAAAAAAGTTGTTTTGATGATGGTGACGAAATAAACCAAAAAACCCGCATCGAAGGTGCGGGTTTTCTTTACGCAGAGGTCGCGTTTTCTTTTGTTTTGAAAGTGTCGTCGATAATTCCGCCGCCCAGGCAGATGTCTCCCTGATAAAAGACGACGGATTGCCCTGGAGTAACCGCCCGCTGCGGCTCAGCAAACATCACTTTGCAACGTCCGCCGGGCAAGGGATAAACGGTAACGGCTTGATCTTTTTGGCGATATCGGAACTTCGCCGTGCAAGTAAACGGCTCTGTCCGTTCTTTGCGGTCGACCCAGTGAAGATCCACAGCGATCAGACCATCGGAGAACAGGGCCGGGTGGTCGTGGCCTTGAGCCACATACAAGACGTTTTGATCCAGATCTTTTCCCACAACGAACCAGGGGTCGCCTGTACCGCCACCGCCAATGCCCAGTCCTTGACGTTGGCCGAGAGTATAATACATCAGCCCGTCGTGTCGGCCTTTGACTTCCCCGTCCAGGGTGCGCATTTCACCGGGTTGGGCGGGAAGGTAGTGACTCAAAAACTCTTTGAAATCCCGTTCCCCGATAAAGCAGATTCCGGTGCTGTCTTTTTTCTTGGCTGTGGGTAAACCGGCCTGTTCAGCGATTCGACGCAGTTCACTCTTTTGCAGATGGCCGACGGGAAACATGGTTTTGGAGAGTTGCTCCTGCCCCAGCGTGTACAGAAAATAGGTCTGGTCTTTGTTCGGGTCGGCACCCCGTACCAAACGGTATGTGCCGTCCTCTTGTTTTATTTGGGCATAATGCCCCGTCGCGATTTTATCTGCGCCCAATTGTAGTGCTTTTTCCAGAAACTCCCCAAACTTAATCTCTTTATTACACATGACGTCGGGGTTGGGCGTACGTCCATTTTGGTATTCATCCAAAAAGTATTGGAAGACTTTGTCACGGTACTCTTTCTCGAAGTTAACGGAATAATAAGGGATGCCGATATGATCGCACACCCGGCGGACATCTTCAAAGTCTTCCGTGGCCGTGCAATTGCCGTATTCATCGGTGTCATCCCAGTTTTTCATGAACAGCCCGATTACGTCATACCCTTGTTCTTTGAGAAGCAATGCGGCAACCGAGGAGTCAACTCCTCCGGACATACCCAACACAACGCGTGTTTTTTTGCTCATGTTGCTCACCTCCTGACCAACCCGTCAGGGGCCGGTCATTGATCACCATACGTTACTTTGGAGAAGGTACTCCTCCATTATAAGCAAGCCAGGAATAGGATGGTTGGATCACCGATCGCAATCCCTGGTTGTTTTATTTTTTCTTTAAGGCAATATTATAACACAGAACTTGTTTAACAAAGAAGGGATTCCCATGGCGAATGTGAAACAGGAGAGTATCTTCCAACGCTTGACGCCTCCTCAATATTTGGTCATCGGCTTTGCTGTCACCATTCTGATCGGAGCGATTTTGTTGTCGTTGCCGATTGCATCGGAAGGAAAGCCGGTTCCGTTTTTGGATGCCTTATTTACGGCCACTTCTGCCGTATGTGTGACGGGACTGGTTGTAACGGATACAGCCACCACCTTCAGTACCTTTGGTGAGGTGGTGATTATGCTGCTGATTCAAACCGGCGGATTGGGGTTTATGACTTTTGCCACATTTTTTGCGTATTTATTGGGGAAACGCATCGGTGTCCGGGAACGCTTGTTGTTGCAGCAAGCATTTAATCAATCCAAAGTAGGCGGCATCGTGAAACTGGTTCTGTATATCCTTTCTTTTACTTTTATCCTCGAAGGAATCGGGTTCACGCTGTTATCGCTGCGATGGATTCCCCAGTTTGGCTGGGAAAAAGGGTTGTACTATGCGTTGTTCCACTCGGTTTCCGCTTTTAACAACGCCGGATTCGATTTGTTCGGCGATTATGGCAAGTTTAGCAACCTTACCCACTTTGTAAACGACCCCTTAGTCAGTTTAGTCATCTCTTCCCTGTTGATACTGGGGGGGATCGGATTTATCGTGTTGGTCGAGCTCTATCAATACCGGTGGACGCATCGGATCAGCCTGCACACCAAGCTGGTGCTGGTAACGACAGGGGTGTTGCTGGCAGGGGGAATGCTTGCCTTTCTTTTGTTTGAATGGGGCAATCCCAAGACGTTGGGTCCCCTGCCGTTAGGGGGAAAGTTCCTGGCTTCGTATTTTCAATCGGCTACTCCCCGGACGGCTGGTTTCAATACGGTGAACCTATCGGATTTGTACCCGGCGACGGCGTTTTTGATTATTTTGCTGATGTTCGTGGGAGCATCGCCTGGTTCTACCGGCGGCGGAATCAAGACAACCACCTTTGCCGCCATTTTGTTGGCGGTATGGGGGATGACCCGGGGCCGTGAAGACGTGGTTACTTTTGAGCGGACCATTCCTCACCGGCAGGTTTATAAAGCGTTGACAGTGATGGTGGCGTCCCTCACCTTGGTGGTAGTGGTGACGATGTTACTGACCATCACGGAGTCCTCTGAAGTATTTCCGGTATTGTTTGAAACGGTATCGGCTTTTGGAACGGTTGGTTTGACTTTGGGACTGACCCCGAGTTTATCCGCTGCAGGGAAATGCCTGATCATTGGTACGATGTTTGCCGGGAGATTGGGGCCATTGACGATTGCTTTCGCTCTGGCGAAAAAATTGGAAACTCCCACTATCCGCTATCCGGAGGAAAAGCCGTTGATCGGATGATACACGACATGAGCCGGTTTCGTTATTGTGGCGGACCGGACGTGTTTTAAATTACGAGATGGCGGGAGGCGTAAGAGATAGTATGCTCCTTCATTTGACTTGTTTGGTTGTTTTTTGCGCCAAAAGCACGGAAACATTTGCTATAATAATATATTGAAATGATTCAATCATTTTCTGTTTCCGTTGTACCCGAGAAAGACTTCTAAGAATGCCACGGATGGGAGGAGACGGATTGACAGCAGGAACCCGAATCCCACTGTATGACGAGTTGGGTCAAATGATCTGGATCGATCGGGAAGAATTCCGTCAGCGTGTCATTCCCGAAAATATGCAAGCCGAGTGGGACCATGCAGAGGGTTTGTATACCCTGGTCGTGCAGGTCTTCCGGGATGGATTTTTGGAAGAAGCGGGCAAAGGTGCCGATCGCTTGCTGGAGTTGACGGAGCGGCAAGAAGGGGCACTGTTGGTCAAAGCTCTGGTTCATTTGCGCCAAAAGCAATACGGTGATGCTGAAGCCGTTTTGCAAGAGTGTATCGAGCGCTTTCCCGACCGGGGAGTCGCCTATACATACCTGGCCAAAGTATATGCGAACCGTGAGGAAAAAGAGAAGGTGCTTCCTGCCCTTATTGAAGGGTTGAAGCGCGAACCGAACCAGGAGACGGCTCTCCGGATGCTGACGCGTTGGTGCAACAGCCGGGAGCAAGCGGAGGAGATTTTGAAGGAGCTGGCATCTCAGCCTGATGCATGGTGGCCCCAGCTGGAACTGGGCAAGCTTTATCTCGATTTACGTCAGGAATCAGAAGCGATGGACCGGTTTCGGGCTGCTCTGGACTTGACGCGCTCCTATCGAGTGGATGAAGAGTTTCCAGAATGGGAGGAAGAGGTGGCGGCGATGACGGTAACCGCTAACTTGCGCAAAAAAGGATGGACCGATGCGCTGATTCGTTTTTGTGAGGATTACTGGACTCCTAAATTTATCACTCCTTTTATCGGAACGGATTATGCGCAGGCGCTAGAAGAAAAAGGGGAGATCAAACAAGCAGTAGAAACGCTTCACCAGATGGTGGAGTATGTGCGCCCCGAATATCAACCCATGCTTCACTATCGAATGCATCAATTAGAAAAGAAAGCGCTGCTGTCACGCAACTAACAGGAGAAAGCCTCCATCTTCGTCATGGATCGGATGTTACCTTTTCTCGGAACGGGGAATGGTAAGAAAGGAATACATCCCATTAGACGAAGAAGGAGGTTTTCTTTTTGCGTTCCATTTTTTCTTCCGATGTGTTACAGGGAAAAACAGTGGTGGTGACAGGCGCCACTGGAGGGATTGGACAATCCATTGCGCAACAATTGGCTCAAATGGGAGCCAATCTCCTATTGACCGGGCGTAACCAACAAAAGTTGGCACGCCTGAAACAATCGATTCAGGCCGAGTCGGGTCAGGGGAAAATTGAGACAATCCCCGCGGATTTGACGGATGCGAAGGATCGGGAACGGTTAGTAAAAGAAACCCGGAAAGCGTTGGGGTCCATCGATATCCTGATTAACAACGCCGGGGTATTTGCCGGAGCGTTGCTCGAAGAAGTGGAGCAAGCAGAGTTGGAACGGGTGATGAACGTCAATTTTACCTCTATTGTGATGTTGACTCAACAGGTATATGAAGAGATGCGGCGCCGTCGATCGGGCAAAATTATCAATATCTCTTCCCTGTCAGGGATTCGCGGTTGGGAAGGAGGCACGATCTATGCTTCTTCCAAGTTTGCTTTGAACGGATTTACACAGTGTCTGGCAGTGGAAGCGGCCAAATACGGCATTCAGGTTAATGCCGTAGCCCCGGGCTTTGTGGAAACGGATATGGCCAAAGAGGCGATCGGTGTAAAGGCCCGAAGAGCGGGCAAATCCTTGGAAGAAATGTGGTCTCAAATGGAAAAAGGGCTTCCTTCCGGAAGGTTGAGCCGGCCGGAGGAAGTGGCGGCGGTCACTGCTTTTCTGTGTACAGATGCAGCAAATAACATTATAGGAGCCCAGATGCGCATCTCCGGAGGAGGGCTGCTTGGTTAAATCTTCCCCTGAAACAGGCGTTTCCTGTTGTTTTCACTCCGGCTTTCGCTATATGATGGGATACAGAGGCATCTACGGGAGTGAAGAGATCATGGAGAGAAAAGCGGCAGCTTATGATTTTTGGAATGATGAACGCTTGGGTATTGACCGTCCTCGCCTTCATGTCCCCTATGAACAGCTGTCGGAAAAAGAGCAGCACCTTTTTGAGCTGCGATGTCAAGAGATTTGCTCCAGGATTCCGCCGCAAATCAAGAGCTTTGAACGGGAGTATATGAATTGCTTCGAGGCGTTGAATCGATCCGGCGACGATCAGGAGTTTGAACAGTTATTCGACCGGATGAACGATTTATCCAGCCGTATTTGTGATTTGAATGTGTTGTATTTGCATATCGAGGGCTCTTACCTGGGGGCTAACGTTCACGGTTGAAAAAACACCGGTACTGCCGGTGTTCAGATTGACGACAAACCTCTAGTAAGCAGAGAATGCCCTTTTACCCGTCGCTTCCCTTCCGACGTCACGAAGTGATCCTGTACGCTCTAAAATAGAGCGTGACCCTCCGCACGTAAATGCAGGTGCGATGACCGAGGCGGGAGCCAAAGAATCTTTGCATGGCTCGGTTTTTACCTCGATCACACGTTTTTTCGCTGGGTACGTCGTTCAAAAGCCGCGACTGAGTAGAAGGGCTTCCTGCTGTCCCTCTCCAACAAAACTCTGTCAGCAACCTCAACACCGGACCAGTGCCGGTGTTTATTTGTTATTTCTTTTATTTCTTGCGTCCTTTTCTTCTGGCTCAGCTTGTTCCTCTTTTTTACGGCGGGCTTCGGTGGACGGATCAATATCCGTCAATTCTCCGCTTTGTTCATAAGCAAACTGTACACTTTGAAAAATACTGTCCGTGTTTTCATCGTACTCGTGCCGATTGCCCATCATTCATTCCTCCTTTATACATAGCATGGGGGGATGGCGGAGAAGTCATGAGAGGTAAATCCTTACAGGGTCTTTTGGTCCCTATGGACTTCAAACACTGTATTTACACGGTTTTTCCTGCGGAAAGATCAACATGATATAAAGGTTTGAATATACAGTCATTTGAAGGATAAAGATGAATGCATTATAATGCTCAATGTATTTTTAAACATTTTAGCTTGATAAAGCACTAACGAAACCAGTAATAAGAGGTGAAAATACGGCGGGTAGGGGTCTGCCGTGAAATTAGGATGAAGCAGGAGAAAAAAGAACTCGGCTTTTTCACATTAATTGCCTTGGTGGTAGGCACCATGGTAGGGGGAGGAGCGTTTAATCTGCCCAGCGATATGGCTGCGGCGGCAAACAGCGGTCCTGTCATCTTGGGATGGTTGATTACCGGGATCGGTATGATCGCCCTGGTGTTGGTCTTTCATAACCTCACCAATCGCAAAGCGGAGTTGGATGGCGGGATTTATGGATATACCCGGGCTGGATTCGGAGAGTACCTCGGATTTAACAGTGCCTATGGATATTGGATGTCCACTTTGCTGGGGAATTTGGCATTTTTTACGCTGTTGTTCAGCTCGCTCAGCTATTTCTTTCCGATTTTTGGCGAGGGGAACAACCTTCCTTCCATTATTGCTTCCTCTGCTCTTCTTTGGGCAGTTCATGCCCTGATTTTAAGCGGGGTGAAAGAAGCCTCTCTGGTCAATCTGATTACGACCATTGGGAAGATGATTCCCATCTTTGTCTTTTTAGTATTGATCGTATTTGCCTTTCATTATGATGTGTTCCTCCAGGATTTCTGGGGACCCGACACCCGGGGTTTTGACTGGAAAATCGTCAAGGAACAAGTGAAAGAAACCATGCTGGTCACCTTGTGGACGTTTGTCGGCGTGGAAGGTGCCGTGGTAATGTCCGGCCGGGCCAAAAAGAAAAAAGACGTGGGTCGGGCGACGGTGATCGGCTTGCTCGGTACCATGACGATTTACATTCTGATTTCCATTTTATCGCTCGGGGTGATGTCCCGGTCGAAACTAGCCGACTTGAAAGCTCCCTCGCTGGCCTACGTGTTGGAACATGTAGTGGGCCCTTGGGGTGCCGTACTGATCAATATCGGGTTGATCGTTTCTATTGCGGGAGCATTGCTGGGCTGGACCCTCTTGGCGATCGAATTACCTTATGTCGCCGGACGTGAAGGGGTGTTCCCCAGCTGGTTTGCCAAAGAAAACAAAAATGGAAGCCCCAGCGCTTCTTTGTGGGTTTCCAACGGGATTGTCCAACTGTTTATCATTATCGTCCTGTTTTCGGAATCCACTTATCAGATTGTATACTCCATGGCCAGTGTTGCTATTTTATTGCCCTATCTCTTTTCGGCCTTGTATCAGGTGAAATTGGTTGGAACGGGAGAAACCTATGAAAAAGGAGATTCCCGTACCAAAGACATGATCATCGGATTGATCGCCAGTCTCTATTCCATGTGGCTGGTGTACGCCGCCGGGCTGGATTACCTCCTGTTGACAGCGGTCATTTATGCTACAGGATTGTTTTTGTACGGAAAAGCCCGTGCAGAAAAGGGGGAAAAATGGTTCCGCCCGGGAGAGAGTCTGCTGGCCCTGTTTATCCTGGGAGCGGCTGTCTTCGCCATCTATATGATGTGGATCGGCCAAATTCAACCGGGAGCGTAACGGAACAAAAGCCGCTTCGCATGGAGCGGCTTTTTTTATTTCCCGGATGGAGGTGCCTCCGTCTCTGTTGGATCGGTTTTCGTCGGATCCTCCTGGACCGGTTGGCCAGGCGGGTGCTTAGGCGGTTGATGAGGAGCCGTCTGTCGATTCAGCGGCTGCCATTCGTCATAATACCGGGTGTACACAGCCTGGATCAGCGACTCAAACTGATCCGGTACGGAGTGATACCCTGTTCCGTACAACCCTTCCGCGGGTTGGTACGTTTTGTACACTTCTATACTTTCCAACACATAATATTCGTCCAGCGGGTCTTCCAGATGCATCAAATCGGTCTTTACAGGCAAAGGCCGATGAGAGAAGCGATCAGTGAAAATGGATATAAAATATCGGGTCTTGGACGGACGAATGAGATTTTCTTGTTCCATCTTCTCCAACACTTCTCCAATCTTGGCGTGATCCGGATGTACGTCCGCCTTGGACATGGTGCGAAACTCGGCATCGGGAAATTGTTTCAAAAAGTGCTCAATGATCGGTCGGACATTGTGTTCCGTGAAGCCGCCATTGGGAATCGAATAGGTAAAGATGTTTTCCTTCGGCACGCCCAATGCCTCACCGGAACGGTAAAAGTCGTCCACTCGTACCTTTCCGAATTCCTTCAGGGAAAGATGGCCGTACAAAGAAGGCGTTCGTCGGGTATCATGATAGGTTTTATGCCACTTGCAAAAGACCCGCTCACCCGCTCGTTCGGCATGGACCGAGCTGGCATCAAACCGGCCGTTGACCACTTCTCTGGCGATGGAGTGTTCCCCCTCTGAAAAAAGAACCAGGTAAACGGGGTGCCCATTATAAATGGCGTTTCGTATATCCACCGCATAGGTAAGTACCTCGTCATCAGCATGAGGTACGAAGTAAACAACCGGATCCGGGCCCTTTTTCTTCTCCTGGGGTTTTGGTGTATCACCTTGGGCTTGATAGTGTGCAAAAAACGCTCCGAAACAAACCAAAGAAAAGAGAGATAAAAGAACCTGAATCTTTCTGATCGTACAAGCGCTCCTTTATCTCGTCCGTCCGGATAAAAAGGGTCGATAAAAGAATCCAATCACGATTATACTCGGGAGTTTATGGTAATGGCAACTGCCTTTTGATCCAATTCGAGAGTTATAGAGAGGGAGCATGGGGATAAATCTTTTGGGGGATAATAGTTCACGTTAACGGCGAGCTTCTTATTCCACGTATCTTTTGGATTGTAAAATTGACGAAGCAGTCGGTGCCAAGAAAGGATCTTTGCATCAACGGTAAAAACCATTATGATAGTAGAGGGTGTCTGAAGACGGCTACCCGTTGGGAATCAGCAAATACACCGGTATAGGGGGAATCGGTTTTGCTTTTCAACCGATCGAAGGATTCACTTTTTTATCAAACAATGGTGGATGCTGCCGGCAACATCGTGGAAGCGATGCAATTGTTTCGACAAAATGTTGAAACCCTGGAGCACAAGGAAGAGTATGCCGAAAAATTGAAGGAGCTGGAGTCCAAAGGGGACGAATACACCCATATGCTGTTGAAGGAACTGAATCAAACCTTCGTTACGCCTTTGGATGGAGAGGACATCTTTCAATTGGCTGTCAAATTGGACGATGTGCTGGATGGAATCGAAGCTTGTGCTTCCCGTTTTGTTTATTTTCATGTGGACAAAACGACTCCGTACCTGATGCAGTTTGCAGAGTTACTGGAAAAAGTGGCGGAAAACCTGCAAGAGGCCTTCATCGCCTTGGAGAAAAAGGATTATGCTACGATTCGGAAGATCTCCGTGGAAATCAACCTGTTGGAAAACAAAGGGGACAAATTGATGCGCGAGTCGGTAGGGTCCCTGTTTGAAGATCCCAAAGATCCCTATGAACTAATCAAAATGAAAGAGATCTACGAGAATCTGGAAAAGGTGACGGATACTGCGGAAGACTTGGCTGATGTGCTGGAAAGCGTGGTCATGAAGTATGCTTGATCCCATAGTGCTGGTCGTTCTGGTTATCGTGTTGGCGTTGGTATTTGACTTTACCAACGGCTGGCACGATTGTGCCAATGCGATCGCCACGTCGATCGGGACACGCACGTTGACACCGTTTAAAGCGGTGATGCTGGCCGCCGTGTTAAACTTGGCAGGTGCTTTTTTCTCTACAGCCGTAGCTAAAGCGATCGGGGAAGATATCGTCGATCCGAAAAATGTCACTTTGCTGGTGATCGTGGCCACGTTGTTGTCAGCAATTATCTGGAATACGGTGACGGTGCTGATAGGGCTGCCGACTAGTTCATCTCACGCATTGATCGGCGCTCTCATCGGGGCAGTAGCGGCCTATAAAGGCTTTGCTGTATTGAAAATACAGGGCATCCTGCTTATCTTTGTGGCGATGTTTCTGTCGCCGCTGCTCGGTGGAGTGCTGTCTTTTCTGCTCATGAAGTTGATCCGCAGTCTGTTTGCCAATACCGCACCGTCCAAAGTGAAAAAGCTGTTCCGTCCGTTACAGATTCTTTCGGCATCTTTTATGGCTTTTAGTCACGGCACTTCAGATGCTCAGAAGGCGATGGGGATTATTACGATGGCGTTGGTGGCCGGTGGTTACCTCGAATCCGTGGAGGTGCCAACCTGGGTGATGGTATCCGCCGGTCTGGCGATGGCGTTAGGTACCGCCATCGGCGGGTGGAATGTGATTCGCACCATGGGGTACCGGCTCAGCAAACTGGAAACACCCCATGGTTTTGCAGCGGAAACTTCTGCCGCTCTTCTCTTGGCTACCGTCGCAAAAATCGGGGTTCCCGTCAGCACCACCCAGACCATTACCGGTTCCGTGATAGGTGTAGGGGCAGCGGAGCGCTTAAAAGGCGTCCGCTGGGGTGTTGCCGGCAAAATCCTTTACGCCTGGGTCTTTACGTTGCCAGGCACCGCGGTGATGAGTTTCCTCATTTATCAGGTACTGAAGGTATTGGAGTAGAATATCGTGCTAAACAAAAAGCTCCCAGCTGCTGTCAGCTGGGGTTTCTTTGTTTATACAATCGGATCGCAGGCCTTATTCAGCAGATTGGTATCGCAATCTTTTCCGGTATCATAAGAGAGATTGCCGATTTGCTGTTTCAACAGCGTCCACTGATTTTCCCCCTGCCAGCATGCTTGAACCGTCCGCAAGATGCTGTCCGCCTCTTTCAAAGCTTTCTCCCAAAGAGACCAAAAGCTTTCTCTGTGCCGTTCTTGAGGAAGAGCGGGGTGAACCCATGCATGCAGCGATTCGTTCAGATAATCCACAGAGGGATTGGGTTTTTTATAACGAAAGGGTCGAATAGCACCCATCGTCAGAATGAACTTGATCCCGTAAGGGTCAAAAAAGAGACGGAGGGCGTGGAGCATATGCCTGTAGGCGCGTTGCCAGTCTCGACCCTTGATGGAGCCGGCTTCCCTGGGAAAATGCTTGCGTGCGGTATGCTCCATGACCCGAACCCAACTCCGTGGGAGTTGTTTGCCGAGATTGATATGGGGAGTGACCGGCTCTTTCCAGGTTCGGATTTTTTCCAGCCGGAGGGCCAGGATTGTATCGATAATGATCTCCAGTTCCTGGTGTTTGTATTTGCCGTCGCCTGATCGGTAAATGATGTAGGGATGCGTCCAGCGATCGAGAATGTGATGGGTGACGAAACCCTGGATATATTCACGCATATCCACGTGTTGCAGACCCGCTTGGATCAGATCCAGCAGAAACGGTCCGCAATGCCGTTTGTGAATCGCATTGCCGAGATTGCTGACCCGGGAATCCCATTTCCATGGATAAAAGTTGTGATAAAGAAGAAAGTCTGGTCCCTGGCAACCGAAGTTAAAGGCCTTCGGGTTTACGGGCACCGAAAAACCGGCCCTTTTCAACGCCCTTTGTCCAAACAAGATGTGGCTCCAGACATTTGGCAACCCGTGTCCCTCCTGAGTTTGGCAGTTCCCTATTGGATTCGACAGCCGCTGCCAAACTCCTCTTTTTCCCGTAACAGATGGATTTGGTCATCCCACAAAGCCGTGGTATAGTGATATCATATCAGTCCAACAGACGGGAGGAAGCATGGTTTGAACTACTTGGATACGGCGGTGCATGCTGCCAGACAGGCTGGGGCATTGATTCGGGAAAAAGCCACTTCTGCCAAGCGGGTGAAAACAAAATCTTCCGCTCATGATCTGGTAACGGAAGTGGATCAAGCATCGGAAGAAATCATTCGGGAAATCATTTGGGACCATCACCCGGAACATGGTATTTTGGGAGAAGAGGGTGTTCAGCCAGGAGTGGAAGCCTCCAAAACGGCTTTGGAAGAACATCGCAGCAAGGAATATTTGTGGATTGTGGATCCGATCGACGGGACGACCAACTTTGTGCACGGATTCCCGTTTTTCTGCGTTTCCATCGCGTTGGCGGAGCGGGAAGATGTAATTGTCGGCGTGATCTACGACCCCTTACGGGATGAGCTTTTTACTGCGGAAAAAGGCAAAGGGGCTTATCTCAACGGTGAGCCGATTCGGGTATCGGGAGAAAGCCATTTGGAGGAGGCTCTCTTGGCCAGCGGGATTCCCGCGGATGCCCGGGGGATCCGCATGCGTAACGTGGAAGGGATCTTGCATTTGGCCCCTCGTTGCCGGAATGTGCGAACGGCCGGATCGGCAGCTCTACACTTAGCGAGTGTTGCTGCCGGTCGATTGAGCGGTTTCTGGGAGCTTGAACTAAATGCCTGGGATTTGGCTGCGGGAAGCTTGTTGGTCCAGGAAGCGGGCGGTCGGGTGACGGACACCGTAGGTCGTCCTTATGATATCGGCGTGCGTCATATCTTGGCTACCAACGGACGGATTCACGATGACGTGTTACATGGATTGAAAGAAGCCGGGGTTACCGGTTTTGAACAAAGCTGAATCAGCTGCAACCGCACGATGCTTTAAACCACCAAGGACGGGTTAGCGGTAGGGGTGGAAGGTTATGGATATGCGACCAGGAATCAATCACGTGGAATGGTGGGTGAAAGACTGGGCTATTTCCGGTCCCTTTTACACGGAGCTGTTTGCTTTGCTTAGCTGGAAGGCCTTGGCGGAGCGGGCATTCAGCAGTGGACAGTCGGAGATCTATTTCCGTGAAATGCCTCATTTGGAACGTCAGGACGGACTGGGCCCGCGTCATTTTTGTTTTCAGGCTGTCAGTCGAGAGACGGTTGACCGAGTTCATGATTGGCTGGTTAAAAATAAGGTGACGGTGCTTCGGGGACCGCTGGAGCAAAGCCATTATTCACCCGGCTACTACACCGTGGATTTTTTGGACCCGGATGGCTACATATTGGAAGCCGCCTACACCCCGCATATGAAGTTGTAGAGGAGGAACGACGGTGACGATCGATTGGCAACAAGAGATGGTAAAACAAAAGGATGAGTTGTTGGCCCGAGCAAAGGAACTGCTGGCCATTGAAAGTGTACTGGACGAATCTACGGCCAAAGAAGGAGCACCTTTCGGGAAAAAAGTGGCCCAAGCCCTGCAGTATATGTTGGACTTAGGGGAAGCTGCTGGGATGAAAACAAAAAATGTGGAGGGCTATGCCGGACATCTGGAAATCGGTGAAGGGGACGAGCTGATCGGTGTTTTGGTCCACTTGGATGTCGTACCGGCAGGGGAAGGATGGTCTTCCCCTCCTTTTGAGCCGGAAGTGCGTGACGGGAAGTTGTACGGCCGCGGTGCGCTGGATGACAAAGGTCCGGCGATGGCCGCGTTTTTTGCGATGAAGCTGGTGAAAGAACGGAACCTTCCCTTATCCAAAAAAGTACGCCTGATTTTGGGCACGGATGAAGAGTCCCAGTGGCGGGATATGGACTACTACTTCGAACGGGAAGCGATGCCCGATATGGGCTTTACGCCGGATGCGGATTTCCCCATCATTGTGGCGGAAAAGGGGCTGCTCGACGTCACGTTGGCAGGAGAAGGTGCAATGGAAGATCCGGCGGATGGGGAGTGGATATTGGCCGAGTTTGAGGCGGGCCAGCGGGCCAATATGGTGCCGGAACTTGCCCGGGTCCGACTGGAAGGAGACGGCGATGTTTTCGAGCTGAAAGAGAAATACCAGGATTTCCTTTTACAGCGGCGCATTCGCGGCTATGCGGAGGAAGCCGATGACCATCTGATGTTGGTGATGCAAGGGCAAGCCCATCACGGATCCGAACCGGAGAAAGGTTCCAATGCCGCCTATCACTTGGCGCTTTTCCTAAAAGAGTTGTCTTTGGATGCCTCTGGAGAGCGTTATGTATCCATGTTGAACCGTCACCTCGTGGACAGCTTTGACGGGGCCAACCTGGGCATCGCTCAGTCTGACGATCAAGTAGGAGCCTTGACGGTGAACGGCGGCGTGTTTCGCTATCGCCGCGGCGGGGAACAACTGGTGAAGCTGAATATTCGTTACCCCCTTTCCGGGGATCATAAACAGATCCTGCAGACGGTGGAAAAGCAGCTGCAGCCATTTGGCCTGAAAGTGGCGGATATCGATCACAAAGCCGGACATGCGGTCGATGAATCTCATCCTTTGGTAACCACTTTGCAAAAGGTTTATGAGGAGCATACCGGAGAGAAAGCCGAACTTCGCCGCATCGGCGGGGCAACCTATGCCCGGGCGCTGAAGACGGGTGTAGCCTTTGGTCCCTTGTTCCCGGGGCGGAAAGATACGGCCCATCAAAAAGACGAGCATCTTGCGGTGGATGATCTCGTCCTAGCGGCGGCGATGTATGCACAAGCGATCTATGAATTGGCGAAATAAGAATCAACCAACTGGGCACCTTCCGTATTCGGAGGGTGCCCAGTTGGTTGACAAACCTGTCCAGTCAAGCAGAGAATGTCTCCACCCGTCGTTCCCTTTCCACGTCCACGTAACAGAGGGGCATCCATTTTAAACAAACAGCTGAGATGCCTCGGCACCCGTCGAATCTCGAGGCTGCTTTTTTCTGACAGGTCAGGACTACTCACCGGCCAAGTCGGTTTTTTCCTTCCGGTTACGCAGTTTGATTAAGCGGTAGCTGTGGCTGACCACCACTTTCAACACCGCATAGGTGGGCACTGCCAGCAGCAATCCCAAAAATCCGCCAAGGCTGCCCGCTACCAGCAACAAGAGAATGATCGTCAACGGGTGGATATTCAGGGTTCGTCCCATGACCATAGGAGAGATAAAGTTCCCCTCCACCTGCTGAGCGATCAAGGTGACGATCAACACTTTCAGTACCATCCACGGCGAATCGATAAAAGCAACGATCATGGCGGGGATGGTCCCGATGATCGGTCCGACGAAGGGAATGATGTTGGTAAACATGGTAACCAGCGCCAATAAGAGAGAGTAATCCAGGCCGATGATCAGATAGCCGATGTAGATGATGATTCCCACACAGACACTGACCAACACCTGCCCCTGGATGTAGGAACTGATGGCTTTGTCCATGTCTGCCAAGATGCGGCGTCCTTCGGCGCGTTGAGTGGAAGGGAGAAACCGCAACACTTGCCTCGGCGCTTTTTCCCCCTCCTTTAACATGTAGAAGAGAATGAAAGGGACGGTGACAAAGACGACCACGATACTGGTGAGGATACTGAAGAACTTGGCAATGTTCGTAACGATGGTGGAAGTGCTGCTGCTCAGATACTCCGTGATATTGCCGGTGATTTCATTCAGGCTGTTTTGTTCCAGGTAATTGTTCACCCACGGGTGGTTGTGCAACCGTTCCAACTGCGTTTGTACTTTGGTAAACAGAGTGGGCAGATTCTCAATCAGGTTGGTCAGCTGTTTTTGCAACAGGGGTCCCGCCAGAAAGATCAATAAAGTAACCAAACCGGCAAACGCCAGATAGAGGAGCAGAATGGATAATACCCGGGGAATACCGATGGTCTGTAAGTAGTTCACAACGGGACGAAATAGATAATAGAATAGCCCGGAAACGAGAAAAGGGAAAAAGAGGGTCTGTACGAGGACAACGACTGGTTGGAAAATAAAGTCAACCAGCGTCCCCAAATAAATGATCAACAGAATCAGTACGATGGCATAGCCGAACAAAAAGGGCTTTGACTGTGGCATGGATACACTCCCTTCCTAACACCAGTCATCTCCAAAACTTAATGACATTTTACCAAAACTGCGGAAAAAAGGGACATCGAGTGTAAAAAAGCATACTGGAGGCAAAAAAAAAAAAAAAAGCCGCGGGTGATTTCCCACGGTGTATTCAGGGGAGGAGAGCGGAACTTTCGCTCTGATTTTCAACATGCAAGGCACCGCCGACTCCGTCCACAATCCCCTGAACCGGCTCCAGCAGTCCACCTTGATCGCTGCCGTCATCCGGTTTCTGCTGCTTGGGCGGAGGGCTGCTGTCATCGGGTGTATCGCCGTTTTGTCCATCATTCGGTTGTTGGGGCTGAGACTGCTGCGGCGGTTGCTTCGGTTCAGGCTGAACCGGTTCGGTCGATGTCTCTTTTCCGGGAACAGGTTTGTCATCAACGACCTCTTCCGACGGTTTACTCCGGGCCTGGCTCCACTGAGGCTCCCGGTCTTCTCTATGTACCGGCTGTTTGGCTGTCACGCGTTTTTCTGTCGGTTGTTGGGTTAAATCATCTTTCGTTTTCCGGCTTTCGTTCTCTTCGGTCGATCTTTTCTGTGGTTGGGAAGCCAGTTCCGTTGCCGGTTTCTCGTCAAAAAGCTTCGAAAAGCGATCTTGGCTTTGCGGAGCCTGGGCCTGCGGTGCCGCATAGCCTGGAAGCATCAATCCTCCTACCAGGCAAAGCAATCCCACCTTGTGGATCCGTGTCCACTTTTTCCGTTTGATAGGTTTCAGCATCAGATACACCTCCCTTTTTCACCTTTAGGCTCTTTATCCAAGTACTAGTGTATCAAAAGCTTGTTCACTTGTCTGTAACCCGATAGGTGGAGATGAGAGGTTCTTCATACAGATAATAGGGAATCGGCTTTTGGAGTCAGGTAGTCTCCATCAAAGATCGCAGATAATCGACTACTTCTTTGCATTTCTCGGCCAGCAGATCCACTTCTTCTTCCGTCGTCGTTTTCCCCAAGGTAATGCGAACGCTCTGATATGCTTCCTCAGGCGAGCGTCCCATGGCCGTCAGCACATGGGAGGGGGCGTGTTTACCGGCGCTGCAGGCGGACCCGCTGGAGACAGAAATACCGTGTCGGTTGAGCTCCAGCAGGAAGGCTTGCCCCTCCACTTGTTCAAAGCTGATATTGAGATGGGAGGGCAGCCGCAGGGTTGGATGACCGTTCAAACGGACTCCCGGAATAGTCTCGGATAAGCGTGTCCATAATCGATCCCGCAAGTGAGTCAGCCGGCTTTCCGTGGCAGCGGCTTCTCGGTCCGCCAGGTGTGCTGCCACCCCCATGCCCACAATGGCGGGAACATTCGCCGTCCCGGGTCGAAGACCCCGCTCCTGCCCGCCCCCGTACAGGATCGGATCGATTCGGGTTCCCTTGCGCAGGTAGAGGACGCCGACCCCTTTGGGGCCGTTGATTTTGTGTCCGCCCAAGGACATCAGATCAACCTGCCACGTCTGTACATCCAGCGGCTTTTTGCCGAACCACTGGACCGCGTCGGTATGAAACAGGATTCCGGTGCCCATTAAACGCCTTCCAATGTCAGCGATGGGCATCAGGGTGCCGGTTTCATTGTTGGCTGCCATCACGCTGACCAGGATCGTATCCGGTGTGAGGGCGGCTTCCAATTCTTCCATGCGGAGCTCTCCCTGCTCTGTGACCGGCAGATATGTCACACGGAATCCTTCTTGCTCCAATGCCCGGCAGGTGTGCAGGACGGAAGGGTGCTCCACTTGGGAGACGAGAATGTGGGATCCCCGGTTTTTATGCTTGCGTGCGGCACCGAGCAGTGCGAGGTTATTGGCTTCGGTACCCGATGCGGTGAAGATGATTTCCCGTGGAGAAGCTCCGATGGCAGCAGCCACTTGTTCCCTGGCATGCTCTACGGCGGCTCGGCTCTGCTGGCCAGGGTCATGCAGGCTGCCGGGGTTGGCGGGGGTGGATCGCAGGCTCTCCATCATGGCATCCAGTACTTCAGGTCGTAAAGGTGTCGTCGCTCCGTGATCAAAGTAGAGGTTCACGATTTGTTCCCTCCTTTGTTACACTTTTAACATTATCCCTTTTTCACAGATTTGTGAAGAGAAAAAGAGGTTATGGGAGGAAAGCGATTACAAATCCGTTTATGGTGGTTTGACAATGGAGTGGAGATCAGGAGAATGAAAGAGAGAATGGAAATCTTAGATTTTGAATTGTGAAAGGGTGAACATATTGCGGTTGGAGCAGCCGGATGTCGTGGTTGTGGGAAGCGGAATCTCGGGTTTGATCACGGCATTGCTGTTGTCCCGCGGCAGCGAAGTAGCTGTCTTGACCAAATCCCTGGAGTCAGGCAACTCCTACCGGGCACAGGGGGGGATTGCGGCAGCGGTTGGGAAAAGTGATCATCCGAAGCAGCATGGAGAAGATACATTGCGGGCCGGGGGCGGCCTTTGCGATCCCGATGCAGTGGAGACGTTGGTGACGAACGGACCTGCGGCCATCGAACTTCTTCACCAGTGGGGCACTCATTTTGATCGGGATGGAAGTAATTGGTCCTTGTGCCGGGAAGGAGCCCACCGCCTTCCGCGGGTGCTGCACGCCGGTGACGCTACTGGAGCGGCTATTATGAGCGCCTTGTTGAAACGAGCGGGGGAGCATCCCCGTATTCGCATATACTCTGGTGTGACAGTGACGGATCTGGCAATGACCGGGGGGGAATGCACGGGCGTATGGGCAGTGGACGAAACTGGACCGGTGTTGTTTCGAGCGGCAGCTGTCGTTTTGGCTACCGGCGGGTGCGGGCAAGTGTATCGCTATACCACCAATGATCCCGCCGTGACGGGAGACGGATTGGCTATGGCATACCGAGCAGGTGCCGTACTTACCGATATGGAGTTTGTCCAATTTCATCCCACAGCACTGAAGGGGGACCAGCTTCCGCTGTTCCTCATATCCGAGGCGGTTCGCGGAGAAGGAGCCGTTTTGGTGAATGAACAGGGCCATGCATTCATGAAACAAGTGCATCCATGGGGGGATTTGGCTCCCCGGGATGTGGTGGCTCAAGCCATTTTTCGTCAGATGGAAGCAGGTCGGAACGTGTTTTTGGACGCGCGAAAGATTGGAACCTCCTTTGAAAAGCGATTTCCTACCATCTGGGGACGTTGCCGGGAAAACGGCCTCAATCCGACAACAGATCTCCTACCGGTGACCCCGGCTGCTCATTTTGTAATGGGCGGGATTCGTACAGACTCCTGGGGACAGACGACGATTCCCCGACTTTTCGCGGTGGGGGAAGCAGCCTGTACAGGGGTTCACGGAGCGAATCGACTGGCCAGCAATTCCTTGTTGGAGGGGGTTGTCTACGGTCGCCGGGTATCGGAAAAGGCGCTCTCGTTGCTTTCAGCCCCATTGGGAACAGAGATGCCCGATACACCGCCACCCTGTATATGCAGGACAAGACCCACATCTTCCCGGTGGAAAACGGAGATCCAGCGCATCATGTGGGAAACTGGAGGCATCATTCGCAGCGAAAGGGGTTTAACATCCGGGCTGCACCAACTGGCACAATTGGAGAAGAAAGTGCCGGCAGAAGAAGTGGAATGCCGCAATATGATTACTGTTGCACAATTAATTTTGCGTGCAGCCAAGTGGCGGCAAGAAAGCCGCGGCGGCCATTACCGGGAGGATTACCCAAATACAGAAAGAGTTTGGGCGAAAAAACACAGTCGGCAACAGAGGGGGACTATGGGTGAACCGGATGCACTTGCGACAGTTTGTTCGTGAATCTTTGAACGAGGATATCGGATTCGGCGATTGGACCACGGAGGCCTTGGTTGGGGAAGATCACCGCAGCCGGGCGGTCCTCTTGGCGAAGGAGGAGGGAGTAACAGCCGGTTTGGCCGTGGCGGAAGCGGTCTTCCGGGAGCTGGATCCTGCGGTGACTTTTGTTGCCGCGGTATCCGACGGGGATGTTGTTGCTGCCGGGAGCGAGCTGGCAGTGATCCAAGGAAAAACACGGGATTTATTGGCCGGGGAGCGGGTAGCACTCAATCTGCTTCAGCATCTGAGCGGGATCGCCACGCAGACCCGGAAAGTGGTCGACGCATTGGAAGGTCTGGATTGCAGCGTATTGGATACTCGAAAAACACTGCCGGGTTTACGGATGTTGGAGAAGGCGGCGGTCAGAGCCGGGGGCGGCGTCAATCATCGTTTCGGCTTGAGTCATGGCGTGATGATCAAGGACAATCACATTGCCTTGGCGGGCAGCATGTCAGAAGCGGTGCGCAGGGTTCGGGAGCAAGTCGGGCATATGGTGCAGGTGGAAGTGGAAGCGGACACGCTGGAGCAGGTGCGGGAAGCGTTGGCTTTGGAGGTGGATGCCATCCTGCTCGACAACATGGACCTCGCTACTTTGCGGGAGGCGGTCGCTTTGATTGACGGCAAAGTATGGACGGAAGCCTCCGGCGGCATTACGCCGGAAACTGCCCGTGCCGTCGCAGAAACGGGAGTGAATGCCATTTCCATGGGGTGGCTGACGCACTCGGTTCAGGCTTTGGATATCAGTATGGACATTCAATCCGAGGAGGGTTCATGATGACTGTACAATCTTTGGCACCGACATATACGGAGCTTCCTGATAAATACCGTCAATTGAGCGACGCGGAACTGGACCGCCGCATCCAGGCAGCCAAAGACCGGCTGGGCAGCGATCTGGTAATTATGGGACATCATTACCAGCGGGATGATGTGATCCGTTTTGCCGATTACACCGGGGATTCCCTGGAATTGGCCCGGATTGCCCAGCGGCAGCGGGATGCCAAAGCGATCGTATTTTGCGGGGTTCATTTCATGGCCGAAACGGCAGATATCCTAACGACCGAAGAGCAGCAAGTCATTTTGCCGGATATGAAAGCAGGATGCTCGATGGCGGATATGGCCGACATCGACGAGTTGGAGGAAGCTTGGGAAGTGATCGAGGATCTTTATGGAGATACGGTCCTCCCGATCACCTACGTCAATTCTACCGCGGCCATCAAAGCTTTTGTGGGAAGGCATGGAGGGACAACTTGCACGTCTACCAATGCCCCGGGAGTGCTGAAGTGGGCTTTTTCCCGCAAGAAACGGGTGTTGTTTTTGCCGGACCAACACCTGGGAAGGAACACCGCTTTTGAGATGGGCATTCCTTTGTCCGAAATGGCCGTGTGGAATCCCGTCGCGGGAGAGTGGGAAGAAGTCGACGGCCCGATGGATCAGATGCGGGTATTGTTGTGGAAAGGGCATTGCTCTGTTCACACCAAGTTTACGACGGACCAAATCCGCCGGTGGAGGGAAAAGGATCCGGAGATGCGTATCATCGTTCATCCGGAGTGTACCTTTGATGTGGTGCAAGCGGCAGATGACAGCGGATCGACCAGCTATATCATCCGGAGAATCGCCGAATCGGCTCAGGGGAGCCGATGGGCTGTCGGTACCGAAATCAACTTGGTGCAGCGGCTGGCGAAGCAACATCCGGACAAAACGGTGAAATTGTTAAGTGAAACGATGTGCCCTTGCCTGACGATGAACCGGATCGACCGGCCTCACTTGCTTTGGGCATTGGAATCTTTGGCGGAAAAACAACTGGTGAACCAGGTGAGGGTTGATTCGGAGACGGCACGATGGGCCAAGACCGCACTGGACCGGATGTTGGCGATCAAATAATGATTTCTTCACATTCCCCTTCCGTACCGCGGCAGGGGGATGATTTTTTTTCATTTAAAATCCAGTCATCCAACCATAGAGGAGATTTTCATGCGAATGTCCAACTTGTAAAAAGAGAAAAAATCCCCTCTTTTGGAAGATAGGGGTTTTTTGTTTCCATTAGGAACGTGACATCACGAAAGGAAAGGGTTGAGTATGTCATTTTTCCGTCGTTCCTGTTTGGGGCTGGAGTTGTCCGATTCCCTGTTGAAAATCGTGGAACTGCAGCGTTGGTGGGGTCCGCCCCGCTTGAAACAAGTGATCATTCATCCTCTGGTGCCGATATGGAGCGCAGAGGAAGGGTGGACAGAGAAAGAGGAACTGATCCACTCGATCCAGGAAGCGTTGGGTGAAGGGCGGTTGGGTACGCGTAAAGTCCGCCTTTCTTTGAGCAATCGCCACGTGGTTACCCAAAAGTGGAAAGTTCCTGAGATGAACCGGCAGCGCATGCGACGCTGGATTGAGAGGAAAGTGCTGCCTAAGTGGCAGCATCCTTGCGGAGAGAACCCGCTGTTCGATTTTCAGCCCACGCATCATGTGTGGGAGGATGGAGATTGGCAGGAGGTGGCAGTGTCTATTGCCTCCCGAAGCTATGTGGAAGAATGGATCCAAATCATGCGTTGGTGCGGTTTGAATCCGGTGGCGGTCGATCTCGCGGCACTTCACTCCCGGCGCTGGCTGGATTATTGTGTGTCATCCACCGCATCACGGTTGGCTTTGATCCATGTCCATGCGGACGGTATTGAGATCAGCTATATTCAAGAAGGCGTTTTGCATGCAGGTACCTACTTCTCCATGCCGATGCGGAAATCCCGGCAACAAAATGGGGGAACTGCAGGTGCAGATCCGCTGCGACCCATATTGGACACTCCGGATGAGATCACAAGTTACGGGCAAACCATGATGAAAATGATGAAGACAAGTGGTGCCCCGTGGCTGGAAAAGCAGATCTGGTCTCCGAATGTGCAATGGGTGTTGAGCGGTGAAGGCGTACATTTTCCTGTTTTGAGGGAGTGGCTGATGAAGCATGGCGCTCCTTCGGTAGTCGTCGCCGACAGTCCGGAGGCCATCATGCCGGAGGAGATATCCGACCTTTCGGCTTCGCGCCTGGGACCGGCTCTCACAGTTCCATTGGGTGCAGCTTTGGAGGGGGTGAAGGCTGGGTGAATCTAATGCCGCCGGCACCGGCCGGCAGACGGTATTTTTTTGCGGGTCTGGCGGTCATTTTATTGTGGCTGGCCAACTTTTTCGCATTTACTCTATGGCTGTTCCTTGAAATGAATCAACAGGAAGCCGTGTTGCGACGTCATCACGCCCAGTTGGATACCCTAAGGGCCCGTGCCAGGGAACGGGTGACGGAAAAGAAGGCGTTTATGGAACGGCACGGCGCAGCATTGGCTTACCAACAAGCCGTGGGTACGCTGATGAAAACCCGGATCCCGTGGGATGAAGCCATGGAGATTGTCGCAACCACGCTGCCCGGTAATGCCTCCCTGTTTCGACTCAAAGCCAGTGGAAAGAGAGTGGATGGGTGGGCAGCTTTTCCCACTGCAGACGGGGGGGCCGCTTTTTTGGACAAGCTTCGGGATCATCCGCAGGTGGAAGGCGTTTTTTTGGATTGCATAGGCAGGGGCTGTGCCGGTTCTTCCCTTCGAATCCAACCCGATGACGCACAGATCCTCCATTTTCATTGGAATTATCGGGTGACGGATACCGTCGAAAACGGGGAGGTACAGCCATGAAACAGCGGAAACGCCCCTATCATTGGTGGAAGTCGGGAAAGGTGCTCATGATCGTTTGGGGAACAGGCACACTGCTAGTGACTGCGGCCTCCTTGGGCTTCTTATATCCCCAGTATCAGGAGCTTCAACGGTTGCGTGCCGAAAATGCAGCAGCTCAACGGTTTATTGCTCAGCATAAGGACTTATTGAAGCCTTCCTATGCGCTGCCGTTGGAACCTTCTTCGGAGGAATTGCAAGAGTTGCAGGGGCAGTTGCCTGTTCGGATCGAACCCGCCCGGCTCATGACGGATTTGCGGGGGGCTGTGGCGGAATCCCGAGCAACTTGGGTCAAGCTGCAGCTGGCAGAAGATGCCGAAGATCTCCCCGAAATGAAGGAAGAATTTGCTGATTCTTCCCCAAAGTTAGAGATGAACGTGAAACATGTGAAGCCTCTCTGGGGCGATCTCTATGTACGAGCTTCTTATGATGAACTAAAAGATCTGTTTGCGAAGCTGGAGCGGATGAAGCGAATCATCACCGTTACAGGATGGGTGTTTGAAGACAGAGAAAAGAACGAGGGCAATGTCCGGATTCGGCTGATGTGGTATGTTTATCAGGATGTCAATCTGAAACATATGCCTCCGTTGCCCGGCTTGGAGCTTCCCGCTGACGAGACCTCCCAGCCGGTAGAAGTAGAGTGGGGAACGAAAAAGAAGAAAATAGAAGATCGCGAAGTCACTGAGAAGCAGGGTGGAAGCGGGAAACAGCAAAAGTGAAGAGCTCGTCACTAATGTGACGAGCTCTTTTGCGTCACTCAAAGGGCTCTTCGGCAGGGTCCCGATTGGAGGCGGCCACTTCCCTGAGAGCGAAAGAAGCGGTCTCCCATGCTTCCCATTCATGGCGGGAGGGTACCTGGAAATCTTCCGTTACAGCAAGGCTGCGGGCGCGCCGGGCTTCCTTTTCGAGACGGTGTGCCAGATAGTGAAAACGGGCACGAACATTTTGTTCCATGGAACCATTGGCCTGCTCCTTGCAATAAAGCAGACAGTTTGGACACATGATCCACTTCAATTGACCGTCCACATAGACATCTGCAAAGATGGCGCCGGGATAAAAATGGTCGTGTACCTCGCAAAAATCACAGGCCATTTCGTTTTGGCCGGTCATAAAGCCCAGTTTCAAGCTGACTTGCCGTTCTTCCCATTCCGTTTCTACTTCTTTCTTTTTCTTGAGTTCGATCGTTTTGAAGAATCGTTCCAGCCAACGCTTTACAAAACCGTGCGGAATGGAACGGTTCCACGATTGAAGCTGATGAGTGAAGTTTTCGAAGAAAGCTTGGAACCCGGCGTTTCCGTTGGGTGGATCTTCCTCCATCCGCTCTTTCGTTTTCTTTTTTTTCAAGTAAATGATCAAATCATTGGCAGCAGCCTCTTCCTTCATCAAATCCAGCTCTTGTAGGTAATCCAGAGAGGCTTCCATCGCTTGTCCGGTGACATAGTGCTTCTCCCCTTTTTCGATAATGAACAATTGTCCATCATCGACGGCTTGTTGAAGTGTTTCCGGACGGATATGCCATTTGTCAGCCGCTTCTTCCAGGGTGAACAACGTTTCGGTACCGGTGGTTTCTTCCTGCGGGTGTTCTTCATCATGAAACGGCGTCATGGGCATGCCCCTTTCTGTCCTGTTCCTATGTATTTTTTCGATCCAATTGCCGTCATTTCCCTGCTCTTTTCGAAAAAAAGTGGAGAATAGACAAAAAATCCCTCCGCACAGACTCTCGGAGGAATGCTTTCAGGGCTAACTTTTTTCGCTGCAGGTAGACAACTGCTGATGCAAATGGGTCAGTGCCACATACCATTGTCGGTTTTCCTGATCGGATCGAACCGCCGAGATGATTTCATTCTGTTTAAACAGCCATTGCCATAATCCTTCTTTTGTTGCTCCATAAGGGAATCCGCAGGCTTTATACAAGGACCAAATCTTAGAGCGGGTAGTTTCCCATAGTTTGACAGGTTCAGGTTCGGACAAAATGGGGTACAGCGCGGTTTTGATTCCTTTCCACAAATGGACGGCCCGATCTACTTCGGACTGGTCTACTGCGGGGGACAGTTCCTCGGGATCGGATAGGCCAGGCCGATTGTACGGCTTCATTTTTTCCCTCCCTTGATCAATCGTACATTCCTGAGTATCCCAGCAAGGACAGCTTCGGGCATCTTTGTACATGATCCGACTGAAGTCCGTTTGGATAACAAGAGATGGAATGGATTGTTACATAAATATGGGATATGGAGGGATCATTATACATTTTAATAAAACTTTTTATGTAGAGGATATACATAGTACATAATTGAGCCGTGCCGTGTCCAAGGAGAAAAATTGAGCACCGAGGGTGCAAGAAGACGACGGTACACCACATCCTGATAGTTCTAACAATTCCGATATATTGAATATCTCTCTTCCATCCTACCATGTTTGGCCGGTAACTGTATAGCTTCTTTTTTCAAGGAACATGATTCACAGAATTTTCTCCGCTGAAAGAAGAAAGATTCCCAGCATTTATCATCGAAAAAATTAGCTAAACAAGAGAAAGGAAATACGAAAAGATTCATCCTGTGGTCTGCGTTTTTTTGACTGATGGGGAGAAGGGCATTTTATTGCGGTCCTTGGTATTTTTCATAGGGACTTCTCCTCAAATCCAACGCGGAATATGTTATGATGGAATCGCAACGACCCCGTTACCGCTTTCTTCGGTTTGCATCCAGGGGAACAGAGGGGAGGATATGAAGAAATGCGGACCTGGGTAGACAAGGATACCTGCATTGCCTGCGGGGCCTGCGGCGCTGCCGCTCCAGACGTATATGATTATGATGAAGACGGAATCGCTTACGTGATTTTGGACGATAACGCTGGAACGGCGGAAGTGCCGGAGGACCTCCATGAAGATGTATTGGATGCCAGAGACGGCTGTCCGACGGATTCCATCAAAGTGGAAGAATAAAAAGCCAGCGGCTGCTCGACAACAAGCGGGCAGCCTTTTATATTGGAACACCGGGAGGAGATCAGATTGCAGCAACCCAAACACCCGGCTGAAAAGGAACCCATGGGGATGAAAGCGGAGCTGAAAGCCATTTTCGGCAAACGCAAATTTATGATGATCGTGGCTTTGATGGCACTGCGATGGACGATAGAAATCTTATGGCTGTACGGTGTATGGGTCCTCTTTTCCTCACAGGAGTCGAACCCATATCCCTTTGTATACTTTTTCGCTGTCACAGTGGTATATCTCATATTGACGTTCATTTGGTTCATATATGAGAAAAAAGTGAAGGATACCATATTCGGGCGGAAAATTTTGCGGCCGGTTCGTATAGCGGTCATGACTTTTCATATGCTGTTTCTCGTTTTTCTTTTTTCGCAATTGAAATAGCGACGGAAGTTTGAATCTGCTTTTTCTGGGGAAACCAAATTCAACGGTCAACCGTTCAATGACTTCGTTGACGGACATCTGAGGAGGTACGATGATGCTCGGTTGGCTAAAATTTCCCATGAAAAAGTTTGCGGATCTTTGGAGTGCGAATGAAAAGGAAACGTATATCGTCACACGGGCATGGGAAGAGGGAGACAACCCCATCGAGCGGTATGTGGCAAAGTTTCAATATGAAGACGGTTCCTTCCGGTTTGAGATGAATCTGACGCCGGAAGAAGCGGATATTTATCAAAATGCCCATACACAATATGAAAAACGGTTGAAGGCAAATCAAGATTCGATGACGGTCCAACATTGGAAGGCCCAGAAGTTCTTAAGTCTCCACGATCATTTTGGGGAACAAATCCGCAAATATTACAGTATCCGATTGAAGACCCCGGTGGCGTGGAACCGGGCAAAAGAGTATTGCCGCCTTCAGATCCATTATGCACCAGTGGCCATACGGGCGTATCGAGACGACCCTTTTGCCGAGGGACTGCCGGAACATCAGGGATATACGTATTTGGCCCGTATGATGGAGGAAGATGGGCAGTACAAGCAAGCCCTCGACCTGGTACATGCTGGATGGAACGAGGGGTGGAAAGGGGATTGGGCTTTATGGGCAGCCCGGCTACGGAAAAAAATAGACTCTGCGGGCAAAGCTTCCGAATGAGAATTCGGAAGCTTTTTGTGTTTGCCCTGGTGCTTTTATACGGAACTTTGGTAAAGTAATAAGATATATAATAACCTTGTAGGGATCGGGAAGGAGCAACGAGCATGTTTCAGACGGTGTTGTTTGATGTGGACGGTGTGCTTTTGTCGGAAGAGCGATGCTTTGACACGACGGCGCTGACCGTATGGGAACTGCTGTATCATCCGGACTTTGTGGGACTAAAGGAAAAGTCAGTCGACCTTGATCCCGGGGATGATGGGATTCGAAGCATCCGTCAGGCGGTTTTTCATCGGGACGAGGTGTTGACCTGGCTGAAATCCTGTGGCATGAATTCCAACTGGGATATGGTGTCGATCCTGTTCGGGTATCAATTGCAGCGCTTACTGCGTCAATTGCATACGCACCGCCCGGAATGGGTAAAAGAAATGCTGCAAAGGGAGATGAATCAAACCGCTCTTCAACAAATCGGTGAGGCGGTTCGATCCGAAGGGATTCGCTTTCAGCCGGATTTTGGCGCCGTGATCCATGATTTTCGGGACGCCAGTATGGAAAAGCAAGCTTTTCTGACCCATGTCAACCGGTTGGCAGAAGCTTGGTCCGGCTTATCGGTGACTTGCTTTTCCCATCAAACTCCGATGTGGGAGTTGGGCCGGGAAGTGTACCAAGAATGGTATTTGGGAAGTAATCTGTTTGAAAAAGAAGAGGGACGGCCTGCCCGCTCTCGGAAAGAAGGGTTTCTTCACCAAGAGATTCCTCTGGCTTCTCCCGAAGCCATTCGGGAAACCCTGGATCAGCTGTTAGACAAGGGGATCCGATTGGGAATCGGCACGGGTCGTCCGGCTTTGGAAACAGAAGTGCCGTTGGATGCTTTGGGCTTGTATTCTGCTTTTGATGCGAAACATGTGGCTACCGTTTCCGATGTGTTGAAAGCGGAAGAGCGCTTTCCCGAACGAGCCCCCCTAGGAAAGCCGGCCCCCTATACGTATGTGAAGGCGTATTTGGGACGTCAGACGGATGACCGGGTGTGTGTGGAGACGCCGTTGCCTTTGCCGGATAAGGATCAGATCCTCATCGTGGGAGATTCCGTAGCCGATTTGCTTGCTGCTCGTAAGATCGGCTGTCGTTTTGCCGCCACGCTGACCGGTCCCACCGGTGAGAAAGCCCGGGCCAAATTTGAGGAACTGAAAGCTGACTACATCTTGAAGGATGTTACCAGGCTAACGGAAATCATTCGTTAAACATAGTTGTTACAGCAGCATCTACACAGATGGTTATCCGTTTTTCCATCGAGCTTCTCGGTATAGGAAAGAGATAAACGGAAACATCGAAGAGAGAATCGCAGGAGACGGCTCAACGCATCCGGCTTATTGATATTCCCCGGTGTTTTCTGCATAATAAAAGTGGGAAAGGTATTTATGGAACCCTGGAAGGGTCATAAATACAACCTTACATATAGGAGGGTTTTTTGTATGGCAAAACACGAACTGCCCGCACTGCCGTACGCCACTGATGCGTTGGAACCCCACATTGATGCGCAAACCATGGAGATTCACCATGGCCGCCATCATAAAACGTATGTAGACAAGCTGAACGCAGCCCTGGAAGGTCATGGGGAGCTTGCAGCGAAATCCATCGAAGACCTGATTGCCAACTTGGATCAAGTACCGGAAAATATCCGCACTGCGGTTCGCAATAACGGCGGCGGTCACGCCAACCATACGCTGTTCTGGCAAATTATGAGCCCGAACGGCGGTGGGGAACCGACGGGAGAACTGGCTCAAGCCATCGACAAAACCTTCGGTAGCTTTGATAAGTTCAAAGAAGAATTTTCCAATGCGGCTGCCGGCCGTTTTGGCAGCGGCTGGGCTTGGCTCGTGCTGAAAAAAGACGGCTCCCTTGCCGTAACCAGCACCCCTAACCAAGACAATCCGGTGATGGAAGGCGACACTCCGCTTCTCGGATTGGATGTGTGGGAGCACGCCTACTATCTGAAGTACCAAAACAAACGCCCGGATTACATCTCCGCATGGTGGAACGTAGTAAACTGGGATGAAGTCAACAAGCGGTATCAGCAAGCAAAATAACTGGGATATTTCTTCAGCGCAACAGCTAATGCTGTTGCGCTTTTTATATTTTTATATAGAAAAATATGTCTTTAATTGTAAAACATTATATGTTGAATAGGCCATAAGCACTATATATAATTCCTTATGTGTGAAAAACAGCCGAATCCTGCTTTCTTATAAAGCAGGTACGGGGGACAAGCATTGGGGTGAAGCCGTCTTAGACGGCCGGGATTACCTCGTCCCGAACCCGCCAACTAACCTCGGAGGCTTATAGGAGGGATATTATGAAAAAATGGATAGTTGCAACTTTTGCAACTGTCGCCGTGGCTGCCCTGGGCGCTATTCTGCCCATCGGTCATGCGGACGCTCATGCAGCGTCTCCGACAATGATTGAATACGGCAGTTCCAACGGTGATGTGTGGGACTTGCAACATCGTCTTAATAAATTGGGGTACTCCGTAAAAGTGGATGGCATTTACGGTTTGGATACCGAGAAAAGCGTCATCCATTTCCAAAAACACAACAACCTGCGTATTGACGGGATTGCTGGTCCTGAAACCTGGAACGCGCTGAAGAAAGCGACGGACAAGTCTCAAACAGCTCAAACTCAAGGCCAACAATTCTCTCTCTCTGCTGAAGATAAACAATGGCTGGCTCGGGCCGTGCACGGTGAGGCACGCGGCGAGTCCTTCAAAGGTAAAGTTGCGGTTGCAGCAGTGATCCTGAACCGTGTGGAATCTGATAAGTTCCCGAATACGGTAAAAGGGGTCATCATGGAAAGCGGCGCATTCACTGCGGTGGATGACGGCCAAATCTGGCTGGAACCCAACGACACGGCATATAAAGCAGTGGAAGCCGCTGCCAAGGGCTGGGATCCGTCCCATGGTTCCCTGTACTACTTTAACCCGAAAACCGCAACTTCCGATTGGATTTGGTCCCGACCGCAAGTAACCCAAATCGGGAACCATATCTTTACGAAGTAACAACAAAATGCCGCCCGTTATGGGCGGCATTTTTTGGTTTCGTATTTTTCCTCCAAAGGCAAAGAATATGCCAGAGGGGGTGATCGAAGCCATGGCACGCAGACGGCGAAACAAATTGTTGGTTCCCGAAGCCCGGGAAGGGATGGAACGCTTGAAAAAGCAAGTGATGAGCCAGCAGGCGAATACATCCGGGCCTCCCGAGGAAATGAAAGTAGAGATGGCCCGACAGCTAGGAGTGCCTTTGAAGCCGGGTTATAACGGAGATATCCGGGCGGAAGAAGCAGGGAAACTGGGCGGTCCCATCGGAGGCCAGATGGTAAAAGAGCTGATCAAAATGGCAGAAGAGGAATTGGTACGACGTCAGCATTGAGACTCCACACGGCTGAAGCACCACAGACACTTCCATCGGTCGTCGTGGGCTTTCACGCCGACTCTTTCTGTAAATGTCCTACTCCTTCAAGATAAAAGGTTTGCGAGAGGGGTCCCCCCTTCTTACTAAATGGATTTTCTCCGAGTGGATATGCTATCCGTTCGGTTCTTTTTTCTTGCTAAAAAACCGATAGGTGTAATATCTTGAAAGAAGAGAGGTGGAAACGGGGGGATAAGATGAAACTGGTAACTTATCGGGTGAAGGAAAGGAGTCTGACCATTCAGGGAACCTTTGCCGCTGATGCCCGCATGGGGTGGTTAAACGGCGAGTATGTAGTGGATGCGGGCTTTGCGCAGGAATGGGCAGCGCTGGAGAAAGGGCTCCCTTTCAGGAAAGTGATACCAACCGACCTACTGAAGCTCCTTGATATGGGAAATGAAGGGATGGACCTTTTGCGTCAGATAGAACGGGCAACAAGAGGGACAAACCCGGCGGCTTTGACGGTGGAAGGGGAACCGGTCGCATTGCGTCGGGAAGAAGTGAAACTATTGGCACCTTTGCCGGTCCCCCGAAGCTTTCGGGATTTTTATGCTTTTGAGCAACACGTGAAAACCAGTCGCGCCCGTCGAGGATTGGATATGGTGCCGGAGTGGTACGAAATCCCTGTTTTTTATTTTTCGAATCATCACGCTTTTGTGGGTCCGGATACAGATGTGATTCGACCCGCTTACACAACAGCGTTGGATTATGAATTGGAAATCGCTTGTGTTATCGGGAAACCGGGAATTCATATCCCAGCGGAAAAAGCGTTGGATCATATCGCCGGTTTTTGCGTCTTGAATGACTGGAGTGCCCGGGATGTCCAGCGGAAAGAGATGAAAGTGGGGCTTGGTCCGGCGAAAGGAAAAGATTTTGCCACTTCGATGGGGCCTTGTCTGGTGACCTTGGATGAGTTGGAACCTTACCGTAAAGGGGACCGGTGGCATCTCCCGATGAAGGCGAGCATCAACGGGAAGCTCCTCTCCACCGGCAATGCGGGAGACCTCTATTACTCCTTCGGCGAGATGATTGCCCGCGCGTCCGAAAGTTGCCGATTGCTGCCGGGGGATGTCATCGGTTCAGGTACGGTGGGAACAGGGTGTCTGTTGGAACTGGGAACGGAAGTGCATCCCTGGCTTCAGCCGGGGGATGTGGTGGAGTTGGAAGTGGAGGGCCTGGGTGTCTTGCGGAATCGCATTGCCTAAGGTTTCCTGTGGAACAAGACACCGGCCGACAAAAGGGGATGAAACAGCCTGTGCTTCGCTAAAAAAAGATTTGACAGAATCATAGCCCCTGCTACATAATATACACTAATTCAATTGCATACGGAACACGACTCGTTATCCAGAGCGGCGGAGGGACTGGCCCGATGAAGCCCGGCAACCCGCCCGTTTTTTCACTGTTGTGAAAAAGCGGGTATGGTGCCAATTCCTGCAACGCGTGCAGCGCGTTGAGAGATAAGGAGTGGGTGGTTTCTGTACCGGTCTATGCGGTAAGAACATCCCCTTCTTATTAGAAGGGGATTTATTTTTTGAAGGAGGGGTCCAAGTGGAGCGAATCGGTGTGGGATTGCTGGGGCTGGGAACTGTCGGAACGGGAGTTTACAAGGCATTGCGAAACAATCAGGATGTATTGTTACGGCGAACGGGTCAGCTGTTTGAAGTTCGCAAAATTTTGGTTCGTGACCCGTATAAAACACGGCAAGTGGAAGGAGTCCAGTTTCTGATCACCACCGATTTTCATGAGGTGCTTCAATCCGGGGTTCAAGTGGTCATCGAAGTGATCGGAGGTTTGGAGTCCGCTTATGCGTATGTGCGGGATGCATTGACTGCAGGATGTCACGTGGTAACAGCCAACAAAGAATTGATCGCCAAACGCGGAAAAGAGCTGGAGGCCCTGGCTCGTCAAAAGGGAGTGCAACTGTTGTATGAAGCAGCGGTGGGGGGCGGCATCCCTGTGCTGGGCAGCATCGGGTACCTGTTGAAGGCGAATCGGGTGCACCGGATCACGGGAATCTTAAACGGCACGACCAACTATATCCTGACAGAAATGGAGCAAAAAGGACTTGCTTTTGATGAGGTATTGCGGGAATCGCAGGAAAAAGGGTATGCCGAAGCAGATCCTTCTTCCGATGTGGACGGCCATGATGCGAAGTACAAGTTGGCTATCTTGGCCCGGCTGGCATTTGAAGCGGAGATTTCACTGGAAGATATCCCTTGTCGGGGAATCCGCGGAGTGACATCTCAGGATATCACTCTGGCCCGGCGCCTCGGGTATGCGATCAAGCTGCTCGCACAAGCGGAACAGTACGGAGAAAAAGGACCGATCTCCTTGCGCGTCGGACCTGCATTGCTTCCGGAGAATCATCCGTTGGCAGGAGTGAACGGTGTTCACAATGCGGTGACGTTGGAAGGGGATTGGGTGCAGGATGTTACGCTGGTGGGGCAGGGAGCAGGCGAGCAGCCTACTGCCAGCGCCGTAGTCGAAGATGTGGGCAATGTGCTCCGGCTTCCCAGGATTTCAGGTTCCACTGTCGAGCATCCGCCTGTGCTTTCGGGGGCGGAGGAAGGCGGATCCCGGTTTGTGGTCGTGGAAACGGAAGCCTTGCCCGGGTTGGCAGGTGCCGCTTCCCTCCGGGACAAATTGGAGCAAATCAACCTGGAAGTAGAACAGATCGGTACGGCTTCCTTCGGCTCATCCACTGTCCTGGGGTTGGTGCTGTGTCACTGGAATGCATCATATACGAATATCTTGCTGGCAGAGCTGGGGATCGAAGTGAAACGCCTGGAACATTATCCGGTGATCGGAGTCCGGAAAAAGGATCGGGTGAAAGAAGCGGTTGTCACGGGGTGATTTCTGCAGCCAATCAGGTTAAACTGGTAACGGAAACCTATTGGACTGTGTGGGATGCCTGTTGAGTCGAAACCAATTGCGAAAAGGACAAGTGATTGAACTGCCCATCCGGCGCATCGGGATTAACGGCGAAGGGGTGGGCGTTTATCAAAAAAAAGTGGTGTTTGTAGACGGGGCGATTCCGGGAGAATATGTGGCTGCCAAGTTGACCGAGGTGCAGAAGAACTATGCCAGAGGAAAAATATTCCGCATTAAAAAGCGGTCTTCTCACCGCTTGCAGCCTCCCTGTCCCGTATATCGCTCCTGCGGCGGCTGTCAGATGCAACATATCGACTATCCGATGCAGCTGCGGCTGAAACGGGAACTGGTGGAGGAGGCGTTTGCCCGTTATACCGGACTTACCCAGCTGCCCATTGAGGAGACGGTGGGAATGGACCGTCCCTGGTCGTATCGCAATAAAGCACAGCTTCCGTTGAAACAGGGCAAGCAGGGTGTATGGATGGGGATGTATAAACCCGGAAGCCACCAGTTGGTCGATGTCGGTGAATGCGACATCCAGCATCCAGAAACCAACCGCTTGCTGGAAGAAGCTCGGCAAGTAATGGAAGAGCTAGGTATTCCTGTCTATGATGAACGAAAAGGAACGGGAATCCTGCGTCATCTGGCGGCACGGATCGGTTTTGCCACAGGAGAAGCCCAGTTGGTGCTCGTCTCCCGCTCCAACCGCCTTCCCCGGGAAGAAGAACTGATCCATCGGTTACGGGAACGGCTGCCGCAGCTGAAAAGCGTGGTCTTGAATATCAACCCCCGCAAAACCTCTCGGGTGCTCGGTGAAAAAAGCCGGGTATTGTGGGGGCAGCGGAAGATTCGTGAGCGGCTGGGCCATCTGACTTTTTTGCTGTCGGGTCCGGCCTTTTTTCAGCTGAATCCGGTGCAAACCGTCAAACTTTACGACGAAGTGAAACGATCGGCCGGTCTCAGTGGGAAAGAGACGGTGGTAGATGCCTATTGCGGCGTGGGGACCATCGGGCTTTGGCTGGCAGACCAGGCTGACCGGGTCATCGGGATGGATACGATTCCTGAGGCGGTGGAAGATGCCAAGGAAAACGCCGAAATCAATGGAATCGATCATGCGGAATATCACCTCGGAGAGGCGGAGCGTCTGCTTCCACGGTGGGTACGGGAGGGTCTGCAGCCGGATGTGGTGGTGGTGGACCCGCCGCGAACCGGTCTGGGGCAAGAACTCATCCAAGCGCTAATCGAAGTCCAAGTTCCCCGGATTGTTTACGTTTCCTGCAATCCATCGACACTGGCCAAGGATTGTCGGTTGCTACTGAAACAGGGGTATCAGGTCAAACGGGTGGTTCCCTTTGATATGTTTCCACAGACAGCCCATGTGGAGTCCGTCACGTTGTTGGAGCGATAACGGTCATCGCACTCAAGGAGCACAAGTCGTGCTTTTTGTCTCCGCCCCACAGTCGCGCTAGAGTCTGGCTAATCAGGGGGTCCGGTTTGGTGTGGCCGTCTCTGATCTCTTGCAAAAGCGCATAGCGAGACCAGGGAGCGGAGCGGCCTTGGCGAGACTTGTACTCTGTGAGTGCAAAGGATCTTCGCCGATCATACCGCCCATCTATCGAAGATGCTCTTGAATGACAAGACACGCTTTACGTTTACGAACAGAATCGCATCCGTGACGTTGGAGAGGGAGCGGCGGGTAGCTGACAAGTAAGTTTTTCATTCAATTGGCCACGTTTTCTCTATGACAATGTTTGGCGATAGGGTAAAAATTGATCGGCCGACGGACGGGGGGGAGATGGTGAGTAAGCGCTTGTTTGTGAACGGTCGGTTTACCACACTGGATCCGTCCTGCCCTTTTGCGGAAGCGGTCTATGTGGAAGATGGCAGGATTCGCATGGTGGGAGGCTATGAAGAAGTGATTCTGCAGGCGGGGCGTGCCGATGTGGAGCGAGTGGATGTAGGCGGCGGATATGGTTATCCCGGCCTTGTGGACAGTCACCTACACCTGGTGGCCTATGGAATGACGTTATCCATGCTGGATTTTTCCCGTGTGACTACCAAGGCGGAGCTGTTAAAGATGGTGCGCGATCAGGCAAGGATGACTCCGCACGGGGAGTGGGTACGGGGGCTCCATTGGGACGAGAACCGACTTCAGGAACAAGAGCCCCCCACACGGGAAGAGTTGGACCGGGCCGCTCCCCATCATCCCGTTATGCTGACCCGTCATTGCTTTCATGTACAAGCAGCGAACACGGAAGCATTTCGACGGGCGGGCATTTCCCGGGAAACACCGGATCCTTCCGATGGTGCCTTTGGCAGGGATGAGCGAGGAGAGCTTGATGGATTGGTATACGAGAATGCTTCCCGCCGGCTTTATGAAGCAATGCCTCCCAGCAGCCGGGCACAGAAGAAAGAGTGGCTGCGGAAGGCGGCCCGTGAAGCCTTGTCCAAAGGGCTGACGGGAGTGCATACGGAAGATTTGCGGGAGTTGGGGAGCGTATCCGATGCATGGCATATGTATGGGGAGTTGACGGAGGAAGGAATCTATCTGCGAAGCCACCATTTAATCTATCATCCCTTTTTGGAGGAGGCCGCGGACTTCGGTTTGCAAACTGGGACAGGAGACCCGTGGCGAAAGACAGGGGCGATGAAGATGTTTGCGGACGGGTCCATCGGAGGAAGGACGGCTTTGCTTTCTTCTCCCTATACGGATGCCCCGTCTGCCAGAGGGATGCCGATCCACTCCCAGCAAGAACTGAACGAGTGGGTTCGACGAGCCCGGGAAAAAGGATTCTCAGTGGGTGTCCATGCGATCGGCGATGGAGCTGCGGAGATGGTGGTCCGCGCTTTTCAGTCGCATCCCATTCCCCCGGGCGGTCGGCAGCGAAAATGCGATCGTCTGATTCACGGACAGGTGCTGCGCTCCGATTTGGTGCAAGCTTTGAAGCATTTGCCCGTGGTGGTGGATATCCAGCCTCGGTTTGTGGTGAGTGATTTCCCTTGGGTAGCGGAAAGGCTGGGGTCGGAAAGACTGGCTTATGCCTATGCCTGGAAAACCCTCCTTATGAGTGGAGTGGATTGTGCGGGAGGGAGCGATGCACCCATCGAGCCGCTGGATCCTATCTTGGGGTTGCATGCTGCGATCACCCGTCGTCCCCCTGAGGACCCTGCCGGTGGATATCTGCCTGAACAAAATCTGACGCCGCTGGAGGCGCTGCGCCTGTTTACCATCGGCAGTGCCGTTGCTGCCGGAGAGGAGAATGAGCGGGGAACCTGCTCGCCAGGAAAAGCAGCGGATTTTACGGTATTTGACCGGGATTTGCTAGCTGCGAATGCGGACGCTTTGTTGGAAGCCAGGGTAAGCATGACTGTGGTGAACGGCTGTATCGCCTACCGAGGGTGAACCGTCTTTTAAAGGCGGTTCTTTTTTTTGATGCCGAGGAATATTTTGTTCATGTGAGGTGGTCTCATGGCAGGAAAAGTTCGTGCCAACACTAAAGAGATCCGACTGCTGGCGAGGCTGATGCGGGCCGAGGCGGAAGAGGATGGCGAAATGGGCATGCTGATGGTGGGCAATGTCGGAGTGAACCGGGTCATCGCCGAATGTCTTGATTTTGAGGACATCCGCACGATCAAGGAGATGATCTTTCAATCACCGGGCGGGTTTGAAGCGGTTCAGCAGCCGTATTTTTATCAGCGGGCGCGTGACCGGGAAATCCGATTGGCGAGACGGGCCGTACGGGGAGAGCGGCACGATCCCGCCTCCTACGCACTGTGGTTTTACCGTCCACCCGCGGAATGTCCGCCCCAGTGGTTCAATCAGAGACTCAGCGGTCGCTACAAGAGCCATTGCTTTTATGTTCCGAGGCCTCAGGAGTGTCCTGCGGTTTATTAAGGGGGGTTGGTTATGTATTGGAATGTTCCTTATGCATCGGCATCTTCCTTTGGATGGGATGCGAATCAGATTGCCCAACAACGGCGTCGGGTGTATACGGAAGATTTGCTCAGCAGAAATATCGGGAAGCTGATTACTGTGTATTTGACCTTTGAGAACAATCCGCAATGGAATGCCAAAATAGTAACGGGAGTATTGCGTGTGGTGGGAAGGGACTTCATCCTTATTCGCGATCAACAGACCGGGAAAGATACTATCCTGATGAACATCGACATTGACTATTACGTGTTTGAAAACCAACCAGCCACTTTGGCCCAGGAGGATGGGGGAGTCAGGTAAATCCAAGTGGGTGCTCCACGTCAGAAATAGGTATGTGGATGGGGAGCCAGAGGCGAACGCATCGCCTCTGGTTTTTTGGTTACGGTTCGATTATTCAAAGATGTAGGCCAAAGCATCCAATGCTTGATCCGGCGTCTCCACCACTACTTGGGCCCGCTGAGCCAGCTCTTTCAAGGGGTGAACCAAACTTTCCGGACGTACCAAAATCAACGGCTTGCCGGACTGAATGGCCACGGCGGCATCCATCGCCGTATTCCATTGCTTGTATTTTTCACCGAAGAGAGCGATCACTACATCTGCTTTTTGCATCCAAACCCGGGTGCGCAGATTGTTGAACTCCGATGCGGTTTGATCACGGTAAACGGCGTTGGGCTGTTTGCCTTTGATATGTTCCCCAATGTCATCACTGCGGTCGTGATTCTCTTGCGGCCCTTTAAAAATAATAGGTAAGCCGCGTTCTTCCGCTTTTTTTCGAAGTTTGTCACGCCAATCATCATGGATCTGCCCTGCCAAATAAACCACAAGTTCCATGGCTCCAGCTCCTTTCGGAAATTCCGAATTTTCCTCTCCATTATAGCAAAGGTAACCGAAGCAATGCTTGGGGAAGATATGGAACGACCATAAAACGGCTTGGGATAATCACCGTAGGATGACTGGAGAGATTCTCGATATTTTGTTTCCCACCTTCTCTAGACTGGACGCGGAACCATTTTTGCCGCTTACGAATATGGATTGAGGGTAGGCGGTTTCCCGCCCAGGGGATGTGAGTGGAAAGGAGAGGATGGGATGATATCTCCTCACGGTGGCACGCTGGTCAACCGTAGGGTATCAGCGGAAGAAAGAGAGGAATGCTTGGCAAAAGCAACAAACTGCCGCCAGATTCCGGTCAATGGAATCGCAGTGTCAGACTTATGGTGTATAGCGACAGGGATTTTTTCCCCTTTACAAGGGTTTATGACGCAGGAGGATTATGTGCGGGTCCGGGATGAAATGCGTTTGGTGACAGGGGAAGTTTGGACGATCCCCGTGACATTGCCGGTATCGAAAAATATGGCCCAATCCCTGAAGGAAGGGGACGAGGTGCTCTTAGTGTCGGATGACGGTTCGGCAGTCCCCTTTGCCGTCATGGAAATCCAGAGCTTGTATCGGGTGGACCCCCGCAAGGAAGCCCGAGAAGTATTCCGTACGGAAGAAGAGAAGCACCCGGGTGTGGCTCGGTTGTACGAAGCTCCTCCCTTTCGGATCGGCGGACCGATCCGATTGCTGCAGTCGCCTGATTTTGGGTTGTTTACACCGTATATCCTCAATCCGGAGGAGACAAGGCGCCGTTTTCGGGAGCAAGGGTGGGAGCGGATCGTCGGCTTTCAAACGCGGAATCCGGTACACCGGGCCCACGAATATATTCAAAAGGCGGCCTTGGAGACCGTGGACGGGTTGTTTTTGAACCCTTTGGTAGGTCACACCAAATCGGATGATATCCCTGCGGATGTGCGGATGAGAAGCTATGAAGCGATATTATCCGCTTATTATCCCGCCAACCGGGTGATCTTCGGGGCATATCCGGCAGCGATGCGGTATGCAGGGCCCAGGGAAGCGGTGTTTCACGCCATTGCCCGGAAAAATTACGGGTGTACGCATTTTATAATTGGCAGGGATCATGCGGGGGTTGGAGATTATTACGGCACTTATGACGCCCAACATATTTTTCGTTCTTTCCGTCCGGAGGAGTTGGGGATTATTCCGCTGTTTTTTGAACATAGTTTTTACTGCCGCCGTTGTAAAGGGATGGCTTCCTATAAAACATGTCCCCATTCCCGGGAGGATCACGTAATCCTGTCCGGTACCAAAGTACGGCACATGTTGCGTGCCGGAGAGACACCTCCGCCGGAGTTTTCCCGTCCGGAAGTGGTGCAGGTATTGATAGAAGGGCTGCGGATAAAAGAGGAAGAGCAGTCGGACTGATGTATCTACCGGCCGCTTTGGAGCGACCAAGGTGCTTGAAATCAGTGGGATGTGGCAGGCCGATCGAGCAGGACCCGGTGCAGCGCCGATTTGCAAGAGGAGGATCCTCTCGCAAGAACGGCGCTTTTTTGCTAGAATGTGTTCACGAAGAGAGAATGTAACAGATAAGCGGTATATCGCTAAATCCCGAAGAAGGGAGAGCTGCATACATGAAGGAGACGGAACTGGTTACGCTCCGGATCACCAGGGATACAGCAGACAAACTGCAACAGATCGCCGGTCATCATGATTTAGATTGGGAGTTGCTGGCTGAGGATATTTTGCAAGACCGCCTGAACAATGGCGAATTTCACCGGGTACGCGATATCCTGAGTCAATTTTCCCGGACGCTGAATAGTGTGGTAAAGGATGCGGAAACATTGTCCCATCTGTCCGATGAAGATAAACAGCTGTTTTTGGCCGCAGTAACGGGTGCCTTGCGCGCATCCCACATGTTGGTTCCCAAGATGGTGATGGAGCTGCAGCACCGTCGCCCGGAAAAACGGGAGTCGCATGAGTTGGCCTCCACCGGACAATAAAACAGAAAAAACCCCGGACGCTGATGTCCGGGGTTTTTAAAGATAGAGGCAGGATCATTATTAATACTCACCGGGGTTCCCCAAGCTGTACTCTCCCGGATTTCCATAGGCAAGCTGGCCCGGACTGTATTCACCGGGATTGCCGTAGGAAACCTCGCTGGGATTTCTGTATTCCCCGGGGTTGCCCGCATAGGTTGCGAGGATGACGGCACCGGTCACCAGGATACCCACTGCTGCTCCCTTAAACCATTTCATCAAGTTCCAGCACCTCCTCATCAGATCGAAGCTCCCGCTGTACTTTATACATATTTTCCATACAGCTTTGAAATTCCTTCTGATCCGTGTTTTCCCAACACTGCGCAAGATGGAAGAGGATGGTGTATTCTTTCTTTTTATAGTTATGTTCTCGTGAAAGATCTAGTGCTCGCTGATAAAATTGTATCGCTTCCGATATATTTCCTTGTTTGCGATAGTAATTGCCCATCACCAACAACGCATCTACCAAAAGGAAAGCGCTGTTTAATTTTTCTCCCAAACGGATCGCTTCCGTCAACATTTCATAAGCTTTGTTCCATTTTTCCTGATGCATATATAAAATACCCAGCCGGGTGTATGTCGTGATAAACACGTTTTGATTTTTAAACATGCCTTCCAGCTTCAATGCCACATCGAAACAGATTTCCGCTTCATCCCATTCTTTGATGGTCAGGTACACACCGCCCAGGGCTGTCCACAAATCAAAGGTACGGTCATGCTGGTTATTCATGCGGGCGATTTCCAAACCTTCTTTGGCATATTGAATCGCTTCCTCATACATGCCGGAACGGCGCAAAAGATCCGTGCGCAGCTCATATAGATGGAGAATGGTTTCAATCTTGCGGATTTCCGGAATGCGCTCCCACAGTTTCTGAACGACCCGCATCGCTTCGCCGACACGACCCAGTTTTTCCAGATACGTCGCTTTGTTTCTCTCCAAAATGAACTGAAGTTCTTTTCGGTCGCCTTCCGGATCAAAGGCTTCCAGTCCGCTGTTGGTGTACAGCAGTGCCTGCTCCAGGTTGTTTTGGTAGTAGCTGCCGAGGCCCAAATGATTATAGCTGGCAGCTTCGATATTGGACTTTTTGCCGTAAGGGGACTGATTCGCCAGGCGGATCGCGTTAAACAAAGCCCGTTCCGCCCGCTTCCAGTTTCCTTGGGAGCCGAAGTACTTGCCCCGGATATAGTATCCGATCGGTGCGTAAGGGTGGGTATCCTCCAGGTTTAAGGCATCCAGGCGGTCGATGGCTTCCTCCTGTTTGCCGATGCTTTGCATGGTTTCAATGGCCATCAGCCGGAATTGGATGCTTTTCAACTGCTCCTGTTCGTCCATCATCAATTCCGGGAGCTTTTCCAAATCCAAGTCCAGCTTGCCCATCAGATAGCGGATTTTTTCGGGGTTAACATGGGGGACACCCCGCTCGATGTTACTGATTGTTGCAGGTGAAATATTCTCATCAGCCAGGTCTTCCAGGCGCAGGTTTCTCTCTTTGCGCTTTTTTCTAATCAATTCGCCAATTTCATTGATTTCCAACGGATTCAACGGATTTCCTCCTTTGCTGGATGCCTGTTACACTAATACTACAACAGATGAAAGGAATTGGAAAGTATGGGGGCCTTCCAAGGGAAAAAGTTTGTGATTTGTCAGAATGAAACGATTCGTGGCGAAAATCGCCCGCTGTTTGATTGTTTATGATGAAACGGGTTTCTGGGTCGCTCGTTTTTCCCGCTCGTTCCCAACCCATATTGTAGTCTGTTTCTTTCGACGTTGAAAAGCCCTGTAACCCAGCCAATTAAATACAATCCCGATACATGCCAAACACGCCATCACACGATACATCCAGGGACCACCGATCCAATCCAGCAGCCATCCCCCCAACGCGGGTCCAGCAAAAAAGCCGAGGGCTTGAAAACCGCTGGCACCGAAGTAAGTCCCCCGAAGAGATTCGGGTGCCAACCGGTCGATGAAAAGATTGCTGGTGGGGAAGGAGACGATTTCCCCCAGGGTGAGGATAACCATGCCCGCTGCAAACCAGGCGCTATGCGTCCCTAGGGCGAAACAGCCGATCCCCAAGGAAAAAAGAAGGGTGCCCGTGACGAGGTTGACTAAGAGCGTTCGCTTTTCACACCAACGGGTCAGAGGAATTTGCAACAGGATGACACAGGTGGCATTGACAGCCAGCAAAGCTGGATACAATCGGTTGTGTACCCCGTACAGTTGGTTGAGATAGAGCGGCAGACTGGATTCGATTTGAGCATATCCGATGCTGGCCAGGATCCCGGACAGAACGAAGTATCCGAGGGCTGTATCTTTCCGGACGACCCGTACCGCGTCGGAGAATCGGACGATTTCCGAAGCCGAGCGGTGTCCGATATCTTGGTGGTAACGGTGCATCATAATCCATAGCAGCAATGCGTAACATCCGTATACTGTTCCGGTGATCCAAAACGTGACGACCCCTGAAAAAGCAGCAAGATAAGCGCCCAATAAGGGGCCGACGGCAGCTCCCACATTGATGGCCAGATAACGAAAACCGAAGACCCGCATTCTTTTTTCCGGCGGGGTCAGATCGGCCATCAATGCCTGGGAAGTGGGCTCAAAAAAGGAACGACACAGTCCGTTGAGGACATTGAGGATCATAAAGCCCCATACCTCTTTCGTCAGGGCAAACCCGATAAAGACTGCAGACCAGACGAACAGAGTGGAAACCATAACGATGCCGCGTCCGAACCGGTCGGATAAGTGACCGCCCACAAATCCCCCGACGGTCCCCGCCAGCGGTCCTAAACCCAAAACGATGCCGATCCATAGCGGATTCAGGTCGGTTGTGCGGGAAAGATAAATCGCTAAAAACGGGAGGCTCATAAACGCCGCCCCCCGTGCAAAAACCGTTCCCCCGACCAAAAGCCAGATCAAGGGGTGATATTGACGGAAGCTGGCCAGCCATCGGTTCATTGGATCATCCTTTCGATAGAGCATAGAGGGTATGGAAATATTTTCTGAACCCAGTATACTCCTCTCACCCGACTCCAACACTCCGCCAAACAAAAAAACAGGGATTCGCTTTATGGAGATGGTTTAATTTGATGACATTGTAAACCTTTATTAAAAAAGAAGGGGTGCGACAAAAGTCCGCCCCTTCTTTTTATTCACAACTAAATCCAATATACCGGCTATTGAACACTCCCGCCACCTGTAGAGGTGGGGGATTCTTGGGTAATCCTCGGTATCCCAAGGAAGTTGACCAAGCTCAGACCGTGAGCCCCACGGCGATTACTCTTAAACCTTCTTGCAAGATATTCTTAGCAGTGTTAACATCCCGATCATGATTCTCTCTGCAACTGGGGCAATCCCATTCTCTTAAGCTGAGCTTTTTCACCTCTTTGTGGCGATAGCCACAGTTGGAACACAATTGGCTGGATGGGAAGGTTCTGCCCCCGGGATACATAGTGAATGCAATAATATCACTGTATTCCCCAAAGTACCTTGCAAACTCATATTCTCTCCAATAATAAATAACGACTCCTCCGAATGCTGCTGCGATAAAACCGAAAATTCGTATGATAAACTCCATTATCTCCACCTCAAAATGCGAGTGACTGTTCAACTAAGATTTTGCAGCTTTCAACTCTTCCCGCAGCTTATATTTCAGTATTTTGCCGGAAGCATTTCTCGGAATTTCCTTATATTCAAAAATGGTGCGCGGCACTTTGTAACCGGCTAATTCCTTGCGGCAAAAGGACTTGATTTCCTCGTGATCCAGTTGAGCACCAGGTTTCGGGACAACGACCGCAGCGACTTTTTCACCCCAAACTTCATCGGGCAGCCCGATCACAGCTGCTTCAAGCAATTCGGGATGCTTGTACAACACCTGTTCAACCTCCGTGGAATACACATTCTCCCCGCCGGAAATGATCATATCTTTTTTTCGGTCGACGAGCGTAATGTACCCGTCTTCGTCGATCGTAGCCAAATCCCCCGTGTACAGCCAGCAGTCACGAAGCGCTTTCTTCGTTTCTTCCGGCTTTTTGTAATATCCTTTCATCACCGTTTCACCGCGGATGATCATTTCTCCAACTTCTCCGGGTTGGATATCTTCTCCTGAATCGGAAATCACCCGCACCTCTGTGTTCAGCATCGCCTTTCCTCCGGCACCCAATTTCTCCTTGTGCTCTGAGGGCAGAAGGATGATTCCCCCCGGCCCACCTTCGGTTAAGCCGCACATATTGTAGAACTGGTCCGTACCGAACAGGTTCATCGCTTTTTCCAACAGCGCGACAGGCATGGGGGCCGCCCCGTATCCGCAACGTTGGACTGAAGACAGATCGTACTTTTCTTTATCCGGAACTTGCAGGAGAAAGTTATACATGGTCGGAACGGCGAAAAAGAGGCTGATTTTATGCCGCTCGATCGCTTTGAACGTTTCTTCGGGATCAAATGATTCTTGAATAACCTGGGTACAACCCAAATACGTTCCGGAAATCATGAACAAATTTAACTGTGCCGAGTGAAACAACGGTGCAATATGAAGAAGGGTGTCTTCCGGATTCATTTTCAACACGATCGATACATTCAATGCCACGTGAAGGACTCGGTGATGATCGAAGACAGCCCCTTTGGGGAGTCCCGTTGTCCCGGACGTATATAAAATTTCCGCATCATCCGATTCTTTGACGTCAACAGCAGGTTCCGACTCATTGTTTGTCATGACTTCGTCTATATTCTTGTGACCCGTCAATGCTTGACTTCCAACGGAAATAGATGAAAGGATTGTATCGTTTCCATCCGTAGCGTTTTTGATAATTTCTGCGTATTCGTCATCAAAGAACACAACGGATGTATCGGAATTGTCTAATATATAGCCCACTTCTTTGGAAGTTAACCGAAAATTAACGGGGACGGCGACGGCACCCACTTTCATGATGGCGTAAAAAACAACCATATACAGATCGGAGTTTTTCATCATTAACGCTACTTTATCGCCTTTTCGAACCCCTTCTGCGATCAAACCGTGGGCCAGGCGGTTGACTTCACGGTTCAAACGATCATAAGTATAGCTTTTTTCCCTGAAGTGAATCGCGATTTTGTCCGGAATCCGGCGTGCGTTTCTCGCAAGGGTCGCCCCTATATTCATATGGATTCCTCCCCTTTGATGTTACCATTAACCACCCACCGTTTTATTTTCCTTTGGAACAGGAAATCGAATGACGCCTTCCGTTTTCAAAAGCTCTATTTGCTCGCTGGAGTAGCCGATTTCCGACAACATTTCACCTGTATGTTCTCCGAGCTTCGGGGCCGGCGTACGCAGCGATCCGGGTGTTTTGGACAATCGAATCGGCGGAGCGACGTGTTTGATCTCACCGATGGAGGAATGGCTCATCGCCTGAATGATTTTCCTTGCGATCACTTGCGGATCTTTCACCATCTCTTCAAGGGTATGGACAGGGGATACACAGGCCTCCACGTCGACGAAGATCTCAAGCCATTCCGCTAATGTTTTTTCCGACAGGATGGTTTGAATTTCCGCTTTCAGCCGGTGTTGTTCATGAAGCGGCGCGTCCAAAAGCGGGATAAAATCTTCCCTGCCGATCCCTTTGCAAAACGCCGCCCAAAATTTCGACTCAAGTGCCCCGACGGAAAGGTAACGACCGTCTTTCGTTTCATACATTTCATAGCAGGCCTTTCCTCCCGCCAGCATCAATTCGCCTCGTTTCGGTTGCACCCCGGTTGCGAAATAGTGGGGAAGGATCGTCTGCATCCAGGAAATCACATTGTCCAACATGGATATATCAACGAACTGTCCTTTTCCGGATCGTTCCCTTTCAAACAGCGCCAGCATAATTCCGATGGCAGCCGGCAACGCGCCGCCGCCGATATCGGCGATTTGTACAGGCGGCACGAAAGGCTTTTTGTCTCTTTCACCGAAAAGGTGAAGCAAACCGGCATAACTGAGATAATTGATGTCGTGACCGACAAGGCCGGCATACGGTCCTGTCTGCCCGTAACCGGTTACCGCACAATAGATAAGGGATGGATTGACTCTTTTTAAAGCATCGTATCCGACGCCGAGCCGGTCCATCACCCCCGGACGGAAGGATTCGACCACGACGTCCGCTTTTTCCGCCATTTTCAAAAAGATTTCTTTTCCCTGTTCTGTTTTTAAGTGAATCGCGACGCTTTTTTTGTTTCGATTCAGCGAGTGAAAAAACGCACCGTTTCCATCCAGTTCCCTGGCGTAATCGCCGACTTCGGGATCTTCCACCTTGATGACTTCCGCGCCGAAATCTGCAAGAAGCATCGTACAGTAGGGGCCTGGCAAGAGGCGCGTCAAATCGAGCACGCGAATGTTACCCAATGGCATCGGTTGGATCCTCCCTTACTTCTCAAAGATGGTTATAGGCCGAGATTTTTTGCAATGATTCCTTTCATGACTTCGTTTGACCCGGCGTAAATCGATGTGACTGCGACATCGCGGAACCTTCTCGCAATCTCGTATTCTTCCATATAACCGTAACCGCCGTGCAGCTGCATGCATTCAGCCGCCACTCTTTTGGCAAGATCCGTCGTCCACCATTTCGCCATCGAGACTTTGCTCACGATGTTTTGGCCTGCGATATGGTTTTCAATTAACCGGTCGACAAAGGTGCGGCCGATTTCAATCTCGGTCGCCATTTCCGCAATCTTGAATTGCGTATTTTGAAATTGGCTGATCGTTCTGCCGAATGCCTTTCTTTGTTTGACGTAATCGATCGTAATCTCGAGCATTCTCTCTGCGGCGGCAACCGCTTGGATCGCAACGACCAACCGTTCCTGTTGCAACTTTTCCATCAAATAATAAAACCCTTTGTTCTCTTCTCCTAACAAATTTTCGACGGGGACGCGAGCGTCTTCAAAAATCAGTTCGGATGTGTCCTGTGAGTGCTGTCCTACTTTTTTCAATTGTTTCCCCTTTGAAAAACCGGGCGTGCCGTCTTCCACTACAAGTAAGCTGATGCCTTTATGAGCCGGATTTGCCTCCGGGTTTGTTTTACAAACGACGATGACGAGGTTGGACTGGATTCCGTTTGTGATAAACGTTTTCTCGCCGTTGACGATATAATGATCCCCGTTCTTTACGGCCTTCGTTTGCACCGCCGCCAGATCCGAGCCTGTACCCGGTTCCGTCATGGCGATCGCCGATATGATTTCGCCGCGGACGGCAGGGGGGAGCCAACGCGCTTTTTGCTCTTCCGTACCGTATCGGTCGATGTACGGCATCACAATATCGTTGTGGAGACCGATCCCGCCCAAACCCGCTCCGACTTTCTCCAGTTCTTCAAGAATCACGACCGAATAGGCGAAATCGGCTTGAAAACCTCCGTATTTTTCATTCACCCACGGGCATAAAAACCCCTGTTCCCCCATCTTCCGCCAAAACGAGCGCGGAATGCGTGTATCGTTTTCCCATTGTTGAAAATATGGGACGGCTTCTTTTTCCAAAAATTTACGAAGCGACCGTCTGAAAATCTGATGCTCTTCGTTTATAAATGTTCGATCCATCTGAGGTCCTCCGTTTTACGAGACAGGGCCGAGCAGACTGAGCTTTGTGCTTGCTCCTGTGCGCCGGCACAGCCCCGCCTAGTTTTACCCTCTTAGTTCAATCGTTCAATAATCGTTGCGTTCGCCATGCCGTGTCCTTCACACATCGTTTGCAAGCCGTATCGTCCGCCCGTTCTCTCCAGTTCATGAATCAACGTCGTCATCAGTCGTGCGCCGCTTGCGCCGAGCGGATGGCCTAATGCAATCGCCCCGCCGTTGGGATTCAATTTTTTTGGATCCACTCCCGTTTCCGAAAGCCAGGCGAGGGGCACGGGAGCAAATGCTTCGTTCACCTCGAAGATGTCGATCTCGTCAATGGTGAGTCCCGCTTTTTTCAATACTTTTTCGGTTGCGGGAATGGGCCCCGTCAGCATCAATGTCGGATCGGAACCAATGACACTTCGGGCCAACACCCGAAAACGCGGCTTCAATCCAAGTTCCTCCGCCTTCTCGCGGGACATTAACAAAAGGGCTGCCGCTCCGTCGCTGATTTGACTGGAATTACCGGCATGAATATTGCCATTTTCCTGAAAGGACGGTTTCAGGCTGGCAAGTTTCTGAAGGTTTGTATCCGCTCTCGGCCCTTCATCCTCTTTAACCACCGACTTTGTACCATCAGGCAGGGTGACTTCAAGCGGCATGATTTCCCGTTCAAACCGGCCTTCCTTTTGAGCGGCAACCGCTTTTTCATGGCTTTCCAGCGAGAATTCATCCAGTTGACTACGGCTGAAACCCCATTTTTTTGCGATTCGCTCGGCGGACAATCCTTGATGAATCATTTCATAACGGGACGTCAGCGCTTGGCTGAACGTACCCCCCTGGAAATTGGAACCGATCGGAACGCGCGACATGCTCTCGATTCCTCCGGCCACCACAACTTCCATATCGCCACTCGCAATCGCCTGGGAGGCAAAATGAACCGCTTGCTGGCTCGATCCACACTGTCGATCAATCGTCGTTCCCGGCACTTCGATCGGGTATCCCGCGATCAAGGAAGCGACTCTCGCAATATCAAGGGCCTGCTCTCCCACTTGAGATACGCAGCCGTATATCACATCTTCTACGATTTCCGGAGAAACCGCCGTTCTTTTCATCAGTTCTTTTAAAGGTTCGGCGGCCAAGTCCTCGGCATGAATTCCGCTCAGTACACTGTTTCGCTTTCCAACCGGTGTCCTTACAGCTTCAACAATGACTACCTCGCGCATCGTTCTCTCCCCTTCATTTTGATTTTGGCCATGATCTCTTTATACTTCGATAAATTAATAATAAAACAAAAAATAACTAGATTCGCACTTTTTTGATCATACGACTATCCATTACGAAAGGATCTGGATCCTCTCTCACAATGTCAGCCTACCACATCCTGACGCCAATCACCAGTTCCTACTAATCCATCCTCGACCTTTACTATTTCAAGGTGAGAAAGGGGAGAACAGTAGTCTTGTAGGTAAAATAGACCATGCTGGTAGCCAAGGGCGGGCGGCCGCACTGACCCTTTTTGCCACTATCGTGCCAACAAGCCTATCTTTGTAAAATACGATGGAAAGAGTTTTTGGATAAGTAAGGGAGCAATATTCAAGATTCATATGTTATAATTTTTTAACAAATTAAAAAGGAGGTTAGTCCATTGATTCGACTCGAAGCATTTACAGAAGCAGATGCAGAACGATTAATCAGCTGGGTGGATTCTCCCGACTTCTTATTACAATGGGCAGGCCCCATCTTTACTTTTCCTTTAGACAGAGAACAAGTGATCAAGCATTTAGAAACTACGAAAGGCAGTCGCCCAAAATCGCTTATTTATAAAGCGATGGACAGTGAAATAAATGAAGTGATTGGTCATATTGAGTTGAGTAACATTGACTATAAAAATCAAAGTGCTACCATCTCCAGAGTCCTAGTTTCTCCCTTATATCGTGGGAAAGAATACGGACAAGACATTGTGAAAGTGTTTTGGAAGTCGGATTTAACGAACTTCAATTACATAGAATAGATCTTCGTGTATTCGATTTTAATAGAGGTGCGATGAAGTGTTACGAAAAGTGCGGATTTAAGAAAGAAGGTGTACTAAGAGATGCACGAAAGTCAAGAAATGGCTATTGGTCTCTTTATCAAATGAGTATTTTAGAAGATGAGTGGTTTGAAATTCAGAACTCAAAGCCCGAAAGATATCCGTCTTTTTAGTTTTTCTAAGGGGTAAGACGGGAGTTTTAAAACAACAAAATAGGCAAAGGTTAGGGAGCTTTTGTTACGGGTCCCCGTCCAAGAACTGGTATGGTAAAATAGACCATGGTAGTAGCCAAGGGCGGGTGGCCCATCCCCCGGTGAAAGGGGGTGAGGCCGATAGAGCTTCTTAGCCTGATCGTCAAGATGGCTGGTGTGGTTGTTCAAGCATTAGCTGTCTATGTAGCGTATCAGGCATTAAATAAGAAGTAACCCGCCCTCCGTGGCAAAGGTGTGCGGGTTACTTCTCGCGTACTGTGGCCGCCCGTCTGCGGCAGCTACCCGGCGGTAGGGGCGCCACCCTGCCGCTGTTATTATTTCTATCCACAGAATAACACAATTATTCCGATGCCGTCCAGAAGCCGATAAGTCTTTGGCTCAAGACAGATGAGCATCCATTCCATAAAGAGGAGACTGCCAAATGGCAGCCTCCTTGAGTTCTAGGCCCCGATGGTTCTTAATCCTTTCCCTTGGCGGCACGTACCCTTTTCACAGAAGATCTCATCTAAGATCGGATCCTCCTCACTGAAAGGGGTGGAACCTGGTTGTTGGTTTTTGAATAGGGTAAGTTGACATCATTCTAGGAGGGGTTCCATGTATTCAAGGGACTACTATCCAATTTTCCCCTATTACGCCAAGAAAACCGAGTGTAAGGAGCGGCCGGTGGCTTTTCCTCCTCAGTACCAGTCACGCCACCCCGGTCTTGAATATCTCATGCAACCTCGTCCCATCAGCGAAAACCCTTCCTACCGGGGCAGCGGCAAGCTGCACGGACAGACGGCGATTATCACAGGCGGAGACAGCGGCATCGGTCGTGCGGTGGCTTACGCCTTCGCTAAAGAAGGAGCCGATCTCGTCATCGCTTATCTGGACGAACATAGGGACGCCGAAGAAACCCAGGCTCGGATTCAGCAATTGGGACGGCGTTGCCTATTGATTCCCGGAGATCTGAAGGAGGAGTCCCACTCCTCGGAGATCGTGCGGCAAACCCTGGCTCGCTTCGGCAAACTTGACGTCCTAGTCAACAACCATGCTAACCAAGTAAAGAAAAAGTCCATCCTGGACATCACTGCGGAACAGCTGGACCTCATCTTTCAAACCAATATCTACTCTTTCTTCTACCTGATAAAGGCGGCGCTCCCCCACATGAAACCGGGAAGCGCCATCATCAACACCACCTCGGTGACCGCTTACGAAGGGATGAAGGATCTGATCGACTACTCCTCCACTAAGGGGGCGATCGTCACCTTCACCCGCTCTCTCGCCCTTTCTCTGGTGGAAAAGGGGATCCGGGTCAACGCCGTCGCCCCCGGACCGATTTGGACGCCGCTCATCGTTTCCAGCTTCACACTGGAGGAAGTGAGCGTCTTCGGCACCGACGTGCCGATGAAGCGGGCAGGCCAACCTTTTGAGATGGCCCCCGCCTACGTCTACCTTGCTTCTGACGATTCGCGATACATGACCGGCCAAGTGCTACACCTCAACGGCGGTATGTTCACCTCGTCTTGATCATGGCATAAATGACAGCCATTAATGGAGTAAGTCCGAAATCATCCCAAAAACGGCCATACAGATAGTGAAACTGGACTGCTTCATCTAGGGGTCCAATCTGTGTCATACATAGCAGCAATTCAAAAAAAGATGAAACCACCTGGGCCCGGTACTTCACCGGGGGCCAGGTGGCAATAGCGTGATAGGCATTCAGTGAAAGGAGAAGTTACTTGGTCCACTCTTTCACTTTGTCTTGATGTTTTTCTATCCAGTCGGCAGCTGCTTTTTCAGGTGATTTCCCATTCTGGATATCCAGCATCACTTCTTCCATATCCGCGGATGTCCAGAAGAACCGGTCCATGATTTTGTAGGCTTTCGGATTGTCTTCTTTCAACCCCTTGCGGACAAGCGTGTGAATATTTTCTGTCCCGCCATACACGTTTTTCGGGTCCTTCAGGAACTTGAGGTCGTACTTAGCAAACTTCCAATGGGGTTTCCACCCGGTAACGACGATCGGCTTCTTGGATTTATAGGCTTTTTCCAGAGACGCAGTCATCGCTGCACTGGAACTGGTTACCAACTCCATGCCAAGATCATAATCCTTGATCGCTTTTTCCGTCAACTGCATCACACCGGCACCGGCCTCGATACCGATGATCTTATTGTTGAACTGGGATGCATCCCTTTTCAGATCGTCGATGGAATCTGCTTTAACATATTTCGGAACAACCAAGCCTACCTTTGTACCCTTCAGGTTGGGGCCTAAGTCGACTACCTTGTCTTTGTTTTTTTCCATATAATCCTTATGGGTAACAGGCAGCCATGCTGCCGTCGTGCCGTCAGCATCTCCGCTGGCGACGCCAGCAAACATCGGCCCCGCATCCACTTCTTTCAATTCGACGTTAAATCCTTCATCTTCCAAGACTTTTTTCAGCACATGAGTGCTGGCCACTTCAGACTCCCAGTTTACATAAGTCAAGGTAATGGTCTTTTTTGCTCCTACTTGCTGCTGGGCCAAGGCGGCGCCAACCAAAGCAAGGACAAGCAATAAAGCTGTCCAACCTTTCCAACTGAAGAGGAAACGGCTTTTCTTTGCACCAGGATTTCCACGGCCTATGCTTTGGGTGATCCGATCCAGCACAATAGCGATAATGACAATGCAAAGACCCCCTTCAAAACCTTTCCCAACTTCCAAACGGGTAATCGCTTGAAGGACCACTGTTCCCAATCCGCCGGCACCGATCATCGAGGCGATGACGACCATGGATAGAGAAAGCATGATGGTCTGGTTTATCCCCGCAAGGATCGTCGGCTTGGCCAGGGGCAGCTGTACTTTGAACAGTTTTTGAGAAGGAGTGGATCCAAAAGCATCTGCTGCTTCGATTAAGTCTTCGGCCACTTGACGGATCCCCAGACTGGTCAGGCGAATGGTCGGGGGCATCGCAAAAATGACCGAAGCGATAATTCCCGGAACTGATCCTAAAGCAAAGAAAAATACCGCCGGGATCAGGTAAACAAAAGCCGGCATGGTTTGCATAAAGTCCAATATTGGCGTGATGACATTTTGGACTTTTCGGCTGCGTGCAGACAGGATACCGAGAGGCACTCCGATAACGATTGCGACGGTTGTCGCAGTTAACACCAATGAGATGGTCTCGGTTGCTTCATTCCAGTAGCCCAAATTGTCGATCAACAGAAAACCGAACAAGGTAAATAAGGCGATTGACCAACGGCTAGTCAAGAGAAACGCCAAGAACGCAATCAAAAGGGTGGTGATTAACGGGGGTGCTACCGTAAGTACCGAATGGAAAAAATCCACCAGCGGTTCAATGGTTGATGAGATGCCGTCGAATAATGGCGACAGATTATCCTGAAGCCACTTAACCAACCAATCTACCCATTTATCCAAGGGAAGCTTAGGAAGGATCATCATGCTTCACCTCATTTCTAGCAAGGGCAGCGAAGATTGCTCCTCGCACCACTACACCTCGCAATTTTCCTTTATCGTCTACAACAGCTGCCGGGTGGGCAAATTGTTTTTCTGCCATTAACGGCAAGAGTTCGCTGATCGGTGTATCCATGGTTACTGTCGGTATGTCTTTAATCAGCACATCCTCCATATCTTTTCCTTCCTCTTGTGCGTCCAGCAAGCTTCTTGCTGCTTCTGCGGTCAATATGCCGGCAAACTTCCGGTTGCGGTCTACGACCATCAACCCGGACAAGCCTTTTTCCTTCATCCGCTTCAGAGCCACCCGCGGACCGTCTTTGCCCAAAATCAGCTCTTCCGATCGCTTCATAATGGAACTCGCGGTTAACACTTTGGTTACATTGACATCTTCAACAAATTTCTCTACATATTCGTTTGCCGGATTGGTCAAAATTTCTTCCGGTGTACCAACCTGGACGATCACTCCATCTTTCATGAGAGCGATTCGGTCACCAATGCGTAGCGCCTCATCCAAATCATGGGTGATGAAGATGATGGTTTTTTTCATCGATGACTGCAGTTCCAGCATTTCGTCCTGCATATCCTTGCGAATAAGGGGATCCAATGCACTGAAAGCTTCGTCCATCAGCAGGATGTCCGGATCGTTTGCCAGTGCCCGAGCCAGTCCCACCCGCTGCTGCATTCCCCCAGACAGCTGATCAGGTACCTGATCGGCGTACTTTTTCAGTCCCACCAATTCCAGAGACTCCAATGCTTTTTCTTTTCTTTCCTGCTTACCTATCCCCTGGATTTCCAGCCCAAACTCTACATTTTCGAGGACACTCTTATGAGGGAACAATGCAAAGCGCTGGAAGACCATCCCCATCTTCTTCCTGCGCATCTGTCGAAGTTCCACAGCGTTCATTTTGGTTACATCGTCTCCATCGACCAGAACCGAACCGGCAGTGGGATTGATGAGCCGATTGAGTAATCGGACCAAGGTGGATTTTCCGCTGCCGGAAAGACCCATAATAACGAACACTTCTCCGGCCTCAACCGAAAAGGAGGCTCGGTTGACCCCAACTGTCATGCCCGTTTTTTGAAAGATCTCTTCCTTACTTTTTCCTTGACGCACCAGCTCCAGCCCTTTGGACGGGTTGCGACCAAAAATCTTTGTAAGGTTTCTCACTTCGATCTTCGCCATATTCAGCCTCCTTTCAAAATAACCATATGTCTAGGATAAAGTTTTTTGCAACAAATTTCATATGTTAAAAATATCCATGTTGCGTCTCGATATTTTCGTATTCAGTTCAATCAAGGTAATGGAAGCGATTCTCTGGATAAAAAAGCGAGTTTATTGTGTGAATAATAGTCGATTGTATTCATAAACAGGAAAAATAATGTGCAACCTAACATCAGATCATGTGAATGATGTGTAAAAATCAACGGTTTAAAACCGTTTGAAGAGGGGCTGGAGCGAAACGGAATCATGCCTTTCCATCGGGAACACTGGTAGATTGTTAGTGGAAATAATAACCAGGGAGCTTATGCAATGATTAGAGATGTAGCCTCAAGCAGAAAAATTGAAACAGCTTGGTGCCAAAAAAGCTGGTGACGGATTTCTTAAGTAAACATTTAGGAACAGAAACTATTCAAGAGATTGGTGACGGTAAAATCTAGGTGGTGTTTTTCATCGGGAATTGACGGAGTTGAAGGCGGATCCACTTAAGGTACTCTCTGAGCAGAAAATTACGTGGATGTCAACAAAAAGGGGTGACACTGTATTTCTTTATAAATCAAAGCTCTCTCGGATTTTTCCGAGGGAGCTTTTTAATACTGGTGCCAGTCCAAGAACTGGTATGGTAAAATAGACCATGGTAGTAGCCAAGGGCGGGCGGCCCATCCCCCGGTGAAGGGGGTGAGGCCGATGGAGCTTCTTAGCCTGATCATCAAGATGGCTGGTGTTGTTATTTAAGCATTAGCTGTCTATGTAGCGTTTCGGGCATTAAATAAGAAGTAACCCGCCCCTGTGGCAAAGGTTCGCGGGTTACTTCTTCCCGTAACTGTGGCCGCTCGTCTGCGGCAGCTACCCGGCGGTAGGGGTGTCCACCCTGCCGCCGTTACTATTTCTATCCACAGAATAACACAGTTATTCCTATGCCGTCCATATAAAGTGACAAGAACGTTAGCTGAAGAGTCCGCGGCAACATTACTACTTCAAGTACGAATGGATCATCGGTTTGGCATCATCGATGGAGATGGCAAAACTGATGCTCTGGGAAGGGTAGGCGACCAGCGTATTGATACCGATGACCTCACCCAGGATGTTGATCAGCGGACCGCCGCTGTTGCCGGGGTTGATCGCGGCATCCGTCTGGATCACGTTGCCGAAAAAGCGGTTCTCGGCCTGCAGGGGGCGGTCTTTGCCGCTGATCACACCCACCGTCACCGTGTGATCAAGGCCCAGGGGATTTCCTACAGCGATAACCCATTCCCCTACTTGGGCGTTTTTGGAGGAGCCGAGGCGCAGGGGTTTCAGCGGGGTGGAGGGGCGGATTTGGATAACGGCGAGGTCACGTTTGTCATCCCGCCAAACAACGCGGGCAGGATGGGGTTGTTTGTCCTGGTACAGATGGACTTGGATTTTGCCGTTGTTTTTTACTACGTGCTCATTGGTCAAAATATAACCGGCGGGGTGAATGACAAAGCCGGAGCCGAAGTGACGCGGAGCGGGTTCCCGTTGGGACAGCTCCGGGAAAAGCTGTTGCAGGAAGGAGCGCGGGGTGTTCCATTCTTCTTTTTCTTCCGTCAAAATGGAGACAACGCCGCCTCGAACCCGGCGAACAATCTGCACAAACAGATTCGCTGGATGCTGGGAAGATGAGGGGAATGCCTCAGTCCGCCTGGCAGGGGGTCGTTTCATCATTTCCACTCCAATCCGTCCGGGTCTGTGTTATATTGTATTTCGTATCGGGATGGACGTGTAGGGCAAGTGTCCAGCTCGTCACGGCAATATATATTTGTTTCATGATAAAAAGGGGGAGGTTTTGTTGGACAAGCCGATTCAAGGAAAAGGTTTTACTAAGTGGAACGGGGAGGTCTGGTTGTCCGACCCGGAAGAAGCACATGGATTTTTAGCCAACTGGAAAGTGAAAGAAGTGCTCCATCAGGAAACCTCCGATTTTCAGGAAGTGGCCGTTATCGAGACGGTAGGCTTTGGCCGGGCTCTGGTACTGGATGGGATTGTGCAAACCACGGCTCGGGATGCTTATATCTACAACGAAATGATTACGCATGTTCCTTTGGCTGCTCACCCTGAGCCCAAACAGGTATGTCTGATCGGGGGCGGTGATTGCGGAGCGGCCAGGGAAGCAGTGAAATATCCTGTGGTGGAACGGGTGGATATGGTGGAGATCGACCCGAAAGTGGTGGAAGTCAGCCGAAAATACCTCCCCGAAGTGGCAGGTGAAGGGGAGTTGGATCCGCGGATTCAGTTTTATTTTGAGGATGGGGCAGCTTTTATCCGGGAGAAAAAACGGCACTACGACGTGGTGATCGTGGACTCTTCCGATCCGGTGGGGCCGGCTGCCGCTTTGTTTGAGAGACCTTTCTATGAAACGGTCCATCAGTCGTTAAAAGAAGACGGGATCATGGTTTGTCAGAGTGAATCGCCGATGTTCCATCCTCATATGCTGCGCAAAGTGCATCATACACTAAGAGAATTGTTCCCGGTGGTGCATACCTACTTGGCCGCCATTCCCACCTATCCCGGAGGAGTATGGAGCTTCACCCTGGCTTCCAAGCAGCTGGATCCACTGAAGGAAATGGAGGCTGTGAAAGCGCGGCTTCAAGACGGACAAAACCGCTATATCGACCAAGGGCTGCTGGAAGGATGCTTCAAGCTTCCGGTATATGTGAAAGAGCTGTTTCGGTAAATAGGTAAGCTTTGTCTATGGAGAGGGAATTCTTTCTGCGCATCCATGTCGTAGAAAAGAACTTTCGCTTTCCAACGGACCGGAAGGTTGTGTTTGGAGTTTTTTTCCACATTCCATCTCGATGAAAAACATGATATGTTAACCCATATAGAATATGAGGTTGATATATCAAAATGGAATGTGGAGGGAGAGCATCCTATGTCTCAAGGGGTATTATCCGTACGCAATCTCATCGTGGCAGCCATGTTTGCCGCGTTGGTGGCCATAGGGGGACGGATCGCGATTCCGTTGCCGCCGGTGCCGATAACACTACAAACCCTGTTTGTGATGATGGCCGGTTCGATTCTCGGTGCCCGTTGGGGAGCGGTCAGCATGTCCATTTTTGTGTTGTTGGCGGCTTTCGGAGCACCGGTATTGGCTCAGGGTCAAGGTGGGCTGGCCGCGTTGTTCGGGCCGACAGGGGGATATATTTTGAGCTGGCCGGTGGCAGCCTTTTTGATCGGCTGGTTCACAGAAAAAAGAGCGCCCCGGTTGAGCGTGGCCTATCTGACAGCGGTCCATGTCATCTTCGGAGTGCTGTTGGTGTACGCGGCCGGCGTCACGTGGCTTTCGTTCGTTACCGGAATGGGCTGGAATGCTGCTTTTGCTGCGGGGGCTCTGCCGTTTATTCCGGGTGATTTGGTAAAAACAGCTGTGGCGGCTATCGTTGCGTTGCGGGTGTATCGGGTGTATCCCATGATCCGTAAAGCAACACCGGTAAAGTCGCAAAAAAACCAGTGAGGCAAAAAGCCTGCCGCAAAAATGGCGGCAGGCTTCTTTGTTGTTCATCCTGGTTAATGCGTAGCAACGGAAGCAAAATCGGCATACTGCTCAATGAACTGAATAAAGCGGTCGTTCAAGGGGACCATGATGTCTGTCGACCCTTTTTCAAAACGGCCGTTTCGATTGATAATGTGGACCTTTGAAACGGATATGCGGTAATATTGGCGATGAAATCGCACATACATCTCTGTTTCTTCGAACAGATCGCCGAGAGTGGGCGGCTTTTTCAACTGAAAGGGAACGATCCCCAAGGTGTCCTTCAGAAGAATTCGATAAGATATATGCGGTTTTTGAAAAATCAGTTCTTTGGTAGTCAAGGTGCAGCCCAGCTGACCGCGCTTTTGGGAGACAATCAGCTCGCCCTCCATATCCTTGACCGGTATAAAATCAGAATAGGGCATCGCTCACACCCTTTGTCATTTTCGTTTTATTCTATCACAGGAAGATGCGGAAAATTAAGGGGTGGAAGGATTTTGCAGAACAAAAATCAGATCCAATCGATTCAAACTTACGGGGATGTACTGGTGTTGTTCAAACGTTTTGGCATCCATATCTATACGGGGGATTCACTGGGGGATCTCGAATTGATGGAAGATGAACTGCAGGAATTGCATCAGGGGGGATTGATTGACTCCCGGGAGTATATAGAGGCGCGAAATATCTTGCGGGCAAGGAGAAGACAAGTGGAATAAACCCACCTATCTATTCGGAAGGATGCCGAGGTTGCTGATAAAGTCTCAGCGGTTGTATAGGAGTGGAAGGAACCCCTTCTGCCTAAGGTTTGTCTGTTCATTTGTTATAGAGGGGCCGGTTTGGCCGTCTCCGATCTCTTGCAAAAAGCGCAAAGACACCGACCCTCGCCTTAGTCGCGACTTTTGAACGATGTGCCTAGCGAACAAACGTAGGACCGAGGTGCGAGCCACATTAGGTGTTTCCTTGGCTCGCACCTCGGTCCTTGTTTTTGAGCGGGACATGTTCCCTTCTTATTATTTATTTTACCGGCTCGGGATGTATCCGGTAATAGGCTGGTCGATTGGCTTCATATTTGGCGATGCGGTCTTCCTGTTGCAATGTGACGGCGGTATCGTCCAATCCTTCCAACAAACAATGGCGCCGGTAGGGATCGACTTCAAAGGACACGGAGAACCCATTGCCGTCGTCGATGCGGCAAGCTTCCAGATCCACAGTCAGGTCGACCGTCTCGCCGGATTCGATCCGGGCAAACAATGTGCGAACGGTTTCCTCCGGCAGTTTGACAGGCAAAATTCCGTTTTTAAAACAGTTGTTATAGAAGATGTCGGCAAAGGAGGGGGCGATAATGACACGGAACCCGTAATCCAGGAGCGCCCAGGGTGCGTGCTCCCGTGAAGAGCCGCAGCCGAAGTTGCTGCCTGCCAACAGAATGGAGCCATCTTTGTATGCGTCCTGGTTCAGTTCAAAGTCAGGGTCCGGGTTGCCCTGTTCGTCAAATCGCCAGTTGTAAAAAAGATACTGACCAAAACCGGTACGCTCGATCCGTTTCAAAAACTGCTTGGGAATGATTTGATCCGTATCCACGTTGGCGCGGTCCAGGGGAGTTACCCGGCCGGTGTGTTGTCTCATGGGTTGCATAATATGACGACCTCCTTTTTAGTCGGTGAGATTCCATTTTCGAACATCGACAAAATGACCTTCGATGGCAGCTGCTGCAGCCATCATGGGGCTGACCAGGTGAGTGCGGCCGCCGCGGCCTTGGCGTCCCTCGAAGTTGCGGTTGGAAGTGGAGGCGCAGCGCTCTCCCGGTTCCAGAATGTCCGCATTCATCGCCAGACACATGCTGCAACCCGCTTCCCGCCATTCAAAACCGGCATCGCGAAAAATACGATCCAGCCCTTCCGCTTCCGCCTGCCGTTTCACCTGTTGGGAACCGGGGACCACCATCGCTTTTACGTTGGGGGAAACACGGCGGTTTTTCACTACTTGGGCGGCCGCGCGCAAGTCTTCGATCCGCGAGTTGGTACAGGAGCCGATAAATACCCGATCCACGTGGATATCCGTGATGGGCGTACCCGGTTCCAGCCCCATGTACTCCAGAGCCCGCTTCACCGATTTTTGTTCGGTGGCGGAGGGGAAGGATTCAGGGTGAGGAACCCGGTCAGTAACAGATACACCCATACCGGGGCTGGTTCCCCATGTGACTTGGGGAGCGATATCAGCCGCATCCAACTCTACACGGAAATCGTATGCTGCACCTTCGTCCGTGCGCAGTTGCCGCCAGGCTTTTTTCGCTTCTTCGAAGGCTTCTCCTTTTGGTGCGTACGGTCGTCCTTCCAGATAAGCAAAGGTGGTTTCGTCCGGTGCCACCATCCCTGCACGGGCACCGGCTTCAATAGACATGTTGCAGACCGTCATCCGCTCTTCCATGGACATGTTGCGGATCGCTTCCCCGGTGTATTCGATAACGGTTCCTGTGGCGCCGTCCGTTCCGATCTTGGCGATGACCGCCAGGATTACGTCTTTTGCTGTCACGCCGGGACCCAATTTGCCCTTGATGTGAACTTCCATGGTTTTGGGTTTGGACTGTTGCAGACATTGGGTGGCCAATACATGTTCTACTTCACTGGTGCCGATTCCGAAGGCGAGCGCTCCAAAGGCACCGTGAGTGGAGGTGTGGCTGTCTCCACAGACAATGGTTTTGCCCGGAAGGGTGAGGCCCAGCTCCGGGCCGATCACGTGAACGATGCCTTGTTGGGGGTTGTGAAGGTCATACAGCGGGACCCCGAATTCGCGGCAGTTTTCCGCCAAAGTCTCCATCTGCTTGGCGGATACGGGGTCGGTTACGGGCAGGCTGCGGTCCGTGGTCGGAACGTTGTGGTCCATTGTCGCTACCGTCAGTTCGGGACGACGGACTTTGCGGCCATTCAGCCGCAGACCTTCAAAAGCTTGGGGAGAGGTCACTTCATGAACCAAATGGAGGTCAATGTACAAGATGGCAGGTTGGTCGGGTTCTTGGTGAATGACATGTTGATCCCATACTTTGTCAAAGAGAGTGCGGGGTTTCACTCAATCTCACCTCGTCCTTCGAATTACTAAAAAAAAATATATTGTTCCCTATTGTAGCAAAGTTTTGGAATACGGCAATAGTTCCGGGGGGATTTTTTTGTGGTTGGAAACGTGTTACACTGATGATGGAACAAATGTTCGTGGTAAGAACGTCGGAAAGGGGCTGACATTGTGCAGGGTGAATTGCCTTCCCGCTGGTTTCCGGCCAAGCCCAAGTCCGTGCTCAACCGGGTGAGGGAGCCGGCGATGTCTTTTGACTGGTCGATCAATCCCTACCGGGGCTGCGGTCATGGCTGTCATTTTTGCTATGCTCGCGGGACCCATGCCTGGCTTGGCTTTCACGCGGACGACAGCTTCAAAAACAATATTTATGTGAAGCGAGACGCAGCGGAAGTGCTCCGCCAAGAGCTGAAGCGGGGCAAGTGGAAGGGCGGACACATCGCGGTGGGAACGGCAACCGATCCGTATCAACAGCTGGAAGGGAAGCTGCAGATCACCCGCTCCATCATTGAAGTGTTGGCCGAATATCAGGTGCCATTCAGTATCACGACCCGCTCGCCGCTGGTGTTGCGGGATGTGGATGTTCTGAAGGTAGCCAATATCCAAGCGGTCAATGTAAGCTTGAGCACATTGGACGAAGAGGTATGGTGCCGGACGGAACCTGCTTCTCCCCATCCCCGGCAACGCCTTCGGACCGTAGAGGAACTGAACAAGGCTGGAATACGGGCGGGGCTTTTTCTGGCACCGATCATCCCTTATCTGACCGATGCCGAAGAGCAGCTGCGGGCTTATATGGAGGCAGCGAAAAAACATGGGGCATATTATGTAGTTCCGTCCATCCTTCGCTTGAAACCAGAGGTGAAAGGCTGGTTTTTTCGACAGATACAGCCGTATTTTCCCCGCGTCTATCCGCACCTCGTGAGGCTTTATCAGGAGGGGGCCCGGGTTGGGCAAGAATATCAATCCTCGTTGATGGAACGAGTGGCTCAGCAGATGGAAGCCGCCGGATTTTCCGGCGGCAAGGCGGCGATGTACCGGATGGACGAGGAGAGCGGAAAGAAGGAGCAAGCGGAAGAACATGGGGAGTTTTATGAGCAGCTTACTCTTTTCTGATCGCAGAGTGCCGATCATGACGAGAGCCTAAGTCAGGTTTTTTCCAAAAAAGCGGGACTGCTGTCCCTTACAAAGGAAACTCCCCCCGAATATGTTAGAGGTAGAAAAGGGGGGAGATTTTACATGAGTGGCTACCATTATGGTTTCGGCCTGCGCCGCCTGCTGCTCTTTCTCTTAGTCATTGCCACGATTTTCGCTTTGGTGGGCATTTGGTATTAATGGCCCATGCAAAAAAGCCGAGGGTTAGACCCTCGGCTTTTTTGCATGGAAGTCAAAAATCATCCATCGCCCCGCTTTTTTGTCTCGTCTCCTTTCTTGTCGCTGAGGTTCGTCGTCAACAGTCGCTACTATCACATGCCATTGATACCTGCCCGTTTTTTCTTGCGGCGGATCACCCAGACAATGACCAGAACGACCAACACCAGGATGGCGCCGAGGATGACGGCTCCCCACCCGATGGGGTTGGGCAATGCTGCCTGCACAAAAATAGGGTTCTTTTTACCGGGCTTCAGTTTCCATGTCAAGGTTTTTCCGTCAGGGGATACCTCGTCGGCGTTGGATTTATCCGGCTTGATCGGCAGGGTGAGCTTAAACCGCAGATGGACTTGATCCATGACGGCTTGTCCGAGAAAGTTGTCGGTGCCCATAGACTGCAGGTCGGCATTGGTTTTTAGAGTAATCAGGTAAGTAAACGGGCGGACGTCGACGGAAACGGGTCCCTTTTTCATATCGGTAAGAGGAAGCATACTGGCGGACTTGCCGGTGGGAGACAAGTCCTTAAAGTCTTCCGTCGGCGGCTCGTTGGCGATGTTATCCACTTTTTTGACAGCAATCCAGCCGGTTTGATTGCCTTGGGATATGTTTTTCACTTGGTAGCCCTTTTTTTCGATCTTTTTTTTCATGGGTTCCAGCTGGTCGGCAATCAGCGGATGGCTTAACAGTTTCATTTCATACGTTCCGGAGCCGTCTTTGTTGACGGTGATATGAACGTCGGCGTTGACGCAGCCGGTCAGTAATAAGGTGAACAATAGAATAATAGCAATTCCTTTTCTTTTCCGAACCATCCAATTCCTCCCATTCAGGTAGAATGCAAAAAGGGGGAGACATCGCTCCCCGAAGGTGAAGGTGGCGGGTTACACCACTTCTGCAACGGTCAATAAAGCATGAACGTTGGCGTCCACGGATTCCGGCTTTACGAGGCCGTCGTTTCCGAACTCCACTTTGGACCAAGAGTCAGTGATCACCGACGGTTTCTCAAACCGGATCTGACCGCTGTCAATCAACGCTTGCAACTGGGTGACGCGTTGATGCAGATCTTTTTGATTCACTGGTACCCTGCCTCCTCAGCCAAACCAAAGCACCAAAAAACAATCAACACTCCGCATGTCTAGGGTACATCAAAACATGAGGGATGGAAATGAAAAATTCTGTTTGCAAGAGTAGTTTTCATGCAAATAATACCATCAGGGTATGCAGTTAATACCACCTGTTGGTTGTTTTTTGCTGCCGGAGACGTTACCATGGGAAACTGTGAAGAGCTGTCCCGTTGAGGCGGATGTTCGGTGTCATCACATTGAAACAAAATGTTTCTCTTTTGTTAACCAAATGAAATCAGGTTCAGCCATAATAGAATTCCAGTATGGCAAATGAAAGAAGGCGGTTAGTATTGAAACGGATTGGGTTGGGGATTTGTCTGGCGATCCTGTTGTTGGCGGGCACCATCGTGTACGTCCAAGTGATAGGAGGAACTCAGGTCGCCGGTGACAAAACCTCTGCTGAACAACAAGAGAAAAGGGTGAGTGCTCAGGCTTCGGGCAAAATGGACCCATACGCCCCCACGGACGGTAAAGTGGTAAAAAAGCATCGGATTCAAGTGGACTCCCCTTATAAAAATCAGACGGAATTATACCGGATCGAATACATAAGCGAGGGAGTCAGGGTTGTGGGTTACCTGTGCAAGCCAAAAAAGATCAACCACAAGCTTCCGGTCATCATCTTTAACCGGGGGGGTGTGGTCGACTCCAGTCAAATCAGTGAGCAAAGCCTGCGGTATTTCACCAAATTAAGCGCCCATCAGTATGTCGTGGTGGCTTCCCAATACCGGGGTTACGGCGGAAGCGAGGGCGAACGGGATATCGGGGGAAAAGATGTACAGGATGTGCTCAACTTGATTCCGTTGGCGGAACGGCTGCCTTACGTGGATCCGGAGAAAAAGGTGATGCTCGGCTTTTCCCGAGGCGGCATGATGACCTATATCGCTTTGAAAAAAGGCGCCGATGTAAAAGCCGCCGCCATCGTTGGCGGAGTATCCGACCTGCGCCGTCTTTATCAAGATCAGGAGGAGTTTCAGCAACCCTTGTCCCATTGGGTGGGCGATCCGCTTATGGATGAAAAGAAATTTGACAATCGTTCCGCAGTAAAGTGGCCGGAGCAAATTCATGTGCCGGTGCTGATGATTCACGGGCTGAATGACCGGACCGTGCTGCCGGAGCATTCCATTCGTTTGGCGGAAAAATTTGAGAAGTTGGGGCATGAACACAAACTGGTGTTGATTCCCGGAGGCAGCCACTATTTAAACAATCGGGAGCAGCAAAGAGATCAAGCGATCTTTGAGTGGTTTGATCATTATCTGAATTGATGGCACCGGCCCGTTTCGACGCGGGTCGGTTTTTATATAACCAAAGTGGTTAGCAACGCTATCGGAATCCGGAGCTATGGGCTAGGATTTCTTGCCTATAGCTCTTTTTTTGGTTGAATAGAAAAAACAGGAGGGGAACCGATGCGTTGGAAAGGCTTTTATTTTATGACAGCTGTTATAATGATAGGGTCATCATGGAATAACGAAAGGGTGGAAATAGGTGCATTCCGAATGGAATAAACGGAGACGGAACCCGTGGATATGGCCGCTGTTGGCGGTATTCATCATTGCGCTAGCAACAGCCGGCTGCGGCAGTGCAAAAGATCAGGGAGAGCCTTTTAAGGTGGGTGTGGTGCCAGCCCAAAACAAAGGGGATATGCAGCACGCGATGGATCGGCTGGAAAAGGTGCTGTCGCACAAGCTGCATCGGCCGGTGGAGATTCAGGTGTACTCGGACTACCAGGGCGTGGTGGAAGCGATGAAGTACAAAAAGATGGACATGGCTTTCTTCGGTCCGTTAACTTTTGTCCAAGCTGCGGAGAAGATGGATCTGAAAGCCGTTGTGACGCAGTTGATCCATGGTTCGCCCTATTATCATTCGTATATCATTGTACCGAAAGATTCACCGATCCGTTCGATCGATGATCTTGCCAAGAACAGCACCCAACTTCATTTTGCTTTTGGGGACATCAATTCCACCTCGGGATCGCTCATTCCCGGCATCGCTTTAACGAAAAAAGGAGTGTTTAAAAACCCGAACGATCACCGGTTCAAAAAAATCACCTATACCGGATCCCACGATATTACCGCCTTGGCGATTCAACATCACAAGTACGATGCGGGTGCCATCGACAGTGCGATCTATGAACAGTTGGTGAAGGACGGCAAGGTGGACGGCAAAAAAATTCGTGTCATCTGGAAATCGGAGAAATTGTTCCAATATCCTTGGGCGGTTCGTTCCGATGTCGATGAGGCGACGGTAAAAAAGCTGCAGGAAGCCTTCTTGTCGGTGAAGGATCCTGCGATTTTGGAGGTATTCGGAGCCAGCGGCTTTACCAAAGCAGCCAACAGGGACTATGAATCCATCCGAAAGGCGGCCAAGGCAGCTGGCCGGTTGGAGATGAAATGAGGGGCTGCGCGTGTTAAGCCGTAGATTTCTGATTGTCGTTTTGGTGTTGCTATTGGCTGCGATATTCAGCGCTTGGGATATGGAGCTCAACTGGGCAGATATCCGTGACCTGGAGAACACTTGGCAATTCCTGTCGGGGATGTGGCCGCTAGATTTTTCGATGGTCGGCCATGCGTTGGATGAAACGTTGCTGACTTTGGAAGTCGCATTTCTGGGGACCTTGTTCGGCTTACTCATCGCTTTCCCGCTTTCTTTTTTGGCAGCGGAGAATACGGCTCCGCATCGGAGTGTTTCGGTCAGTGTTCGTTTCATATTGACCGGTTTGCGGTCGATCCCGGAACTGGTACTGGCGTTGATCTTTGTCCCTACCTTCGGGTTGGAACCGTTAACGGTGGTGGTGGCGATTGCGCTGCACAACAGTGCCGTCCTCGGGAAGCTGATCGCCGAATTGGTAGAAGCGGCGGAGCCGGGTCCGCGGGAAGCGGTGGCGTCTACAGGAGCTCCGCCCTTGTTGGTGGCGCTCTATGGAGTGGTGCCGCAAATCGCCCCCAATATCTTGTCCCAGTCATTCTACCGCTTGGAAGTAGGAGTTCGCTCATCCTTGCTGTTCGGCGCCATCGGTGCCGGCGGAATCGGCGATGTCCTCTTCCTTCATTTCAAAACCTTTGAATATGCCGCCATGGCTGTGGATATATTGCTGATCATGGGATTGATCTGGGGACTGGACATCATCGGCGGATGGCTGCGGAGAAAGGTGATCTGAGATGTTGGAACTGATCGACGTAACCAAGCAATATCCCGGTCAACCTGTTCCCGCATTGGAATCGATCCGGTTAAAAGTAAAGCCGGGGGAATTTGTTGCTCTGCTGGGTCCCAGCGGAGCGGGAAAATCCACCTTTATCCGGTGTATTAACGGGCTGGTGGCACCCACGGCCGGCCAGGTGATCTGGAACGGTCATGACGTAACAGCAGCCGGAAAAGAGACCATCGGCCGCATTCGCCGGGAGATGGGCATGATTTTTCAACACTTTCACCTGATCGGCCGGTTGGATGGGTTGACCAATGTAATCATCGGCTGCTTCCACTCGCTGTCTCTATGGCGTGCCGTTACCGGTTGGTTCCCGAAAGAAGTGCGCCAGGAAGCGGTGCAGGCTTTGAAGAGGGTGGGTTTGCTCGAGGTGATGCATCGCCGGGCAGATGGTTTGAGCGGCGGCCAGCAGCAACGGGTGGCCATCGCCCGTGTCCTCATGCAAAAGCCGCGGTTGCTGCTGGGAGATGAACCGGTTGCCAGCCTGGATCCGGTCGCCTCTCGGGAGATTATGGATCTGCTTCGGGAGATTCACGAACAGGAACAGATGACCACCATTTTGAATCTGCATGATGTGGAGACAGCAAAAACGTATGCCACCCGCATTATCGGAATTCGGCAGGGACGGATCGTGTTTGACGGATTACCGCAAGAACTGGGATCGAAAGAAGTGGAGCGGATTTACAAGCAACCCTTGTGAAAAGCGCCACGGGATTGTCGCATCCCCTTCATTGACATGCTGGAAGGGGATCGGTATATTGGAAGGGAATGGACGGGTGCTGATGGAAAGCCCGTTCTCTTTTGCAAAGCCGCAGGCTTTTGTTGAACAGGGGGAACCCAATGTCTTGGAAATCCGTTGAACCACTTTTGCATGAGATTGGAATCCATGCCAATCCGGGTAACCAGCCGGTTACCGTTACACATATGCCAAGTCCGCTGGAGGTTGTTGGCATCGGTACGGATGCGGTGGTAGTTCGTCACCCCGAGTTCCCCGGGTATGTCTTTAAAGTATTTGTTCCTGAAAGGGACGAGGCGAGAAAGGCGGAATACGAAGTATATCGCCGGTTGGGCTCTTCCCCTTATTTCCCCGTATGTTATGGAACCGGAGAACGGTATTTGGTGTTGAGCTATGAGCCTGGGATTACACTTTATGACTGTTTGGTTCAAGGTGTGGAGATTCCGGAGAGCATCATTTGGGAAGTGGAACAGGCTCGGGAATACGCCCGCAGCCGGGGGTTGAATCCCAGGGATATCCACTTAAAAAACGTTTTGCTGCAGAACGGACATGCCAAGCTGCTGGATGTATCGGAATACATACAGCCGGGAAATGACGGGCGATGGGACCATCTTGTACAGGGGTACTACGCTTTTTATCCGCTGATCGCGGGAAAAAAGATCCCGGTGTGGCTGATCGAAATGGTGAAAAAAGCGTATTACGACGAAGTGCTCGGTGATTTTTCCATCAAGGAATTCGGAGGGCGCTTTCTGCAGATGTTTATGAAGAAAGGGAAGCGGAGTTGACCGCTTCCCTTTTTTGTTTTTCCTCAAGGATTCTGATGATTTTCCCCTTGTCCTTTTGCCGGATTTCCATTTTAATGAGGTATGAAAGCCCGAACATTTCTACACGAAAGGGAGAGGTGGCCTCCAGTGGCAATTGGAAAAATACTGGCCAGCTTCGGGATGGGAGCGGCCAAGGTAGATACGATTTTGGAGAAACCCCATTACTATCAGGGTGAAACCGTTAAGGGCGAAGTGGTAGTAGAAGGCGGCATGGCACGGCAAACCATCGATCAAATCTACCTCTATCTCGTGGTGCGTTGGAAAAAAGAAGGCTTGTCTCGGAATCACGTTTGGTATGAGTTCCCGCTGTTGGACGGATTCGAAATCGAACCGGGCGCGACGAAGAAAGTTCCTTTCCAGTTTGAGCTTCCGTTGGATGCACCCATTACTACGGACGATTTTGAAGTGTATTTCAAAACGGGGGCGGATATTGACAATGCTGTTGATCCCACCGATAAGGATTACATACAAGTCTCTTTGCACCGGCGGGCCCAGGCGGTCTTTGACAACCTGAAAAAGATGGGATTCGAGCCGAAAGCAGTCGAAGCGGAGTTTACCAAATATAAAACAGAGCGTCCGTTTGTGCAGGAATTTGCGTTCCGCCCGCCGCAAGAATACAGGTATTATTTAGATGAAGTGGAGCTGGCCTTCACCGAAACTGGCGAGGCGATTCTGGAGGTGGATCGCAGTGATCGGGGGCCGAACGGAGCCTTTGACGAGCGGTTTGGACTGGACGAAACCAAATTGCGCTTCTCCGTCACGGAGGAAGATTTGGAGGATGATGCCGCACCGTTGCAGAAAAAAATTCGGCAGATCATCGAGCGTTATAAAGAAGTGTGAGCCAGGACACCCCGATGCTGGGGTGTCTTTTTGCCTAGATTGAGAAGATGATAGTCAAACAGTATATTTGAAGATGATTATCAAACAATATATTGAAGGAAGAAAACCGATAGGGAGTGGAGTCGATTGCATCAAAATCCGGATAACGGAACCATCCGTCAATTGCTGGCCGAGGCCCGCAACATCGCCGTTGTCGGTCTCTCCGACAAGCCGCACCGTACCAGTTATATGATTGCTCAAGCCTTGCAAGATGCAGGATATCGCATTTTTCCCGTGAATCCCATGTTGACGGAAACGGTGTTGGGAGAAAAGCCGTTTGCCTCTGTTCGGGAAATTGAGGAACCTATCGATATCGTGGATGTGTTTCGCCGAAGCGAGCATTGCGTACCCGTGGCCGAAGATGCGGTTCAGGCGAAAGCGAAGGTGTTGTGGCTTCAACAGGGCATTGTCAACGAGGAAGCGGCAGTGATCGCCAGGGAAGCGGGATTGACAGTGATTATGGGTCGTTGTATCAAAGTGGACCACGCCATTTTACTCGGCGGCCGACCCCGATCCTGATGCCGGATTCTTTGGAAAATGGGTAAGGGGTGATTGACAAGGGGAAGGCATCTGCACTCATAATAAAAGAAAGGAAAGAGTGAGACAGGTAACATCTTTGCACCCTTTTTCGAGGTGATGGATGTGGAAACGCTTAAGTTATCCACACTGATTCTGACAGTCTCCCCTGATTTGTACGAGTTGTTAAAAGAAGAAGAGCTGGATTCGGAAGTGATATTGCATACGGATATTCGGTTGATCAATCGAAAAGATCTGAATGAAATTATTGAGCAAACCATTCAACATCATCACAAAAAGCCTTACCATTAACAATGAAATCAGACCGTTGTAAAAAGGGGCCGAAATATTCGGTTCCTTTTGTATTTGACACGAATATGGAATTTTGTTGCGAATAATGTAGATAGAAGGTTTTTTTAAACTTGTTAAGGAGAGCATACCAGATGGACAGAAAATGCTGGTTGGTGGATGTCAACCGTCGACATCACACTCTTCTGTTGGAGCATGACGGAAAGCGGGGGTGTATTCGTCACAACGATCGGCTTGTGGAGCAATGGGAATTGGCGGTGGAAGGGGATAGTGATCATTTCTTTACCATTGCCGGTACTCGGCTGGCCATACATATCCGTTATCCATTACATAATAAGCAAATTGCCTACGAGCTTTCTATCGAAGGCCGTCTCATGGACAGTGATGAAACGATTTCGTCGGCTCTGCCGGCGGCTGCAGTCATGCTGAAGAAAGTGATGCGCATAACGGCAGGAGATCACTCGTGTCAGCTGAAATTCCAGTGTGGCGTTCGTCAGGAGAAAGTGATTGTGCTGGATGGAAAAACGATCAAGCGGATTCCCTGGCACCAAGAACCGGACAGCGATGATATGATTTGTGTGGGAGGTTCTCAGTTGGGGATTCATGTTCGCCGGATATCCGATCATGCTTTTGTCTGGGATCTGACGTGGGACGGCTATTCACTTTTCACAGGCGAAAAATTCTTGATTTTACAGAGACAATGGAATCCGAGCGTTGAAAAAAAAGTGCTGCCGCGGGTGATGTCGATCCAAGAGCCGGTACCAGTTGATGAGCCGCATTGGCGGGTGCAGCCTTCCCAATGGGAGTCGCGGCTGCGAGAATTGCTGTAGAGGTGAAGGGATTGCCGAAAGGGGAGGACAGGATTTTGTTGCGATTTGGACAAAGGTTTCGATGGTTATCGGTTGTGCTTTGCCTGTGTCTGCTTCTGGTCCATCCGTCAACGATCGAGGCCCGAAAGGAAAGGCGGGGAGCGATAGTGAAGGTGTTGACTTTCAACATCCATCACGGGGCCGACCATCAAAACCGTCTCAACTTGGACCGGATCCGACAGGTGATCGAACAAGCTGATGCTGATGTAGTGACGCTGCAAGAAGTGGACAAACACTGGTCGGACCGGAGCCGATTTGTCGATCAAGCTGCCTGGCTGGGGGAACAGTTGGGGATGAAGGTGCGTTTTGCTCCCATCTATTCACTCGATCCGCTGCATCCAGGGTATCCGCGCCGGGAGTACGGGCTGGCTGTTCTCTCCCGGTATCCCATCATCCGATTTTCCAACCACGAATTGTCCCGGATCAGCTCCCAAGAGCCGGAAAAAGGTGTGCAGTCTTTACCGGGGTTTCCCGAAGCGGTGATCCAGGCAGGTGGAACAAAGATGCATGTATTCACCACGCATTTATCCTGGATGGATCCGGAGTTGCGTTTGAAAGAAGCGGATGAAATGATGGCATTCATTCGTCAGGCCCGCTACCCTGTCATTCTGACCGGGGATATGAATGCAGTTCCCGAGTCTCCTGAAATCCAGCGGATCCGGGACCATCTCACCGATGCCTTTGAAGAAAAAGGGGAAGGAAACGGGATGACATATCCCGTCCCTCAGCCGGTCAGGAGGATCGATTATATCTTCGCTTCTTCACAGGTCAAGGTGCTTCAATGCTATGTGCTGCAGGAGGAAGGCTCTGATCATTACGGGGTACAGGCAGAGCTGTGGATCCCCAAGGAAGAAGGAATGGGAAATCCGTGAGTGGCATCCGTGAAGGAACATGCTATACTGGAAGCGAACCTGATTTAAGCTTCCAAGGGGGTACGGATGGGGAATGCCTGCCGAGCAAATCAAGGATTTGTGCAAACTGACCCGGGATCGTCTCAAAGTGGTTAATGAGCGCCTGGAAGGGTTTTTAAACGGGTACCATATACCCAAACTGCTGGAAGAGTCGGATGTCCGGGACGAGGAAACGGAAACATATCTGAAGGAGTATGTGTCGGATCTTCGCCATCTGCTGGTGGCTTGTGAGATCGGCTATGAAAAGCTGAGTTTGGTGCTGCGGCGGGCCAAATTCAACTCGGCTTTCGCGGAAAAGGTGCTGCATGAAGTGGTGCACGTTTGTATCTATAATTTTTATTACCCGCGCAACGAAGTTTATGAAGAAGATGGTAGATACTGCTATACTGCCCAGGATGCCATCCGATTCCGTCAGCAACCTCCGGAATCCCTGCGGAAACTGACGCTCTCTCTGTCCAAGGTGTTTGAAGAGCTTCGGGATGAGCTGGAATATTATGAAACGGATTACGAGACCCGTATGCGCATGCAACAACCTAGCCTAGTCATGCGTTAAACCTCTATCCTCCCCTGTCTACATCCAAAGCAGTAATCGGGGTGTAGAGCAGGGCTTTTTTATTAATTGAGCAAAAATTTGTCGAAAAACCGTGACAAAATTTGTCGAGTACGATAAAATCGAATCGTTCCTTTGAGGGATACGTGTGAAGGGGTGCGGAACAGCGGAGTTAGCGGGAAAAGGGGGAATCGCGATGGCAGGATCGGGTACGATGGAAAAAGAATCGCTGCATTCTTCTGTAGAGTCAGGCCAGGGAGAGCGGCTCCATGCCGGTACGGAGGATCGTTTGGAGAAAGTTTGGCGGAAGCGCACCAAGGGCCATTATGAGGAAGCTTTGTCCGCCGTAGAGGAATTTTTGGAGTCCTGTCCGAAGCATGCGGACGGCATGCTGATGAAGGCTCAGATTCTCGAGGAGATGGGCCGTCTCGACGAGTCTCGTTCCACCTATGAGAACGTGCTGAAAATCCATCCGGATTACAGCCGGGGGTATCGTGAATACGGACGGTTTATGCTGATGAACGAGCATTCTTTGGCTCAAGCGGAAAATCAGTTGCTCAACGGTTTGGCGATCAACCCGCAAGACCCTTTTGCCCATGCGCTGCTGGCAGAGGTGTACATACAGACCAATCGCAAGCAACAGGCTTTGCTTCATTTGGAGATTGCCGCCCGTTTTACCACGGAAGACATTCGCTATTATGAAGTGTGTGCACGAGCATTGGTCAAATTGGAGAGCAAGCATGAAAAAGTGAAGCATCTGCAGCGTCTGCTGGTTTCCGACTTTCCCAACCGATCGGCCCGGAGCAAGTTTCATCGGGTGCTCCGTGCACACCGAAAAGACCGGTTCCGCTTGGTATTCCGACGGATGTGGACATAAAAACCGATCAAAAATCAAATGTTCAAAAAAAATGATGAACATATATCGACATATTTCGAGAATTATGGTATAGTCGAACTATAAGCGAGGTTGACCTCCTTGCTTATGCTACCACGCTTCTTAACTCCTTAATCTTGACCCTCTTTCATGTGGCCAGGAACATATCCTGGTCTTTTTCTTTTATTTTTGTTGGTATTTTCATTCCACATTTGTAGAATTCCTAAACCTTTTTTGTAAAAAAATTTGGCCTAGATCGAACTGCTGATATCTCCCCGGTCGCAGTCGGTTGACTCATATGGGGGAGGCAGTTAAGCTGAAAGAAAATATCCGTGTCTATTTGTGAGACAGAGGGGGTTTCATCTCTTGACGGCTGAGCGTGTGGGTTTTCGCGGCAGAGTGATTCTACCGGACGGGGTAATGGAAGACGGACTGGTTCTCGTCCAGGATGAACGGATTGAATATGTGGGCCCGCCGGTGGATGACGACAGAAAAATGGTTCAGACAGATGGATTTATCTGGCCTGGTCTGATCGATGTCCATATTCACGGGGCAGGCGGAGCCGATGTAATGGACGGTACCCCGGCAGCTTTGCAAACCATCTCTCAATCCTTGGTTCACTATGGGGTTACAGGCTTTTTAGCCACGACATTGACTATGGACAAACCAAGTTTGGAACAAGCTGTGACCAATGTGGTTCAAATGAGGGATCGTTTGCAAGGTGCTCAAGTGTTGGGAATTCATATGGAGGGCCCCTGGATTTGTCCGAAATTCCGCGGAGCCCAAAACCCCCGTTACATCCGCGACCCGCACCCGGAAGATGCTGATTGGGCGATCGAGGTGTGTCAAGGGTTGCTTCGCCTGGTCACTTTGGCACCTGAGCGGCCGAGGGCGCTCGAATTTATTGGGAAAATGGTCGGATGGGGAGTGACGGTATCTGTCGGTCATACAGATGCCGCCTTTGAAGAGGTGCAGCGTGCGGTAGATATCGGCGCTTCTCATGTCACCCACTGTTTTAACGGCATGACGGGACTTCATCATCGCCGTCCGGGAGCGGCCGGAGCAGCACTGCTTGACGACCGGTTAACAGTGGAATGTATCTGCGACGGCCTTCATGTGCACCCGGCTGTTGCCAAATTGCTGGCCAAGATAAAAGGGAAGGACCGTTTGATACTTATCTCGGATGGGATGCGTGCAATAGGTCAGCCGGAAGGCCGATATGAGCTGGGCGGCCTCCCCGTCGAGGTAAAGAACGGTCAAGCCACGCTGGAAGACGGCAGTTTGGCAGGAAGCCTTCTGACGTTGGATGAAGCGGTTCGGAATATGGCTCAGTTTGCGGATATTCCCTTGTGGGAAGCGGTTCGAATGGCATCTCTGGCCCCTGCCAAACGACTGGGTCTGGAAGAGGAGATTGGCAGTTTGGAAGCTGGCAAAAAAGCCGATCTGGTTGTGACGGATGAAGCTTGCCGGGTCAAACAGGTTTGGATCGAGGGAAAACCAGTATGGGAACAAGGATGATAAGGAAAGGAAGTCATTAATGAGTATATCGGCACAAAGCTATCATCCCCTGTATCTCGCATTTTTTCGATGTTATCACGGCGAAGAGTACTGGGAAGCCCACGAAGTGCTGGAAGAGCTGTGGCAAACACAGCGACACAATGATTTTTATCACGGTCTGATCCAGGTGGCTGCCATCATGCATCAGTTGAAACGGGGAAAAGTCAGGGGAGCCAGAAAGTTGGCATCAACGGCGATTCACTATCTGACTCCCTTTTCCCCAAAAACAGATGGAGTAGTGGTTGAGGCTGTTTTGCAGTGGCTGCATCGCTGTCTACAGCGTTTGCCCGAGGAGGTCCGGCAGATCGAGCCAATAGAAGTAGAAAAGCTGGGATTAGGCATCTGTCCGTTGCCCCGTCTCCATGAAACCGAACAGGGGTCAACAGACCGTTAGTGCGATTTCGATCATCGCGTTGGCATGGACCATCCCATCTGTGACCTCGATGAGGGAGCGATGGGAAGCACTTGCTGCTGTAATGGAAACAGGTTGTCATCAAAGTGACCGGTCATCGGATACCGGTCTTTTTTTATGGTGTACTTACACGTTTTTATGAAACGCCCAATAAGATACAAATAGAATGGCGGTGACAAAGGGGGATTCTAATGAAAGGGCGCCGTTGGACGGAAGAAGAGGATCGCCTTTTGGCAGAGGTCGTTTTGCAGGCTGTGCACGAAGGAAGGAACCAATTGGAAGCCTTTGAGGTAGTCGGGAAAAAAATCGGCAGAACACCGGGAGCCTGTGGTTTCCGTTGGAATGCCGTAGTGAGGAAACGGGAGGCAGAAGCTTTTCGCAAAGCGAAAAAACAGCGGATCGCCAGCCAATTGAATAAGAAGCGAGGAGGTTCACAGAATCTCCGCGAAGTGATCCGACAACTTCAGGCATATAACAACGAATATCGCAACTTTCAGGAATCTCTGAACAAGATGGAACGTCGGTTGAAGGAAAAAGATTGGGAGTATCGTCAAGTATCCGAGGAACATGCCCGATTGAGTGCAGAATGGGAAGCGATTTATCAAATCCGGGCTGAGCTGAAAGAGCGGTATGCCAGTTTACTCAAGCTGTTGCAATCGGCACAACAAGCAGGCAGCGGAGAAGCTGTCCAAAAGTTGGATGCTTCCGGACTTTCTTTTATCAAGGAAAGAGCGGAAGATGACGAGTGCGGGTCAGAAGTGGATACCAATCAGGAACGGGAAACATAAGATGAACCAACTTGACCTTTTGGTGTGAAAAGAGGTGCAACCATTGCCCCGTTCCTGGACGCCGGAGGAGGATCGTTTATTGTTGCAATGGGTCAATCATTGCAAAAAGATGGGGATGGCACGCATTCCAAGCTTTGAATCAGCCGGGGATAAATTGGGGCGGAGCGCTAACGCTTGTTATGTACGTTGGGTGATGTTGACGAAGCGGGACTCAGAGGCAGGTTCATCCACCACCGATAAGCGCAGAAAATGGCGGCAATTGGAAAATAAGCACTCCGCCATCCGAGGACGCATCGATCAGTTGGAGGATTTATTACGCTCTCGTCAGGAGCAAGTGGAACAACTGGTGAAAGAAAACAAACAATTAAAGGAAGAAATGAAGTTCTTCGAGCGGATGTTGGTTGAACAATATCAACTCTTGGTTAAGCTGTTGAACAAAAAGGATCGGGATGTACGCATTCATCACTTGTAAATTGCTCCACATGGCTGAGCACCCCAGGGACACTTCCTGCGGGCGCCGTGGGCTTCTCGGATCATTGGACAGAAGAGGAAAATCGGGTATCATGGAAAGAAAACATCGAAGGAGTGGATCTTCCATGGCCCAATGGAGAGAGCTTACATCATTGCAGGATTGGAAAGAGGTTTTGGAGCAGTCTGGAGATCGCCCTGTATTAGTATTTAAGCACAGTACCCAGTGTCCGGTCAGTGCGAAAGCCTGGGAGGAAAGCCAAGCTTATACAAACGGAGAGCCACGCCAAGATGTATCCTATGTATGGGTGAAAGTGATTGAACACCGGGATGTATCCAATCAAATTGCACAAGACCTGGATGTCCGTCATCAATCTCCTCAGGCGATTTTGATAAAAAACGGGCAGCAGGTGTGGAATACATCCCACTGGCATATTAAACAAGAGGTGTTAAAGGACGTTCTGGAACAACAGTAAAAAAACCGAGGCAGTTGCCGAAGTTAATCGAAATGGGTTAGAACTCTTTTCCTTCTCTTGGATGGACTTCTGCGCCGGAGAATAGGGAGCAGCGGGGAAAGCTATCATTCAAGTTCGTCATCAAGCTGCCGCTTCGAAAGGAAGCGCTCCTTTTGGAGATTATCGAGGTTCCGTCAAACAAAGAGGCTGCTGACCTATCCGTCAGCAGCCTCGCATTTTCCGAAAAAGGCGGTGTTTCCGCTTAAAAAGCGCCGACGAACCAGAAAATCACCGGGATGATGAGCAGAAACAACAACAACCGCTGCAGTCCGCTGCCCGGACCTCCGGCGGCATACGGAGGATAACCGCCATACCATCCCGGCCCGCCGTACCATCCAGGACCTTCGGTTCCTTTTCTCAACCAAAAACGAGGGGGCAATGCCCTCACCCTTTCATCTCAACAAAGAGTTTACTTTCAACATATTCAATCATCGTTGCAAGTGTATGGGGATTCGCCCGGGTGGGAGAAAAAGGGGTTTTGGGCAGGGACCTGGGACAATTGCCAGTGTCGTATCCCGTATCGGGACATATGGTGAAGGGAGCAACCATTACGGGAGGGATGGCTGATGGCGGGTAAAGGTCCTTCCGTCCGGGAGATGACCCAACTGATCAACAACATGATGGGACAGAATGTCTTGACGGAGCAACAGCTCAAGCAGATTTTGCAAGGAACAAAAAAAGCCAATGAACGAGGAGGTATGCCGGCCGTTTTGGATTATTTGATGAAAGTGACCCAGGCGGATGTACAAAAAGAAGAGATCTCCCGGTTTGCCGACATGGTTCAAGAAAATCCCCAGATGGGTATGGATATCCTGAAAGGTAAGAAAAAATTGCGCGGGCAGGACAAAAAGAATAAATAATATGCTGGGAGCTGCCGGTGATCTCCATCGGCAGTTTTGATTTTTCAGTACATCGTTTGAATCGCAGCCATTTTTTTGCTAATCATGGCAATAAACGAGTACTGCCCTTTGTGACAACTTTTTGTACAATAAGCATAGATCTGTTCATTGTTTTTTGTCACAGGAGGTGGTGAGGCTGCCGGATTTGCATCACCGTTTGGATTGTCTAGCAGAGGCAGGTATCATCACACCGGCGGCGGCAGAGGTCACCAAATCCGCATTGGACCGGGTGCGAAGCCGAAGTTCCCAACCGCTGCGAGGACTTCCTGTACGATATTGGGTTACTCATTTAGCCCGTGCTTTAACCAGAGTATCCGAAGGGGCGGAACGAACGGTTCCTCCTGCTGAGGAATTGATGAAAGAAGTGAGGGCCTCCCCCTACTACAACCAGGCATTGGAGGAAATTTATTGGCTGAAACGGATGTGGCCCAAGCGGTTGCCGGAGGGAGAAATACAATACTTAAGTATTCATTATGTCACGGTATTTCAGTTTTTGGACAATCTATCATAAACGATTTTCGGTGTTATCGCCCGCTTTGGGGCTTTTTTTCTTTGCGAACCGATATTTTTAAAGGTAAAATATAGAGGAATAAAAGAAACCGGGTGCATCGTACCGGTTTTTGTTTTTGGCTGCATCAATTTTCCACCGGCAATTTTTCGGTAAATCGACTCTTCTAATTTCCTATCTAACTCGTTTAAAATGGAATTATCTCTTTTTTGCCACATCAGCCGCACTGAATGAAAGAAAAAGGAGGTTAAGACGATGGATGTTCAAAAGAAAAAGCTGATAGCCATTATTCTCCAGATGATAAAAGAGGTTTACAAAAAGACGACGCAACTGGAAGAGGCACTCAACTCGGGAAGTGTTCAAATCTTGTCCCGCTCTTTCGATCCGCTCAATGAGATGTTGAAAGCAGTGGATTATCCGGAAGAAAGCAGTGTGGTAATCTATGAACTTATTCAGCTCTATCTGGAAGATGAAATGACACTGGATGAATTGATCATTGGAATCTCCGACAACTATGACAAAGCGATGCAAGCTGAGAAACCGGAGGGTGCCGAAGGGGAAGGTGTGGCCCAAAACGCTTGACCGTACATAAAGCCGGGATGCACTCGGCTTGAGGCTGCTGATCAGCAGCCTTTTTTGTTGTAGGAGCAGAAAGGCTTCAGCAAAGAAAACTCCCTCTGTCACTTGGAGCACAGGGGGAGTTGTTTATTTTACGGAATTTTTCATTTCTTCGGGGTTCAGCCCCACATACCGGAATTTGAGTACGTCGACCAGCCGGCCGTTTTTAATCACCAAGTCGGCGGGTTTCCGTCCGGCGGCAGAGACAAAATACAAGATCCAGTGGATTTCTCGCGTGCGGCCTGTCAATAGTTTCAACAAGGTGTAGGAAATAAAGCCGAATGCCAATCCTTCTGCAATACTGAAGGTGAGCGGCATCAGAATGATGGTGAGAAAGGCGGGAATCACTTCGGTGAAATCATCAAAGGAAATGTTTTGAATCTCGCTGAGCATCAAGGCACCGATCAGGATCAGGATGGGGGCGGTGGCCACTGTCGGGATCAAGGTAACCAGGGGAGCGAAGAAAAGACAAAGAAGAAACAAACCCGCGACGACCAGCGCGGACAGACCGGTTCGTCCTCCTTCGACGATGCCGGTAGCATTTTCGATGTAGGCGTTGAGGGCGGTGGAACCGAAGGAAGCGCTGGCCATGGTTCCGAGGGCGTCGGCCTGGAGGGCCCGGTCCAAGCGGGGGATGTTTCCCTTGTGATCCATTAGGCCCGATTTTTTAGAGAGACCGACCAAGGTGGCCAAGTTGTCGAAGAGTTCTACAATGGTAAAGGAAAAGATGATGGAAAAAATCCCATACTTCAGGGCAGCCACAACATCCATCTGCCAAAATGTTTCCGATAAGCCGGGGACAGACATGGAAACGAAATCTCCTGCTCCTGTGGGAACCGGAGATATTCCGACGGCCATGGCGGCGACGGTGATGGTTAAGATACTGATGACCAGGGAACCCTTTATTTTTCGCGCCATCAGGAAAGCTGCGATGATCAACCCCAAGACGGAGAGGAGGGGTCCTGGTTTTGTCATTTGTCCCAGTGTGACGAAAGTAGCATCGTTCTTCACGATAATACCGGCGTTCTTCTGGCCGATGAAGGCGATGAACAACCCGATGCCTACCCCGATCGCCGACTTCAGCACGTCGGGAACGGCTTCCACCAGCATTCTGCGGATGCCTGTCACCGTCAAAAGGAGAAAAATGACGTCCGAGATGAAAACGGCACCGAGCGCAGTTTGCCAACTTAATCCTTGGCCCTGCACCACGGTGTAGGTGAAAAAATCGTTCAGGCCCATACCCGGGGCGACGGCGACGGGAAAATTGGCCCACAGGGCGAAGAGCAGCGTGCAGAAAACGCTGGAGAAAATGGTGGCTGCCACGGCTGCTTCCTTGGGAATGCCCGCGTCAGAAAGAATGTTCGGGTTGACGAAGATGATGTAGCCTGGTCATGAAAGTGGTGATTCCGGCCAGTATTTCCGTCTTGGCGTCGGTATTCCGTTCCGACAGCTTAAACAACTTCTCCAGCGGGCGGTTGGAGACGGGCTTCGCTGACGATGAAATAACACGGGACTCATGTGCATGGGCTTTTTCCATAGAAAATCCCTCCCTAGATTCTAATTCCGACAGGTCTGCAACGGCGCTCGTTCGGGTCCGTACGCAAAGAAGCCGCAGTCCGGAAACGGTTCCGGATCTGCGGCTTCTCAACCTCCGTATAACAGAGTGTAAGCGGCCGATGACTGTCTGGCAAGAAGAAAGCGACGATCGCTTCCCGCTCGGCTTATGGGACCTTTGCCTCTATCTTAATGGTTGCCGGAGAAAGTGTCAAACTCTTCCCACTCTTCGAATCCACTCTCTCATCAGGATATCCCTGGCGGTGTTAAGAGCAGTGGCTTTGGACCGGGTTTTACCGGCAAACATCCATCCCTTGCAGGAGCGATTGTCGATGGGGATCTCTTTAAGTACATGGATTTCCCAAGTCCAACACCCCTCTTTATTGACTTTGGCCCGCAAGCGTTGCGGCAGTGAGGGGCTTTCCAAATCCAAATAAACAAGATGTCCCCACTCTCCCCGGATTTCCATAGTGGTATACCGCATGTATGCTTGAGTAGGATTCACGACATTCCCTCCAGTATATCGGGTGATGAGGCTGCTGACAAAAGCCTATCTTCGGAAGCAGAGAGCACATCTCACAAGGAGCGACCTTTGAACGACGTACCCCGCTTTGATTAGTGGGACAAGTTTGTCATCAAGCTGTTCAGCCCGTACGGATGGTGTTAACGTTCCGTCGGAATCACCCGGAGCGGCCCTACCGATTCCATATGAAAACGCAATTTTTCATTGGCACTGGATTCCAGGTGCACAAAATGATAACGGGGATGGATCAAGTGATTTTCCTTATCCAAGGGAGCGACAACGAAGGCGTCCCGGTATGTATCCACCACTACCATGGGCCGAGCCCCGTCAGAGACGAGATAGTATTGTTGATTTTTCGCAATGATCGCTCCGCTGGTATACGAGATCGACATCACCAGGAAGATAAACAAACTGACGGTGATTAAACCCGACCCTCTTCCGGTTTTTTGGCATAACGGAAAAACACCCACAACAAAACCATATGAAAGAATAAGAGCAATACCATCATCCAATTCTGGGACCAGTTAAAGACAAATCCCAGCTTCAGCCCGATGATCAGTCCGACGGACAAGGGAATGAGAACGGGGAACAAATACTTGCCGTACTTGCTGAAATACGGTACCGCCACTGTCAGATACGTGATCAACAGCGCGGCGATAATGATACAAACCGCCAATACCAGTCCGTTTAACGTGATTTCCACAAACATGGAGGGGATCCGAAAGTGAGACTTATAACCCAATTCACCCAAATACGCCGAAAAGTAACCCAGCCCCGTTACGCCCGCTAACCATATTCCTTCCGGTGCTTTGACGATCAGACGGTGAAGAGGGGTATAGTCTTCTTCTTTCATAGAGTACCTCCTTGATGTAAAATCTCAAGAAAATTATATCGGAGGAAGAGGAAAGGCAAAACGAAAAAATAAATCCCATCAAATACGGCGTTTTCGCCATCAGAAAACCCCCTTACAGCTGCAAGGGGGTTTTCTGACGGCTCTTCACATTTGCAGGCTGCTCCATACATCCAGCTTGGATTGTACCTTCCGGATCACTTCGTCGGTGAACTCCGAAGTGGTGGCGCTGCCGCCCAGATCCGCAGTGCGGACACCTTCGCGTACAGCTTCGATGGTAGCTTCATAGATGGCGCGGGAAGCGCTGGATGCCTTCGTTTCGTGGAAATGGCTCAACAGCGATGCACTGGCGAGAATCATCGCCATCGGGTTGGCCACATTTTTGCCGAAGAGGGAGGGTGCCGTTCCGTGAGGAGCTTCCGCCATCACGACTTGCGGGTTGAAGTCCTCATCGAAGCTTATCAGGATCGACTCGGATCCGGCGATCGAGCCATACAGTTGCAGCACCAGATCGCTGAGACAGTCGCCGTCCCGGTTGAGGGCGGGGATTACCAGGGGTTGGTCTCCCGGATTGCTCAAAAGGAGTGCGTAAGTGGCATCGATCAGCTGCGGCTCATAGGGAACGTCCGGATACCGTTTGCTGGCTTCGTCCATCTCTTCCTTTAGCATGCCTTCATACACCGGGCTGACCGTATATTTGGGGCCGCCAAATACTTTGCCGTTGGTATGTTTTGCGTGGCGGAAAGCATACTCCGCCACGGCCCGGCAGGTTTTCCGGTCGATGGATTCAGTCCGGTAGGAAACTTCGTTGATACCTTCTCCTTCGCGCCACTCTTTGGCGCCATAAGCATCGCCTACGGCCATGCGGATGACGGAAATGGGAGCGAAAATCCCGGCTACCGGATGAACGCCGGGGATGCGGCGGCCGGTCCGGATAATCACCTTCCCGTCAATCTCTTTTCGCAGAATGGCGTTGGGACTGCCCACGTCCCCTTTCTCTTCCGGCGTAATGGTCGCTGCTTTCAACCCGTAGCCGGCTTCCTTCATGGCCCGGGCTGCTTCATACACTACTTCGTTGTTGGTGGCGCGGCGATGTTCCAGGCTCAAATCATAGGATTGAAACTCGATGTCAAAACCGATCACTTCCGGCGCTAGAACGCGCAAGGCTTCATCCAGAAGTTCTTGGCCCGTTTGGTCTCCTTTAAGGACCACGATGCTTTTTTTATCTCCCAACCTGATCACCTCGTCATTCTATTCCCACACCATTATAACTGCCCCGATTCACTTATACCACACCTCCGAACATTTAGAAAAAGGCATTCTTCCAACATTCGGTTCTCCTTCCTGTCCGGTCGGGTTGGAAACCGATATAATAAACGGGATAGACGCAAGATAGAACCGATCGAGGAGGAATGGTTGTGCAAAGGTGGATTCGCGGTGCAGCGGGTTTGGTATTATTCGGTATTTTGGCTGTGATACTTTCCTCTTCGGAGCCGGCGGCCACCTCGGTGGCGGGATTACCGGATCCCCGTGGCGAGGATTGGCCCGATCGGATGCTGGCACACATGACATTGGAAGAAAAAGTGGGGCAAATGCTGATGGTCGGCTTTCACAACGGCGATGCCCCGGCCTATGAAATGAACAGGCAAGCTCTCCGTCTGGTGCAGAAGTACCACGTTGGAGGCATGATTTTGTTTGACCGCAATATTGAGAGTCCCCGTCAGGTAACTCGGCTGACCCGGCAATTGCAAGGTCATGCGTTGGGTTCCTCTCCGGGGATTCCCTTGTTGATCAGTGTGGATCAGGAAGGGGGCAAGGTAAGCCGTTTTGATGAAGGAGTGACCCCATTTCCCGGCAATATGGCACTGGGAGCCACCCGGGATCCCGCTCTGGCGTTTCAGGCGGGGAAAATAACGGGAGCAGAGTTGCGATCCATGGGGATCCATATGAATTTGGCACCCGTGATGGACGTGAACAACAATGCCGCCAACCCGGTCATCGGTGTGCGCTCTTTTTCCGGAGATCCTGAGTTGACAGCGGTGATGGGCTTGGCGCAGATCCGTGGCTATCATGAAGGACAGGTATTAACGGCGGTAAAGCATTTTCCGGGACACGGGGATACGGATACGGACTCCCATCTGGATTTGCCGACAGTGAACCACAGCATGAAACGGCTGCATGAGGTGGAGCTGGTCCCTTTTCGGCAAGCGATCCAACGAGGGGTGGATGCCGTCATGTCGGCCCATATCACGTTTCCGGCGATTGAAGGGAAAGGGGGGATACCGGGTACCTTGTCCCACCGGGTATTGACCGGTTTGCTTCGGGAGCGGATGGGGTACCAGGGGGTGATCATCACCGATGATATGGAAATGGGGGCGATTGCAGAACACTTCGGCTCGGCCAAAGCAGCGGTGCGGGCGGTTCAGGCTGGTGCCGATCTCATCCTGATTTCCCATGATGAGGTCGTACAGCAAAAGGCGATGGCAGCGCTGGTGAACGCAGTCCGGCAGGGGACGATTCCCGAAAAACGGATCGACCAGTCCGTACGGCGCATCTTGCAGTTAAAGCAGCAACGACTGGGGGCCCATTCAATCGTGCGGGAACCCACGCCGAAATCTCTGCCGGCGGAGAAAAATTGCAGCCGGATTGCGGAAGAGATCGCCGAACGTGCAGTTACTCTGGTACAAAACCCGCAAAACATCCTTCCGCTGAAATCGGAGAAACACAGGAGGCTGCTGGTGATTGCACCTGTTCGCGGGGAGTTGTTGGCACAGGCGTTCCGAGAGTCGGGTTTCCAGGCAGCCTCCCGTGAAATGTCCCTTGATCCCGATCCGAAAGAAGTGCATTTATTGATCGAGGCAGGGAAAAAAGTGGACGCGGTGATCGTAGCTGTTTCCCAATCCCAGTTACACAAAGGGCAGCAGAAGGCCGTTCGAGGGATTTATTCGACACGCAAGCCGGTGGTGGTTTTGGGTTTGGATACTCCCTATGATGTTCTCGGGTTGCCAAAAGAGGTTCCCTATCTGGCACTGTACAGTGCTCACCCCGCTTCGCTGAGGGAAGCCGCCCGGATTGTTGCCGGAGAGGCAGAGGCTGCGGGACGATTGCCGGTGGAAATTCCCGGCCGCTATCCGATGGGGTACGGTTTGTCCCTGAAAAAGTGAATTTCATTTGAAAAAAGCCTTCCTCAGGGAGGCTTTTTTGCTTTGGAAATGGTATCCTTTGTGATAGATGTCCTTTTTCACGAATGTTTCTGACGATGTCAGCCTCCTGTGTTGCGTTTCAGCGGGAATCTCTGGGGAACAGGTGGAAGGAAGGAGGAGGGACAGTGGTAATCGAAATCAGTGTGGCTGTCATGGCCGCAGCAGTCGTTGCACTTGTAATCTATTTGATCCTTTCCCTGAAAAAGGTGAACCGAACACTGGACACCTTGGATCAGACTCTGAACCATTTAAAGCCCAAAGTGGATGAGGTAGTGGAAGAAACCAACCGGACTCTCCGGGAAACCCGTCAATTGGTGGAAGAGATCCGGGTAAAAACCCAGAAGACGGACGCTCTGTTCGACTCCCTCGGACAAGTGGGAACCAGTCTGCAGGAATTATCTACCGGCATATCCCGTACGGCTGTTCAATACAAGGAAAGATTGGGAAGGGTGGTTGCCCTGGCGGATACCGGTTTGAGCTGGATTCACCGGTTGCGCGGGTCCCGGAGTTCACAACATAAACCGATGAAAGTGAAATAACGAAAGGGGATAGACTATGGCCGATCAACACGGATGCAAAGGCAAAGGTGTATTTGTGGGGGCTGTCATCGGCGGATTGGTGGGTGCTGCTGCGACCCTTCTGTTGACACGGAAGGAAACCCGCGAAGATCTCCTGAAAGGACTTGCTGTTGCCAAGGAACTGTTGAAAGAACAGATGGGCGATGTTGCTGAACACGCGGTTGAAGTGAAAAGCACCGCTTCTGAAAAATGGATCGACCTGAAAGAGGCCATGTCCAAGAAAAAGGCGTAAGGAAAAAAGCCGCATTGATATGATCCCCTCTGGGTGACAGTAAGAAGCAACCCCCTTACTGTTAACTTGGAGGGGATATTTTTTATGGGGAAATTCGCAAAACCTACTCCAAGGTATGGAAGTGACGAGCAGTACGAATGCAAGATCAATCGTCAAGCTTTTTTATGCCTATCGCCATGTCTATCTTGTCCTCCTCACTCATATATATGGGACAAACTGAACGTTGGGGGACAGGAACATGAGCAAAGAATTCTTATATGCACTGCTGGCGGCACTCAGCTTCGGCATCGCCCCCATTTTTGAGAAGTTGGGCTTGGAACGGACGGAGCCAACGACGGCGTTGTTGATTCGGGCGGGGATTACTACCCTGTTGGTTTCCTTATTTATGTTGGGAAGTGCAAAGTCGGGAACTTGGGTGATGCCGGACGGGCGCTCCCTGATGTATATCGTGTTGGGCGGTATGTTCGGGGTACTGTTTGCGCAATTTTTTTATTTCAAGGCGCTTCAGTACGGCGAAGTGGGCCGGGTGATGCCGGTGGTAGGGAGTTTTCCGGTGTTGGCATTTCTTTTGTCGGTCCTTATTTTTGGAGAGACGGTTACCCCGGCCAAAGCAGCCGGCATCGTGTTGGTGGTAGTTGGAGTGGTTCTTCTGAGCGATTAACTGCAAAATCAAGTATATATCAGAGATAGCGACAGTATACGCGACCATGCAGTCACCCATTCCGTTGGAAGTGGGTTGTGCTTTTTCGTTGGACATGTTTCCCTTTTAAGTGTAACCTGGCCTTTATCTGTTTTTTTTGTTCTTCTTTTATGGATGAAATAACGAAAATCGCAACCGAGAACATTCAGGAGGTTGTTATGAGTTTAGAAGATACGGGCAAAAGGACGGTAACGGACGAGTTTCTGGAGCGGTTGCAACAACACCGCCGTTACCTGTATTCCATCGCATACCGTCTGACCGGAAATCCGGAGGATGCCAAAGATCTGACCCAGGAAACGATTTGGCAGGCCCACCGGAAGTCGAGTAAATACGTTTATGAAAAGTCCCTGAAAGCATGGCTGCGCACGATGATGACCAATCGCTTTCGGGATCAAAAACGGAAAAAAAGTTTGAAACTGGTTGCACTGGAAGATGCGTTTATTCAATCAGAACCGCCTCATTCCACCAATATGATGTCGGTGGAGGAGCAAGTGGAACAGCGGTTATTGCTGGAACGGGTAAAAGAGGAGATTCAAGATCTTCCGGAGATTTACCGGAGGGTGATCGTGTTGCGCCACTTTCACTCCTACTCCTATACCGAGATCAGCGAAACCTTGGAGATTCCCGAGGGGACGGTGAAAACCCAGCTGTTTCGCGCGCGGAAGATGTTGAAGGAGCGACTCTCCAAAAAGTAAGGGGATCAATGAATGTCTTGCAGGGATATGGATCGGCTGATTCAGTTGTATGTGGACCAAGAGATTACAGCGGAGGATCGTGTGCGGTTGCGCCGGCATGCTGCCGATTGTGAAGAATGTAGATCAAACCTGCAGGAGATGATCGCCCTCGTCCAATCCCTGGAGGAAATACGCCTGCATGCAGAAGCTGACCGGCAGTTCCATATGCCCACGTTATTCAAATGGGTCGCAGTCTACACGACCATCTTTGCCATGGTGTATTTTTCCCCCCAGATGGAACGGGAGCAGGCCGATCTCCCTGGCACTTCCTCGGTCAGATCGGTGGCTACTTCGTCCGCAGGCAACACGGACACCGTCCGGTCACAAGTGGCGGTGCTGGCTACGCAATCGGAAAAACTGCACATTCCCGATGGAGATTACATTCATGTGATTCCGCCCCGGAGCGGAACGGAAGATGTCGATACGGAGACGGCGTGGGTGTATCCCAGTGCAGTCCCCATTTTGATCAAGGATCGGCCCCCGTGGTACCGGGAATTTAAACGTTTGGTCTTCGTTCGTGTTCCAGATAATAAAACCTTGATCTCTCTCGCCAAAACCGCCGGGTTGGATGTAGAGAAAAACTACTCATCCCTACGCAACATGGCTTTTCCTACTTCCGTCATTTTAACCACGGGAGAACAACCGCATGTGCAGACATTTACGTTTCCACAAAAAGAAGAAAATATCGCGCGTTGGTTTGATAAATTGGCAACTACGCAATCCTTGCGCTGACTTGGTTCACATCCACACCCTTTGGGTGTATTTTTTTGTTTAAAACAATCATTACCCACTGACAGGTACTCGATGGTTCGATATAATAACCGTTAAATATCTTTTGAGGGAGGTCCTCCAATGAGCAACAAGCTGGAAGAATTGCGTCAGCAACTGGATGAAATCAATGGAAAGCTCTTGGAATTAATGAATCAACGGGCAGCCGTTGTCCAACAGATCGGTGAAGTCAAGAAGCAACAAGGGGTTAATAAGTACGATCCGGTTCGGGAACAAGATATGCTGAATCGGTTGGTGCAAGCCAATACGGGACCCTTTGACGATGGAACGATTCGCCATCTGTTTAAGCAGATTTTTAAAGCCTCCCTCGACTTACAACAACAGGATCAGAAAAAAGTGCTGTTGGTCAGCCGGAAACGTCAAACGGAAGATACCGTGGTCCAAGTGGGAGAAGAAGCTGTAGGGAATGGAAGCAGTACGGTGATCGCAGGTCCCTGTTCCGTGGAATCGGAAGAGCAGGTGCGTCAAGTCGCCCATGCCTTGAAGCAGCAAGGGGTGCGCTTGTTGCGAGGCGGTGCTTTCAAACCGCGGACATCTCCCTACGATTTTCAGGGACTGGGAGAAGAAGGCCTTAAAATTCTGCGCAAAGTGGCGGACGAAACCGGTTTGAAAGTGGTCTCCGAAATCGTCAATCCCGCTGATATGGAGCTGGCGGAACAATACGTGGACGTGATTCAGATCGGCGCGCGCAATATGCAAAACTTCGAATTGTTGAAAGCCGCAGGTTCGACACGGACTCCGGTATTGCTGAAACGGGGTATGTCCGCGACGGTAGAGGAATTTCTCTTTGCGGCGGAGTACATCGTTTCCAGGGGCAATACCCAAGTGATGCTGTGCGAGCGGGGGATCCGCACCTATGAGAAATGGACCCGTAACACCCTGGACATTTCCGCTGTGCCCTTGATCAAACAGGAAAGCCATCTGCCGGTTTTTGTGGACGTCACCCACTCGACGGGTCGTCGGGACATCCAGCTTCCGGTGGCGAAAGCGGCCCTGGCAGCCGGTGCAGACGGCATTATGCTGGAGGTACACCCCAATCCCGCAGTGGCATTGTCCGATTCCAACCAGCAGATCGATATCGAGCAGTTCAACAAGTTTATGCAAGAGATGCGCCGCGCTGGTTTCCTGAACCAAGAACTGGTCGGGGCTGATAAAGCCCATCTTTGAAAAAGAAGAGAGTTTGCTAAAAAATGACCTTTGAACGACATACCCAGCTTTGATGCACAGGACCGAGGCGGAGAGCAGGCTTTTTTGCTCCGCTTCGGTCATCGCTTCAGAGCGGGCAGAATCGTCGGAGAGAGAGCGACGGCAGGGAGTTTAGCGAAACCGGTTTTTCCGGTTCTTTTTTATTTTCACTGGACAAAATAAACCAAAACCAAAAAGTTAGGAGAACGAATGCGTTTGCACAGCGTCAGGTTTTGTCGTATCCTTACAGTGGATTCATCAATCGAAAATAGCAAACTTGAAATTGGGTGTGATTGAATAAATGGGAAAGAAAAAAGAAACGATTACGATTTATGATGTAGCCAGGGAAGCGGGAGTTTCCATGGCTACGGTTTCCCGTGTGGTCAACGGCAATCCCAATGTGAAACCTGTCACGAGGAAAAAGGTGTTGGAGACGATTCGTCGTCTCGGTTACCGTCCCAACGCAGTAGCCAGAGGGCTGGCCAGCAAGAAGACGACGACGGTAGGCGTGGTCATCCCGGATATCTCATCGGCTTTTTACGCGGAACTGACCCGGGGAATTGAAGATATCGCCAATATGTATCATTACAACATCATTTTGTGCAACTCCGACTTGAAGAAAAATAAGGAGTTGCAGCTGATCGATGCCTTGCTGGAGAAACAGGTGGACGGGTTGCTCTTTATGGGCGGCGAAGTAACGGAAGAACACCGGGAAGTGTTTGCCGGTGCTTCTGTCCCGGTGGTACTGGCAGCTACTCATGATGAAGAGCGCCCCTATGTAACCATCGATCAGGTGAAGGCGGCCAAGGATGCCACCTCTATCTTGATTAAGGAGGGAAATCAACGGATCGGATTGATTGGCGGTCCTTTGACTGATGCCATCATGGGGCAGCCTCGTTACCAGGGCTATCGGGAGGCCTTGGAGGAGAGCGGGATTGGCTTTGAAGAAGAATTGGTTCGCTTGGGCAACTATCGCTACCAGTCCGGTCTGGACGCCATGCAGGAATTGCTCGCCCTGCCGGAACCGCCGACTGCGGTATTTGCAGTGAATGATGAAATGGCGGTCGGTGCCATCCATGCCGTGCAGGATGCAGGGAAAAAGGTACCGGAAGACGTGTCGGTCATCGGATTTGACAATATTCCCCTGGCTTCCCAAGTGCGTCCCCGCCTGAGCACTGTAGCCGTGCCCATGTACGATATCGGGGCGGTAGCCATGCGTCTGTTGACCAAGTATATGAATGACGAAACGATTGAAGACAACCAAGTGGTGCTGGAATACCGCATAGAACTGGCGGATTCCACCCGGTTGAAAAACGAGGGAGAAGAGTAACTCCGGCGAAAGGATGAATAAGCTCTTTTGCTTTCACACAGATTCGGTTCACTGTGTCAAAAGTGAACCGAAGGGCAACCGTGATGAGCGAAAGGGTTTGGAATGTCTTGAAGAGAGCTCTTCTGCGGCGTCGGAAAGGGAGCATGGGCAGAAGAGCTCTCTTCCGTAATGGAAAAGGTCTTTCGGCTATCGGGCACATAGAGGAAAAAAAATGAATCACTTTGGGAGAGGAGAATGACCATTGATCGGCATCATCGGAGCGATGCAGGAAGAAATCGCTCTCTTTTTGGAGGAGATGGAGCGGGAAACGACGGAGAAGGTGGCAGGGATTGAGTATCATGTAGGCACCTTGGCCGGGGCGCAAGTCGTGCTGTGCCAATCCGGTGTCGGTAAAGTGAATGCCGCGGTGTGCACCCAGGCGATGATCGACCGGTTCCAAGTGGATTCCGTTGTCTTTACCGGAGTGGCAGGCGCAGTGGACCCTGCTTTGGATATCGGAGACATCGTCATTTCTGAAACCTGCCAGCAGCACGATATAGATGTGACAGCGCTCGGCTTGCCCAAAGGACAGATCCCGTTTCAGGAAGTGTCCATCTTCGAAGCGGATCCCGTATGGATGCAGGCTGCGGAGGAAGCGGCCCGGGAAGTGACGGAAGGCAAAGTGATCACGGGCAAAGTGATTTCCGGTGACCAGTTTATCGCCAGCCCGAGTATGGTCGTTCTTTTGCGCGAGGAGTTTAAGGCCGCCTGTGTGGAGATGGAGGGAGCGGCAGTGGCTCAGGTGTGCCACATGAACGAAATCCCCTTTGTCGTGATCCGGTCCATGTCGGACCGGGCAGATCACTCGGCCAACATCAATTTTGCCGAATTTGCCCAGACTGCCGCCCGCCGTTCCAATGAAATGGTAAAGCGGATGATTCAAAAACGGCAGGGATAACGATCTGCCGCCTTGCTAAGGAGATAAACCAAACAAAGGATACCAGGATACCGGCCAAGGCGAACCAGATTTTATTCGAACCGTGGTATGGCACGGAACCGGCTCCGATCACACCGATGGTGTCCAGAACGCCGGGATCAACCGATGGATCTTGACACGCAGGTGGCCAAAGTGAATCTTGACATGAGCTGAAGAACTCTTTTGCCCGAGCAGCGACTTTTGACGACGAACTGAGCGACAAGAGAGGAACGAGACAAAAAGCGGTGCATAGCACGACCTGGGAGTTTGCGACCAAGGCGTGACTTGTACTTTTTGAGTGCACTCCGCATGGTGCCGCGTCTCGTTGAATCTCTTGGAGCGGACAGTATGACTTCTGCGTCGGAGAAAAGGGAGCAACTGGCAAAAGAGTCGAATCTATGATAAAAGTTTGTCATTAATCTGGAAGCCCTTCAAGGGGCTTTTTTGTGGCGCCGTTCCTTAACCTCAATTCTCCTTTATCGCCTCGTTGTCATTGTTTCATTGGTCCGGATCTTTGTGCTGTTCGGATGTTTTCTTTCCCTGGAACGAAGGAGTCATTACGGAGAACAATATCAGGCCGGTGATTCCGATTCCGATCAGGACCCCACTCTCTACAGCCACACCAACGATCAACAGGAGCATCAACACTGCCAGCAAAACAAAGTACTTGACAGGGTGGTTCATGGATAACCCCTCTTTTTAATTTTGGGTTCCAAACGGACGCAAGAAAATACCTCTTTTGTTCATCGCCCATTAAAATGGACAAATCGTTGGCTACCTCTGCGAATTTTCGCTAGATGTGCGTAACTCCTTTATACATATATTCAGACCAGAGGAGATGATGATCCTGCCTTTGGAATGCGGTAAAGGATTTTTGGCAAGTCACAAATACTGCAACACTTGATCGACGACGGTCCGGTTTTTTTGTGTGATTTCCTCCCGGCGGGGAATCGGTTCAACTATCCCTTCTGGATCGTGCAGGGTATGCGGAAGCTCTACCGGACTCTCCCTTTGCCACCGCTTTCTCCACGCCGCGGGAATGTCGACTTCCCCGAGGGGTTGGTCGGACATTTCCGCCCATAGATAAGTCCAGGCCCGTGGAACGACGCGCCAGATGTCATAACCGCCGCCGCCTACTGCTACCCAGCGTCCGTCGCACCATTCATGGGCCCATTCGTGGAGGAGGCGGGGCATCTCCCGATAGATGCGTATGGTGGCGGACAGGTGGGTCAACGGGTCGTAGTGATGGGCATCACATCCGTGCTGGGAGAGGATGATGTCCGGCTGAAACTTGCGGATGGCGCTCGGGATGACCCGTTCAAAGGCCTCCATCCAGGAATCATCCTCGGTAAAGGCGTCCACTGGAATATTGATGCAGGCGCCGAATCCGGCATCGTGCCCCCGTTCGTAGACATTTCCCGTACCGGGAAAGAGGTATCTTCCCGTTTCATGGATGGAAACCGTCATTACATCGGGATCACCGTAAAAGGACCATTGCACCCCGTCGCCGTGATGGGCATCGGTATCGATGTACATCACCCGCGCATCGTATTTTTCCCGCAAATAGGCAATGGCGACGGACGCATCGTTGTAGACGCAGAAACCCGATGCTTTGGCGCGCAAGGCATGGTGCAGGCCGCCGGACAGGTTGAGGGCGTGGGGACGAGCCCCGGACATCACCTGTTTCACGGCGGTCAACGTTCCTCCTGTGATCAGGGCGGCGATGTCATGCATGCCGTCAAAAACAGGGTTGTCTTCGGTGGAAAGGCCGAACTCCAGCAGGCGGGATTCCGGTATCGTCCCTTCATGGGCGGTTTTTACGACCTCGACATATTCACGGTCATGGGTGAGATACAGCTCCTTGTCGGTGGCGGCTGTGGGCTCATACAGGTGATGGTCTTTTAACAGATTCAACGACCGGATCAGATCCAAGGTCAGCTCCAAACGTTGGTTATTAAAGGGATGATCATCGTGAAAGCGGTATCGAAAAAAAGCATCACTATGAATAAACAGGGCTTGTTCACTCATGGCACTCCCCCGGTTTTCCTGCATCCGGCGGCAACGGGGGCCACAGCACTCGGTGTCCGGCGCTCACAATATCGCGAAGTGCCCCCAGCATATTTATTGCCTGCACCCGAAACACCAGTTTCAACCGCCCCGGCTGTCGGCCCGGATACACCATCACACGATGAATGTTGGTTTTATGTTGGCTGAAGATGCGGGAGACTTCTGCCAGCACTCCGATTTTGTCCGCCACTTCCACTTCGACGTGTTGGCTGGGTTGATGGACGCCGAACATTTCGATCAGGGTCTTAAAGACATCTTTGCGGGTGAGAATCCCCGTCAGTCTCTCCCCGTGAACTACTGGGAGACACCCGATATTGTGCTGGTAGAGAAGGCGGGCGGCTTCCTCGACGAAATCCAGCGGATGAGCGGTGATGATCTCCCTGCGCATCACTTCGGAAACGGGGTGTGCCAAAGCTTCTGCTGCCGGCTCGTCATCCACCATGTGCAGGAGGGCGTGCCCCAGATCCCGGTCGGTGATAATCCCGACCAGCCGCCCCTCTTTTACTACGGGCAAATGACGGATACGATGTTGGCGGGCCACCTGAAAAGCTTCGCGGATGGAAAGTTCCGGTTCGACAGTATGCACAATCCGGTGCATGATTTCTTCCACCAGCATGCGGTTCACCGTCCTGTAAAGGGTTGATTCAGTATAAGTATCGGTAACGGAAGCGCAAACGGTCAAAGCGTTCCACAGACTCCATGGGCACGTTTTTGCCGATGCGGGCCATCAGGCAGTTGGCAGGATGTGCCGTGATCTCGGGATCATCGGTGGCAAACCACTCCAGGCCGACGCTCCCCATCACCTTTTCCATTACACGCCGGTATTCCCATACGTCCAGCCCGGTTCCTTGCAGATCCCAATGCCAATAATACTCTGTCGAGATAACGATGTAATTTTCCATGTAGGAGTCCTGAAATGCTGTTTTTAGCAAGGCTTTGGCTACTCCATACTTCCGGTAGGGAGCGGCTACTTCGATCGCACCCAGTTCCAAGAGATCTTCCATGTTGCCTTTGGACCAGTGTTCCAGCGGGTCGGGATGGAGAAAGGTGACGTATCCGACGATCTCTTTCTCGGTTCGGGCAACGATGATGCGTCCTTCCGGCAGGCGGGCGATGTCGACGATCGCTTCATGCTGCTCTTCAGGCGGGCGAAAAGCGACCAGCCCGGAGTGAAAGGGGTATTTCTCCAGCTCCTCCGGCGGAACGGGCCCTTCCACAGTCAGCTCGCCACTTCCGGCCGGGAGGGTGTTTCGGTAATAGGTTTTGAGATGCTCCATGGTTTGGGGCCTCCTCCGATTTTCGGCGGATCGGTATGGATCCTCCCGTTCAGTATAGCCGGAAGCACCTTGATGAGCAAAGGGGACAGACATTCGCCGAGAATTGCGAATGTTTGGTTCTGTGCTATAATGGGAGTGGATGAAGCCGTTTTCATATCGGCCGCTCCTTTCCCGTTGCGGTCGGCGGGCATTCGTGGAAGTGACGCACTCTTTTGAAATCACCCGTCAAAACTGCGTCAACCAACAGGGTGGAATCTGGGCCACCGTGAACAAGTTGACAAAGGAGGGCATCTGTTGTGAAACAAACGGAAATCATTGACGTGAAGACGACAGGCAATAACCTTACCTCTTATGAAGAAGCGTACCGCAATTTTGACTGGAAACAAGCGGAGGAAGCGTTCTCATGGCACCGGACGGGAAAAGTGAACGCTGCCTATGAAGCGATCGACCGCCATGCGGAAAACGGGCTGGGAGACAAAACGGCCTTGTTGTACAGCGATCCGAAGCGGGAAGAGTCTTATACCTTTCAGGAGATGAAAGAGCAGTCGAACCGTTTTGGGAACGTGCTGAAAAAAATCGGCCTTACAAAAGGGGATCGGATGTTCATCTTCATGCCCCGTTCACCGGAGCTGTATTTCAGCTTTTTGGGGGCGCTCAAACTCGGGGTGATCGTGGGGCCGTTATTTGAAGCCTTTATGGAAGGGGCGGTCCGGGACCGACTGGAAGACAGTGAAGCCGTGGCCTTGGTGACGACGCCGCAACTGTTGGAGCGCGTGCCGGTGAAGGAATTGCCTGCGCTCAAACACGTGATTCTGGTAGGTGCCACGGGTGAACAGGAGGAGGGCTTCTACTCCTTTGAAGAGGAGATGAAACATGCCTCACCGGAACTGGAGATCGAGTGGGTCGACAGGGAAGACGGGATGCTGCTTCACTATACCTCCGGTTCTACGGGCAAGCCGAAAGGCGTGCTGCACGTTCATAATGCCATGATCCAACATTACCAAACCGGCAAATGGGTGCTGGATCTTCAGGAAGACGATATTTACTGGTGCACGGCGGATCCTGGTTGGGTGACGGGAACCTCCTACGGGATTTTTGCCCCCTGGCTCAACGGAGTGACCAACGTCATCCGCGGCGGCCGCTTCAGTCCGGATGACTGGTATCAGACACTGGAGAAGAACGGCGTAACGGTGTGGTACAGCGCACCGACGGCTTTCCGGATGCTGATGGGAGCGGGATCCGAAGTGGTAAAGCAGTTTGATCTGTCCAAGCTGCGACATATCTTAAGCGTCGGTGAACCGCTCAATCCGGAAGTGGTACGGTGGGGGTTGAAGACCTACGGACTCCGCATCCACGACAGCTGGTGGATGACCGAGACGGGCGGGATTCTCATCTCCAACTATCCGCAAATGGAGATCAAGCCGGGCTCAATGGGCAAGCCATTCCCTGGCATTCAAGCGGCGATCATCGACGACCAGGGGAATGAGCTGCCTCCGTACCGCATGGGCAACCTGGCGATCCGCACCCCGTGGCCTTCTATGATGCGCAAGATCTGGAACAACCCGGCCAAGTATGAAGAGTACTTCCGGATTCCGGGCTGGTATGTTTCCGGCGACTCCGCCTATATGGACGAAGACGGCTATTTCTGGTTCCAGGGCCGGATCGACGACGTGATCAACACCTCCGGCGAACGGGTGGGTCCCTTCGAAGTGGAAAGCAAGCTGGTGGAGCACCCGGCAGTAGCGGAAGCGGGTGTCATAGGCAAACCGGATCCCGTCCGCGGGGAGATCATCAAAGCTTTTATCTCGCTCCGTGACGGATTTACGCCCTCCGATGAGTTGAAAGAAGAGATTCGGAAGTTTGTCAAAGAAGGGCTGGCCGCCCATGCGGCTCCCCGTGAAATCGAATTCAAAGACAAACTGCCGAAAACCCGGAGCGGCAAAATCATGCGTCGGGTGTTGAAAGCCTGGGAGCTGGACCTTCCGACAGGTGACCTGTCCACGATGGAAGAATGAACAGGAGAAAGGAACAACGGAACAACGCGAGCCAAGAGGGCTCGCGTTGTTTTTTCTTCATATCTTTACAAAATTCATCTTGACGAAGATTCCAACGGAGAGTACCATTTGTCTTAAATTGCAACAAACACGATTCAACCGCTGAATCCGTAAGGAACGGGGGACCCGTTTTTTTGGGGTGAATCCTGTATTGCAACATGCAGGTAGGGTGACCTCTCCGTATACCCGAACCCGACAGCTAACCTCGTAAGCGTTGGAGAGGAGTGGTGCTTTCGTGCGTGGTGGCTGATCAAAGCCATCGGGGCGGCCTGCTTCGATGGTTTTTGTTATGGAATTTTATTGTTATTGTTGGATTGGGATGGATTGGAATGGATCGGGAAGCCTAGTACCAAGATCTTCGACGGAGGAATGCAGCACAGTAATGTATACCACTTTAAAACGCTGGATTATCGGGAAACCGCTGAAGTCAGAGCAATTAAAAGAGGAGAAGCTGCCCATCTGGAAGGCGTTGCCCATTTTGTCTTCCGATGCTCTCTCCTCTGTAGCATACGGGACAGAACAGATTTTGACCGTTTTGGTTGTAGCGGGGTCGATGGCCCTTTGGTATTCCCTGCCGATTTCGGGTGCGATCGTCGGGTTGTTGTTTTTGTTAATTCTCTCCTACCGACAAGTGATCGATCAGTACCCCGGCGGGGGAGGAGCTTATATTGTTTCCATGGATAACATCGGTTGGTTTGCCGGCACGATTGCAGGTGCTTCATTGCTCGTAGATTACACTTTGACCGTAGCGGTCAGTGTAACAGCTGGAGCGGCAGCGATCACCTCAGCTGTGCCGATTCTGCATGATCATGCCGTTTTACTGTCCGTCAGCTTTGTCCTGCTGATTATGATATTGAACCTGCGGGGGCTGAGAGAATCGGGTACTATCTTTGCATTTCCCACCTATATGTTTATTATCGGGATCTTGAGTTTGATCTTGGTCGGTATATTTAATGTACTTAAGGGAGGTATACCTGCCAATGTCCCGCCGGTCACCAGCCATCTGCCGGAAGGGCTGACCTGGTTTTTGCTGTTGCGGGCGTTTTCCTCGGGGTGTTCGGCGTTGACCGGGATAGAGGCGATTTCCAACGCCACACCTACTTTTCGCCCCCCGGAAACGAAACATGCCGCCAGGACATTGGCGCTCTTGGGTGTGTTACTGGCCACTTTGTTTGCCGGGGTCAGTCTTTTGGCCTACCTTTATCACCTGACACCGGATCCAAAACAAACGATTATATCGCAAATCGCTGAACAAACGTTCGGACGTACGATCCCTTATTATTACGTGCAGGCCACCACGGCATTGATTCTCATTTTAGCAGCCAATACCGCCTACTCGGGTTTTCCATTGCTGGCTTCCATCATGGCAAAGGATAAACTGATGCCTCGCATGTTTATGACACGCGGCGATCGCCTCAATTTTTCCAATGGAATTATCGCGTTGTCCATTGCAGCAATCGTGTTGATTCTGGCGTTTGGCGGTGATATTGATCGCTTGATTCCCTTGTATGCCATCGGCGTGTTCACGTCTTTTACGTTGGCTCAACTGGGAATGGTTCGCCGTTGGCTGAAACACAAACCGACAGGATGGAGAACCAAACTGGCGATTAATGCCACGGGTGCGGTAGTTTGTTTTATAGTATTGATGATTTTTGCTATCACCAAATTCCACGAAGGTGCTTGGTTGATTGTGCTGGTGATCCCGATGTTTATCCTGCTCTTTTCCCAGATATACCGCCATTATCAAGGCATTGCGGACGAACTGCGGCTAGACAGGTCTACAGAAAAACCGGTTACCCAGGATCAATTGTTGATTATTCCGGTGGGAGGCGTCAATCGGGTCGTGCGCAATACGATTTCTTATGCCAAGTCCCTAGAGGTAGAAGCTGTAGCTTTGTATATCGCCTTTGAAAAAGAGGATCAAGAAAAGATGAAAAACAAATGGGCCGAATGGGATCCCGGTATTCCTCTCGAAGTAACATACTCACCCTATCGGAGTGTGATTCAACCGCTGTTGGATTTTGTTGACCAGATGAAGGCACGAAACAAAAACTGCCAAATTACTGTTTTGATTCCGCAGTTTATCCCCCGGCGCTGGTGGCACAATTTGTTGCATAACCAAACAGCGTTGATGATCCGGTTCATTCTGTTGTGGAAAAGAGATGTCGTAATCGGAACCGTTCCTTTTCACTTGAAGAAGTGATGGGGTGGTCAAAACCTTTGAACCCTCCTGCTCGGGACGGATCGTCCATGGATAAAAGGATGGTCTATGACTGTATGGATGGGGAGGATGGGATGGATGCATGTTCCCGGCTTGTCGGGGTGGATTCTCATTTTGTTGGTGGCGTTGATCATGTTCGGGCCCAAAAAGCTTCCTGAGATCGGCCGATCATTGAGCAAGGGAATTCGGGAGTTCAAAGAGGAGCTGAGTCTGAAAAGCGGGCAAGAAACCAATGAAAAAGAGAAAGAGTAACATGCGAGTGAAGCCGTCCCCATAGGACGGCTTCTTTGTTGTAATCCGAAAACATGGGCACTGTCCCGAAGTAATATATATTATCAATCGATCTGTAAGGAGGCGGGCTGATGAAAATTGTATTGGATTTCACTGCGGAGGAATGGTCCGTCACCCATCGATGCATTGAACGGCGATATCGGGATTTGCGGCAAAAAATACTTGAAGGGGACCGAAAGGGAAGAGGCGTCCGCCGCTATATAAAAGAAGCAGAGCTTTTGGAGAAGCTCCTTCAAAAAATGAAGGTGCCACCTGAGGAAGGATAATCCACTTCCTTTTTCTTATGCAGAGCTTGTGCTAAAATTAATTTAGTATTAATATTCGTAATATGAACAACATTAGATCTATCATTCTACAAACAAAGAAGGAGGGGGTAACCATTATCACTTTTGAAAATGTGAACAAATGGTTCGGGGATTATCAGGTGTTGAAAAACATCAACCTGAATATCCGCGAAGGAGAAGTTGTGGTTATCCTGGGGCCATCCGGATCGGGGAAAAGCACGTTGCTGCGCTGTATCAACCGCTTAGAGACGGTAAGTCAAGGGGATTTGACCGTGGATGGAATGAAGGTGACAAGCCCCAAAACTGATATCAACCGTTTACGGCAAGAGATCGGGATGGTCTTTCAACACTTCTACCTGTACCCCCATAAAACGGTACTGGAAAACATTACGCTGGCTCCGATCAAGGTGAGGAAGCTACCGAAGGATGAAGCAGAAAAAACAGCTCGTCATTATCTGGAAAAAGTGGGCATCCCGGAAAAAGCGAATGCGTACCCGTCGCAGCTTTCCGGTGGTCAGCAACAACGGGTGGCGATCGCCAGAGGATTGGCCATGAAGCCGAAAATCATGTTGTTTGACGAACCCACCTCCGCCTTGGATCCGGAGATGATCGGCGAAGTATTGGATGTTATGCGGGAACTGGCCAAAGAGGGCATGACCATGGTCGTCGTTACCCATGAAATGGGGTTTGCCAGGGAAGTGGCTGATCGAATCATTTTTATGGACGAAGGCATGATTGTGGAAGAAGGCGAACCCACAACCTTTTTCGATAATCCCAAAGAAGAGCGAACCCGGCGTTTCATCAGCCGGATTCTCAAACATTGATAACAAGGGGGATGTCTGATGAGATTTACTCACAAGTGGTTGATTTGGCTGTTTGTTTTGGGATTGGTGTTTTCCACAACAGCTTGTGGCACCAACGAAGCGGCCAAAAACAATTCATTGGATGCTATCAAAAAACGGGGCAAATTGGTGGCAGGTATTCGATACGATGTATATCTGTTTGGTTATAAGGACCCCTCCGATGGTCAAGTAAAAGGGTTCGAAATTGATCTGATGAAAGAGCTGGCCAAAAGAATGCTGGGAAGCGAGAAGAAATTGGAGTTGAAAGAGGTTACCTCCAAAACGCGGATTCCGATGTTGAACAACGGAGATGTAGACCTGGTGGCAGCGACGATGACCATTACCGAGGAACGAAAAAAGCAATTGGATTTCAGCCATGTTTACTATCTTGCGGGGCAGTCATTACTGGTTCGGAAAGACAGCGACATCCAAGGGGCAAAAGATTTGAACGGCAAAGTGGTCATGACAGCCAAAGGAGCCACCAGTGGACAGGTGATACGAGATATCGTGCCAGGTGTCCAATTGAAGGAATACGAAAATTATGCGGATGCCTTTACCGCGCTGAAAAGCGGTAAAGGGGATGCGGTGACCACTGATGACAGCATTTTGCTCGGGATGGAACAGCAAGCACCGGATCAAGTGAGACTAGTGGATGAACAGATCACTCAGGAGCCCTACGGATTGGGCATGGCCAAAGGGAATAAGAGCCTTGTGAAGTACGTCAATCAATTCTTGAAGGAAATCCAAGAAGACGGCACTTACGATAAGCTGTACAAAAAGTGGTTCAAAAAGGACCCTCCGAAAGATATTCCGGAAGAAGCGGTGCAAAAAGTATTGAAACAATAGAGGAAATAGGGAAGGGGGTGGGGGGGAACCTTCGCCTCCTTCTGTTTCCGGGTGAAAAGGAGGGGTGTCCGTGGGTTGGGATTTCACGGTATTGGAGGCTTACCAGCAAGATTTTATCGACGGTTTTTCGGTCACCTTATCTGCCAGTTTGCTGGCTCTGATCTTGAGCCTGATCGTGGGTACATTTGTCGCGCTGGCACGCATCTCCCCGATTCGGCTTCTGCAAGGATTGGGAACTGCTTATGTCGAGTTTTTTCGCAACACACCGTTGGTAATCCAAGTGTTCTTCTTTGCCATGGGTCTTCCCAGCATCGGGGTTGATATCTCCGAATTTGCGGCTGGAGCTCTGGGGTTATCCGTCTACACCGGAGCATTTATCGCCGAAGCCATTCGTGCCGGAATTCAGTCGGTGCCAAAAGGACAGATGGAAGCGGCTCGCTCATCGGGGATGAGTTATATGCAAGCGATGCGATATGTGGTTTTGCCGCAAGCCTTTAAAATCGTGATACCACCGCTGGGAAACCAGTTTGTCAACTTGGTGAAAAACTCCTCCGTATTGGCCATTATTGCGGGCGGAGATTTGCTGTACCACGCCGACTTGGTATACTCCCAGATCTTTAACGTTACCATGGTGTATGGATTTGTGGCTCTGTTGTATTTGGTGATTACGCTGCCGTTGAGTTACGGCGTCAATCGTTTGGAGCGAAGGTTGGCACGGAGTCACACTTGACGCGGGGGGATGGAGGATGGACTTTCAACAAGCATTTTCTCCGGAAAATATTCTGTTTTTGCTGCAAGGATTTTTGGTAACGCTGAAGGTTGCTTTTTTCGCTATCTTGTTTAGCTTTATCTTCGGCATTTTGCTGGGAATCAGCCGGTACAGCCGAATCCCCGTATTGTCCCATCTTTCGGTGGTGTATATCGAGGTGATTCGAAATTTACCCCTGTTGCTGATCATCTTCTTCGGTTTTTTTGCCTTTCGGGAATGGGGGTTACAGCTTCCCATCACCACTTCGGTGATTGTCAGCATGACCATATTTACGTCCGCTCTGGTGGCGGAGATTGTGCGCAGCGGTTTGAATTCCGTGGACAAGGGGTTGATTGAAGCGGCCCGTGCCCAGGGATTTACCTATGGGCAAACCATGATCCACATCATCCTGCCTCTCGGTTTGAAACGTACCATACCGCCCATGGTCAGTCAGTTTATCAGCTTAATCAAGGATACATCCCTGGCGGTGATCATCAGCTTGCCGGAGGTTACCCATAATGCCCAGATTATTTATAACAAGCATTTTAATGCAACCATCCCTCTTCTGATCATTGTGTCGTTGCTGTATTTTACAGTGAATTATACTTTGTCCCTTACAAGCCGCCGTTTGGAACAAAAATTGGTGGGATAAACGCATACAGCAAGAAGAGCATGCCCCTGATCATGGGAGCAATGATAGGGTGACATGCTCTTTTATTGCATCAAAACTGGAAAAAAGGCCAGCGTTTTTTGGCTTTCGTCTCCTCGAGCGGGTTGTCGGAAGGATCGAGGGGGGTAGCCGGTTCCGATTCCAGTCCCGCAACATCGACAGCCTTCACCTCATAATGTCCTGCAGGCCCGCTGTACATCAGGGGACAACCCAGCGGCAGGCTGGCTACTCGCTGTCCGTCGCGGTAGACGTGGTATCCTGCCACGCTGGGTTCCCCCGTATGTCCCCAGGTCAGAGTGACGCTCCCGTTTGTGGACACACCACGTACGGAGGGGGAGGCGGGGTTCCCATGGCTGACCCGATCATCCGATGCTTCCGGCAGCACCACTCCCGTGAAATGCTCTAACCAAGGAGTATCTTTGGGAACTCGGATACCTGTTTCTGTTTGGACGAGATCCTCCGGTGTCTGGTCTTGAGCCGCCATGCGCTGTCCATCTGCAATGACTATCCGTACGGTGTCATGGAGGGTGCAAGTCTCCTGGGGTACGGATTTTTCCGGCAACAATTCAACGGTGGCTTCTCCGGCGTTCCGGCAATGTTCCGTGGCTCGTTGTCCCGAGATGCTGCACATTTCCACTTGCGTTAGTCGGCCCGGCTCAGCAAACCGGACCCCGGCTGGAGAGAGTTGCGGTCGGGTCTGCTGTATGGAACGAAACAGGCGGGACCAGACCATCTTGGCTCGTCTGTCATTCGGCAGCGGATGGTTGTAATCGTAGCCGACCCAGACGCCCAAGGCGATTCGCGGCGTATATCCCAAAAACCAGACATCGTGACCGTTTTGCGTGGTGCCGGTTTTTCCGGCCAGATCATGCCCCGGTGAACGAACGCCCACATATCGTCCAGTGCCTGACCGGATCACATCCCGCAACATGTCGGTAGTAAGATAGGCGGCTTCCGGCGACAAGATCCGAACGGGGCGGTCTTGGTGACGATAGAGGAGATGGCCTTTGGCATCTTCGATGGATTCGATTAGATAAGGTTCCCGGTACAATCCGCCGCTCGCCAGCATCGCATAACCGGAGGTCACCTTTTCCACCGTAAACCCTCTGGTAAAACCGCCGATGGCGGAAGCTTCCCCGTCCATCGGCAATACGGGAAAATCCATTTTCCGCAAATAATCAAGGCCGTTGTCCACCCCGATCTCCCGCAGCACTTTGATGGCGGGGATGTTCAGGGAAAGCTTCAGCGCCTTGCGTGCCGTAACGGGTCCCATATATTTGTCGTTGTAGTTTTTGTAGGTTTTTTCCTGGCGGGGGTCGCGGGCGACCAAGGGCTCATCCACCAGTACGGTTCCGGGTGTGATCCGCTGCTGATCCAGCGCTGGACCATAATCCAGCAGAGGCTTGATAGTGGAGCCGGGCTGACGGCGGGAGTCCAGCGCGTGGTTGGTCTGGCTTTGCATAAAATCCCGTCCGCCCACAAAGGAAAGCAGGGCTCCCGTTTTGACGTCGATGAGTGCGGCGCCCACTTCCTCCCGGGCATTCTGGATCGTTTTGGATTGTCCGCCTACATTAACGGTGTAAGTGACCGGTTTTGCATAGAGCCGCTCATCCCGGGCGGTCCGGTTCATCGCTTCAAACAATCGGGGGTCCAGCGTGGTTGTGATCTTGTATCCGCCGGTTAATACTTGCTGACGATAACGTTCCAACGTACTCCGATACAAACCTTGCCGGCTTAAAGCTTCAGCGCTTTGCCCTTCCGCTTTCATCAAGATCTTGGCGGCTTCCTCTTCCACCTCATCCATGATAAAAGGATAACGCTGGTACGCATTTGCTTTTTTCGGAGCGAGGGAGCTTTTTAGATCGAAAGCAAGAGCTTCCTGGTATTGACGGGCGTTGATGCTGCCATTGCTTCGCATCCGTTTTAATACGGTTTGCATGCGCTTCATTCCCCGTTCCAAGGAAGCCTCGTCAAAGGGGTTATATGCATTGGGACGTTGAACCATGCCCGCTAGGTAAGCAGCTTGGGGCAGGTTGAGGTCCTTGGCGTCCACGCCGAAAATACCCTTGGCCGCTGCCTGGATCCCCATCAGGTTGCGCTGGTTGGCTCCTTTGCCGAAAAAGAGGCTGTTCAGGTAGTAGGTAAAGATCGATTCTTTGGGAAAGAGGCGTTCCAACCGCAAAGCGATCAGGATTTCCTTGGCTTTGCGTTCAAACACTTTATCCCGGTTTTCCAGGATCACGTTTTTGACCAGCTGTTGGGTGATCGTGCTGCCGCCGGTCGCTTGGGGGTCGTGGGTGACATTTTGATAGGCTGCCCGTAAGAGTGACCGGAGAACAATCCCGTGATGATGATAAAACTCCTTGTCCTCGGTAGCGATCAGAGCCGCTTTGACAAAGTTACTCACCTGGTCCAAGGTGACGAGCTTTCGATCGGCATCCGCGCGCAGCGAACCGATGGGAGTATGATCCCGAAAGTAGGCATGGCTGGTCTGTGTCCGGTTTTCCAGTTTTCGTTCCAGATCGGCCTTGACCCAAACCGGTTCCTTTTTGGTCCATGCTGCCAAGTAGCTGGCGGTTACTCCGGCAGCGGTAACTGCTCCCGTCAGTAAAATGAGAAAGAGGATGCCCAGCGCTGTCAGTGTTTTTTTTACGAGGCGTTTCCACAACATCCCTTGAACCCCTCCTGATTCTTGGGTAAACTAAGTAAAAGTGACAGAAACAATCCCTTTTATAGATGCAATGACGTTGAACAGGATCCAGTAGCACGAAGAAAGGCAGCCCGCAGAGAGCTGGTGGTCGGTGCAAACCAGCGCGCCTCTTCGCGTGAATTACACCCTGGGAGTCATGATTCGGATGAACGAATCCGGCAACCCGGCCGTTATCGGGCTGAGCGGGAAACGGAGTCTCCGTTTCCAACAAGGGTGGTACCGCGGGCTGGAACCCCGTCCCTTTACAGGGGCGGGGTTTTACTATTTTGCGAAAAACATCCGTTTTTTACTACACGCAGGTGGTGAGGAAAATGCAAGAGGAAAAAGAGATGACACCGGAAGTCAAAGAACAGGTGGAGCACCAGCTGGAAGTGATCCGGCGCGGAGCAGCGGAGCTGATCCCTGAAGAAGACCTGGTGAAAAAGGTGCGCCGATCCGTGGAAACGGGAGAACCGCTGAAGGTGAAGCTGGGGCTGGACCCCTCCGCACCGGACATCCATATCGGCCACACCGTGGTGTTGAATAAACTGCGCCAGTTTCAAGAGTTGGGTCACTTGGTCCAGTTGGTTATCGGGGACTTTACCGGACGGATCGGGGATCCGACCGGGAAATCGGAAACCCGGAAGCAGTTGACGGAGGAAGAAGTAAAGCAAAACGCCCAAACTTACGCTGAACAGCTCTTTAAGATCCTGGACCGGAACAAAACGGAAATCCACTTTAACAGCAAGTGGCTCAGCCCGTTGGATTTTGCCGCAGTGGTGGACTTGGCAGCCAAAACCACCGTTGCCCGAATGCTGGAGCGGGACGACTTTTCCAAACGCTACCACAGCGGACAGGCGATCAGCATTCACGAGTTTTTCTATCCGTTGATGCAAGGGTACGACTCGGTCGCCCTGGAAAGCGACATCGAGTTGGGCGGTACCGACCAGAAGTTCAACCTGCTGATGGGTCGGCAGTTGCAGCGGGAGTACGGGCAAGAAGAACAAGTCATCTTGATGATGCCGCTGTTGGAAGGGCTGGACGGCAACAAAAAGATGAGCAAAAGCTTGGGTAACTACATCGGTATCAACGAAGAGCCCAATGAGATTTACGGAAAAGCGATGTCGATTCCGGATGAGCTGATGCTAAAATACTTTGAGCTGGTCACGGATCTCTCTCTGGGAGAATTGAAGGAGTTGAAAGCTGGACTGGCAGATGGCAGCATTCATCCCCGTGATGCCAAAATGCGGTTGGCCCGCCGGTTGACTGCGATGTACCACGGAGATGAAGCGGCGGAGGAGGCAGAAGCCCATTTTAAACGGGTCTTCCAAAAACGGGCTCTGCCAGACGAAATTCCGGAAGTGGAAATTGCCGCATCCGAGCTGGAAGAAGGGCGCGTCTGGGTAGTGGAGCTGTTGAGCAAATTGAAGCTGGTGTCTTCCAAAGGCGATGCCCGCCGAATGATCAAACAGGGAGCCGTCCGGATCAACGAGGAAAAAGTAACCGACGGCAATGCCCATATCACTGTGGAAGACGGCATGGTGGTCCAGGTGGGCAAGCGCAAATTCGCCAAGGTGAAGCTGGCTTGATCCTTTAAAGCCACGATTACGAGGAAAGGAACCCTAAAATATAAACAACCCCGCCTGCATCGTGCAGACGGGGTTGTTTTTCGCTTCATTAACGGGAGTAGAACTCAACGATTTGACGCTCGTTGATTTCCGCCGGCAGTTCGTCCCGTTCCGGCAGCCGGGTGTAGGTACCTTCCAGCTTGTTTTCGTCGAAAGAGAGGTACTCCGGCAGGTAGGAGCGCTCTTCCAGCGCTTCCTTCACGACAGTCAGGTTGCGGCTTTTTTCCCGCAGACCGATCACGTCGCCCACTTGCACCAGGTAGGACGGACGGTCCAACTTTTTGCCGTTGACGGTGATATGCCCGTGTACGACCAATTGCCGTGCTTGAGCGCGGGTGCGGGCAAAGCCGAGACGGTACACCAGGTTGTCCAGGCGGGATTCCAGGAGTTTCATGAAGTTTTCACCATGAACCCCTTTCATCTTGCCGGCGCGCTCAAAGAGGCTGCGGAATTGCTTTTCGTTCAAGCCGTACATGAAGCGCAGTTTTTGTTTTTCCTGCAGCTGAAGGCCGTATTCGCTCAGCTTACGGCGTTGGTTCGGGCCGTGTTGTCCCGGAGCGTACGGGCGCTTCAGTTCTTTGCCGGTGCCGGAGAGAGAAATCCCCAGGCGACGGCTCAGTTTCCAACGAGGTCCAGTATAACGTGCCATGGATATCTTGCTCCTTCCTTTTTTGCCTAATAGCAAAACAGGGTCTGGCAGGTTCGCTGATATTGCCCTCACTTTCCGGATAGCGGCGAAAAGCGGGACACCTGCGAGAAAGAACAGCCGCGCCTCGCAGGGCGAACCTGTGAGGGTGAATCCTTCACCTATTTTTGCTGTGCTATCCTCAAGCTCCCAATGAAGGAACACATTGAGCCATACAAACCAATATTATAGCGCATGTATGGAGAAAGTCAAGGCAATAAGGAGAATCCCTTGAACTCTTTTTACTTCCCCGGATTTTCGGCCATCAGGAAATAGATCGGCATCCCTCGGGAAACAAATTTCTCTTCATATTCCGTCATCACATTGTCCACAGCAAAGGGACTGTTGTGAAGATCCCGCGTTTGTTCCAACAAACGGAAGCCGGCAGCTTCCAGTTGTTCCAGGGAGAAGTCAAACAACTGCTCGTTATCGGTTTTGAGAATGACATGGCCGCCGGGACGCAATACTTGCTTGTATTTTTCTAAAAAAAAGGAGTAGGTCAAGCGGCGTTTGGCATGTCGTTTCTTGGGCCAGGGATCGCTGAAGTGCAAATAAATCCGATCCGCTTCATTCTCAGCGAAAGCTTCATCCAATTGGCGGATGTCCATCCACAAAAAGCGCAGGTTTTCGCATTCGGCTTCTTCCGCTTTTTGTAGAGCTTGGAGAAGCACTTCTTCGATCCGTTCCACCCCGATCCAGTTGATGCCGGGCTTTACTTGGCAAACCGTAGACAAAAAGCGGCCTTTGCCCGTTCCCAGTTCCATGTAAATCGGCTGATCGTTGCCAAATAAATTCCGCCACCGGCCTTTTACTTTTTCCGGCTCCATCACTGTCAGCGGATGCTCCATCACTTTTTGTTTTGCCTCAGGTTTCCGTCGTAGTCGCATGGCTGACTCCTTATCCTTCTGAATTCATCTTTACCATTATATCCAATGGCGGCAGTGGTACAATAGGAAGTCTATCCAAGGTCGGCAACTGCAAGGGAGACCTGACAAAGAGAAAGAAAAGAACACATCTCGGTATGGACAGTATCCCATCTGTGACGCGGAAATAGATATGGATTCCTTTGAACCCTGCTTTTTTCTATTCTTGACAAGATATTGGGGAGATTTTTTACGGAGTGGGTAGCATTGGCGTGAGAAGGGTGACTCTGTCTGGGATGAGCATTGTATAATGAACAGGATGGAGAATCGTTTGCAAAGGAGGGAGAACCATCGAACTAAGTCGCGTGGAACGGGACAAACACCGGAAAAGAAGGCGCAAGTGGTGGTTGTGGACACTCAGAATTTTATTTTTGTTGGCGCTGATGTATGGTGGATATCTGTTTTATCAAGTTTATAACGCTTATCAAGATTCCTATCAACCTTTGGACCGTGAAAAATCGGATAAACGGGAGCAGGCGGTTACGCTGAATGATCCGTTTACGGTCTTGTTAATCGGTACAGATGTCCGGAATGCGTCGGATCAGGACTGGCGTCCGGATGTTTTGATGGTGGCTGCGGTCAACCCGAAAAAGCATTCCATCAAAATGGTAAGCATTCCCCGGGACACCTATACGGAGATTGCCAATGCCAACGGATTGAAAACCAAGATCAACTCCTCCGCATACTATGGCAAAACCAGCGGCGTGGGGGGAGTGACCAATACCGTCCAGACGGTGGAAAACTTTCTGAATATCCCGATTGACCATTATGTTAAAATCAATTTCAACGGGTTTATGGACGTCGTAGATGCTGTGGACGGCGTGGATGTCAATGTGAAGTTTCCTTTCGCCGTCCGTCTGTTCGGGAAAATGCAGTACTACGAACCAGGTCCCCAGCAACTCAATGGGGAGCGGGCTTTGGGTTATGTAAGGATGCGAAAATCCGACCCCCGTGGTGACATGGGACGGAATGAACGGCAGCGGGAAGTGCTGCAGCAGATTATGAGCAAAATTGTCAGCATCCAGTCTGTTCACCGCCTGGATGACATCGTCCGTTCTGTTGGAAACAACGTGCAATTCAGCTTCAGCTTTCAGGAACTGACTGACCTGCAGAGCGTCTACCGGCAAACGCCCAAAAAGAACATCGAAAACCTTGAAGTGCAAGGGAAAAATGATAATCACAACCCTCGCGGCATCTGGTACTTTTACGTCACCGATCAAGAGCGGCTGCGCCTCAGCCATTTGCTGCAAAAGCAATTGGAACTGCCATTGGAGGACCTAAACGGCCAACCGTATCACGGACCGAATCCCGCCGGAGGCGGGCAACCGGGTACCGGTCAACCTTCGACCTCCGGCGGGGAAGCTCCCGCAAATGGGACTTCCGGTGGAGTACCTTCAACCGGTACCTCGTCGTCCAGCGGAACCGGCACGCCGTGAGTGCATCATCAGAACAGCCATCTCGCTGATGGCTGTTTTTTTGTATCTATCCGTTGGCTGGTTCTAACCACTCCGTAGCCCAATTATATAGAGAGAGCATAAAACTTGTGTAAAGGTCCTCTTAGGATATCGTGAAAAACGATCAATGGATGTGTGTTACCGGCTTTTTCTAGGAAAATCGACCTAAAAAAAAGGTTGCAAGTTGTGGGAATCTTATTTATCCTCATATTAGGAAAACGTTTTCCTGTAACAAACTGCATGCGCTTACATAGGTGGGGCGGATGCGGCAGGTAGCAGTAATGGGTTTTTGTTGTTGGAATCGTTCCATTATTAAAACAACTATACCGTCAAGGAGGCTGCCTTATGAAACTGGGTGTGTTTACCGTTCTCTTTTCGGAAAAGCCCTTTGAAGAAATGCTGGACTATGTGAAAGAAGCGGGACTGGATGCAGTGGAAATCGGTACCGGGGGTTATCCGGGGACGGCTCACTGTGACCCGGATCTGCTTCTCGAAGATGAAGGAAAGCTGCGGGCATTCAAGAAAGCGGTGGAAGATCGCGGACTGACGATTAGCGGTTTGAGCTGTCACGGTAATCCCCTGACACCGGATGCAGCTTTCGCCAAAGCTTCCCATGAAACGTTTGTGAAAACGGTTCAATTGGCAGAAAAGTTGGAAGTGCCTGTGGTCAATTGTTTCTCCGGAACTCCGGGTGACCACGACGGCGCCAAATATCCCAACTGGCCGGTGGCTCCCTGGCCCAACGAATTCCGTGAAGTGCTGAAGTGGCAATGGCAGGAGAAAATCATCCCGTATTGGAAAGAATGGGGCCGTTATGCCGCCGACCACCATGTAAAAGTTGCTCTGGAGCTGCACGGTGGTTTTTCGGTACATACCCCCGGCACATTGTTGAAGCTGAGGGAAGCGGTTGGGGAAGTGATCGGAGCCAATCTAGATCCCAGCCATCTGTGGTGGCAAGGAATCGATCCGGTGGCTGCCATCAAAATTCTGGGCCGTGCCGGAGCGATTCACCATTTCCATGCCAAGGATACCTATCTGGATCAGGATCAGATCAATATGCACGGATTGACGGATATGACTTCTTATGCGGATTTGCAGGAGCGGGCATGGATTTTCCGTACAGTGGGTTACGGTCACGACATGAAGGTGTGGACGGATATAATCAGTGCCTTACGCATGACGGGATACGATTATGTCGTCAGCATCGAGCACGAAGATGCTTTGTTGTCCATCGAAGAAGGATTTCATAAAGCCGTACAAAATCTGAAACCGATCATCATGAAAGAAGAACTCACCGATATGTGGTGGGTATAGGAGGATCCCCATGAGCAAGCTGAAAATCGGTATCATCGGTTGCGGCAGTATCGCCAAACACCGGCATATTCCTGAATATGCCCAGAACCCGAATGTGGAGTTGGTTGCGTTTTGCGACCGTGCAGAGGAGCGGGCCGCCGCCTTTGCAGAGCAATACGGCGGAAAAGCTTTCACCGATTACGAGGAACTGCTGGCACTGGAGGAATTGGATGCGGTCAGCGTCTGTACGCCCAACGCCCTTCACGCCCCGATCTCCATTGCGGCGGCACGGGCGCGCAAGCATGTCTTGTGCGAAAAGCCGATGGCGACTTCCCGTGAAGAAGCCCAGGCGATGATCGAGGCGGCGAAAGAAGCCGGCGTCATTCTTATGATCGGGCATAACCAGCGCTTGATGCCGCCTCACGTCAAAGCCAAGGAAATCCTGCAAAGCGGAACCCTCGGCAAGGTGCTCACTTTCCGCACGGCTTTCGCCCACGGCGGGCCGGAAGCATGGAGTGTGGAAGGAGCCGGCGGTTGGTTCTTCCAAAAGGATCAGGCCTTTGTAGGGGCCATGGGAGATCTCGGAGTACACAAAGCGGATCTGATCCGTTGGCTGTTGGACGATGAAGTGGTGGAAGTGGGAGCCTTTGTCGGAACGTTGCAAAAGGAAAACACCGATGTGGACGACAACGCCGTACTCATCCTGAAAACGGAGAAAGGAACCATCGGTACCATGGCTGCCAGCTGGACCCACCAACCAGGGGAAGACAACAGCACCACCCTATTCTGTGAAAAAGGTGTAGTGGAGATTGGCACGGATCCGGTGGACCAAGTAATTGTTCGCCGCGTGGACGGTTCGGTGGAGAAATACCAGGTAGGAGCCATCGCGACCAATGAGGAAGGCGGCCAAACGGACAGCGGTGTGATTGCCGCTTTTGTAGAGAGTATCCTAGCGAAAAAACCGTCGCCGATTCCCGGAGAAGAAGGGTTGAAATCCTTGGAAGTGATTCTGGCTGCATTGGATTCTGCTGAGAAAAAGCAAGTCGTGCAGGTAGTGCAACCGATTGCCCGTTAAGTAGGAAAAGCGTCGGCACCTTTGACAGGCTTGGAAGGGAGGTGATCCGTTCCGCTGTTCTACTCTATGAGAGGCATCGTCGGGAAGGGATGAGGACACCTGCTCAAGGGGGAGATGTATTGTGAAATGGCAGCGCTTACTCAGTTTCGCGTTGATTGGCACTCTGATCTTGCCGCTTGCTGCATGCGGGAGCAGCGGTGCGGGCAAGGAAGCGGAATCCGATGATCAGGTGAAAATAGTTTACGCCCGAGGCAAAGATGTCACCGGTGCCACGCAGAAAATCATCAAGGCTTTTGAGAAGAAACATCCCAACATCGATGTGGAATACCGGGAAATGCCGGCAGACACCGGGACGAGCCATGATCAGTATGTGACCATGCTGAGTGCCAAGTCCTCTGAAATCGACGTGTTTGACCTGGATGTGATCTGGCCGGCGGAGTTTGCCCAAGCCGGATATCTGGTGCCGTTGGATCGGTTTATTCAAAAGGACGGCCTGGACCTGGAGAAATACAACGATGCCGCGATCGAAGCCGGCAAATACAACGGCAAGCAATGGACCATGCCGGCATATATCGACAACGGCCTTCTGTTTTATCGCAAAGATATCGTGAAAAATCCGCCGAAAACATGGGATGAGCTGATCCAGCAGGCGAAGCGGGATCAAGGTGAAAAAGGGACCAAGTACGGGTATCTGATGCAAGCCAAACAGTACGAAGGGCTGGTTTGCAACTTTATCGAGTTTGTCGAATCTTACGGGGGAAAAGTTCTGGACAAGAACGGCAAGGTGGCGATCAACAGTCCGGATTCGGTGCAGGGATTGAAGAAGATGATGGAGCTGGCCCAGTCTGATGTGGTGCCGGGGAATATTACGTCCTTTACCGAATTGGAATCCCACACGTCTTTTATCGAAGGCGAATCCCCCTTTATCCGGAACTGGCCCTATCAATACGCCTTGGCTCAGGACAAAAAGCAGTCCAAAATTGTCGGCAAAGTCGGGGTGACACAACTGCCCGAAGGGGATGAAAAGAGTGCGGCTACGCTGGGTGGATGGGCCACCGGAATCAATAAATTTTCCAAACACAAAAAAGAGGCTTGGGAATTCATGAAATTCTTGAACGGCCCCGAGGGACAAAAGATCGCCGCAGTCCACGGAGGCCGGGCACCGACGTACATGCCGCTATATGATGATGCCGAAGTGAAAAAAGCAAGTCCGCTGTTTGCCGACAAGGCGTACATCGAAGGGGTGAAGAATGCGGTTCCGCGTCCGATATCACCGCAATACCCCGAGATCTCCGACATCATCCAAATCGAGGTGTCCAAAGCCTTGGCCGGAAAGCAGTCCGCTGAAGAAGCCGTCAAAAACATGGATCAGAAGCTGAAAAAAGTGCTGAAGTGAGCGGTTTAAAGGAGGGAGACTGGAATGAACGGTTGGAAAAAATGGCTGGCAGCCGGGTTGGCTTTCGTCATGGTCGGCTCGCTGGCCGCGTGTAGCAGCGGTGGCAATGAGGCAGAAGAAGGCGGAAAAGTAAAGCTGATTTATGCCCGGGGGAAAGATGTGACCGGTGCGACGACACAGTTGGTGAAGGAGTTTGAGAAACAGCATCCCAATATCGATGTGGAATTTCGGGAAATGCCGGCAGATACCGGGCAGAGCCATGATCAGTATGTCACCATGCTGAGTGCCAAGTCCTCCGAGATCGACGTGTTTGATCTGGATGTGATCTGGCCGGCGGAATTTGCCCAAGCCGGATATCTGTTGCCGTTGGATCGGTTTATCCAAAAAGACGGCATTGACATGAGCCAATACAACGATGGGGCTGTGGAGGCCGGCAAGTATAACGGCAAACAGTGGACGATGCCCAAGTTTATGGATGCCGGGCTGCTGTTCTATCGGAAAGACATCGTGAAAAATCCGCCAAAAACATGGGATGAGCTAACCAAACAGGCTGAACAGTATAAAGGTAAAGGCGGAACCAAGTACGGGTATCTGATGCAAGCCAAACAATATGAAGGGTTGGTCTGTAACTTTGTCGAGTTCGCCGGCGCCTACGGCGGCAAAGTGTTGGATGACAAAGGCAAAGTGGCTGTAAACAATCCGGGCACGATCAAAGGGTTGAAAAAGATGATGGAAGTGGCCAAGTCCGATTATGTGCCGGGGAACATCAGTTCCTTCACCGAGCTGGAATCCCACACGGCCTTTATCGAAGGACAATCCCCCTTTATCCGGAACTGGCCTTACCAGTACGCGCTGGCGCAAGACAAAAAGCAATCCAAAATCGCCGATAAGGTCGACGTGGCTCCGCTTCCTGCCGGAGATCAAGGCCGGGCTGCGACCCTCGGCGGCTGGCACACCGGAATCAATAAATATTCCAAGCACAAAAAAGAGGCTTGGGAGTTCGTCAAGTTCATGACCGGGAAAGAAGGTCAAAAGATTACAGCGATCAAGGGCGGTTCCGCTCCGACCTACATGCCTCTGTACGATGATCCCGAAGTGAAGAAAGCCAGCCCGCTGTTCGCCAACAAAGATTTCGTAGAGGGCATGAAAAACGCCATCCCGCGTCCGGTCTCCCCGCAATATCCGGAGATCTCCGACATCATCCAGATCGAAGTCTCCAAAGCCTTGGCCGGAAAGCAGTCGGCAGAAGAAGCGGTTAAAAATATGGATCAGAAGCTGAAAAAAGTGGTGAAGTAAGCTTCAAGTCTGACTGGCGGAAAGCCGCAGAGGCCGTTCTTTGCGGCTTTCCTTCATCATCCCGTGCGAATTCCTGCAAAAGTAGGTGAAAAACATGAAGCAAGGAAACAGGAGAGGGATTTCCGAAACGCAGATCGGCTATCTGCTCGTTATTCCCGCCCTGCTCGTGATCCTCGTCATCGCGATCTGGCCGGTGATTCAGTCGTTTTGGCTCAGCTTACACGATGTGCGTTTGAACGATCCGGCCAAGAATAAAATTCATTCGGATTATGCCTTGAATTTAGAGCAATACGCGGACACGATCCCGTATTTTGGGCCCAACCTGGACAAGGAAATCAAAAAAGCGGACGCCAAGACAAAAGAACGGCTTGAGCGAGTCAAGCAGAATTTCCAAGACTTGCAGGCAGAGTTGAACAAAGATCCGGAGTTTGCCAAGAAGTATGACAAAGTGGATGAGTTGCTCCTCAACTTCGAAACGATCCCTGAAGATCTGAAGTTCGTGGAATTGCAGCCCGCTCAGGCCAAAGCCGCCAAACAGAAGCTGGACAGTGTCTACCGGGAGTTGGCGGCGTTGGATAAGGAGAAAAAGCTGAAAAAGCCCGACGATACCCTGGGGCTGGTAAAAGGGTTACGGGATTCCATGGTGGAACCCAACTTCGTCGGTTTGAAATATTATCAATATTATTTGAATGATAACCGCATGTGGACCTCCCTGGAAAACACCATGGTATTTACCGTGATATCCGTGACCCTGGAGTTGGTACTGGGGTTGTGGATCGCCATGCTGATCAACAAGCACTTCATCGGCCGGGGGTTGGTTCGGGCTTCGGTGTTGATCCCCTGGGCGATTCCGACAGTCATCTCCGCTTTGATGTGGAAATTTCTGTTTGATGGACAAAACGGCATCATGGCCAAGCTCTTTGCGGAGATCGGATTGATTCCCGATATGGGAACGCTTTTAACCACGAAATTCTGGTCGATGTTTGCAGTGATATTCTCCGATGTGTGGAAAACAACACCCTTCATGGCTCTCTTGATTCTGGCGGGATTGCAAACCATTCCCCAGAGCTTGTACGAAGCGGCCCGGGTGGACGGAGCTTCCAAAGTACAGCAGTTTTTTACCATTACGCTGCCTTTGCTGAAGTCGACCATTTTGGTGGCGCTGTTGTTCCGTACGCTGGACGCATTCCGGGTGTTTGATTTGATCTATGTGTTGACGGGGGGCGGTCCGGCTAACGCGACGGAGACCATTTCCGTCTATGCATATAAAGTGATGTTTGCCCAGACCAACTTCGGAGCGGGATCGGCACTGGCTGTGATTGTGTTCTTCTGTGTGGCGATTATCAGCATGGTTTTCGTCAAATTCCTCGGCAAGGACTTGGTCAGTGACGGCCGCGGACGATAAGAACGGCAAGGAAGGAGTGGGCAGGGATGCAGAAAAAAGCAGGACCGATGTTTTATGTATTTTTGGCTGTGTTTGTTTTCGCCGTACTGTTTCCTTTTCTCTGGATTTTAAGCGCTTCTCTAAAGCCGCCGAGTGAGCTGTTCGGGGATCATGCCTTCCGGGTGTTGGCTAACCATCCCACATTGGAAAACTATGAGCGTGTCTTTACCCAGCGTCCGTTTGTCACTTATCTGTGGAACAGCTTAGTGGTGGCGGCGTTGACCACCTTGTATTCCATTTTTATCGCCTCGATTGCCGCCTACGCGATCGCCCGGCTGCGATTCCGGGGTAAAACCGTTATTTTGGGAATCGTGCTCGCAGTGTCGATGTTCCCGCAGATTGCCACGATTTCCCCGATCTTTCTCTTTATGCAGGAAGTGAATCTGACCAACTCGTATCTGGGGTTGATCATCCCTTATACTACGTTTGCTTTGCCGCTGGCTATCTGGAATATGACGATTTTCTTTCGGAAAATCCCCTATGACTTGGAGGAAGCGGCCAGGGTGGACGGGGCTTCCGTGTTCCAGACAATGCGCAAGGTGATCTTTCCCTTGGCGTTGCCGGGAACGTTTACTACGGCCATCTTGGTCTTTATCGCAGCATGGAACGAGTTTTTCTTTGCCCTGACCATCAACACCGAAGAGAGCATGAAGACGGTTCCGGTGGGGATTGCCCTGTTTCAGGGGCAGTATACGATGCCTTGGGGAGAGATCTCTGCTGCTGCGATTGTGGTGACCATCCCCTTGGTGATTATGGTACTCATTTTCCAGCGGCGCATTATTTCCGGCTTGACTGCCGGTGCGGTGAAGGAATGAATGACGCATAAATAAGCAGAGGTAGACCAACGGGGCGGGTGGTTTGTTCATGAGTGTAACCATACGGGACGTAGCGAAGCGGGCAGGGGTATCCATCGCTACGGTTTCCCGGGTGCTGAATCAATCCAAGCCCGTCAGCGAGTCCTTGCGGAAAAAAATTATGAAAGCCGTTGAGGAGACCGGTTATCGACCGAATGCCGTAGCCCGCAGTCTCATTCATAAGCGGACCGGTTTGGTTGGGGTTATCATTCCGGAGATCTACAATCCTTATTTTTCCGGATTGGTGCAAGGGATTGAAAGTATCGCCCAGCAATCCGGGTATTCGGTTATGTTGGCGGTTTCCGGGAAAAGTGTGGAGCAAGAGCTGGAAATGCTGCAAATTTTTCAAACCCGTCAGATGGAAGGGGTGATTCTGGCTTCCAGCCGGTGGAGCAGGGAGCACCGCCGCTGGTTTACTCAGGCGCCGATGCCCTGTGTGATTATCGGTCGACCAGCGGGATCCCTTTCATCAGTCTGTACGGCAATCATCGATAATCGGAAGGCTGCCTATGAAGCCGTTCGCTACCTGATTCAGCTGGGGCATCGCCGTATTGGGATGATTCGGGGACCTAAGTGGGACCGGGCTTCTGGAGAGGAGCGATATGCGGGTTATCGGGATGCGCTGCGGGAAGCTGATATTCCGCCCCGGCGTCAGTGGGTCGCGGTGCGGGAAGAATTTCAAGTGATCGATGGGTATCAAGGCATGAAACAAATCGCTGCAGCCAAGGAGAAGCCCACTGCCGTATTTTGTGCCTGTGACCGGATAGCAGTAGGTGCGATGCAGTATTTGGAAGAGCAGGGGGTGAGCGTACCCGGCGATTTGTCGATCGTTGGATTTGATGATGAGGAACTGGCCCGGATCGTCACCCCTTCGCTTACCACCGTGCGACATCAGCCTTTTGAGATGGGTGTACAGGCGGCAACCATGTTGACCGAACAAATGCTGAATCAACAGAAAATGGGGAAGGAAGCTGTGCTTCCCCACCAATTGGTTGTCCGGAACAGCACGGCTCCGCCATCCGAATGAAACAGGCATCGTTCTCCCGTCTGCTGTTTAGAGGGAAAAGGTGGCTGTTTCATTTCGCCAGGCCGGATGGCTGACTCAGGCGAAAACCGCACATTCCTTGCTCCATCTGTTAATCTATGAAGAGTGTGAACAACCAAGAGCGGTTGTTTTGGTTGGTCGTTAAAAAAGGAGTGAGGTCGGATGGACGGAGTCTGGGATTTCTTCGGGTTGGCGGTTCTCTATGGATTGGGAATCAACGGCTATGCTTATTATCTCTTTCGCAAGGATAAACGGCAGGCACAGCAGGGCGGCTGGCGTGTGCCGGAACGATCCCTCTTTATAACGGCTTACTTGGGCGGCGGCTTTGGAGCCTGGCATGGCATGCAGACTTTTCACCACAAAACCCGGCAGCCCCGGTTTTTGTGGGGGGTTCGAGGAGCGATGGTGCTCAATGTGCTGTGTTTTTTGGGGTTGTGTTATATCCTGTTTGTGTAACTAAGCTCGTCACAAAAAGTGACGAGCTTGAGACTGCTGACAAAGTTTCTTGATATGAGCTGAAGAACTCTTTTGCCCGAGCAGCGACTTTTGACGACGAACTTAGCGAAAAGTGAGGAGACGAGACAAGAAGCGGCGCATAGCACGACCTGGGAGCTTGCGACCAAGGCGTGACGTGTGCCCTGTGGGTGCTTGTACTTTTTGAGTGCACTCCGCATTGTGCCGCGTCTCGTTGAATCTCTTGGAGCGGACGGTATGACTTCTGCGTCGGAGGAAAGGGAGCAATGGGCAAAAGAGTCGAAGCGATCATACAGGTTTGTCATCAATCTGGCCACGTACCCACGGCGGCTTTTGCTATCATTTAAACGAATAAGTTCAGTTTGGCATCATAAGCTTCACCGAGATAAGCGGCCACTCCGCCGGTTTCGATGCCGTCGATCAACTCGTCTTCCCGGATGCCCAGCACATCCATGGACATGGTGCAGGCTACCATTTTGACATCCAGTTCTTTGGCCATTTCCATCAACTGCGGCAAGGTGGAGATATTTTTCCTTTTCATCGCGTATTTCATCATCTTTGAACCCAGTCCGCCCATATTCATCTTCGAGAGCCCCAGCTTGTTGGGCCCCTTCGGCATCATGACGCCGAACATTTTTCCATCCACCCTTTTTTAGGCGGGACGGCGTTTTCCTTCCGCAGGATGTTCAATCCCCATAACGTGAAGAACATGGTTACTTGATAGCCGCAACCCCTGTAGCGATGATAAAGCTGGCAATGGCTTTATCCAGGTCGCCGCTGAACACAATCAATGTGGGTTTCGGATCAATGGATTGTGGACCAGTCGGCAGCCAGCAGTCCATATATACAGATGTCCACATATGAACCCTGTTTCAAGTAGGCCTGACGGAGTTGACCTTCCAACCGGAAACCGAGACGGAGCGGAACAGCTTGACTGGCTCTATTTTCTTTTTCACAGCGGATCTCAATTCGATGAAGCCGAAGTTCCATAAACAGATAGTCAATCAAGGTCCGGACCGCTTTGGTCATAATGCCTTTTCCGGTATGGGACTGAGCCAGCCAATATCCAATCTCTGCCGAATGATTCTGCTCATCCAGCCGTTCCACCGTCACAGAGCCGACCAGTGCCGGTCCGTTCCAAATACCAAAATGAGCTTCTCCTCTGCCGGCAAATCCAGAAAGGGATCGGAGGATATAGGCTTCGGCATCTTGTTGGGAATGAATACCGTCAATCCAGGAGATCCATAGCCGAAGGTGGTTCCGGTTGGATTGAATCACTTGAAATAAAGCAGAAGCATGGGAACGGTCAAACTGACGCAACTGAAGGGATGGTTCAACCATGAGAGTCAGCATAGGCATTCCTTCTTCCATAAGTCACCGATACAGGTTCGGATATAGTCTTAAAATGCGAGGGCTGCTCTTATACGTTCTTGGTCATGGTCATTTTGGCAATCATTCGCTAAGATAGAAATATCACGTGTTTCAGGGGTGGAGTGGCATGTCCTGCGGGCGGAAAATGATGGTTGCTTTGATCACCTGTGGTCGGAACAGCGTCTGATGAAACTGGCTGCCCACTGGTTGAAAGGGAAGGCCCGGATTCATCAGAAGGGGTGCTGTATCAGGCTGACGTCGACCGGTTTATTTTGATGGATACCCATGAAGAGGTACTGTTCCGAGGAAATGAACCCTGTCTGGTGAAAAAAGAGAGAGTATTGGTCGATCCCTCTATTCCGGCGGGGCCCAATGTTCGGTATCGGTTGCTGTTGACCCGAGGGTTATCCAAGGGCGGACAGCCGGAAAAGGTATTGACAGTGGATTAATGGCTGGGGAAAAGCAGGATGGTACGAAGTTATCAGTTGCGTTAGAATCCAAAGGAAGAGCAGGTGCACGAAGTAATTCACTCAGAGAAATAATCCGGGGAGGGAGCATGGATGGAAACCCAGGTCTATCTCATACGTCATGGCGAAACAATGTGGAACCGAGAGAAGCGAATTCAGGGACACCGCAATATTCCGCTGTCTCAAGAGGGGGTTCGCCAAGCGGTAAAGCTGGCAGCCGCCATGCAGGATACTTCTTTGGATGCGATCTACAGCAGTGACTTGGATCGAGCGGTCCAAACAGCGCAATTCATTGCGGAGGGTAAGGGGTTACCGGTGACAAAGATGCCGGAATTGCGGGAGCGTCACTTTGGGCAGTGGGAGGGCTGTACCCTGGATGAAATTCAGGAACAGTATCCTCTAGAATGGCGGGAGGTGTGGCATAAGGGCGGGGCGTACGATATCGAGCCTTTTGAACACACTCGAGGCCGTATGTTGAATCAAGTGCGGCAACTGGTGGACCGACATCCTGGAGAAACCATCGCGGTGGTCAGCCATGGCGGCAGTATCAACGCAGTTCTGGATGTACTGACTGAAGGGGAGTATGGGCCAGGAAAACACCGTCTCGGCAATACCAGTGTTACCCGCCTGGTATATCATCCAAAGCGAGGCTGGTCCGTCATAAAAGTGAATTGTACGGTTCACTTGACGGAATCATCCCAGACTGCGCTGTAAAGGCGTCATTGATACCTTTGTCCCTTTAGTTGGGCTCCCTATGTTACTGATGCCGTTGACCGGCATCCTTTTCCGGAATGGATGGAGCGGTTATCCGAGGAAGAACAGAGTAAAGGAACTGTTGGAAGAAGGGGGATACCGTGGTGCAAAACCAGCAATGTCCATCACGGGAAACCAAAACTTTAACAGTACAGCTGATCGTGGGACTGGCTATAACCCTGGCATGTATTCTTTTGTTTACCGAGTTGGGGGAAGATGTGTCCCAACGGGAAACGTTTGTGGTGGATTTGTTGTTGATCCGTTGGGTAGAAGCACTTCGTTCACCTGGGGTGACCAAGTGGATGAATCATGTAACGGATCTCGGGTCTGTCACTTGGCTGACCATGGCTACTATCATTACAACGATTGCCTTGTGGAGGCGGGGAAAGCTGCGGGACGGAGTGATGGTTGCGGCGGGAATGGCGGCGACCAGTATTCTAAATACAGCTCTGAAGGACATGTATGAACGGCAGCGGCCGGAAGATGCTTTGATTCACGAGATAGGGTACAGCTTTCCCAGCGGGCACGCGATGGGGGCGATGGCCTTTTACAGCTTTTTGCTGTATCTGATGATCAAAAGTACATGGCAGCCATGGATCAAAAGCTGTACGGGATTGCTGCTGCTCGGTATTATTGCGGTAGTGGGATGGAGCCGGGTCTACCTGGGCGTTCATTATCCAACGGATGTGATCGCGGGGTTTGTGGCTGGTGCGTTCATCGTCATCACGTCACTGTGCATCCGGGAGACGTATCGCCGTTATCGGCAGCGAAGCTCCTGGTCTTCCTCTTAGTTCAACAACCGTCCTGAAAAAACAGGACGGTTTTTTCATTCCTCCAATATTTCTCCTACATACATAGATAAATGACCGGGCAATATCGACAGGTTCACCGGGGTAAACTCCCCCTTTTCCCCGTCGCAGTCGATTTCTTGTGGAGGAGAGGCGGAGATCGTCAAGTCTTTGGCGTGAAAATACATCAGATCATCGCTGTCCGGCCATTCTTTGGTAAGGATGGACATCAGCATCGACCATATGCTGTCAAGGGAAGTTTCCTTGATCACCAGCACATCCATCTGACCGTCATCAATACGGCTGTGGGGGAAGAAGGCTTGCACACCCCCGATGTAAGAGCCGTTGCCGACCAGAAGCATGGTGGCTTCTCCTTCAAAAGCGATGTCTTCTGATTGAATCCGAAGCTGGAAGGACTTTTGATCCCACAAGTTTTGAACGGCACTGAAGTAATAAGCCAGACGGCCTAACCGCTCCTTGGATTGATTTTGGATATCCAGGGAGACTTCTGTAATCAGTCCGATTCCCCAAAAGTTGAGAAAATAACGCCCTTGGCTGCTCATCCCCACATCGATGCGGCGCTCCCGTTTCTGCAGAATCTGTTTCACTGCGGCGAGAGGCTCCTGTTCCATGCCGAGGGCGCGGGAAAAATCGTTGCATGTACCGCCGGGAAGGATGGCCAAGGGGGGGCGCTGGACCAGGGAAGACAACGCGTTGGTTAACTCATGGACCGTTCCGTCCCCGCCGCCGGCGATGATCAGGTCTCGATCAGTCGCCACTTCTTTCAGGCGCAAAGCTCCGTCTCCGGGTTGAGTCGTTTGGTAAACGGTTACTTGGTCAAATCCTGTTTGCAATAAACGGGTGATATCGTCCAGTGCGTAAAACAACTGGCGCCGTCCGGCGGCCGGGTTAAGTATCAGTTCGGCGTGTGTCATAAATCAGGCGGCGTCCTTCCTTTCATAATGAATGATTTCTTTCCATATTTTATCGCAGCCCGATGGTTTTTACTAGTTTTCCTGCATCGACAGGCCCAAACTCTTTCGAGATGGAGGGCCCTATACCGACAGACTGAACTCTCCGAAATATGGGATGCTAACAGTCCGTCGAGATCTGACTGTAACCGGAGGATGACAGCAGACCGGCTGGTCTCCGGGCTTTCACAGGACATCATGGTCATGGATCAAGGGTGTTTACCAAACATTTCACATAGAAAGGAAAAAAGGACTATAATAATATCAAATACAGATTAAACCACTCGGGATAATGGAGATGAATCGTGATGGGTGTAGAGTTTAACGAGCTGTTTGATCAATGGGCAGCGTCTTATGATGCCGCAGTGGCTGGTCAACATCCCGAATACCGGGAAGTGTTTGAGAAATACACTGATATTTTGAACAGAGTGGTTCGGACTTTAAGCTTGCCCCAGGGGTCGCGTGTTTTGGAAATCGGGGTGGGGACGGGCAACTTGACCCATCGATTGATCCAAGCTGGATATGAAGTAACGGGTGTAGAGCCCTCTTTGGAAATGCGGCGTCAAGCACTGCAAAAGCTACCTCGGCTGAATCTCTATCCGGGACACTTTTTAGATCTTCCCAATGGTAATTATGACGGGGTGGTCAGTACGTATGCTTTTCATCATCTGACAGATCCAGAAAAAGAAACAGCACTGGAAATGTTGGCAGAACGATTGGGTCCGAAAGGGCGTATCATTTTTGCCGATACGATGTTCCGGGATGACGAAACAAAATCGGCACGCATTCAGGAAGCGGAAAGGCGCGGAATGAAAGAATTAGCTGCGGATTTGCGGCGGGAGTATTATCCCACCTTGCCAGTCATGAAAAAGATTACGCAAAAAGCGGGGTTGAAGGCGGAGTTTATTCCGTTGAACAGGTATGTATGGTTGATGGAAGCGCGCAAAAATCTGGCGGAGTAATCGATTGGCATCGGTAAAGCCCTGTGAGGATGTGGCAAATCTCGTAATGGAGCTGACAGAGGGACGCGGCGTTGATGCTATTGTCGATCCGGTCAGTAGCGATAGTGTCTGCTGGCTATTTACGGATTGGCTCATCGGCAGTTTTGCGATCACGGTGATCATAACGCTGGCAGTACCGATCGAATCGGCATTGCCTCGACAAACGGGTTGGGTGTGATTGACTCGCGCACCTTCCCCCATTCTGGTAAAATGAAATTGCTGTACCCGATTGGAAAATCTTCTCCCTTTATCGGTCATACTGAATCTTGACGGGTCTAGAAGCCTTATAAGAGCCGACGGATGGCTGTAAAACACATCTGGAAACAGCACGAAAGAAAGAGGCAAGCAAAACGATGACTTTAGACGGATTGATGCAAGAGCTGAACGATTTAAACAGCAACGAAGTGGAAACGATTCACAAACTGGTGCAAGCACTGAAGCGAACGCGGGAAAGTCCGTTGGCGTACATTGAGGAATTGATGAACTTTCAATCCTTGGGCTTTGACGAAGAGGCGAAAGCATACGTACACCGCATGCTGGTTACCGATGAGTTGAAAAACCGCTACAAAATTTTGCACGGCGGCATAACGGCTACTTTTATTGATACGGCCATGGGCTCCACGGTATTTCAGGAAGTGGGGGTTGATCGGCGGGCAGTTACGTTGGATCTGAATGTCAGCTTTCTGGCTCCCGCTTTGGATGGGTGGTTGACGGCCCATACGGAAGTGGTGAAAAAAGGACGCACCATCCTCGTGCTGGAAACCAAAGTGTGGGATGAACGGGGCAAGCTGATCGCCCGGGCAAACAGCCATTTTTTTCGTCAAAGTGACAAACCGGGAACGTGAGAACGGTTGGGGGGTTGGGATGAAGAAACCATATAAAGTGGTGGCCAAAGCGATTATCTTTGACCAGGGACGGGTGCTGGTCCTGCGCAAATCCATGGCAGAACGGAGCGCGAAAGATACCCACGGCTGGGATTTTCCCGGCGGCGGGCTGGAGCCTTCGGAACCGCTGATGGAAGCCCTCTACCGGGAAGTAAAAGAGGAGACGGGCCTTCATGTTAAAGTGGTAGCACCCGCCTATATCTATGACGAAATCCAGGAAGAAAAACATCTGGTGATCATCAAGTTCGCCTGTCATCAACCGACGGGGGAACTTCGTCTCAGCGCAGAGCATGAACAATACTTCTGGACACCGGTGGAAGATCTTCATCAGTCGCCGTATCCTGAGTGGATGAAGGAGGAAATCCGACGGGCCTACCGGGTATTTGAAGTATGCCGGGGGACCAAGTAAAAACCAGCCTGACTGCACGTGGCAGCGGGCTGGTTTTTTGTTCAGGACATCTTGGACCAATCGATGTTGTCCTGCAGGACGGCAGCGAATTGCTCCAGATAGGTTTGATCCTCTTCGTCAAAGCGTTCCGGTTCCGGACTGTCGATATCCAGTACGCCGACGACATTTCCTTCGTGAAAGAGCGGAATCACGATTTCGGAACGAGTGGCAGCATCGCAGGCAATATGACCGGGAAACTTTAGCACATCCGGTACCCGCTGTGTTTGTTTTTCCGCAAACGCGGTACCGCAAACGCCTTTCCCGGCCGGAATGCGGATGCAGGCCGGCTTTCCCATAAAGGGACCGAGAACCAACTCTCCTTCCCGGTACAGATAAAATCCGGCCCAGTTGAGTCGATCCAAGGCATGATACAAAAGGGAAGCCGCATTGGCCAGATTGGCGACCCAGTCCGTTTCGTCAGCAAAAAGCCCCTGGGCCTGTTTCAGCAGATGCTCATAGACTTCCTGCTTACTTCCTTCCACTCGTTGAAAGGTAAACATGGCGATCCCTCCGCAGCAAAAAATGGTTCATTGAACCATGTGTTTGTTTGTAGATATACCCCTTCATTTTAATAAGAAACACGTTTGCTGGCAATGATGCCTTCCTTTCGGCTGCATGTTACAATATGGGTAAAGGGGCGGAAAATTCCGGTCGATCGGAATGGTTCGCCCCCATTTTAGCCTGAGTACATACGGGAAAAGGGGCAGAGGATAATGCGTGATCCACGAATGACCAAGTTGGCCCGCCTGTTGGTCCAGCATTCCATCCGTGTACAGCCGGGGGAAAACGTACTGATCGATGTGTTCGGGGAAGACAGCAAGGACCTGGCCCGGGCGATCATTCCCGAAGTGTTTCGTGCAGGAGGATATCCCTTTGTTCAATTGAACGACCATGCCCTGTTGCGGCTGCAGTTGTTGGGGACCGATGCGGAGCACATGGAACGGATGGCCCGCTATGATCTGGAAAAGATGAAGGGAATGGACGGTTACATCGCCATTCGCGGCCCGGAGAATGTGAACGATTTGGCGGATGTGCCGGCGGAGAAGATGAGACTTTACATGGACAAGTTTAACAGTGTGGTTCACGGTCAACGGGTAAACCACACCAAATGGGTAGTGATGCGCTATCCCAACAACGCCATGGCTCAGCTGGCCAACATGAGTACGGAAGCATTTGAGGATTTTTACTTTGATGTATGTACGGTGGATTATGAGCGGATGGATCAAGCGATGGAGCCGTTGGTGAAACGGATGGAACAGACGGATCAGGTACGCATTGTCGGTCCAGGAACGGACCTGACCTTCTCCATCAAGGGCATGCCGGCCATTCCGTGTGCCGGATTCAACAACATTCCCGACGGCGAAGTGTTTACGGCTCCGGTCCGGGATTCTGTGAATGGCGAACTGACATACAACACGGCAAGCGTTTACCAGGGGACTACTTTTGAAAATATCCGTTTCCGTTTTGAAAATGGCAAGATCGTGGAGGCAACCGCTAACAATACCGAACGGATCAACGAAATCCTGGATACCGATGAAGGGGCCCGCTACATCGGGGAGTTCAGCCTGGGGATCAACCCGGATATCCATCACCCGATGAAAGACACGCTCTTTGATGAGAAAATCAACGGCAGCTTCCACTTCACGCCGGGAAGAGCTTACCAGGAGTGTGACAATGGCAACACCTCCTCTATCCATTGGGATATCGTCTGCATCCAGCGGCCGGACTACGGCGGCGGGGAGATCTACTTCGACGGTGAACTGATCCGCAAAGACGGCCGGTTTGTCGTTCCGGACCTGGAACCGCTCAATCCGGAACACCTGCGGGGATAACAATAAAGCACAGGCTCACAGGCTGAGGGCCTGTGCTTTCAATGGATATGACAAAAACCACTTTGAGTGAAAAAAGCCCCGATGGACGGATCGGGGCCTTTACTGCTTTAAAACTTCCGAATGATGAAGTTCTTTTTGAGTAGGGGCCAGTTGCTTGGGAAATCTTCCCCAAGGACCCAATAGCTGATACCTCGAAGACCGTATTCTTTGACCAAGTTGAATTTGGCTTGAGCGCTCTGCTCGTTTTCAAACCAGACTTCGTGTTTCTTACCATTGGTGTCCGTGTAATAAAAATATGGGGCTTGGTCCCGGTTGTTGTATTGAATCTTCAGCGACCTCTGTTGGGCTAAGTCTTCGGCCTCTTTGGGAGAGATCCGCTTGGCCGGGGGACCTCCTTTTCGGTACGGTAAGGTCCAGTCATAGCCGTACAGGGGAGCACCCATCACGATTTTTTTCCTCGGTATCTTGGTAACCGCATAATCCAATACGTTACGAACCTGGGGAATCGGAGCAACAGCCATGGGAGGCCCTCCCGTCCAACCCCATTCATAGGTCATCAGAATGACAAAGTCCGCAATTTTACCATGAAAGGCGTAATCGTGAGCGCCATGCCAGGGACCTGCTTGTGTGTCACTGTTTTTGGGCGCCAGGGCAGTGGAAACAAGATACCCTTCTTTTTTCACTCGTGGCAATATCGTCTCTAAAAAGCCGTTATAGAGTGTTCGGTCGGCTTCCCGGATATGTTCAAAATCCACATTAAGAGCCCGATATCCCTTTTGCTTCATGACTCGGATCACATTGTTAATCAGGCGTTTGGATGCGGAACGATCGGTGAAGATACGATGGGCGATATCCGGGGAGAAATTCCCTTCGGCGAAATTGGTGATCACCAACATCGGGACCGCGTTGTTCCGGCGCGTGGCCGCAAGAGCAGCATCATCCTTTAAAGGAATCAGATCTCCGTTGGATTTGGCCCGGTAGCTGAAAAAACTGACATAAGTCAAGTTTTTAGCGGACTCATTCACATCGGAAACCGCTTGTCTAGGGTCCGTCGGTTCCAGAAACCCAATGGTCTCAATCCTTTTTCTGTCTCTTTTCACACGATAAGTGTTTTCGCCCCTTTTGGTTCGTACCTCTCTTCCTTTGCTTTTCATGGGTACCGCCTCGGGCTTGGCCGACTGGTTGGTCTCCTGCCGGGGGCTTTTGTCCTGCGCGCCCGGCTTTTGATTCCAGGCGCACCCTGACAAAAGAAAGATGGTAGCCAAGAAAATGATATGGATTCGTCTCATGTTTATCACCCTGTCGTTCTAAGTCGTTAAATATAACATTCTACAGATTTCTGCTTTTATTCATCCGGCAACGGAACCAACCGCAAACTATTCTTTGTAAAAACAACAATAATCATCTAAGCGTCACCCGACCCGGATTATTGGAGACGGGGTCGGACTTTGGTGATCACCTGCTCAAGTTCGTTTTGACAGGCGCGATACATTTTTTTGGCCTCCGGGTTGTTCGTATCCAATGCGAATCCTTTTACATCAGCCAGAGCTTTTTCCAAGGTGGCAAGCAACAACTGACGGGTTTTCGGTTTTGGAACCTGAATGGTATCGTCGAATAAGTCGAGATATAATTCCCCCATGTCATCCACTTGCCCGAGAAAGACATTTTCGACCGATACTCCCGCTTTCTTCAACTCGGTATGCAACCACCGACGATTTAGCCCCAAGTTGTGAAGCGAATGATCTAAGATCTTTCCGTCCATAATGACGGTTTGTGGTACGGTTTCATGCGGAATACGTATCCCTAGATCCTTGGGGGTTAATGGTTGATTTTCTTTCCTGGGAAATACATTGATTTCGCCGTTCGGTTCCATAATGGCAAATTCCACGTCGGCGACTTTAAACATGTTTTTCTGCCGTAACCGCGTTAACAACTCATCACTCGTGATACGGATTTTCTTTAAATTGTCCTCTAATATCTTTCCGTTTTGAATCAGAACCGTTCCTCGGTGATCCATAAAATCCCGAGCCTTTTTGCTTTTCAATTGCAGATACTCCATCCCGATCGTTACCCCACCCCAAGTGACGAGCGATACTACACCTAAATACCAACTCGTATTGATCTCCACACAAATATAGGCCGCGATGCTTCCAAGTGTGATCCCGGTTATGTATTCAAATAAGGACAGCTGGGAAATTTGTCGTTTTCCGAGAAGTTTGGTCATAAAAAAGAGCACCGCAATAGCTAATAACGAACGTAAAAAAACGATGATCCAATCCGGCACTTGTTGAACTCCTTTCCGCCTAACCGTTCGGTTAGAATCCTTTGTACTGAGGTTCTTCGAATTCCAACTGTTGCATTCGTTCTTCGAGCTGGTCGATCACCTGTTCCACCTGCTCTGTGGCTTCGTGAAATATTTGTTTATCTTTCTCTTGCTCAATGATCTGGGCGTACATCGCCAGCGTGGCATGTGCGCCTTTTAAGCTGGCAACGGTTTGTTTTACCTTTGAACCTACCGTCATAACAGCCCCCCCCCCCCTAATCATAGGTTCCTCTTTTAGATTTTGATACGGGAACCGTTTTTTTATGCAGTCGATCAGAAGTAGCCAAGGGCTAACTGGCTGAACCCAGGGAAACCAAAGGCTTGGCTTGTAAAATAGATCGCAAACGTTCCACGTCTTCTTCCGAATACACTCGGTATTGTGATTCGGTTCTCTCGGGTGGGTCGACCCGACTTGTTCATAATGACGGCCAGCGCGTTTTTTATTAGATCAAGTTGTCGCAACCCTCCTTGGATTCATCTTTCTTATTGTAGGTATATGAAACCACCGGCAGGACTTTATCGGAGAAAATAATGGCAAAAGATTCAGGAATCTGGTTGGGGTGAAGCAGGATAACAGTCAACTCCTCCAGAATATAAAAGAGAGCCATGAAAGGATGAGAAACACATTCGTCCGATACGGCGATGGATTCGTGATAGGAAAGCCCTTTTATCTGGTCGAAACGGAATCATATGACAAATGAAAACAATATCTTCCATGATGTCGAATGTACGATTACATTCTGGTATTTGGTGGTATAGAAATATCACAGCTTTATAGAGTCCAAATGGAGGTGGAACATATGAAAGCCACGGGAATCGTAAGAAAAGTGGACGAGTTGGGTCGAATCGTGCTGCCGGTAGAGTTGAGAAGAACCATGGACATCGATGTACGGGATCCGTTGGAGATTTATGTGGATGGATCCAATGTCATTTTGAAGAAGTACTCCCCCTCCTGTATTTTCTGCGGCAAGGTGGAAGAAGTTCGTGCATACCGCAATAAAAACGTGTGCGTCCAATGTTTAACCGAACTGGCATCTGCCGTGGAAGAAGCGTGACAACTTCTGACAAACTCCATCTTTGAGAAAGAAGAGACACCCCTCTCACGGAGCAACAGCTTTGAGAAGCGATTTTGTCTGTATTCAAAAGATATTCCATGAAGCCGAAGCCGCGAGGGCTTCTTTTTCTTTTTGATGACAGAACATTTAGGCTTATAATGGGGAGGGTAGCTCAAACGGAAAAGATAAGGAAGGAAGTTGGAAATGAATGCTATTGTTGAACAGTTGGTGGAACTGGTGAAGATTCCGAGTCCTACTGGGCGAACGGAACAAGCCGTGGCATATTTGGAAAACCAAGTATCCGACTTGGGTTGGAAAGTCCGCAAAAGCGCCAAGGGTGGGTTGTGGGTCACCATCCCTGGAGAGGATGCTCAACATCACCGTCTCCTGACCGCGCATGTGGATACACTGGGAGCGATGGTCAAAGAAGTCAAACCGGAAGGACGTCTCCGGCTGACAAACATCGGCGGCTATGCTTGGCACTCGGTGGATGGAGCCTATTGCATGGTGGAGAACAACGAAGGAAAATGGATCACCGGCACCATTCTGGCGACTCATACTTCCGTCCACGTGTACGACGATGCTCGCAAACAAGAGCGGAAAGAGGAAAACATGGAAGTGCGGCTGGATGCCCCGGTCAAATCCGCAGAGGATATTCGGGAGCTGGGGATTGGCGTCGGGGATTTTGTGGCGTTTGACCCCGGCATTCAAGTGACGGAGACAGGATTTATCAAAGGGCGCCATATGGATGACAAAGCGAGTGCCGCCGTGTTGCTGCAACTGATTCGGCAAATCAAGGAAGAAGGTTTGACCCTGCCGCACACCACACACTTCTATTTCAGCAACTGTGAAGAAGTAGGCGTGGGAGCCAATGCGGAAATCCCGGCTGCCGTACGTGAGTACCTGGCTGTGGATATGGGAGCGATCGGCGAGGGACAGACCACCGATGAATTTTGCGTCTCCATCTGTGCCAAAGATTCCACCGGGCCCTATCATTTCGGATTGCGCAAAAAGCTGGAGCGTTTGGCCGTTAAGCACGACATTTATCATCAGGTGGACATCTATCCCCATTATGGTTCCGATGCAGGTGCCGCCTTGCGCGCCGGGCATGATGTGATGCACGGCTTGGTGGGCCCAGGTGTGGATGCGTCTCATGCCTATGAACGCACCCACCGGGATGCGCTGGAAAATACATACCACTTGTTGTATCACTACATCCAAACGCCTTCGCTGTGAAAGAAGGAAAGGTGGGGAATCGTATGACATGGGAGGAAGAATGGCAGGAGATTTTGACCAACGGCACCGACGAGGAGAAGGAGATTCTTCGGTTGGCGACGGCGGCGATCCGGCAGAAACGGGAACGTCAGAGTGCTTATCCTTCCGGGTTTTTGGGACTGAAGGGAGAGTTTGTAGAGAAGGGGGTATACCAGTTTCGCATTCCGATCACACCTTACATGTTGAATCGGGGCGGGGTGGTTCACGGCGGAATTCTTGCCACCCTGGCGGACTCCACGATGGGCTCCCTCATTAACAAGAGCTTGCCGGAGAACGCGTTTGCAGTAACGGTGGAGATGAAAGTGAACTATGTTCGCCCCGGTACGGGGACAGAGCTGATCTCCCGGGCTTCCTTGATCCGGCTAGGTCACACGTTGGCGGTTGCGGAGTGCCGCATCGCCAACGAGAAAGGGTCGGAGATAGCGGTTGCCATCGGCACATTTTCCATTCAAAGCCGCCGCGGTTAAAGCTCGTAAAAATGTAAAAAGCCCCCGGGAGTTTTTTTCCTACCCGGGGGCCTTTCCTGTTCCCCTTTACACCACTTCCAGACGGGTGATGGCACCGATCGGATTCTCCTTGTTACTGCCGTCGCCGAAATAGAAGAGTGCCGGACCGTTGGGGCGGATCGGCTTTCCGTCCCGGGCAAATTGAAGTACGGCTTTGCGGGCCATCTTCAGGGGAACAACCGTTTTACTCCCATCTTGCTGATGGATCACCACTTTGGCTGCGTCGGGTTTCGGTTGGGCATGCTCCAAGAAAGGAGCCAACTCCATACCCAAACCGTTTACTCCGAACCGTTCCTGCATATCGAAACGACGGTCGTCAAAAATCCAAATGGTGGGGTCCAGATTGATCTGAAACGCCACATTTCCCGTAATTAGGATGACATCATTCATCGCTGCAACGCTCCTGTGAATAAAAAGTTCGTCCCTCATACGCATCTTTTTTTTTTCATTCCCATTATACATGATCGAAGGCGGTAGAAAAATAAAGGGGACGGATGACAAAGGAGGAAACGGATATGCAGGAGTTGTTGGAGCGGTTGCTGGAAAAAAACCGTCCCTTGACCCAAAAAGGAAAGTTGGCGAAGTACATACCTGAATTGGCCCGACAGGATCCTTCCACATTGGCGGTTTCCGTAGTGACTGTCGACGGAGAAACGGTCACAGCGGGGGAATGTCCCCAGAAGTTCACGATACAAAGTATTTCCAAGGTGATCACCTTGATTCTCGCTTTGATGGATCATGATGAAGAGGACGTGTTTGACAAGGTAGGGATGGAACCGGCTGGTGACCCATATAATTCCATCTATAAATTGGAAATGATGACCCCGGCCAAACCCCTTAATCCGATGATCAACGCCGGTGCCCTGGTGGTCAGCTCCATGATCGTCGGCGGCTCCGTCAGCGAACGGTTGGAGCGCATCCTGGATTTGGTGCGCCGCATGGCGGACAATCCGGAGATCGGGATCGACTCGTCCACTTTTCGGTCAGAGCTGACTACGGCTTACCGCAACCGATCCCTCGCGTACTTCTTAAAAGAGTACGATGTGATCGGCGATGTAGAAGAAACATTAGAGCTGTATGTGAAACATTGCGCCATTGCCTTGAACTGCTTGGACCTCGCCCGGGTCGGCTTGTGTTTGGCCCAATACGGGAAAAATATCCGGGGCGAGCAGGTAATCCCCAGGGACTTGGCCCGATTAGTCAAAACCTTTATGGTCACCTGCGGTATGTACAATGCTTCCGGCGAGTTTGCCATTCGGGTCGGCATCCCTGCCAAAAGCGGTGTTTCCGGAGGGATTCTGGCATCCGTTCCGGAAACGATGGGCATTGGGGTCTACGGTCCGGCATTGGACGACAAAGGAAACAGCATCGCCGGGATCCGTCTGTTGGAGGATCTGGCCAAAGAAAAAAACTTGAGTATCTTTTGACCGAACCCATTCCTTGCGGCTGCTCTTTGCAAATGGACGCTGCTCGTGTTACACTTACTGTAAAACCTGATTGGATTACGGAAGGTCTTTGGCGAACAGTTTGGCGACAAACTGTGCGGAAATGGGGGGGTTTCATTGTCTACGCCGACTCAGACCGATTTAAACCAGCGGGCGGAGCAGCTCCTGCGCGAAGACGCACAAAAAATCCAACAGTTGATCAAAGTTCAGCTGGAAAACCTGACCGCGCCCAAATGTCCGTTGTATGAGGAAGTACTGGACACCCAAATGTTCGGCCTTTCCAGGGAGATCGACTTTGCGGTGCGTGCCGGCCTGATCACCCGTGCCCAGGGCCGGGAGATCATCAGTGATCTGGAACAAGAGTTGGCTCACCTTTACTCCATCGTACTTCCCTCCCCGACTGAGCAGCAGGAATCTGAATAATGGTTCATACACCAGACTCCGCAAGGGGTCTTTTTTATTTTTTCCATAGAAAAAACAGCCGCTTAGTGCGGCTGCTTGGCGATCCATTCATCCCATCACACCATAAAGAAGGCTGTTCCCAAAATGATATAGACCAGCAGGAGTAAAACCCCTTCGAACCAGTTGGTGGAACCGTCCTGGGAGATGGACTTGGCGATAAAGGCGGCCACGGCGATAGCGGCCAACTCGTAGCCGGTGAAGACGAAGTCCATCGGCTGGCCGAAGAGCCAGCTGACGAAAACCAGCACCGGGGCGACGAAGAGGGCCACCTGAAGGCTGCTGCCGATCGCGATTTCCACCGCGGCGCCGATGCGGTTTTTCATGGCCAGGAAAATGGCGGCGCTGTGTTCAGCGGCGTTTCCGATGATGGCGATGAGGAAGCCGCCGACGAACAGCTCCGACCAGCCGAGGGTATGGGCGACGGCTTCCACGCTGCCGACCAGCCATTCGCTTTGCAAGGCTACGAATGCAGTGGAGACGATCAATAATAACAGCGAGATGCCTTTAGACCAGTCCGGGCTTTCCTCTTCGGCTGCGGCAACCACTCCGGAAGCGGGAGTTTCGCCGGATTCCCGTTGAATTTCTTTTTTTTCATCGGCGGGCAGTCCGTCGATCCCTTCACCCAGTTCTTCCTTGTGCGTGATCATGGAAAAGAGCAGCCAAAGGAAATAACCGAGAATCAAAAGAGAGGAGATGACCAGACTCAGGGTATGTACTTCCGACTTTTCCAGCCCTTTCATAAAGGCGGCCGGAATAAAGAGAGCGATCACAGACAGCAGCATCAGGGAAGCGTTATGGCGTGCTAGCATGGAGTTAAAGCGCTGGATTTTGTATTTGAGTCCGCCGAAAAAAACACTCAGCCCCAGCACCAAGAGAAGGTTCCCGATGATGGATCCGGTGATGCTGGCTTTTACCATCTCAAACAAGCCTTCCTGGACCAGGAAAATGGCGATGATAAGCTCGGCGGCATTGCCGAACGTAGCGTTGAGAAATCCGCCCAGCCGCTCTCCCGCATAGTGGGCCACGTTTTCGGTGGCTTTACCCAGCAAGGCGGCCCAGAAGAGGAGGGAGAGACAGGCAGTGGCAAATTTGAGAGGTTCGCTGTGGGTGAAAAAGTGGGCACCCACACTAATCAGCGTAGAAAGGATCAATAGAGAAAAAAACCATTTTGAGTTCAAGACAAGATTCACTCCCTTTATATAAGATGACATCATTTTAGCATACTGTCTTAGGTCCAATGTACAATATGTAGCTGAACACCAGAAAGCATGCCCCATTCGTGCCGAGAAATACAGATACCTTGATACTTGGGCTTCCTTCCGGTGCATGCTATAATAAGGGAACAAACGACTAGAATAGTTCTCACAAAAGAGGAAATCATTAACGCTTCTCGGGGTTCTAAAAAATTGCTAATAATCCGGCAGTAAGGGGTTGGAGCATGAATTTGGGGTTACAGGGAAAAGTGGCATTGGTGACCGCATCCAGCCGCGGGCTGGGCAAAGCGATCGCTATGGAATTGGCTCGTGAAGGCTCCCGGGTGGCCATCTGCAGCCGAAGCCGGGATCGAGTGGAAGAAACGGCGGCTGCGATTCGGCGACGAACGAATGCCGAAATCCTTGCCTTGACAGGAGATGTATCCCAGGGAGACGACATCTCCCGTATCGTCGAACAAACGATTACGCAGTGGGGCAGGATCGACATACTGGTGTGCAACGCCGGAGGTCCTCCCAGCGGTCCCTTTGAATCCTTTGATGACGTTGCATGGATGCGTGCTTTTGAAACCAATCTTCTAAGTGTAGTCCGGTTGGTAAGGGCGGCGCTACCTCACATGGACAGGGGCGGAAGGATATTGACCATCGCTTCTTCTTCCGTTAAGCAGCCGATTCCCGGATTGATCTTGTCCAATACGATGCGGGCGGGAGTAAACGGGTTGATGAAAACCCTGGCAGAGGAACTGGCCCCCCGCGGCATTTTGGTCAACACCATCTGTCCGGGACGGATCGCGACCGGTCGTTTGCAAGAGCTGGATCAGGCGGCGGCAGAGCGGGAAGGAATCTCCCCGGACGCCGTGCAAGACCGGGTGGTTCGGCAAATCCCGTTGGGTCGGTATGGTGAACCGGAAGAATTCGCGCGGGTGGCGGCCTTTTTGGCATCCGACGCCAACAGCTATGTGACGGGTGCCACTCTACTGGTGGACGGAGGTATGGTGAAGGCGCTTTAATCGAGAAGGAAAGAGAGACAACCTTTATGGGAGGGTGTTCAAATGGCAGAACAACCAATCGCAGGCGGCGGTGCCATTCGGATTGCAGATGACGTGGTGGCGGTGATCGCCGGTCTGGCGGCTACGAAGACGGATGGGGTGGCCAGCATGTCCGGCGGGATTACCGAAGGTTGGGCAAAGCGGGTAAGCGGCAAAAATGTAACCCGCGGCGTGACGGTGGAAGTCGGTCAGGTGGAAACGGCCATCGACCTTCGGGTGATAGTGGAGTACGGGGTGAAAATCCAGGAAGTGTCCCGCCTTCTCCAAGCCAATGTGAAAGAAGCGGTAGAAACGATGACCGGGTTGAGTGTGGTCGAGGTTAACGTCAAGGTGGAAGGCGTTGAAATTAAAGAGGAGCCGGCAGCGGAAACAGGGCTGAAGTGAAGGACGAGGGAAAACCAACACGATAAATAGCCCCATGGCAACCGTCCATCTTCGCTGTCGGAAGGGGAGCTGCGAGTCGAGGTGTGCGTTTCATCTGTCGTAAAGAACGCCCGTACCAATAGGTACGGGCGGCTTTTTCAAGCGATCGTTTCTTTTACTTTGCCGAGCACCTCGTCTACCGTCTTTTTGAATTCCTCCGGGATTTCGGTATCCGGATCAAGGCCGTGGGGGAAGATATGGCGGAGAAAAACCGGGTGATCCATTTCTACCACCGCTTTCGGGTTTTCCAGCTTTCCTTGAATCACATGGGCTTGAATACGCAGATAGTAATCGCTTTCTTTTCCTTCAAATTTCATATCAAAACTGGCCTTGTCGTAATCCCAGGCCCAGCGGACAAAACCGAGACGCTTCATTTCTTTTTCCAAGGAACCGAACTCTTTTTGAATCCCTTTTATTCCCGCGTCTTCCAATACCATGGATCGTTCCTCCTTTACTCTCTGAAACCGGGACGATTCTTTTTCATCATAGTATGTTCTTGAAATTCGCGCAATATGGGTAGGAGGCGGAGAACGCTTTTTCAGTATGGCGACAGGAGTGATGATATGACGAATCCGGATCGTGTGAAGCAATCCGTGGATCAATTATTTCCGCAGATGGTGGAGTGGCGGCAGTATTTTCATCAGTATCCGGAGCTTTCTTTTCATGAAGAAAAGACCTCGACCAAAGTGGCGGATATTTTGCGGAAAATGGGCTACCCAGTTCAAACGGGAGTGGGTGGGTTTGGCGTAACCGCGGTGTTGGAGGGCGCAAAGGCCGGTCGGACGATCGCCTTGCGGGCGGATATGGATGCGTTGCCGATTCAGGACGAAAAGGAATGTGAATACCGTTCCCAAGTGCCGGGGGTGATGCATGCTTGCGGCCATGATGCCCACATGTCCGTGCTGTTGGCAACGGCCGCGCTGTTGAAGGGGATGCGGGAACACATTCTCGGACGGGTGGTTTTCCTTTTCCAGCCGGCGGAGGAGATGATCCCCGGAGGTGCCCGGGACATGATTGGAGCGGGTGTGCTGGAAGGGGTGGATGCAGTGTACGGCATTCATTTGTGGACTCCGCTCCCCACCGGTGTAGTTGGATTAAAGCAAGGTCCGCTCATGGCCGCTTCCGATTCCTTTGCGATCGAAGTAAAAGGAAAAGGAGGGCATGGAGGTTTGCCCCATGAATCGGTGGATGCCATCGCGATTGCTTCTCACTTGATTGTGAATCTGCAATCTATCGTCAGCCGTCAGGTTGATCCGCTGAAGTCAGGTGTCATCTCCATAGGTACGATCGAAGGAGGCAAAGCTTTCAATGTGATTGCCGATCGGTGTTCGTTGAAAGGGACGGTGCGCACCTTTGATCCCCAGGTAAGGGAATGGATCCAGCGTCGAATCGGAGAAGTGGCTGAGCAAACTTGCCGGATGTACGGTGCAGAGTGCAACTATCAATATGGCTGGGGATATCCGGCGGTGGTGAATCATCCGGTGGAAGCGCACCGGATGGCGGAAGCGGCCCGTAGCTTTCTCGGCAACGAACAAGTGTGGGAGATTGCACCGGTAATGGCAGGTGAAGACTTCGCCTATTATCTGCAACAGCGACCGGGAGCGTTCTGTTTTGTCGGAGCGGGCAATCCGGACCTCGGGGCACAATATCCCCACCATCATCCCCGTTTCGACTTGGATGAATCGGCGATGAAAATCGCTGTTGAACTTTTTATCCGGACGGTAATGAAAGAGTTGGGAGAAGGGTTGTCTTAAGTCGTGAGAAAACGCCCCGGTTCAATAAACCGGGGCGTTAAGCTGTCCACTCTGACCAACCTGTATAATGCATGTATTTTTTACCCAACGGACATGATAACAAAAGAAAAGGAGGGTAAAACATGAGCCAATTGCGCGATATCATGAGCCAAAACGTGGCTTCCGTATCTCCCCAGGATAATGTGTATCAAGCCGCCACCCTGATGAAACAACACAATGTGGGTATGATTCCCGTGGTGGAAAACGGGGCGCTGCGCGGAGTGATCACCGACCGGGACGTGGTCCTGCGGTCGGTAGCCACGAAACAGCCGAACTCCATGAGCGTGAGCGATGTGATGACCAACAATGTCATTACCGGCACGCCGGAAATGAGCGTCAACGAGGCTTCCCAACTGATGGCCCAAAACCAGATCCGCCGCTTGCCTGTGGTGGAAAACAATCAGCTGGTCGGTATTGTGTCGCTCGGAGATATGGCGGTGCGTGAAAACTTCGCTAACGAGGCAGGTCAAGCACTCAGCAATATCTCCACTCCCAGTTCTCCGCAAATGTAAAGAAAAAGCCTGCCGTTTTTTTCGGCAGGCTTTTTCTATGGATCATCCCTTCATGTCATCGTTTATCTTTTGCAGTTTTTGGTGCACTTTGGTTTTGTCGATCGTGGGATTTTTTTGAATGGATGACGCTACCTGTTGTAATTCTTTAAAGATCTTGGAGTCGGTCGTCACATGAATATCATGTTTGGGAAAACGCTTGCGTAAAGCACTAAAAACTTCTTTACGAATGCTTTTTAAAAACAACCGGTTCACATTGCTCACGTTCAAACCGACGGATAATTCATCATTCACAGCGACTGCAGCCGCTTCATCCACACGGGGATGTTGCTGGGCGATTTTTTTTGCTGTCTCCGCTGTGGTGTTTTGATGGATGGTAATCTTTTGTGCCGTTTTTTTCGTCTCAGGGGGTTTGGATTTGCTTTCTTCCTTCAAGGAAGAACACCCGGCGATGAGAAGGGGGAAAATGATACACAGAGTTAACCAACGTTTCATGTCGAAACTCCTCCTTTTCATGATGTAGTATCTCCATTTTTGATGTATAAAGTGGATCTTTTTTTCACAAAATGACTATTCGAGGAGGAAAATATGACCAGTTACTCAAAAGTGAAGCAAACCACAGTCAGTCTGGAAGGGGTTAAAACCACCCTGGAGATGTACAGTCAGGTGGCTCAGACAGAGGATGCGCGCAATACTTTTCGGCGGAACGCGCAAAGATTAGAAACGATTCTTGAGCGGTTGAACCGGCGCTTACAGTCCATGGAATTTGAAGAACCTCAGTATAAAGGGAATTGACACATAGAAAGGGGGTGCCGAGGTGCCGCCATGGCTCGATATGATTCTGCGTTCCCTGGGTTTGTTCATCCTGCTGATCTTGTTGATGCGGGTGGTAGGAAGGAAAATGGCTGCCAGGCTAACCTACTTTGACGTCGTGTTTGCGGTGTGTATGGGTGTCATAGCTGCGGCCATCACACTCCATATTGTGGAAAACCTGGTATATGGCTTGATTGCTTTGCTGACTTGGGGATTGTCCGGAATCGGTTTAAGCTATCTGATATTGAGAAGCAAATGGGTCCGGGACCTGGTTCATGGGCGGGAAGCCGTAGTGATCAAACACGGGAAAATTATGGAAGACCAGCTGAAAAAGGTACGGTATACACCGGAAGACTTGTTGCAGCAGCTGCGAAGCAAACAGATTTTCAATGTGGCGGATGTGGAGTTTGCAGTGATGGAATCCAACGGAGAAATCAATGCGGTACTCAAAGCAAACCGGCAGCCGATCACTCCCCATGACTTGGGAGTATCCACCTCTCCCCAAACCGGTACGCAGACCGTCATCTTAGATGGGAACATCATGGATGAACCGCTGACCACGATGGGGTTAAACCGCGGCTGGCTCAAAACGGAGCTGGATAAAATCGGGGTTTCTCCTGAAAATGTATTTATTGCCCAGGTGGATGCGATGGGCGAGTTATACATCGATCTCTTTGATGATGCCATCCAAACGCCGAAACCGACCACCCGGCAACTCTTGTACACCACTTTGAAAAAGTCCAAAGCGGATTTGGAGGCTTATGCCCTGGACACGGACGATGTGCAGGCCAAGCAACTCTACCAACAGTGTGCGAAAGAATTGGCATCCATTCTGTATGACGTACGGCCGCTGTTGAAATAAACGGAGGTGATGGAGGATGTCGAGCAAAAAAAAGAAAAAGCTGACACCGGTTCAGCAAGAGTACCAGGATTTTGCGAAAAAAAGGGAACCCCAACGTCCCATACTGCAAAATTGTGTTCGGTCGTTTTTGGCGGGAGGAACCATTTGTCTAATTGGACAATTGATCTCCACTTTTTATATGCGTTTTTTTGATTTTAATGAAAAAACGGCGGGGGATCCCACGGTAGCCACTCTCATCTTTTTGGCGGTATTGTTGACCGGATTGGGAGTGTACGATCATATCGCCCAATGGGCGGGTGCCGGGACGATCATTCCCGTGACGGGTTTTGCCAATGCCATGGCTTCGTCGGCGATTGAACACCGGTCCGAAGGATTTGTTCTCGGGGTGGGGGGCAACATGTTTAAGCTAGCGGGTTCTGTGGTTGTGTTCGGAGTGTTTGCTGCTTTTGTGGTTGCACTCGTAAAAATGTTGATTCTCAAGGGATTGGGAGGGGTGTAAATGCTCCAGGGACGAACTTGGGTGTTTTCCAACAACCCGCCCCGGATTGTCGCGACCGGGGTGGTTGGAGGTCCTTTTGAAGCGAAGGGGCCCTTGGCGGATGATTTTGATGTGCTGCACGAAGACCTGTGGCTGGGACAGGACAGCTATGAAAAAGCCGAGAAAAAGCTGTTGGAACAAGCTTGTGAACAGGCGATTGACAAAGCGGGGATGCGAAAAGAAGACATCCAGTTCTTTTTGAGCGGAGACTTAATGAACCAAGTGATCTCCAGCAGTTTTACCGCGCGTACCTTGGGAGTGCCTTATTTGGGGATTTTCGGTGCCTGCTCTTCTTCGATGGAAGGATTGGCACTAGGTTCCCTGATGGTAAACGGAGGGTACGCCCAACGCGTGTTGGTCGGCACATCCAGCCACAACGCAGCGGCAGAAAAACAGTTCCGTTATCCGACGGAATACGGATCGCAAAAACCGCCCACAGCCCAGTGGACCGTCACAGGAGCGGGAGCTGCAGTAATTACTCCCGACAAGGGGGATATTCTGGTGACTTCAGCTACCGTCGGCCGGGTGGTGGATATGGGAATTCAGGATCCTTTCAATATGGGAGCGGCGATGGCTCCAGCGGCAGTGGACACGATCGAAGCCCATTTTCGTGATCTGCGGATTTCTCCGTCCTTCTATGATTTGATTTTGACCGGGGATTTGGGAAGAATCGGTCATCATACTGCGGCGGATTTGTTAGAAAAGCATGGATTGAAACTGCCGAATGACCGGTTCGGAGATTGCGGATTGATGATTTACCAGAAAGACCAACCGGTACAGGCCGGGGCGAGTGGTTGTGCCTGTTCCGCCTGCGTCACTTACGGCCATGTATTTAACCGGATGCGCAAGGGCGACCTCAACAAAGTGTTGATCGTAGCCACGGGGGCTCTGCTTTCCCCATTGAGCTATCAGCAAAAGGAAAGCATTCCTTGCGTTGCGCATGCAGTGGCGTTGGAAGCGAAGGGAGGAAAGGGTGCATGATCTTTTTTTGGGCGTTTGTGGTCGGCGGGCTTATTTGTGTAATTGGGCAACTGATGATGGACGGGCTCAAGCTCACACCGGCTCACGTGACCAGCATATTGGTCGTGGTGGGAGCGCTATTGGACGGGCTCGGGTTGTACGAGCCGCTGATCGATTTTGCCGGTGCGGGAGCCACGGTTCCCATCACCAGTTTTGGCAACGCCTTGGTTCACGGTGCCATGGCGGAAGCGGAGCAGCATGGACTGGTGGGGATCATTACCGGTATTTTTGAAATCACCAGTGCCGGGATTTCTGCTGCCATCGTGTTCAGCTTTTTAGCTGCTTTGGTGTTTCGGCCAAAAGGATGACTCCCATATTCAAAGCGAAACCTCGTTTCCATACGGGGGCTTATAATACGAATGGAGTCAGCTGCCCTTACCTTCCCCATTATCTACATAAAGATCGGGTTCATGGTCCCGAGTGGCCGCATACATCACATGCCGGACATCGCGAACCCCTTTCTTGTTCAACTCTCGTTTCAGCCACTCGGTGCTTTTACCGATTAGCTTGAGGTTGTGCTGTTGAATTTGTCCGTCGATCACCAGAGATAGGGCTAAGCCGCGATAAGGAATCTTCAGATTCAAATCTTTGGGAGTCACCGGATATAATTCCTCCCATGGCAACACACTGATCGTACCTGTGGGCTCCAGGATGGCATATTGCACTTGGCGGATATCCGGATAACCGCGGGAACGGATATCCGCCAGCAATTCGGATAGCGAAAGTTCACAGCGGCGCAGATTTTTTTTAATGATTTTTCCGTGTTTGACCAAAATGGTCGGTTGGCCTAACACCCATCGATTGACCCATTTGTACAGAGTTAATCTGGAATAAAGTATATGGATCCCGGTAACCAGAGCAATAGCCCAAATCGACTGGGTATAATCGTTTACCAAGATGGGTTTGGTGGCCAACGCGGCAATGATGACAATGGCCATTAAATCATGGGGAGTTACTTGGGCTAACGTGGATTTTCCCATAAAACGGAGGGCTGCAATGGCCAAGGTAAACATAGTAACCACTTTGAACATGTACAGCAGCACTTTTTATCACCTGCCTTTTATCATATATCCAAGACAGTCATCATCATAAGGAATGGATGAAAATCTATTAACGGGTTCTTTGTTGTTCATGAGAATATAAAAACCTGCACGACAACGTGCAGGTATTTAAGGTTATTGTTGGTTGTACTGAGGTTCTTCTTGCATCACTTGTTGTTCACGGGCTTTCAATTGTTGAATGATCGTTTCCGTATTTTGAGCCAACTGATTGTACATTTGTTTGGCTTGTTGATTGTCGGTATCCAGAGCAAATGTTTTCAGATTGGCAACCACTCCTTCGGCACTAGCGATGGTTTGTTGGATCTTTTTTCCAACAGTCATGGATTGTGCACCTCCTTACATTGTACGGTTATAGAATGCCCGGATTTTAAGAAACCATTCGGTTCACTTTTATTTTGCATCTTACCCTATCTGAAAAACCTGCACGATAACGTGCAGGTTTTTGACGTTATTGTTGCTTGTATTGAGGCTCTTCTTGCGAGATTTGCTGTTCCCGCGAATTCAATTGCTGCACAATCATCTCCATGTTTTGCGCCAACTGATTATACATTTGTTTGGCTTGTTGATTGTCGGTATCCAAGGCAAACGATTTGAGGTTGGCGGCAACACTTTCTGCGCTGGCAATGGTTTGCTGGACTTTCGTACCAACGGTCATATTTTTTGTACCTCCTTTTTGAAAAGATGTCCGAACGGTTTCTAGGGTGTGTACTTCTTCGAAAGTTATGTGTATAGAAACCCCACAAAAATTTGGATGTAGGAAAATTGAATGGATAGTGATAAGGGTTTTCCATCCAGCAGCAATAAACAGTATCGGAGGAATCCAATAGCAAAGGGTTGTCACTTATTTTTTCACTATAAGGATGGTCTCTATAGGTGAAGACCTATATTATCCGATGGTCCCATTTTATTACAGATGATGCGCCATGTTATTTTTTAACGTGTTTTGTTCAATTATATAAAGGTCACCAAAAATTGATGAGATGGAGAAAAAAAGTGAATGGGTCGGTAAGAGTGGAAGAAGGCAATTACCAAACACGGGACAGGATATGTATCAAATACCGGGTTTGGCTTCCTGAGAAGCCGAGAAATGCGGTCATTCTCATTCATGGGGCCGGAGAAAATATGGATATATTCCATCATTTGTGGTCTTTTTTTGTCCAAAGCAAAATGGCATTCATTCTTTTTGATCTTCGAGGATTCGGTGCTTCAGGTGGGCAATGTGGCCATGTCACCACTTTCCAGGATTACCTCGACGATGTGAACGAGCTGTTTCACTATTTTCAAGAGAACCTGAAGGTTTTCCGTTTTTATGTGATTGGACACAGCTTGGGTGGTCTGATTGCCACAAGGCTTGTACAGGACGGATTTGATCACATTGAAGGGATTGTTTTGTCTGCCCCCGCACTGGAACTTCGGTTTCAGATTCCTGTTATCGTTCAACGGATTATTGCTGCTTTGAGTAGAACGGTACCCGCCTTTAGTGTCAATCCAACCCGATTAGTAAATGGTGTGATGCGGTTTCCCGCATTGAAAAAACACTTTCAATGGGATAATTGGGACAATGTGTTTGTTCCATTGAAATATTCCTGTCGTTGGACGCACGAACTGCTGACTGAAGCGAAAAAAGCAGTACTCTATGCCGAAAAATTTACGATCCCCGTTTTGTGTATTTGCGGTAAAAACGACACCTTGATTCATTCCGATAAGGTAGAGGCATTTATCAACCGGGTAAGCGCTACAGACAAAAAGTGGGTGGTCATCCCTGATGTGGGCCATCGTTTACTTCATTCAGACGAATCTGCGGCGACCATTGAGATGATCATCGATTGGATTCAACAGCGATTAGACAAGCAACCCCTTCCTTCGACGTAAGAAGGAAACCCTCTCCATACAGTGATACGAATAAGAAGGGCACAGACTCCCGTTTCACCATATTGTAAAGGTATGTAACATTCATGAAGACGGTAATTTTCGTGTGTTGAACAGAGAAAAGGATTTCCCGTAGTGTGGGTGATCCTTTTTTTATAGTATACAGCATACCGGAAAGGGAGTGGGTTTTGGTTGAAGTGGTTAAAGATAGTATAATCCATTTTCTTCATTGGAAAAATAGTGAAGGTAATAAATATAGAGGAGCTGAGGCTGTATGAAAACTTTTGCTATCGTAGGCGAACAGGGAAAGACATCCTCCCTTGAGTGGTTTGCTTCGGGACTTCGCCGCGAGATGGAGAAAAAAGGGTATCGTTTGGATTCCGAGGATAACCCTCATTTGCAGCTGGTGTTTAATTTTGTCGATCCTCAGAAACCTCGCCATTTCCGGAGAAAGGGAAAAGGGGTCTTTGTAGTAACGGTGACGGAAAACGATCAACCCACCGATAACATTTTGTACACCGGGTATCCCATCCTCATCCGTTCACTCGGCAACATGATGGTGTATTTGGATCGTTCATCCGGTTGGCTGGAGCCGTATTTTATTACTCTAGAACAAGGTTGTTACCGTTTGACGGCGGATGAAGAAGATCCGGCTTTTTTCCATCGCGTCTTTGAGCGGATCCGCCCCCTTGCCACTTCCCAACTGGTTATCGACAATACCTTTCATCGAGATATGCCGGAAAGGTTATGGGAAGGGGATTCGATTTCGCAGAGCATTACCCGGGCAGGGAAAAAGTTGGATCAAATGAACCTGCTTCCGGCGCCGTTTCCCATTCAGGAAATTCTTCCGCCGGAAGATTATCGTTTGATACAACGCTTATACGGCATTGGAGGGCTGAGTTACGGAAACTTGAGCGCCCGAAGGGAGGGCAACCAGTTTTGGATGAGTGCACGGGGGGTGAATAAAGGCAATCTGCAAAAAATCGGACAGGATATTCTCCTCATCAAAGGATTCGATGAAAAACTGCCGGCTATTGATCTCAGCGTTCCCCCCCATGTGGAGCCGCGCCGGGTATCCGTGGATGCGATCGAACACTGGATGATCTATACGGAACACCCGCAAGTGGGAGCCATCGTTCACATCCATGCCTGGATGGACGGGATTCCCTCGACGGAAATCAACTATCCCTGCGGTACGGTAGAACTGGCCAAAGCCGTTGCGGATAAAATCCGGCAGGCAGAAGATCCCTCTCGAGCCGTGGTAGGGTTGAAAAATCACGGCCTCACCATAACTGGTCGTGATTTGGATGATATCTTTGAGCGGATTGAGGGTCGAATCATTCCGCAAGTTCCGATGTTCTGAGGAGTGAAGTCCGTGAACGATCGAATCGTACTGATCACCGGTGCATCCAGCGGCATCGGAAAGGAAATCGCAAGAATAGTGGCGGCCCGGGGCCACACTCCCTTGTTGGTGGCACGCAACAGGAAGCCACTTGCTGCATTGCAAAGGGAGTTGGGCCGTGGAGAATGCTTTTCCTGTGATGTGACCTCTCAGGAGGATGTGAAGGATTTGGTGGAGGAGGTGATTCAGCGATACGGAAAAGTGGATGTGTTAATGAACAATGCGGGATATGGCTGCTTTGGTGGGGCATTGGATGTACCGATCCATGAGGTTGAGGGTATGGCGGAAACGAACTACTTGGGTACCGTCCGCATCATCCTTGCTTTTCTTCCCCACATGTTGCAGCAAGGAGAAGGACGCATTGTAAACATCGCTTCGGTAGCCGGTCTGACCGGCATTCCCAATCTTGCTGCTTATTCCGCTTCTAAATTCGCCTTAATGGGCTTCTCCGAGTCGTTGCGATTGGAATATTCCCCGCGTATTCAGGTAGGGGTGTTGTGTCCCGGTCCGGTGCAAACCCCGTTTTTCCGGGGGGAGGATCCCGCCCGGCTGTTTCCGGGGCCGATTGCCCGCCAGCTGTTGGATGTAAAGACGGTAGCCGAAGAAGCGGTTCGCTTGATCGATCGTCCCCGTGTCAAAGTGATCCCCTGGAGCTTGCGTTGGGCGATAAGGATCCGGAACATGGCACCGGGAGTCTATTTCTGGGCAACGAAGCGGATGTATGATGCTTCCCGCACTCCCCCGCTTCCCCATCCGGCAGACGGACCCAACCCATCACATGGTGCGCGGAGGGATACGTGATGCGCTGGTTTATTGTCAATCCGGTTGCGGGGAATGGCCGAGGTCAAAAAGTGTGGCGCCAACTGAAAAAAATCATGGATGAGAGACAAATTCCTTATCGGGTGCTGTTTTCCGAACAAGCCGGACATGCGGAAGAACTCGCCCGCAGGGCGGTTTTACGCTCGGATGTGAAATCTGTGATCGCTGTCGGCGGGGATGGAACGGTTCATGAAGTGGGCAACGGATTGGTCGGCTCCATCATGCCGATGGGGTTCATTCCTGCGGGATCAGGAAATGACTTCGCACTGGCCCATCGAATTCCGGCCAATCCCGGACAAGCATTGGAGCGGATATTGCAGCATCAGGTACGCCGGGTGGATACAGCCGATATCGACGGAAAAACGATGATCGGTTTTGCGGGGATCGGTTTTGACGGAAGAGTGGCGGAGGCGGTTAATCTTTCCTCTTTCAAGCGATGGTTGGGAAAATTGAATTATATATGGGGGGCATTACGGGTGTTGCGCAGCTTCGAACCAGCCCAAGTGTCCGTCTCTATTGACGGGAAAAAGATAGACGTCGGTGGGGTATGGTTGATCGCGGTTGCCAACAATCCATATTATGGTGGAGGAATGAAAATTTGTCCTTTCGCAGTTAACGATGATGGGAAACTGGATATTTGTTGTGTCAACAATTTGTCGCGTCATCAGTTTTTAAAGATTTTTCCCACTGTGTATAAGGGGGTTCACATTCATCATCCCTCAGTGACCATGCGACAGGGAAAAGAGATCATCATTGATTCTGATACCCGAATGGTGATCCATGCCGACGGTGAGGTGATCGGTGAAACTCCGCTGACTGTTACCGTACGGCCCCGATCCCTTTCCATTCTCTGAACCCCGTGGCCGTTAATCTTCCCGGGGTTCTCCCCGCCATTCATACCCCCATCTGACCCACCCGTGCATAAATCCAAATGAAAGGATGATGACCCCGACATACATCCAAATCGTCAAGCCCAGCCGGAATGGTTCCATTCCCGTGATTGCAATCAACAGCCCGGATTCGATGCTCACTGTGAAAATAATAGCCGCAACAGCCAAGACCAAATCATACAGAAAAAAGGTTACCCGGTTTTTTGCCATCCTCTTCGATCCTCCTTTCCCTTTTATATTTTCTAAAAGGATCTGCTCTCATTCCTGAAAAACCGGGGACCAGTTCTGCAAGAAAGTACCAGGAAAACAAAACATATGTTCGCATATAATGAGAACAGAGCAAATCCACCAGGAAGAGAGGTGGAGGATCCGTGTTGCTTTATCCGGAGGAGTATGACCGGTTTGCTGAACTAGTTCGGCAGGCGGTGATACTGGAAGTGTTGGAGCGGGTGCTTGTGCTGGACTGCGCCCGTGTGGGTCAATTGCCCGTCAAAATGCAGCGTCCACTCAAACGATTGTGGATGAAAACGTTAGGCCGTGTGCAGGAAGACTTGGCGGGGTGCCGGCGGGAACTGAACCGCTGCGGGGGAAAAATCATTGCCGTTCGCCAACTTCCCGATGCCCGGGAAGTGCAGGCCAAATTTCGCGGATTTTTATATACGCAGTTTTATGTGAACGAAATCATACGCAATGAGTGTGAAGAGATATTGTGGAATTATTGGTCGGGATCGGGTAAAAGTTCCAGACAACAATCTTTTCACGAGGGGTCACATTAATGGTAAAGGAGGCGATGATGCGATGAGGATGCAAAAAGGATGGATGTCTATTCTTTTAGGCGTGGTGGTTTCCGGGCTGGGTTTGGCCCTGTTGAACCGGGAAAAACCGATGATTCAACAACGCCATTATGACAATCCCTTCGGCTGGGGTGTTGTCGGCTTTGGCCTTGCTCATATCCTGCTGGGCTCGGTCAATGCCCTCCGGGACTGAAGGAGAGACTGCTGCAGAATTTTTTGGTGCTTTCTTTCGCAAACGGAAAAGAACGAGGTTCCGGGTGTTTCATGGATGATGGTGAGCCGTTTTCTCATGGAGCTTTTTGTCATTTAAAAGAGTGAGATGGGAAAACGGCGCCACAAATCGAATACATGCGTTGCCCAAAGGAAAAGGCGGATGAAGACCGGATAGGGTTCATTAACGGTTTCTTAAAGAAAAGACTGACTTGCATCACCTTTTTGTATTGAAGTACAATGGACCCAAATCCACAAGGGGGTTGGACAGATGGAAGGGTCTTATGTCCTACGCAATGGAGAACACAATTGGATTCCGATGAGCAACGGAGTGCGTTTCAGCTATTTACGCAAGAACCGCGGGGAATTCAGCGTGTTATTGAAAATGGAAGCCGAAGGACGCCTTCCCATACATGAACACATCGGCGGGGAAGAGTTTTTTGTGGTGGAAGGTGACGTCGAATTGGACGGCCATTCTTTGCATCAAGGGGATTACTTCTATGCACCCCCAGGAGTGAATCCCGTTGTTCAAACTCGCTACGGTTGCACGTTGCTGATCACTTCCGCCCGAGGGGTGGAATCTGCCGCAGGAAAAGAGCGGGTAGAAGCCACCACCACTTGATGAGCCAGAAATTATCCAGGAGGGATCCTTTAAACATACACCCCGAATCCAGACCAACCGGTTTGGATTCTTTTTTTATGATCGCATCTGTGATGTCGCAGAGGAAGCGACGGGAAAAAAGCTCTTTGGCCTGTAGTTCAACGGGAATAAAAAGGGGCCCATTTTCGCAGGATATGAAGGAATTCAGAGAGGATTGGGGAGCGGAAGGGAGTGACAGCATGGATCGGATAAAGGGGAAACGGCGCTGAAGAAAACCGGTCAGCGAACGTATCAGCTTTCCGGGCGAGTACATGTTATGGCCGGGGTACTATAGTTAGGCCCAAAAGAAGGGGAAGGCGGTTAAAAGAAGTTTGTTGACCAGGGCGTATCCCGACTTATATGCCGGTTAAGATTCCTGGGAAAAGAGAGCGAAATGCTCGGGACGGTGAGGGAGGGGGAGAATGAGATGAATGCGGTTACTTATTTAGCTTTAGGTGATTCCATCACGGAAGGTTTGGGGGCATCCGGCCCGGAAACCCATTTTGTCTCCCGATTGTTTCGCCATCTCCAATCCACTCCCCAGTGTCGTCTGCGCAATATGGGGATTTCCGGTCTTACGTCGGTCGAGTTGTACGGGCTGATGCAAACTCCGGCGATGAAAAAGTTGTTGCCCCGGGTGTCTCATATCACGATTACCACGGGTGGCTGTGATTTCATTGAATGGTATGAGGCCGGAATGAGCCTGACGGGTTTACCCCGAACGATGCGCCAGGTTTGTCGTCATGTCCAATCCATACTGGAACGGACTCGTCAGGATAATCCTTCGGCTGTAATTCAAATGATGGGATTTTACATGCCGCCGCCGGCATACGAATTGGGGTACAGTCTTGCTGCACGAGTACTGCAGTCGATGAACAAAAGCTATCAAAAAATATGCAGCAAATACGGCGTACAGCTGGTGAACCCTTACAAGACGTTTTTGCATCGCACCGATTATTTTGCCGACGAGGTTCATCCAAACCAAAAAGGGTATGATAAGTTGGCTCGATTGTTTATTCAGCATTGTCCCCAGCATTGTCCACCGAAGCATCCCGTACGGAACAACAAGGAAGCAGCTCTTGCAAAAGAGATTTCCGATGACCTTTCGCCTCTTCGATAGGGATGCAGAATCTAGCAGGGTCATGAACATCATCGCTATTCGGTTCTGAGGTGTCCGTCCCAATGCTAAGCTAAAGTGACGTCGGAGCGGGAATACGGGCAGTCAACGCATCCTGTTGTCATCCGGCAGACTCGCTGAAGCGGCTTCTTTCTCGTTTCCAGACGGGAAGCAGCTCTTTTAGGCTGACGATCACATAATCAGGTACGTACTCCGAAGACAAGGAGCCGGTATGCCCTTCTTGGTGAAGACGCTCGGTTAAGACCCGGTGGAAATCAGGGTGAAGCTTTCTCTCTGCGGCATTCATGCCGTGCCAGCGTTCATCCAATTCCCGATAAATCCAGACGGAGGTCACACCTGCCCGGTTGGCACCCAGGATGTCTTGATTCAGACGGTCACCGACGTGAATAAGAGAACGATGGCCGCGAAAGTCGAAAAAGGAGGCTTCCGGCTTAACTGCTCTACAATTGACCGGCGTGTGGTATTCGCTGAAAAAGGATGTGATCCCCAGGCAATCCGTCACTGGACGTTGATAACACTCCCAACCGTTGGTAGCAGCGATCAAGGGGATCTTTTCCTTTTTCAAGCAGCGCAGGGAGGGCAAGGTATCGGGATACAGCCATACTTTGCCGATGACAGCATGCTTGTGAACCAGATCTTTTACGGTAAACGGCGGTGTGGATTGCACCTGTCGGCAGACTGTTTCCAGAATACCATCCCAATCGTAGGCGGCAACTTTGTCCTGGTGTGCCAGTCGGTTGCGGTGCTCACGGAGAATGTATTCCATAGCCGTAGAAGACGCTGGCAGTTGCGGGGACAGCCAGGCTTCGATTTCCGGAAACACCCACCGGCGAAAGGGGTTGATCATCAGGGTGTGATCCAGATCAAAGCTGATAACAGGTTCCATCCAAACCATCCCCCTTTTTGGTGAAGCAATTCCTCTCCTTTTTATTGTACGATGGAGAAAAGGATACTTGAATAAAAAAATGGGACACCAAATGGATTCAAGCCCCATAGGATAAAAAAGCCGGACCATAGATATTGCATTCGCACGGCTCGTAACTTCAATTCTTGGGCATAGGTTCAGCGAACTTCCCCGTAAAAAATTCCCTCCAAGTCAACAGTAACGAGTTGCTTGTTACTGTCCACCCGGAGAGGATCATATGATTAACGGGGACTTGTTCAAAAAAGTGGTTGACAGCGGGAAGTTCTTCATGATAATTTATCACCAACATCCAATTTAACACCCAAAAGCGTTGAAGGGGAAAAGTAGTCGGGTGGGCATGGATCTCAGAGAGCCGGTGGTTGCTGCGAACCGGTATCATCCATCCGACGAATTACACCCTGGAGCAGACGGCTGAACCCGCCTGTATAGGTGGCAAAGGCCGGACCGGTGATCCGCCGATATCGGATCGCACGCAGCTTGGCGTGCGCTAAGGGGAATCCGGCATGGGTTCAACAAGGGTGGTACCGCGAGCAAACCTCGTCCCTTTTTCGGGACGGGGTTTTTTGTTTTATCCCAATACAAGCACCAACCGAATTTTTTGAGGGGAGGTCAACAAGGTGATCATCGTATTGGAACAGGGGGCGACCCGGGAACAAGTGGATCGCATCGTAAAAACCTTGGAGGAAAAGGGGGTGCAGATCCACTATTCCAAAGGGGTGGACAAAACGATCCTCGGACTGATCGGCAATAAGCAGACCTTGGCCAATCTTCCGGTGGAGCGGTTTGAAGGCGTGGAAAAAGTGGTGCATGTGAGCGAGCCTTTCAAATTGGCAGGACGATCGTTCCATCCCGAGCCGACACGGATTCAGGTTGGGGATATTACGATCGGGGGAAATGAGCCCGTGGTGATCGCCGGGCCCTGTTCCGTGGAGAGCCGGGAGCAGATTCTGGAGACCGCCAAAGCCGTGAAGAAAGCTGGAGCCCATATTCTGCGCGGCGGGGCGTTTAAACCTCGTTCATCCCCGTACTCTTTCCAGGGGTTGAAGGAAGAAGGGCTGAAGCTGTTGGCGGAAGCCCGAGAGGTCACCGGCTTGCCAGTCATTTCCGAAGTGATGGATCCGGAAAATCTGGACCTCGTAGCAGAGTATGTGGACATCCTCCAACTGGGTGCCCGCAATATGCAAAACTTCCACCTGCTGAAAAAAGTGGGACAGACCAATAAACCGGTGATGTTGAAACGGGGATTGTCCGCAACCATGGAAGAGTGGCTCATGTCGGCGGAGTACATCCTGAGTGAAGGGAACCCCAATGTCATCTTGTGTGAGCGGGGAATCCGCACATTTGAAACCTACACCCGCAACACCTTGGATTTGAGTGCGGTTCCGGTGATCAAACACTTGAGCCACCTGCCGATTATCGTCGATCCGAGTCACGGCACCGGCAAATGGCGTTATGTCACTCCGATGGCCCGTGCGGGACTGGCTGCCGGTGCCGACGGCCTGATGGTAGAAGTCCATCCTAATCCGGAAGCCGCTTGGTCCGACGGTCCCCAGTCTCTTACGCTGGACAATTTTGCTTCCATGATGGAAGATTTGAAAAGCATGCAAGCTCTTTTTTCCGCCTCGACGCGGTAAACGATCGGTTGATATCATACCCTTAGTATGAAACCGCACCCCTTAAGCACGACAAGGGGTGCTTTCTTTTGACGGGATTAGAAGTCCTGGCGGTGATATGGAATCTTGCATAAAAAAAGCCGCCGCTTGACGGCGATGCTGCTGACAAAGTTTCCCGGAAATGAGCGGAAGAACTCTTTTGCCCGAGAAGCGACTTTTGACGACGAACTCAGCGACAAGAGAGGAGACGAGACAAAAAAGCGGCACATAGCACGACCTGGGAGCTTGCGACCAAGGCGTGACTTGTACTTTTGAGTACACCTCCGCATTGTGCCGCGTCTCGTTGGATCTCTTGGAGCGGACAGTATGGACTTCTGCGTCGGAGGAAAGGGAGCAACGGGCAAAAGAGTCGAAGCCAATCCTGCAGGTTTGCCGTCAATCTGGCCACCGCTTGGCGGCTGTCTGCCGTCAGATCCTGAATATGGGTTTTTGTGACACCGAACCGAGGTCATCTGCATAGGGTATAGGTGTGTAGACCCATGAGGGGGTGAGACGTGTGGACTTTATGAACCCGGGTTCTCCTCAGTATGAGATGATGCCAGGATACCAGGAATCATCCCAGTTTTATATGCCGCCCTACGGACAACCGCCGTATATGATGCCCCAAATGCCGCCGATACAGCGGCCTCCGCAGCGGCAGGAGCGGCCGAAACGATCCTCCAGGCTGGCCCGCTTTATGATGCGGCGGCACAGCCGAGATCCTTTTTTGGCAAATCAGTTGTCGGACATTGTCGGTCAGGATGTACATGTTACCACATATATGGGTGAGATCAGCGGGACGTTGTCGGCTGTATTTCCCGATCATCTGTTGATAGAAAGAGAAGAAAAAAAATATCATGTGCGGCTGGATGCCGTTGGATATATCTCTCCGACAAACGAAAACGACTGAGCTGACGGGTGGAGCCTTCGCGCCCGTTTTTTGTTGTGCGGACGCACTTTTTGTGTTGCGGAGGGAAGGACATCTGTCTGCTGTTTGTGGATGATCGGACTTTTTGTGTATAATCATACATGATGAGTAGCGTGTCAGTATGTTTAATGAGAGCGAGGGGATTAGGTGTCTAAACATGAACAGCAAGAATTTTCACGCGGATTGAAAGAGCGGCACATCCAGCTGATTGGGATCGGTGGTGCGATCGGTGTAGGACTGTTCTTAGGATCGGCTACAGCTATTCAAACAGCCGGACCTGCACTGATTCTCTCTTACGGAATCGGCGGCCTCATCCTTTATTTCATCTTGCGTGCATTGGGGGAGTTGGCGGTTTACAAACCGGTAGCAGGGTCCTTCAGTGCTTATGCGGAGGAATTCATCGGGCCCTGGGCCGGTTTTGTGACGGGATGGACCTATTGGTTCATGTGGATCGTCACAGGGATGGCGGAAATTACGGCAGTGGGTGTCTATGCCCGATATTGGTTTCCTGAAGTGCCCCAATGGATTCCGGCATTGATCGCGCTGGTCGTTATTTACGGGCTCAACCTGATTGCGGTGAAACTGTTTGGAGAGTTGGAATTCTGGTTTTCCCTGATCAAAGTGGTAACCATACTCGCCTTGATCGGGATTGGATTAGCGGTGATTACCACCGGCTTTGGCAATGGGGGCCACCCTGTCGGCTTTTCCAACCTGTGGGAACACGGCGGCTTTTTCCCTCATGGTGCGGGAGGCGTTCTGTTGACATTGCAAATGGTGATGTTCGCCTTCTTGGGCGGCGAACTGATCGGTGTGACTGCGGGAGAAGCGGAGAATCCCAAAAAAACACTGCCATCGGCTATCAATAAATTTGTCTGGCGGATTCTCATCTTTTATATCGGTGCACTGGCAGTCATTATGGCGATGTATCCTTGGAACGAGCTGGATGGAAAGACGAGTCCTTTTGTTTTGATTTTTGAAAAAATCGGGATCGTCGGTGCCGCAGGGATTGTAAACTTTGTTGTCATGACCGCTGCTCTTTCTTCTTGTAACAGCGGCGTGTTCAGCACCGGGCGGATGATTTATACCTTATCCAATGCTCGGCAAGCTCCGCAGTTTTTGGGACAGCTCAATAGACGGCGAGTGCCGGCCAGGGCGTTGACCGCATCCACTGCCGTTTTGTTGGTCGGTGTGTTTTTAAACTATGTGATTCCGGAGGAGGCTTTTATCTATGTAACCAGTGTGGCAACCGTCGGAGCCTTGTGGACTTGGGGGATTATTGTCTATGCCCACATGAAGTACCGGCGCAAGGTGGAAGCGGGCGTGTTGCCGGAAGGGGAATTTCGATTGTATGGAGCCCCCTGGGTTAACTGGCTGGTGATGGCGTTTCTCCTGTTGGTTTTGGTTCTCCTTTGGTTTGACGAAGGGACGCGTGTCGCTCTATATGTAGCACCGGTCTGGTTTGGTCTGCTGGCTGCGGCCTACCAGTTTGTTCGCAGAAAGCGGGCGACTGTGGAACAGGATGATACGGAACACATCAAAGATCATCATCTATGATAGAAGGACGAATGGCCCTCTGCACGAGGGCCGTTTGTCTATTATCATGAGCGCTTCACCCTTGATGAAGGGCTGAGTCTGTTTTAGAAAGAAGAAGAGAGCTTTTCTGCCGAGGAGCCACGGGCAGAAAAGCTTTTTTTGTGTTCAAGAGGATTGTCCGCGCTCGTTTACCAAAATCAGCGGATTCCGTATGGGATTGGTCCACACCCTTCTATCAAATTCCTCATACATTGCAATAGAGGTGATAGTATGGGGAAAAAGCGAGGTTACTTTACCTTTTTATTTCGAACAGCTCCTCGCCCTGACTGGATTCGGAAACACGGTGGAGTGATTTATCACGTGGGCCGACACAGCCGGACCGTCTCCGCGATGCTGGAATCTCCCGCTCAACTGAAGCGGATTATGCTGAAAGAAGACTTACTTTACGCTGAACCCGATCGTATCTTAATCCTGCCTCAGCCTCGAGTGAAAAAAGTGTTCGGTATGGAGGAGTTGAAAAGATATGCCAAAATAAACCAACAAACTCTGACCTGGAATGTGCAAAAGGTATGGGGCGGTTCCCCGAATCCTTATGCAGGAAGCGGAGTGCGTGTAGGCATTATCGATACAGGTATCGACCTGGATCATCCGGATCTGAAAGCCAACATCGCCGGAGGGATCAATCTGGTTAACACGGGTCGCAAGCCCAATGATAACAATGGACACGGCACTCATATAGCGGGGATTGTCGCAGCGGTGAACAACAAAATCGGAGTGGTGGGCGTGGCTCCGGCTGCCCGTCTATATGCCATCAAAGCTTTCGATGCCCGCGGAGCGGCCACCATCACCAACATCATTCGAGGCATCGAGTGGGGCATCGACAGCGGCATGGATATCCTGAACATGAGTTTCGGTTCCCGTACAGGTACGCCGGCGTTAATCGACGCAGTCAACGCTGCGAACCGGCGAGGCATTGTGTGTGTGGCCGCTGCAGGAAATGAAGGCAATGCCTCGGGAACAGGAGACAATGTCAGCTTCCCGGGACGCATCCCGGCGGCAGTGGCGGTGGCCGCTCTCAACCGGAACAACAAGCGGGCCTCTTTTTCTTCGACAGGCAGCTCTGTGGATATTGCTGCGCCGGGGGTTAATATTTTCAGCACCTATTCAAACGGCAAGTATGCCATCTTGAGCGGCACCTCCCAAGCGACTCCACATGTGAGCGGGGTAGCAGCCGTCTACCGGCAAAAGAGAGGGGGCGCGAGTACGGTCAAAAAACGGCTGAGGGCCCGGGCTGTCTCCTTGGGACCCGATCGACTCTACGGTGCCGGGTTGGTTCAGGTCAAATAACGAATGCACTTGCAAAGTGGCAGGATCCTCTTTGAGTGACAATAAAAGCAAGCTCCTTGCTGCTGAAATGGGAGGGGATATTTCTATAGATAAATTCACAGGTTTCGCTCGTATTTGAAAGAAACGGCCGTTTTTTTAAAGATCATCAAAGCGGGTGCTTCTTTTTTTATGGATGATTTGGGCACTTACCCAACCTGCCCGCATAGTATGGTAAAAGTGATTGGGAAGTAGGTAGGTCTACGGGAGACGTCTCCCGGGCGATTCAGATCTTTCTGCTCCTTTCGTATCCAATCTGGGATAATTCATATCCTGCCCTTTTATCTGATATGGAGGTGTTGGCGGATCCATGTCTTTACGTGAATATACGCGACAATGGAATGAACAAGTGCAGGGAAAAAGCGCGGCGGACGTGATTCGGTTTGCAGCGGATCGGGTGGATGGCCCAGTAGCATTGGGTTGCAGCTTTGGTGCGGAAGATGTAGCCCTGGTTCATATGGTGACGCAGTTGGAACGGAAAGTGGATATTTTTTATCTGGATACGAATTTGCACTTTCAGCAGACCTATGAAACTCGGGATCGTCTGGCACAGCGGTACGGTTGCCGATTTATTCAAGTGTTGCCCGCCTTGACATTGAAGGAACAGGCCGAACAATACGGCAAGTCCCTGTGGCTACGGGATCCTGATGCTTGTTGCCGTCTGCGGAAGGTGGAGCCTTTGAGGTGGATACTGGGGAAGTATAAGGCATGGATAACCGGGGTCCGCCAGGAACAGTCGCCCACCCGGGCCGATACGGATTTGATCGAGTGGGATCCGGTTTTTGATCTGGTCAAGATTAATCCGCTGGCTTATTGGAATTCTGAACATGTGTGGCGATATATTCGAAAACATGATATTCCATATAATCCATTGCATGATCAATATTATCCCAGCATTGGCTGTTTTCCCTGTACTCGGCCCGTGAAGCCGGGAGAAGATCTCCGTTCAGGCCGCTGGAGCGGCTTCAGCAAAACCGAGTGCGGGCTCCATCAGAGAGCAGATACCGTTACCAAAAAATAAGCAAACCCAGAAACCTCTCCCTGGGGGTTTCTGGGTTTGTCTCCTCTGTCCGACAAAGCAAGTGGGGTGCCTGTCGCATTGCAAACGCGCATGCTGCTATTACCGTTTTTCTATTCGCTTTGATCCGGAATGAATTGTCCCAGCGTGTGCTCATCCGAGTGAAAATCGGAACCGCCTGTAACCAGTAAGTTATACTGGTCGGCCATATCCAGATAGCGTTGGACATCGGCAGCACGGTGATGACGGTGCCAGACTTCGATCCCGTCAAAGCCTTTTGTCAGCAGTTGTTTGACCAGGTTGTCGTCATGAAGCAGAACTGGATGGGCCAATACTGCCTGACCTCCGGCTTCCTTGATCCAACGGACGGCTTCGCCGGTGGAAATAACCTCCTTTCGAACGGCAGCGGGTTTTCCATCAGCGAGATATCGATCAAACACCGTTTGTACGTCAGATACATATCCTTTGGCAACGATGGCCTTGGCGATATGGGGTCGAGCGATGACCCCGTTTTGACTGAAGGCTTTCACGTCTTCCAAAGTGATCGGCATGCCCAGTTCCTCAAACCTTTGAATAATTCGTCGGGCACGAGTTTTTCTCTCCTCTCTAAAGGGGGCGAGAGCGTTGTGTAACCCAAGACAGTCCTGGATGTTGTAACCTAACACATCGATGCCTTTCCCGTGATAACGGGTGCTGATTTCCACTCCGGGGATCACATCCATTCCGACAGCTTTGCCTTCCGAAACGGCTTCTTCCACGCCGGCCAAGGTGTCGTGATCGGTGATGGCGATCGTACGGAGACCACAGTCTTTTGCTTTGCGGACCAGCGCTTTCGGAGAATAAATGCCGTCGGAAGCGGTGGTGTGCATATGCAAGTCAAAAGTGCCTGGTTGATAATCGTTTAATATTCGCATGCCATTGCTCCTGTTTATAGGGATGGGATATTCTCTTTACATTATATCGTCTAGAGACCCAAGGATGTCATCGCCTTTGGAAGGAAAACGGGTTTCGGGTCAGGTTTGCCCCGGGATCCATGAATGAGGTACAGCTTCCCAACAGCTGATGGATTACTTTGGTGGACACACGAGGATCCATATAACCTTCCGGGTATTTCCACGCGCTGGATAATCCGTCTATTATCCTACCCCCTTCCGCTATTCGAAAGGGATACAATCTGTCCCGCAGCCGAGGGTGTGTGCTCACGATTAGGCTAACTTTTTACCGGTGCAATCGGTGGAAACTTGGCATCATTTGTGATACTGTATTTCTGTTTTACAGAAGGTGCTTGGGGAGTTGTCTGATAATAAACCATGATGGTTATTTCGCAACAAGTTTTCTTGTTTAAGGGACTTCAGTGTTTTTGGGAAGGCGGAATAAAAAACAGCCACCGTCATCAGTGGCCGCCTTTAATCATCAACCCCGGCTGGGTCGGGGTTTTCGTTGGTTTTTTCTTCTATTCGAGTGACCAACAACCGCGAAACGCTCCGCTGATCGATTTCCTGCACGGTAAACTTGAGATCGTTGTAGTACACTTCGTCCCCCAGCTCGGGAACTTCCTGCAGTTGCGAAAAGATCCAGCCGCCGATCGTATCGTTGTCCGGGTCTTCAATGTCCGTTTTGAAGTAATCGTTCACTTCTTCGATCAGGAGGCGGGCATCGATGGACGTTTCTGTACCGGCCGGTTGGAAGAAGGGTTGTTCATCGTCGAATTCGTCTTGGATCTCCCCAAAAATTTCTTCGATGATGTCTTCTGTGGTGACCAAGCCCGCCGTGCCGCCGTATTCATCGACTACAATAGCCATTTCAGAGTGATTCTTTTGCAACACCCGCAGCACGTCTTTGATTTCCATCGTTTCCGGTACCATGACCGCGGGGCGTGTCAGTTTGGCCAAATCCGGGGTTTCGCCTTCCAACATCTGCTCATAGATGTGTCGGATGTGGACGATCCCGACAATGTCATCCTTGTCCTCCCGGCACAAAGGGAAGCGGGTATGACGGGCATCCCGGATCGTTTTCAGATTTTCTTCAAAATCATCTTCCATGTAGAGGCAGATCATGTCTACGCGGGGCACCATGATTTCACGGGCCACCCGGTCGGTAAATTCAAATATATTATCGAACAGGGACAGCTCTGTCTGGTCGATTAATCCGCTTTTATGGCTTTGTGCAACCAGCATCCGGATTTCCTCTTCGGTGTGAGCGTGTTGATGATCGGGATCCAGCTTGACACCAAACCACTTTAGAATCCGGTTGGCTGTTCCGTTTAAGATAACGATAAAGGGATAGAACAGCTTGTAAAACCAATCCAACGGTATGGCCGTCCACAAGGTGGTTTCTTCTGCCCGGCGGATCGCTAAGGACTTGGGAGCCATTTCCCCTAACACAATGTGAAGGAATGTAATAATAGCAAAGGCGATGGCAAAGGAGACCGTTTGAATCAGCCATGCCGGCATCTCCAAGGGGATCAGCGACAACAGCGGTTTCACGATCAGGTGGGCGATAGCCGGCTCCCCAACCCACCCGAGTCCCAGGGACGCCAAGGTGATCCCCAATTGGGTAGCGGACAGGTAAGCGTCCATATTGGCGATAACTTTCTGGGCTATCTTCGCCCGCATATTCCCTTCTTGCCGAAGCTGGGCAATACGAGTTGCACGAACTTTGACGATGGCAAACTCCGATGCCACGAAAAAGCCGTTGAGCAACACGAGAAAGATGACCAACACGATATTCCAGGCAATTTGTAAAAAGTTTTCCAACGTATCTGTTTCCTCCCTAACACCGATCCCGACCCAATTTATTTTTATTCTGCACGGAATGTTGCGGAATAACCTCCCAATATTCCCAGCTTAGCAGAATTTCTGTCAGCTTTGTAGAAGAAAAACCCCTTCCTGGGGGAAGGGGGAAGGGGGAAGCGATCACAGCAAATAATGCAAAAACATGGTCGCAAAACCGAAGTAGATCATCAAGGAAAACACATCATTCAATGTGGTGATCAGGGGACCCGATGCCACGGTGGGGTCGACTTTTAATATGTGCAGCAACAGGGGAATCAATGTGCCGCCGATGGTTCCGATCAAGAGGGTGCACCATAAAGAGCCGCCTACGACAAGGCCCAGATACGGATTCCCCTGCCATAGGGTGACGAGTGCGATAATCAGCAGGCCGCATACGGTACCGATAATCATACCGACGATGCCTTCCTGCCGCAGGATCTGCATGTATCTTTCCCGTGTCAGTTGGCCGGAGGACAACCCCCGGATCACCAGGGCCAGGGACTGGGTTCCAGTGTTTCCGGTCATACCGGCAATCATGGGCATAAACAAGGCTAGAGCGGAAACTTGTTGAATGGTGGTCTGGAAATATCCGAGCAGATTGGCTGTAAACATACCGATAAACAACAGAAGGATCAGCCAAGGGATACGACGTCGCGCAGATGAAAACGGGTGTGTAAGGACATCCATTTCCGTCTGCCCGACGGCGGAGAGCTTTGCCAAGTCTTCCTGCGCTTCTTCGATCAAGACGTCAATGATATCGTCTACCGTGATAATACCGAGTAACCGTTGATCGTCATCCACGACCGGAATGGCGAGGAAGTCGTAGCGTTCCAGCAGTTTAGCTACTTCTTCCTGGTCCATGTCTGCTGGTACGGAAATAATCCGTTCATACATAATATCCGTAATTTGCGTGTTAGGCTGTGCAATCAGAAGCTCCCGCAACGAAACGACGCCCACAAGTCGATCATTGGCATCGATGACGTAAACGTAATACACTGTTTCCGCCGTCGGTGCTTCCCGGCGTAAATATTGAATCGCCTCTTCGACCGTGTAATAGTCGTACACGCTGACATACTCCATCGTCATTTTCCCGCCGGCGGTATCCTCCGGGTAATGGAGCAGTGCACGCACTTTGTCGGCTTCGTCCCGTTCCATGTTCTTCAACAAGCTTTGGACGTTTTGCTCTTCCAATTCCCCCAGCAAGTCGGCAGCCTCGTCCGAAGACATCCGATTGAGGACCTTGGAGGTTTTTTCAGCGCCCAGGTGAGTGAGAATCTCCCGCTGTTCCTCAAAGTCCAACTCTTCCAGGAGCTCTGCGATCTCATCCGGGTTGAGCATATCGAGGAAATGTCGCCGATATACCTTGTTGAGTTGAAAAAATACCTGCCCGAGGTCATAGGGTTGCAACTCTTCAATCAGCGGCCGCAAAAACTTTTGTTCCCGTTTTTGCAATGCGATTTTGACAGCGTCAAGATCTGTTTCCACGCGGCGTTCTTCTTGTTCTGGCATTGTTTCCCCCTCCTTTCTGTCAGCGATATGGTAAACCTTCATCATCATATCAAATCGAAGATGCCTTTGAAACCGGGATTTTTTCGTAGAATATCGGTTCTTTTAGACACATAGTAATAGGTGATAGTGGAAAGGAGGATCCGTATGGCGGAAAAATGCGGCTGCCAGTCCCCGGTAAACCAGTTTGACGGGGCAGCTTTCTCTGGTTCTTTCCCATTTCAGCCGATGGCATGGCCCTTTCCGACAGAGTACCCTCCCTTATCAGGATGGATGCCCGCAACGTACCACGGGTGGCATGGTCCGGCACTCGCCGGTCAGTATCCTTGGACAGGGGCAACCCACGGGTACATGACTCCTCAGGTATCCGGCTGGCCGTATTCCCATCTGACCGTTCCTGTGTGGTCAGCCGGCAGTTATCCTGCTTATCCGTCCTATTCTGCCCAAGCAGGTCCAGGTTCTGCATGGGATGCTTCTCATCATTTTGAAGGCACTCTTTCCCAACACAGTCAAACATCCGCTTCTCGTCGCCCCTTGTGGGAATCTCCGGAATCGCCGGAGTCCCCCTGGCTGCATCAACAGGAAGAAGGGGATGGAGGATGAAAATTGTTCTGTGTTTCGGGTAGTATCCCCTTTTAACGGCTCGTCATATGGTATGAAATCGGCCGTCATGTGTGATCTTTTGCCCGCGGTGAACAAGCGGCTGCTGCTGTATTAAGGTCTTCGTATTCCGTTTTGCAGGGTCCTGATGGTAGGTGAAGGGAATGGTTAACCTAAACGGTATCACCCATCAGGAAAGGAGGGAAACGGATGCGAATGCGGATGCCCGAAATCGGCACCCCACAGCGGGAACCAGAGATTTTTACTCCCCGGGAACCGTTGACCACCTCACCGGAACAGCCCGATCGAGGCGAGGACCCGAAGGAACCAAAGAAGGACTAAAAAAGGGATCAACAAAAGGCACCCGTTCTCGGGTGCCTTTTCCTATTCCATCGCTTCTCTGCTTGAAGGGGTCTTTGATTGAATATGAAACGTAAACTTCGGGGAACCTTCCAGGGCGGGAATCGAGGCGATCGTTACCGGATAGGAAATCGCTTGGGTCGTGACACTGTTTTGAGAAGGCGGAACTTCTTCCGCATAGATGTGAATGTGATTTCCCTGTTTGACAACGTTATGCACCTTGATCCGGTAGCCGCCCGTTTGACGTTCTCCCAATGCCATGATGAGGTAGGCTCTCCCCTCGGCGATGACGACGGTTTCGCCACCCGTTTTCCTTTTCTGAAGAGATTTTGCCTTACTTTTCACCACTTGCGGCAGTCCAGGATCCGCTTCGATTTTTGCTTTCATCTTCATCCCCGTTTCCTCCGCCGGCGGAGACTTGTCGGGAGAAGCGGCGGGGTCGGGGGACCAGTTCAGGTCCCACTTGAAGGAAATCCGATCGGGGTTGGGGATGGAAATGACAGCGACTGGCGTATCAATCGCTTGATGGGTGACGGATTTCTTGGGCGGGGCGGTTTTCGATGCGGAGATTTGGATTTCCTTACCGCGTTGAACCACTTGTTCCACTCGAATGCCATAACCGCCATGGGGAGTGTTTCCCTTGGTGACGATCACATACGTACGGCCGTCTTCCTGCAAGGAATAAACGCCTGTTTCATTCTGACCCCGCAATTGATTCACTTTTTTTTGCACGGATTTGGGCCAGTGTGCCCGAGATTCTTCCTGAAAAGAAAACGTCCGTTCCTTTTGAATGGCATCCACTTCTTTTACACCGGGAGAAGATGCGGGAGAGGAAGGGGCTGAACAGCCGGCGGCCATCAACAATCCCCCCAACAAAACGATCCATCTACTGGATAACCGTGGGCGCATGATTTGCTCCTCCTGGATTGGTTTAAATTTACTGTTATAGACGAAACTGTTCTCGGAAAAGTTGCAATCTCTAACGATTCGTTATTTTACCATGTTGGAATTCTTCCGTCATGATTCTTCTTTCCTTGTCTAAACTAAAAGATGAAGGAGGGATAACAGATGAACGAACCGCATTCATGCCCCCTGGTGGTGCAGAGTAATCGGACTCTGTTATTGGAAACGAATCATCCCTGTTTCGAAGAAGTGAGAGAGGGGATTGCGGCTTTTGCTGAGCTGGTGAAAAGTCCTGAACGTATCCATACATATCGGATGACATCTTTGTCTCTTTGGAATGCGGCAGCAGCGGGTTTGACCGCGGAGTCGATCATCGGTTTTTTGAAGCGGTACAGTAAATGGGAGATCCCGTCTTTCTTGTTGGAAGAGATCCGGCAAACAGTGATGCGGTACGGAAAAGTGAGGTTGGAACGACGATGTGATGCTCTGCTGCTGGTGTGTTCGGATCAGGAGACACTGGCGGAGGTTACTTCCTTGCCGGTATTGCGTGAATGGGCTGTTCCGGTGGGGGAAAGGCGTTTTCATATACCGCCGGAGAAGAGGGGATCTCTCAAACAAGAGCTGCTCAAATGCGGATTTCCGGTAGAAGACGTGGCTGGCTATACGGAAGGGGAGCATCTCCCGATGGAACTGCTCCCCCAATGTGCAGACGGCACTCCCTTCCGCTTGCGGGAATATCAAGTTCAAGCAGTAGACGCCTTTTATCGGGAAGGAACGGTTGCCGGAGGCAATGGAGTCGTGGTTCTGCCGTGCGGAGCCGGCAAGACGGTGGTGGGACTGGCTGCGATGGCGCGGGTGGGAAGGGCTGCCTTGATCTTAACACCCAATACGACTTCCGTACGCCAATGGATTCGGGAAATCCTGGATAAGACAACCCTTTCTCCCGAACAAGTAGGGGAATATACGGGTGAAAAGAAACAAGTGCGTCCGGTAACAGTAGCCACCTATCAGATTTTGACGCATCGGGGACAAAAGGATGGGGAGTTTACCCATATCGATCTGTTTGATGAACGGGATTGGGGACTTATTATCTATGATGAAGTGCATTTGCTGCCGGCGCCGGTGTTTCGGGCAACGGCCGATTTACAGGCAAGACGGCGGCTGGGTTTGACGGCTACGCTGGTACGGGAGGACGGTCGGGAAGAAGATGTGTTTTCGCTGATCGGCCCTAAAAAATATGACGCGCCGTGGAAGACATTGGAACGGAGCGGGTGGATCGCCGCTGCCCGTTGTACCGAATTGCGCGTGCCGATGTCCCGGGAGTTGCGCTTGGAATACGCCCGTGCTCCCAAACGGCAAAAATATCGGATCGCAGCCGAAAACCCGGAAAAATGGGCGGCATTGGAACGGATTCTCCAAAAACATCAGGGACAGCCGCTCTTGATTATCGGACAATATGTATCCCAGCTGGAAGAGATCGCCGAGCGGTTGTCCGTTCCGATCTTGACGGGAAAAACTCCCCACCAACAGCGGGAAGAACTGTATGCCCGTTTTCGCCGGGGGGAGATCCCGGTATTGGTCGTATCCAAAGTGGCCAATTTTGCTGTCGATTTACCCGATGCGCAGGTGGCGGTTCAGGTATCCGGTACTTTTGGATCCCGTCAGGAGGAAGCCCAGCGGCTGGGAAGGATCTTGCGTCCAAAGAAGGAGCGAACGGCAGCGCATTTTTATCAGATTGTTTCCCGGGATACAGTGGACCAGGAATACGCTCTTCACCGGCAGTTGTATCTGGTGGAACAAGGGTACCATTATGAGATTGTGAACGGTGAGCAATGGGGGAATGACTGATGCATCCATTCCATTGGAAACTGAAGGACTGCCTTGAAGAATTGTCTTTAGACATTCGAGGGCAGTTGTTGCAGGAGAATCAAGCATCGGATGACCAAGAACTGATCATCCGATGGACGCGCCCCGAAAACCTGTCGAAACAGATGGCAGGGTGGTCATCCGAAGCGAAGCGGGTATGGAAGGAGATGCTGTTTCGCTGGGGGGCTTCCCCCCTGCCGGAGTCCTATGCCGCAAACCAACAAACCGGATTGTCCCCTGCACGGTTTCGCGCAGGATTGACGCATCTGCGGCAATACGGGGGTGTGTATCAGTTGCGGCGGGCTTTTGGTGAACCTTGTTACGGAGTGCCGGTGGATGTGCGCTATGCCGGATACGAAGAAAACCTTCCTGCTCCAAAGGCGGTGATGCAGAAGGAACTGGGAAGTGCACCGGCGGTTCCGCTATGGCAGCTTTTGCTTCCCTTTTTGCTTTTCCTCGATCGGGAGGAAATCACTCTGACCAAAGAGGGACAGATTCACAAGCGCTGGCTCCGCAAGCTGGATGTGGAGTTGGATTCGGATTTTTCCGGCTTGGAATATACCCCATGGGGTGGGCAGGAGGTACCCGGGGTTGCCATGCTCCGCACGTTGGGTGAAGAGATGGGATGGATGGAAGAAAAATCGGGTCGGCTTTGTTTGCAACCCCAGCGTCTCCATCCCTGGCTGTATCTCCATGCGCGGGATATGAGCGCATCCTTGTACCAATGGTGTAAAAAGAAACTGTTGTCCATGCATCCCGAATGGGAAGGTCTGTGGTGGTGGATGGAACGGTACGGGTCCCGGCGGTGGCGCTCGCTTCAAGAGGGGGTAATCGGATGGTGCCATGCAGCAGGTGCTACTGCACATATTGGAAAGATGAGGGAAGAAGTGGAAAAGCGTTGGCTTCGCCCGCTGGCTGCTCTGGGTTGGATGGAGTTGATCAAACAAGGTGGAGAAACTTGGTGGCGGTGGTCTATTTGGGCACCGTTCATGCTGCCGGAGACCCCGACATGGGAGGGATTCGTCCAGCCTGACCTGGAGGTGTTGATATCCCCTCTGTTTCCGCTTCATCGGCAATGGATGCTGGCCCAGTTTGCAGACCCCATGGGCGGGAACCCGATGGCGGTCTATGAGCTGAACGCTGCTTCCATTCGGCGCGGGTTGGAGAAAGGATTAGCGTTAAAGGACATGCTGAAGGTCCTTGAAGGGATTGGCGAGGGACCGCTCCCCGATAACGTATCGGTGATGCTTCGTGCCTGGGCCGAACAGGCGGGACGGATTCGCTTTCGACGCATGCTCCTGATGGAGTTAGGAGATGAGGGGATCGCTGATGAGATTGGGGGCAACCCCGATCTCTCCCCTTATATGGAGGAGGAGCTGAGTTCCCGTGTATTTGCGGTAAAGGAAGATAAACTGACTGATTTGGTGCAGGTCTTGGACCAGCTGGGATATTCTCCGCAATCTGAGCCGGGAGACGAAGATACTCCCTGGTGGATGAAACCGCCGGAACAGAAGCTGTTAGCGAAAGGGCGGGCAGAGGATCCGGAGATCACGGTCGTCAATGCACTTCCCACCCTGGAACAAGCCATACCTGGATTGCAGCAGATCCCCCGGATGTGGACCGCTCAGATGCGCAGTTACCATCCGGGAACCGTGCAGGAGATGATGCGGCGGGCGATCCAGTTGGAACTGGATATCCGGATGGAGTTGAAAAGCAATAAGAAAGGATATTTCACCCCGAAGTATATAGTACAGGAAGGAAGAGATTGGAGCATTGAAGGTGTGTGGGAGGGAGAAATCCCGGATCGGGTAGGGATCCGCGAGATCCAGCAAATCCAAATCGTTTCTTTTTAATAAAAAAGGTAAAAAAAGTAGTGCGGATAAAAGCCTTTTGCACAGGTGCAGGGGCTTTTTCATTTGTTAAAAAATGTCGTTTCTTTTTTTTTTATGATACAATCAACCTGTGGAGGGATTGTGGATGAATACGATTAATATGGCAGATCTTCTGCTTGAAGCATATGATTTGGCGGATGCGATTAATGAATCGGAAGAGGTTCGCCGGTATCTTGCAGCCAAAAGGCGGGTCCAGGAAGACGCACAGGCGCAGCGATTAATTCGGGAATTTCAGCGAAAAAAAGAGCTTTTTGATGATGCTCAGCGATTTGGACATTTTCACCCCGATTATCATAAAGCCAAGGAAGAAGCGGAGGCTTTCCTGCGCCGGATGCGTGAGAATCCTGTGATCGGCGAATACATGGAAGCAGAGGAACAGCTGGACGAGCTGTTGGGAGAAGTCAGCCGGATTATCGCCCGTTCTGTTTCGGATACCATCAAGGTGCCCGTCAACGATCCACGGGGGCTCAGAAAGGCGAACAAGCGCCGCTGTGGCTGAATCTGGCATCAGCTGTTCAGCAAGATACAATCGGGGCACTGATTGCCGCAGCAGAAACTTTTGCCTTCGGGATAACGAAATCGGAAGCGATATACCCAGCCGCGGTCCGATTTTCGTACAAAGGTGGATTCATAAAAAAGTTCCGTTCCTTGGGTGAGCAAACCCGCTTGCTCTCGTATGAGCGCGTCGACTTGTCCACGGGTCGCACTATCAACCGTCACCACATACAAGAAGGACGTTCCTGCGAAATACCGGAACCACGCCTGACGGCACAAAGGAGATTGGGTCAATCTCCGAACGAGGAGATCCATTATTTTTTCCAGCATGGGCATTCCCTCCCGGGAAAGTGGCGGTAGCCGATTTGCGCAGATTCCAAATGCATGTTACCATAGATTAGGATGCTATATAAATGTTTACCGTTTTGATTTTTGTAGTATCGGATGTACTAGAACGACAGATCAACGATTGCGCCCATTGATTACCGGATAAAGGGGTTTTCACGAATGGCTTTGCAGACCGCGGAACGGCTCGGCTTGGCTGTTTGGGTGAAGGATCTGAAGGCGGCTCGGTCTTTGGGCCGGATGGGAAACATCCATTACATGTCCAAGAGGCTGAAATATGTGTTTATGTATATCGACGGTCGAAGAGCAAACCAGTTGATCCGGCGCATCGAGAGACTGTCTTTTGTAACACGGGTGGAGCGCTCCCTTCGCCGGGAGCTGGCTACTGAATTTCACAAACCCCAGAAGAGCACGGTTTGAAAAAAGTGTGTACATGCTGCCTGAGCAAGAGGCAGCTTTCTTTTGTTTCTATATTTCGATAGACGAAATAACTATGGATCACAAGGAGGAGATGAACGAGGGTCATGGAAACATGGAGACGCAATTTGTACATTTTAATGGTTTCGCAGTTTTTGGTAATGGGCGCGATGTCCATGATCATTCCGTTTTTACCGCTGTATCTGAAGGAAATGGGAGTGACGGATCCCGACCAGACACAGTTGTGGTCAGGGCTCATTTTCGGAATCAACTTCCTGTCTGCCTTTGCAGTGGCCCCTGTTTGGGGTTCTTTGGCGGATAAAATCGGGCGAAAAATCATGGTGCTTCGCTCCGGTTTTGGTATGGCGGTGGTGATCGGTTTAATGGGATTGGCCACCAGTCCGCTGCAATTGTTGATTCTGCGGCTGGTAAACGGCACAGTATCCGGGTTTATCCCGGCTTCGATCTCATTGACGGCTACCAATACACCAAAAGAACGTGCCGGATATGCGTTAGGAATGTTACAATCGGGAGCGGTTGCCGGTTCGATCATGGGTCCGTTTTTTGGAGGGATCATGGCGGAGTGGATCGGATTTCGGGCGATCTTCTTCATTACGAGCTTCCTGATTGTGCTGGCGACATTCGTCGTTCTATTTGCGGTGAAAGAGGATGTTCAACCGGACAAACATGCTGAGCGCGCCGGTTTTTTCAAGGAAGGTTCCTTTATCTTGCACTATCGACCCTTGCCGGTTCTGTTCATGGTCGGATTTCTGTTGCAGTTCGCGATGTTGGGGCCGATGCCCCAGATGTCCCTGTTCGTATCCGAGCTGGGCGCTCCCGGCGGGTATGTGGCCTTTTTTGCCGGTTTGGTTACTGCGGTAACAGGAATGGCCAACATGTTGGCGTCTCCATGGCTGGGACGGTTTGGTGACCGACACGGATCCGAGAAAGTCCTCTTTTACGCGATGTTGGGAGCGGCGATCTTCTTTATCCCTCACGCGATGGTTACCTCGGTATGGCAACTGCTGGTGCTGCGCTTTTTGTTGGGCTTGTCTGTAGGAGGACTGCTCCCCTCCCTCAATGCCTTGATCCGGGTGCATGCTCCGGAAGGCAAGGAAAGTACCGCCTATGGATACAGCACTAGTGCCGTATTTCTCGGAAATATGCTGGGGCCCATCATCTGCGGCTATCTGTCCGGCTGGATCGGGATACGAGGGCTGTTCCTGACGACTGCAATCCTGCTGGTGACAGGTGCCTGGTGGCTGCGTCACGGTTTGCGCGCGGCTCAGGAGGAGAAAGCTCATGGAATGGTACAACACAAGGTGTCTTCGGCTCAGTGAGTGATTACCATCAAATCCAGCGATCGCTACCGGCAGGCTTATACCGGCGAGCTGTTCTGCTATCGGTAGGGGGAGTTTTCGGGAAAGAGAGCTCCCTACAGTGTTGTAAATTCCGCCAATGACGCAAGAGGATTGACCACCCCATTCCTCTTCTTTCGCATAGGATAAAAAGACCGTCCACCCAGATACAAGAGGATGGAACAGGGGAAGGAGTGAATAGGCGTGTTGGGTTTTCTATTTGGAAAAAGACCCAAGGGATTGGGCTTTCCCCCGCGGAAGTTGGGTAGAAAAGGGTTTGGTTCAGGTCCGAGGCGTCCTGGTTTTGGCCCGGGTCCCGGTTTCGGTCCCGGCCCGGGATTTGGTCCCGGTCCCGGTTTCGATTCGGGACTAGATGATTTTGGTCCCGGTCCCGGCTTCGGTTCCGGATTGGATGATTTTGGTCCCGGCCCCGGTTTTGGCCCCAGATCACAGGGCGGTTTTGACGATTTTGGTCCGGACGAATTTTGATTTAGCCTGATACTCTTTACCAACCCTGCGTAATCGGGAGCGAGCGCAGGGTTTTTCTTGTTGAACCGGAATATTTCTCGTTAAAATAAAGAGAAATAAGTATTTGATTTGCAAAAGGAGCGAGAGTTGTGGGAATCCTGTCCGACTTAAAAAGCAAGGTAAAGCGGGGAGTGGAAAGGACCGAACATAAATCAAAACAAGTGCTGGAGATTAGCCGTCTTACCATCCTTATTCGGAGAAAACGGGAAACGGAGCAAGAGTTGTACCGGCGCTTGGGACGAGAAGTATACACCAAGTGGCAGAGAAAAGAGACAGAAGCCTTGGAATGGGGACAAGTGGAAGCACCTTTGAAAGAGGTGAATCAGGTTCGGAAAAAAATCGCCGAGTTGGAAAAGGAATTGGAAAAGGTAAAGAACTCTCAGGTTCAATATTCGGAACCGAAACCTTTGACAGCGGCCTCCACAAAGAATCCGTTGCCGTCTCCGGATCAGGATGACGCTTCCGGCCAATCTGCCCGGCCGGAAACGGAGGAGGGGGTGAACGCAAATACCGCCCACCCATCTGATGGGATGAACGGTACTGTTTCACAACCGAAAACTTTCGAAGCGGTTCCTTACTCGATGAATGCGGTTTCCAAAAAAGAGGGGGAGCAGCAAAATCACAAGTTAGGCGGATTGGATGAGGGCACGGCCATTTTTATTTGTCCCCATTGCGGGGATCAAGTGGAAGAGGATACAGAAATTTGCCCCCATTGTCGGAAAAACATTTATCAAGATGTCTGGATTTGACGAATCCGCTTCGAAAGATGTCGAAAAAAATGGCATAATACAGGATTTTCTCCATTCCCTTCTAATGGATGTTCAGATTTGATACAATAATAGAGAAATTGTTGGGGAGTGTCAAAGTATCACTCAACGTAAAAAGCAAAGGGTCGGTTGAGAAAACGGCTGTTTAATCCACAGATAGAAATGGGCAAGGGGAAAGGGGCAAGAGTTATGAAGCACAAATCCGTGGCCATTACCATCACCAGCGGCAAAGGCGGTGTAGGCAAATCGACGACGGTAGCTTCCGTCGGTCTTGGTCTGGCGCAATTGGGAAAAAAAGTGTGCGTGATGGATACGGACATCGGTTTGCGTAAGCTGGATCTGATGCTGGGGTTGGAAAACCGGATTGTGTATGACTTGGTGGATGTGATTGAGGGTACGGCCAAGTTACGGCAGGCTTTGGTTCGGCACAAAGAATTTCCGGAACTGGCGTTGTTGCCTGCAGCGCAAACCCGCTACAAGGAAGAAGTGCTCCCTAGTCAGGTCAAAGATTTGGTGAATGAGCTGCGGGAGGAGTTTGATTATATTCTTATCGATTCACCTGCCGGTATTGAAGGGGGCTTTCGCACTGCGATCGCACCTGCGGATCGGGCAATTCTCGTGGTCAATCCCGAGATTCCGTCGGTTCGGGATTCTGATCGGGTGATCGGGCTGCTGGAGTCTGCGCATCTGGATCAAATCGATCTGGTAGTAAACCGGGTGCAGCCGGGAATGGTAAAAGGCGGAGAGATGCTCAGTGTGGAGCGAGTGCAAAGCCATCTGGCTATCAATTTGTTGGGCGTGGTTCCGGAAGATCGGCGTATCATCCGTTCTTCCAACACGGGTGAACCTGTCATCCTCGACGACAAATCGACGGCCGGTCGTGCTTTTAACCATATTGCCCGGCGGATCAACGGAGAAGATGTTCCCTTCATGGAATTGGAGGAAACAAGTTTGATCAGTCGAATCAAGCGGATTTTCCACATCGCCTGACAATGATTGAGGTGAAGCCTTGTGGCATTTTTGAACATGTTCGGTAAAGAGAAAGAACGCCCAACTGCGGAGACGGCAGATGATCGGCTGGCTCTGGTTCTCAGTTACCAACGTTCGGACATCGATGAGCGCAAGCTGAAGGAGTTTCAGTCCCGCTTAGTCGAGTTGTGTAACGACTTTGGATACGATGTGGTGGGACAGGTGGAAGTACGTCCCCAATCGCAAAAACGGAATAATATGACGGTATTAAATGCCAGTATTCCGGTCCGGATCCGGACGGAGGCGAAAGAAGATGATCCAACGGTGAAAAGCGCGGGGCTTACATAAAGTCCCGCGCTTTGGTTTAATACGGCTTATTTTTTTCCAGGTATTTCTCCAAAAATTCAACAACCGTGGCCGGAAATTCTTTGTCTTCCGGCAGTGTAAACAAGGCGATGGATACTCGGGTGTGTCCAAAGCGTTTCATTAAGCGGAACAGCTTGTCCCTCGTCGCAGGGTTGGTGTGTCCGTATCGGCTTTCGAAAGCCTTCAGCACCATCGACTCTTCCGTTTCATCCGCTTCCTGTTCCGGCTCGGAATTCTTGGAAGCGGCTGTAGGGGAGAAGTCACGAAGATCATTCACTTGCTCCAAAGCGGCGGCGACTTCCGATCGGCCGTTGGTGTCCCCTTTCCATTCATCGTACGGAGAGCTTCCGTCCAAGGAACGGATGACCGGCCGTTGAATTTGCCAATCCTCCAGCTTGCGCCGTCGCCGGGGACGAGGTTCGGGCATTTTGTTGAAACGTTCAGGATACTTTCGACGCAGGGTGTAGATCCGTTGATATATCGCACCCTGTGTGCGGTTCAATTGCTTCTCCAGCTCCATGATGGCTGCAGAAAGCGGTTTTCCTTCATCCGTATATTGATTGACCAATTGTATAACCTTGTCTTCCTCTTGATCTGTCCAACTGTTCAAACGGGTATCCGGGGGTTGGATCGAAGAATTGTCTTTGGAGGCAAAGCGCTCCGGATATTGGTTCCGCAATTTGCGGACGTGTGACATGATTCCTGCAAAACCCCGGTTTAACTCGGTGGAAAGTTCCTTCAATATTTCCCGTTCCCGCCGGCCCTGCTCAATGCCCTCGTTTATTTTTTGAATTATCTGTTCATTTTCTTCATCCGAGTACTTCCCCTTTTTCGTGTCGAACATCAAATTCCTCCCCATTTGGTACATACTTATTAATTAATATAACAGTGAAAAAACCTACCTTCCACCGAAAAGTTAGAAAAAGGTACCTATTAAACAACAGGAGAATCCACTATCCATTCTACAAGTGTAAAAGTTTATCTATTATAAGGATGGTTTACATCTAATTATAAACAAACATTGGATGAACAAAAAGGGGGAACCCGGGGAGAATCTTCATAAACACGGTATAAATACTCTTATTTCTGGCGATACAGATGATAGGGATTAAAATATACATAATTTGTTATCTATTTAAATAGGAGGGAAAGGCATGGCTGATTTATCTGTACAGTCCCTCAGCACCTATTTAAGCGCCAGAAATGCCGTAACGCCCAAGAAAAATCCGATTCCAAACGATCAGTCGATCCGTGCTGCCATAGTGATTTTATGGGGACGTTTGGTATATCCTCAACTGGATCCGGAAATGAAAGAAACAAAAGGGAAGCAAAACGTCAGCATTTCGGAGATATACCGGCTGTTTCATGAACATTTGGGAAGCAAAAAAGAGTGGGATCACATTTTAACTGTGTTGCACCGGTTGGACTACATCCGGATGCAGGGGGAAGATACCGTGACAGCGGGAACCCGCTTATGGACAGCGGTGGATGGTTCCAAACTGTTTGCGGTGTTTCGCAGTTCCGTACTCGCTCGCAAAATGTACCAATCCGAAAAAAAACAACCGGATGAAACATAAGGCGCTGGATAGGATCGGCGCCTTTTTCATGCTGAGGTTAAAGTTCACGAATCGATTCCAAAAATTGACGCAACGTCTTGCGTTGTTCCGGGGAGAGTTGGAGAGCGATTTCAACGAGGTCTTGAATATCTTCGGGAAGTTGCATTTCGGGTGCTTGATGCTTACCCATACGGTTGATTACTTCTTCCAGCAACATCCGTGCTTCGTCTACATGTTTGTAAGTTTGGACCAACAGTTTTTCCGTAGGGAACTTCATCCAATCACCTTACTTCTTGGAGGAGTGGAGGAGATGATCCAATTCCTTTTGAATTTTTGCCAACTCATCGGGGTTCATTTTGTGCAGGTCACGAATGATGCTTTTTAGTTTCATCAACCGAAACTCCTTAAGGAAGGAGGGAGTGGATTGGGTGTTGAGAGACATGGATAAAAGCTCCTTTCTCCACATCGGGATCTCTCATACAAAGTCGCGCGGAATTTTATTGTAGTCAGAATTTCCATGGCGGTCAACGGGGACCAATCCTCTTTTTACTGTCCTTTTTGTCGGTTTATCCCGTTAGTAGTTCATTATTCGCAAAGATTCGCAACACGGTCGACAAAAATTGCCTCTCGAATAAATAGAGGGGTTTGTTTGCGGTGAAGGATGGGTAGAGAAAATTAACCCAATCGAATCGAGGTGTTCCCTATGGATCCTGTGTTGGAGTTGAAAAACAAGCTGAGGGATAAAAAAGAGGAGTACAAACAGGCGGTGGAACGCCATGAGTTTTTGGAACAGCAAGCGATCCAAGAAGAGATTGAACAGTTGAAAATACAGTGGCACCAGTTGACCAAAGGGGTTAGCTGAAATAGGAAAACGCTATATAGAAGTATGGAAAGGCACCGGGATCCCGGTGCCTTTTCCGATTGTTGTTTCATTAAAAAAAATTCTTCTGCTCATTGTACTCCTTGATCAACTCGACGGCCTCCCGGAAGCGTTGGGAATGAACCACCTCCCGTTCCCGCAGAAACTTCAGCCCATCGTTGATATCCGGGTCATCGGAGATGTCGATTAGCCATTGATACGTAGCCCGTGCTTTTTCTTCTGCAGCGATGTCTTCATACAGGTCGGCAATAGGGTCGCCTTTGGCCTGAATATAGGTAGCGGTAAATGGGTTGCCTGCAGCATTGTGATAAAACAGGGCCCGGTCATGATCCGCATAATGATCTCCCAGACCGGCCTCTTTCAGCTGTTCCGGTGTGGCGTCTTTGGTGAGCTTGTAAACCATGGTCGCAATCATTTCCAAGTGGGCGAATTCTTCGGTCCCGATATCTGTAAGCAGTCCGGTTACTTTGTCTGGCAATGTGTACCGTTGATTGAGGTAGCGAAGTGCGGCTGCTAGCTCTCCGTCAGCGCCGCCGTACTGTTCGATCAGGTACTTTGCCAATGTGGGGTTGCATTGGCTGACTCGAACGGGGTACTGCAGCTTTTTCTCATAAACCCACACGTGTTCTCACCTTCCTTTTCTCAAACCTGCCAAGGCCAAGGAGAGCTGGACCAGTTGCCGAAAGTCGGACTTGCTCCGTAATTGTTCAATGGACCGAATGCGTCTTCAAACCGCTCTTTTAATTGCTTACGGACGCGACTGTATTCATCGTATTGCTGCCGGGCCTGGGGATCGTCGGGATGGGTGTCCAGATACAAGTTTAATTCAAGGATGACAAAATCGATCGCCTGCAATTCGCCCAACATGCGGTAATAGTCTTTGTTCATGGATCCTTAATCTCCACTTTACCGGTCTTTTTATATGGGCTGAAGAGAGCCGGCCAGAGTGTACCTTTCATGAGCGCCTGAGCAGGGGGAAACTGCAGCAGATTAGGGGGTTGAAATCCCAAAAATTGGTTTGGGGGAACCACATAGCGCTTAGCACGGATGGGAGGACACGGATCAAAAGGGCTGACAAAAGGATACCAAAAACGGTCCTGATGGACGAAAGGATTCACGGTGTAAGGGTATGGTTCCATGGCCATCCTCCTTCGTAACATTCCGCTTGATCTCTTTATAAGGTACGAAGGCTATGGGCAGGTGTTCCGGCAGGGCAAGCCCAAATTCCGAAGAGAAACAACAGTGTATGGGAAAGGAGGAATTGTCACAAGATATGAATCGGATGCTTGGATATCGCCATTCCCCTGGGCCTTGGCAGAAATTCACACGCATGGGAAACAGGTGTCCTTCGCATTCTAAGAATACCATCTACAAGGAGGTGAAACCGAGGATGCAACAGCAACAACAACGTCGGGAGCGTAACACCAACCAACTGCTGGTTCCAGGTGCTGCTCAAGCTCTGGATCAACTGAAGTATGAAATTGCTCAAGAATTTGGCGTACAACTGGGTCCTGACACCACTTCTCGTGCCAACGGTTCTGTAGGTGGTGAGATCACCAAGCGTCTGGTTGCTTTGGCTGAACAACAATTGGGCGGTGGCGTGCAGTAATCAGGTAAATAGCTTGGTTTCGGAAAAGGCGGCGGGGAAACCCGTTGCCTTTTATTTTTGCATTTGTTAAAAGGAAAGGGCTTTCTTTTTGTCGAATAATTGAAGGGCATATCCTTTGCGAGGGGGGACCGGTATGACTCTAGAAGTGAAAATTCCCGAATATTACAATATGGCGCAGGATGTCGATCATCATGCAGTAGTGGACGCTAATAAAGCAGCCATTCGTTGGGAAAATGACAGAGGAAGCACACGCATGTTGACTTATGGAGAATTAAAACAGAAGTCGGACCGTCTGGCCAAAGGTCTGATCGGAGCCGGGCTGCAACCAGGGGAACGCATCATGATTCTCCTCCCCCGCGTTCCGGAAGCATATGTTGCGTATTTAGGCGCACTGAAAGCGGGTCTGACAATATTACCCGGGCCGGAGATGTTGCAGGCGGTCGATATTCGTTATCGGTTGCAACATGCCGGTGTGAAAGCCGTCATCGCTGACGAGACGCTGACATCCCGGGTGGATGAAGCAGCCGCCGAGGGGAATGAGCTAAACTACCGTTGGGTCAACGGAGCTCCCGACGGGTTATGGCAAGCCCTGGAGGCATTGGGGGAGGGTAAGGAAAATGTACCGCTTCCCAAGACCCGCAGTGACGATGTGGCCTTTATTTCGTATACCTCGGGAACGACCGGTGGGCCCAAGGGCGTCATCCATCACCACAGTTGGGCAATCCCTCATCAACGTGTGGCAGCCCGCGAGTGGATGGATATTCGTTCGGAGGATACCGTTTGGGCGACGGCGGGTCCTGGTTGGGCCAAATGGGTGTGGAGCCCCTTCATTTCCACCTTGGGAACGGGAGCCACCGCATTGGTATATCATGGAAGGTTTGACGCCGCGAAATATTTGTCCCTGATGGAAAAGTATCAGGTCAATGTCCTTTGCTGCACCCCTACGGAATATCGCATGATGGCCAAAGTGGAGGGCTTGGACGCCTATCGCCTTCCATTTTTGCGCAGCGCGGTCAGTGCAGGAGAGCCTCTCAACAGGGAAGTGATTGATACCTTCCGCAAATATTTTCATGTAGAGGTGCGGGACGGCTATGGACAGACAGAGAACTCCCTTTTGGTGGGCACACTAAAAGGCATGAAAGTAAAGCCGGGTTCGATGGGGCGGCCGACACCGGGCAATCGGGTTGCCATTATTGACGAAGACGGAAATCCGGTTCCAGTGGGACAAGTGGGGGATATTGCCGTTCACCGCGATGCCCCGGCCTTATTTAAAGGGTATTACCGGGATCCCGAACGTACGGAACGGGCCTTTCGGGGAGAGTGGTACCTGACCGGGGATCAAGCACGGATAGATGAAGACGGCTATTTCTGGTTTGAAGGGCGGTCGGATGACATTATCATCAGTGCCGGTTATACAATCGGTCCTTTTGAAGTGGAGGATGCCCTGGTAAAACACCCTGCTGTGCAGGAATGCGCTGCCGTCGCCAGTCCGGATCCGGAACGCGGTTCCATCGTAAAAGCATTTGTTGTATTGAAAGCGGGTCATCACCCTTCCGAGTCACTGGTTAGTGCTTTGCAAAACCATGTTAAACAAGTGACAGCTCCTTATAAGTATCCCCGGGAAATCGAATTTGTTGACGAACTGCCCAAAACTACCAGCGGAAAAATTCGGCGGGTGGAATTGCGCCGTCTGGAGAAAGAGCGGAAAGCGGTCACATAAAAAGTAAGCCAAGGGTCTTGAGAAAAGCGAGACCATGAAGCGGCACATAGTACGGTCTGGGAGCATGCGATTATGGTGTGGCTTGTCCCAGCGTCTCGTAGAATCCCTTGGAGCGGACCGTATGGACTTCTGGGTCGAAAGGGGAGCAACGGGCGAAAGAGTCGAAACAATCGTACAGCTTTGTCATCAAGCTGAACCGGTCCGGCGACCGGTTTTTCTTTTGTGTAGGATATCTACATTTGCTCGAGTTGAATCATGGATATGGACTGGGGTATAATCGGTGGGAGGTTGGTTGTGAAGGAGCCGGTGTACATGAAATGGTTTCCCCATGGAAATGTGGTCAATTTCCAAGCCTCGGTTCGGGAAATGACCCCACCTGAGCTGGAACAGTTGTTGCGGCGGGTGATTGGCCAAAAGGTGCCCGTCTTGACCGGGACGCTGGATTGGGTACGACAGGAACTGTATTTGTACGGACAAGCCCTTGAAGTGAAAACCGAAGCCTTCGAAGGAACCTGGCTGATAAAAAGCCAAGCGGATGACGGTTCAGAGCATGTCCATACATATTCCTTGGATGAGCTAAAATTGAGTCACGAAGCACATTTTGATATCGAGGATGCCGCTGCGGGCTTGATCCGTTATTCGGTATACTATGTGACATTCGGCCCGGAAGAGGGGAAGAGCGGAGAGATCACGCTTTTTTTTGCCGACCAACGTGCCGAAAATCCGCTGGACTGTGTCGTCGAGTTTTGGGAGCAGGCGAAAGACGTAGGCAGAGACACACAATTCACCAGCGCATGCGGTCTGCCGCCCGGGTTTAAAGAATTGCTCAAAGGGGAAAAGAAACCTTCGTAACTAAGGGTCTGGAGGAACGCACTGGTGCGTTAACGGATATAGTGAAAGCTGTTGGCCCTATTTGGCAACAGCTTTTTCTGTAGGGGGTAATCCTCCCTGGTTATGGCACGCTAAAAGAACACACCTTCTCTTTTTTTATATTCCCTGACAGGAGTGAAGAAGCTTGTCTAAGTCACGGCAATCATTGCAGCCTTTTGTGATGGTCCTCTTTGGGGCCAATGGGGATTTGGCAAAGCGGAAGCTGTTCCCTGCGCTGTTCAGCTTGCATAAAAACCGATTGCTTCATGAGAACTTTGCAGTCGTAGGGTTGGGCCGTTCCCCGAAAGATGATGCCCGTTTTCGTGAAGCCGTCCGTGAATCCGTTGAAAAGTATGCCCGCACTTCGGTGGATGAGACGGACTGGGAAGGCTTTCTCCCGCATTTCAGTTACCGCTCGGTGGATATCAACAACCCGGAAGATTTCCGTCCGTTGAAAGAGCATGTGGAATCCCTGGAGAAGAAGCATTCCATTTCAGGGAACCGGCTGTTTTATTTGGCGATTGCACCGGATCTTTTCGGCAATGTCTCCACGCATCTTAAAGCCTCCGGGTTGACGGATACTGCTGGTTGGAAGCGGTTGGTCATCGAAAAGCCCTTCGGTCACGACCATGAATCAGCGCAGCGTTTGAATAATCAAATCCGACAGACTTTCCAAGAGGAAGAAATTTACCGGATCGATCACTATTTGGGGAAAGAGATGGTACAGAACATCGAAGTGATCCGGTTTGCCAACTCATTGTTTGAGCCCTTGTGGAACAATCGTTATATCGACAATGTACAGATTACCGCCAGCGAAACGGTGGGGGTAGAAGAGCGGGCCGGTTATTACGACCACGCCGGTGCTTTGCAGGATATGGTACAAAACCATATGCTCCAAATGGTGATGATGGTGGCGATGGAACCACCGAGCCGCTTGAAACCTGAAGCGATACATGATGAAAAAGTGAAGGTTCTTCGTTCCTTGCGGCGCATTAAGGAAGAAGAAGTGGATCAATATGTGGTTCGCGGTCAATATCATGCCGGTACGGTCGACGGGAAACCGGTGGTTTCCTACCGGCAAGAAGAGGGTGTTTCCTCCGATTCTCAAACGGAGACCTTTGTAGCAGCCAAAATGTACATCGACAATTTTCGGTGGTCAGGTGTGCCGTTCTTTGTGCGGACCGGAAAACGGATGGCACAAAAAGCAACGGAAATCGTAATCCAGTTTAAGGAGATGCCCAAAAATCTCTACTTTAACCGGGAAGGCGATCTGGGTCCCAATCTGCTCGTAATCAGCGTGAATCCGACGGAAGGACTTTCTCTCCGAATCAATGCGAAGAAGCCGGGTTCCGATAATGACGTCGTTCCCATTGCACTCGACTTCTGTAACAACTGCGGGGTCGATTCCCCGGAAGCTTACGAACGCCTGTTGCAGGATGCGATCGAAGGCGACTTGACATTTTTCACCCGCTGGGATGAAGTTTCTCTGGCCTGGAAATATGTCGACCCCATTCGCAATGCTTGGGATCAAACGGAACGTTCCATCCCTCTTTATAAAGCAGGGTCGTGGGGGCCGAAAGAGGCGGATCGTCTGTTGGCCCAAGAAAATAAATCCTGGTGGCCAGTTTCCGGGCTTCGTCCCGAAGGCTTCTCCAATCGCTTGCGATAAACCTGAAGGATGGTGGTAAACCATGTACAAAATTTATGATGTATCCATGCCGATCCGGGAAGGGATGCCTGTTTACAAAAACAAACCGGAAAAACAGCCGAAAATCCAAGTCGTACAGGATTTTGACACCAGCCCGGCACGTGAATCCCGCATTGACCTGGATGTTCACACCGGAACCCATGTCGACTCTCCGCTTCACATGATGCCGGATGGCGGCACCGTGGAAACCCTCTCTTTGGAACAATTGACCGGTCAGTGCCGCGTACTGGATTTGACCGGCGTGGAGGGTGGCATTACCCGCGCGGATCTGGAAACTTATCAGCCGCAAAAAGGGGAATTTCTACTTCTAAAAACCCGGAACTCTTATGAAGATGCCTTTCAATTCGAATTCATTTATCTGGCGGAAGATGGAGCGAAATACTTGGCTGAAATCGGTGTACGGGGTGTGGGCATCGATGCTTTGGGTGTAGAGCGAAGCCAACCCGGGCATCCCACTCACAAAACGTTGTTCCAAGCCAACGTGATTATTGTGGAAGGTCTTCGCCTGGCGGAAGTACCGGAAGGAACTTACTTTATGGTTGCGGCTCCGATCAAGCTGTTGGAGACCGAAGCCGCTCCGGCACGGGTCTTGCTCTTTGATGGACTGTTGCCCGCATAAATGCTACAGAGAGACACGGGAGACGAACCCTGTGTCTTTTTTCATGAAGGCAACCTAACGCCTTTTAAGCAGTCAGATATAATATCCTGAATACATTCTTAAGCTACTTTGTCAGCAGCTTCTCACTGCCTAATTCGGCAGTGTTTTTTTTATGGGCTTATGCCTTTTTAAAGGGATGGTGGGTGTATAACGGGTGCATTGTCCCAGGCATTTCATACATGTATGGTATGGATTTGTGTTTTTACCGGCAACAAGGAGGATGGTTGAGATGAAGGATCACACCCCGTCCAAAAAAGATTTTGCGAATATGATCAATCAGTTGGTCGGAGAAAAGGTGATGACAGAACGCAAGTTGGATCTGTTGCTGGAACAGGCCAAGAAGAGTTACGAGCAACAGGGAGTCAATGGGTTGTTCGATTATATGCGGGAAGTCACCCAAGCACCAGTGGACAACCAGCAGATGAAACTGCTGATGGATACGATGATTCAGTCCGGTGAGCCGAGTAGGGCTTTTGACCGGTTGTCACAGCAACAATGGTTATCACCGAAGATGATAAAGGAGCTTGAAAAGGGATTATCTCCCCAATCGCACACGGGTCGAAGAAATCGGAAGAAGAAGTAGTCAAACAAAAAAGGGCTGTTTTTTCCTGACAAACAGCCCTTTTTTCATCGCTACATCCGCTTCTTGTTCCGTTTTTTCATAACCGTTTCCACAATGTCATTGAAGCTGGGAGAATTGATGAGGTCAAAGAGACTGTCACCATCTTTGGAAACAGGAAGCTTCAAGGGGGAGTTTTGGCTGTTGTCTTGATCCTTGCCCGATCCGGGGGATGGGTTGCTGTTACCGCCGCTGCCCTGTTGTTTTCCCAGCTGCATCTTAGCCAGAGCGGACACAATGTCTTGTAATGCTTGCCGGTCTTTTGCCGCATAGGAAATATTGTTCATCGCCTTTAGCCATTGCTCGATTTTGGAAGTGGCGGAGCTGACATGATTCGAAAGCTGCCGAAGTTGATCGATGTGACCGGATAGCTGGGCGGAATCCGGTTTTGAAGAATCGGCGGAAGCGGGTTTGGAATGTGGCTTCCGTCGACGGTTCGGCGAAGAAATATAGAGCTTGGGAGGCTTGGGTTTCATTAAGATCTCTCCCTCCTTCCATTGCCATCCGACCTAATATATTCATCTTTTCGCCCAAATGTGAGATAGGGAGTGAATTGGTTATGATGCATCCGCGTTGGTTTCCAGAAGAATTTCCTTCTTTTGGGCGGAAATCGCGGTTTCGCAAAATCTTTCACTTGAGGGATTATCGATCCCCGCATGAATGTATTCGCGAAATGCAGCGGGTCGGTGGGCGGCCACTGCGTGTATTGCCGCATCTGGGGATGGTGATTGGTGAATTTTACCAGGAATACGGAGCACAAAGTTTTCACGGGCACCCAGATATTGCTTTTTGGGAACCGGATATCAAAGTTACCATTACAGACCCCTTTTTGGGAGCGATTGCTGATCGGACGGCTTCCCTTCCGTGGGGGATTCAAAGAGTGGAAGCCCCGAAAGCCTGGAACTATACGCAGGGACGGGGCATTAAAGTAGCCGTGATCGATACGGGCATTGCGAACGACCATCCTGCCTTGAAGGGAAATTATAAGGGTGGAGTCAATATTTTGTCGCAGATGTTTACTCCTTATGATTACAATGGGCACGGAACCCATGTGGCAGGCACCATCGCGGGAAGAGCCAACGATATGGGGCTTGTGGGGGTTGCTCCCCGTGTACATTTGTATGCGGTAAAGGCCTTTAACCGTAAAGGCAGCGCGAACTTATCTGACTTGTTGAGTGCGATCAACTGGTGTATCGAAAACAAAATGGATGTCATCAATATGAGCTTTGGAATGGCGAAAGTGAGTGACACCTTGCGTCAAGCGATTGTTACCGCATACCGGAAAGGGATCGTCATGATAGCTGCGGCAGGAAATCAGGGTACGAACAATGTCGAATTTCCTGCCCGGTTTAAGGAGACAATCGGCGTGACATCGATATCGAAGGATGGAAAATTATCATCTTTCAGCAATGTAGGGCCGGGTGTTGACATCGCCGCACCTGGTGATAAAATCACTTCATCCTGGTTGAACGGAACCACCCGGGAAATGAGCGGTACCTCCATGGCCGTTCCTCATGTAGTCGGCACTGTAGCTTTATTGCTTTATTTGCGCCCCGACTTGACACCGGTCCATGTGCGCCAGATTTTGACGTATTCATCCGTTGGCGTGGCAGGGGAAACGAAGGTTCGCTCTATTCATGCTTATCGATCGGTTCAGACATTGGCTCGGCTGATGGGGCGGCTTATTCCTTGAGGTTGGCCAAATTTGCCTGCACATGGCCGGAGCCTTGAGTGTTTGGAGGGAGTCCGAGATCTTCCGCTGTGGAGATCAAAGCCTGCTTCACTTGATCCGGTGTCCAGTTCGGGTTTTTGGTCAGAAGCAAAGCGACGATTCCCGCCACGATAGGGGTAGCCATGGATGTACCGGAAAGAACGGTATAGTATTGGTTGACACGGGAATGGGGGGACATTTTGTCGATATACGAATGGATTACACGGAGGGAAGTAATATTGGTCCCCGGTGCGAGAAGATCCGGTTTGACGACACCATCGGCGGTGGGGCCGCGGCTGGAAAAGGGCGCGATTTCATCGTCGTTTCTATCTACGCTGTTTTTGTTATCACTGGCACCTACTGTGATGATTTGGGGATGAATTCCTGGACTGGAGATGGTGTTGGATTCGGGACCTTCATTGCCTGCCGCGGCAACGACAGTGATACCCGCTTTCCAGGCTTGTTCCACGATTTGGGCTACGGGATCATCTTTATAGGAGGTGCCGGTTCGGCTTCCCAAAGAGAGGTTAATCACCCGAATGCCGTATTTGTCTTTATTGTCAATGCACCATTGCACACCGGCGATCACATCGGACAAGTTACCGGAACCAGATTTGTTCAATACCTTGATCCCCACCAGCTTGGCATTGGGAGCCGTACCTTTGTATTTTCCCTTGGAGGAAAATCCGTTTCCCGCGCAAGCTCCTGCGACATGGGTGCCATGGCCGTTGTCGTCATAGGGATGGCTTTTTCCTTTGACGAAGTCTTTAAAAGCGATAATCCGGTTTTGGGGACGAGTCAGGTCGGGGTGAGGGTGGATGCCTGTATCAATGATGGCGATAGCAGCATTTTCACCGAAATTGGGCACATCGGATCCTTTCCACACCTTAGGAGCTCCTGTTGCCGGGACGGCCGTATCCAAAAGGGCATACACCTTACGGTCCAGGTATACTTTCTTCACTTCCGGCATGCCCATAAGCTCTTGTAATTGGGACAGGGACACGTTTAATCGATAGGTATGAATGCTGCTGTAATAGGTGCTGCCCACTCCCATCCGTGTGAGCTGAAGTCTTCCTGCGGCCTCGGGATCCAACTGAACCAACACTCGTGCGCGGGACAAACGATGCAGAGCTTGAATCACTGTTCCATGCAATACGCAGGGAACCCAGCGTAAAAAGCGGAGACGATGGATCAAGGAGGAACGAAGCAGACTGTCCATGCGGCGGCCGTTATCACGAATCCACTGGATATGGGATTGGTACATGTGAACCTTCCTTTCATTTCTATCTATCTGTAATAGTTGTAAAATATGATTGATAGAACCAAGGTGTCACCGCGCATGCCCATGCCGACTCAATTTCCATGTTTGTCTGAATCGTGAGCTTTCTGCAAAGCCTGCTTCTTTCTATCCCATTTGTGTTAAACTGAAATGCAAATCGGTAAAATTAAGAGAGGTTGCAAGATCCATGATGTTGAAGTCCAACCGTTCTCCTCATGTACATAAAGAGATGATTTTCAACCGATTTCATGGCTTGTGGCTGATTGTTTTTCTCTTGTTTGTGGGGTTGATTCTCCGCCTCAGCTGGGTTCAGCTGGGAGGCGGTGACAAGTATCATCAACTGGCCGCCGAAAACAACTTTAAACAAATTCCCGTCGTAGCTCCGCGGGGGAATATTTACGACCGGGACGGCAACAAGCTGGTGGGCAATCAATCCCTGTTTACGGCGATTTATCTGGAAACAGACACGTCTGAACAGGATAAGCTTCAGACAGCCAAACGGTTGTCCAAAACATTGGACTTGCCGGTGGGCGAAGTGTTGGAGCGCATGGATGTAGGGCTGGATGCCAAAGGGAAGACCGTTCCCCGAAAACAGCCTCCATACTATCCCAAAAAAATCAAGGATCGCCTGACGGAAAAAGAAGTGATCGCCATCTCGGAAAGTCCGGACCGATTCAAGGGAGTCAACATTATTCTGGAGCCTTTGCGGGAGTACCGGAAAGATACTTTTGCCGTGCAGACACTGGGTTATGTCCGGCCTTTTTCCGGGGCCAAAGCGTCTTTAAAACGATATATCGATGCCGGCAAAAAGCCGAATCAGGGTGGATACGTCGATTGGGAACAAGTCGGGATGGACGGCCTGGAATACAGCTTTCAAGATGTGCTGCGGGGTAAGCACGGCTATCGCTTGGTGCGGGTCAACTCCCAAGGAAAGCTGGTAGATGTATTGAAGGAAGTGCAGCCGAAGGCCGGCAACAACCTCTATACTACACTGGATGAAAAGATGCAGTTGGAGACGGAGAAGTTTGCCGAAAAGCATCTGCGTTATCTGCGGACGAAGGCACCGGGCAAACACCGGGCCCCTTACGCGCGCAATGCTTATGCCGTGGCGATGGAAGTGAAAACAGGAAAGGTCCGGACCATGATGAGCTACCCGGATTACGATCCGAACATTTGGAACCGGCGGGTTTCCCCCGAGGATTTTAAAGGTCTGACCTATGTGATTCGCAACGGCACCATTATGGAAGCGCCCTATGATGCACGGGGTTATGCCAATCCGGAAAAGGAATTTGGCAGACACCCGTTGTCCATTTTGCCGCTGGGGTCCACCTTTAAGCCGATGATGACATTGATGGCCTTGCAAAAGCAGCTGATTACTCCATATACGACTTTCAAAGATCCGGGGGCTTTTCGCTATGCCAAAGCAACCCCGCCGATACGAAACTCCAGCAATCACAACTATGGCTTGCTCAATGCAGCCAAGGCTCTGCAAAAGTCGGCCAATACGTTCTTTGCCTGGACCGGCAGCCGTTGGTATCAACGGGAAGGCAAAAAAGCTGTTGACGAGTTTCAAAAGTACACCCACCAATTCGGCCTGGGAGTAAAAACAGGCATTCCGCTCAAAGGAGAGCAGGATGGAACCGAGGATTATCGACATATCGCAGACAACGGTTCCAGTCTGGGAGCGATGGTACTCGCCTCCTTCGGCCAGGCCCAGCGATACACGGCGATGCAATTGGCCCAATATACCGCCACACTGGCCAATGACGGTGTTCGGATGCGCCCGCTCTTGATGGAAAAAATTACAGATGAAAAGGGCAAAACTGTTAAAAAAGCCAAGCCAGAAGTGTTAAGCCGTGCGGAAATCGACCCGCGTCACTTTGATACGGTGAAGGAAGGGATGCTCAAAGTGACGCAGCCTGGCGGTACAGCTTCCAATCTGTTTAAAAATCTGCCGTTTAAAGTAGCGGCGAAAACGGGAACGTCAGAACAGGATGTGCCGGGCCGCGGCCGGGTGAATAATTCCGTGTTTATCGCCTTTGCTCCGGCAGATGATCCGCAAATTGCTGTGGCTGTCATTGTACCTGAAGGAGGATACGGTTCGATCGCAGGCGGCCCCATCGCGGAGAAAATGATCGAAACGTATTATGAGCAGTTTATGAAGAACAAGCAGAAGTAAAGCGAGGCGTTGGTCTGATGCGTGTTTCGCGGTTGGTCAAGCGGCTCAGCCTGTATTTTTTCAACGGACTGTTGGTCATTTTGCCATTGGCGGGTACAATATATTTGCTTCATTATTTTTACCAGCTCATCAACAGTTTGGGGGTGAGCTGGTTTTCCAAAGGTGGCACTGCATCGAAGTGGTTCGATGTAGTGATACACTTGCCTGGTGCAGGTATTTTCTTGATTTTGGTAACTGTCACCTTGATAGGCTTCCTAGCCCGTTGGCTGTTTGTTCAGAAGCTACTGGCACTCCTGGAAAAGGGGATTCAGCGGCTGCCATTGGTCAAAGGTGTATATGGAACCCTAAAAGATACGATAAACGCCTTTATCGGCGATCAGAAATCTTTTGACACCGTGGTGTTTGTCACAGTGGCCGGTTCCAAGCGAATGGGGTTTTTGACGGTGAAAGAACCCCGGTTTACAACTCGGGACGGCAAAGAGTATATCGGCGTGTATTTTCCCCAGAGTATGCAATTTGCAGGGGATTTGCACTGGTTTGAAGCCAGCGAGGTGGAAGTGTTGGATCTCAGTGTGGATGAAGCGTTGCGAATGATCCTCTCTGCCGGTGTAGCGGGTAAAAATACAGACGGAAAGAAGCCCCACCCCCTATAGGGCGGGGCAAGGCTTCTTTCAAGAAGTTACTGTTGGTTTTGCTGCTTTTTGTTTTGAGATTGCTGGTTCTTTTGACGAATTTGTTGAGCATTCGTCTCAGAAGCAAACTCGGTTTGGTATTGCTGACCTCGTTGCTGACCTTGTTGTGCTTGAGCAGATCGTTGGTTTTGTTGACGAACTTGTTGAGCACTCGTCTCAGAAGCAAACTCGGTCTGGTATTGCTGACCTTGTTGTGCTTGAGCAGTCCGTTGGTTTTGTTGACGGACTTGCTGGGCGTTGGTTTTGGCAGCCCCTTTCGGTTGGTAAGCCATTTGTATCACCTCCCGTTAAGCATATTGTGTCCGGGACAAACCTGAATCACTCACTGGATTTTTAAGTATTTATTGCCTTAGGAGGCAGTTATGAGAGAGCGAATAATTACTGCTTTGATGCAAGCCATGCCAAAAAAAACGGTATCCCGATTAATGGGTCGAATCGCGCGCAGTCCTTGGAGTCGCCGTTTGATTCCCTATTACATCCGCCGTTTCGATGTCGACGTGTCACAAGTGGAAAAGCCGGTATCCCAATATGCGACACTGCTCGATTTTTTTGTTCGGGGGTTGAAAGAGGGTGCCCGACCGGTGGATCCGGATCCCCGCTGTGTGGTTAGTCCTGTGGATGGAACCGTTTCACAGTTGGGGTCGATCGCGGATGACACGATGTTGCAAGCCAAAGGGGTTACCTATTCTTTGGAAGCGTTATTAGGGGCCGATGCGGAACAAGCCCGCAAATTTTGCGGCGGCCAGTTTGTTACCATATACTTAAGTCCTCGGGACTATCACCGTATTCACACCCCCGTTCAAGGCAGAGTGAAGCGGTTGACCTATATACCGGGGACCCTGTTTCCGGTGAATGCCATGGGCGTTCGTTGCATCAAGGGGCTTTTTGCCCGTAATGAACGCTTGATTACCTATATGGATACACCGGCTGGATATATAGCCCTGGTCAAAGTAGGTGCTACCAACGTGGGAAGCATCAAAGTCCAATACGACCCCTTTATAAGCACCAACCGACCGGGGAAAAGACAGAAGGAAAACAAGGAGTATCCATCGATGCAGCCGATGGACAAAGGGGAGGAGATTGGACGTTTTGAATTTGGCTCCACCGTCATTTTGTTATTTGAAAAGGGGAAAATCGATTGGACGGACGGACTGGCTCCCGGCCGGTTTCTGCATATGGGCCAACCCTTAGCTTACATTCGTCATTCATCGAAGAACGATGTCCGTCTGAAGTCAGACAAAGGGGAATGATCCATTGTTTAATCATACACAATTGCCGTTGAGACGGTTTATTTCCTATTTTCCGGTGGTAACGGCTTTGCTGGCCGTTCAGTTGTTGGCTTTTGTCTTATTGACCCTGATGGGGGGATCGACCAACCCGCAAGCACTGCTTCGTTTTGGTGCTCTGGAAAGCACTCTGTTGCAAGCGGGAGAGTGGTGGCGGCTGATCCTACCTCTGTTTTTACATGTAGGTTTGATGCATTTATTGGTGAACGGTTTTATGTTGTATTTGTTGGGTCCGCAGTTAGAGTGGCTGTATGGTCGGCGCAACTTTTTGCTCCTTTTTTTCATGACCGGGATTATGGGCAATCTGGTGTTGAGTTGGTTAAGTGACACCTTCTTTACAGCCGGGGCCGACGCGTCTATTTACGGGCTTTTCGGGGTGTATCTGTATCTGTTTTTGTTTCGAAAAGGGGCGATTGATCCGGAAACAGGGACCGGGATTTTTATCTTTGTCGGATTGAATATCCTGTTTAATCTGGTCTTCAGTCAGTCCAATTTTATTGCGGATCTGGGCGGTCTGGCATCCGGAATGATGATGGCCGGACCTTTGCTCCGTATGCGCAAACCAAAACAGCGCTAAGGTACGCGCAGGATTTTCCGGGCGGTTCCATCGGTAATCTAGTGCTACTTTGGTTAAGCTAATTCATGGTGATGCAGATGCAGATCCTTGGGAAAACCCATCAGCTGGACCGAAGTGCATGGCTGCTGTTGATTATCAGCGGCTTATTTGCGACGGCGACCGCTTTGTCGAATACCTTCGTCAATGTGTATCTCTGGAAAATCAAACACGATTTCGCCTTGATCGGTTGGTTTAACTGGATTAATTATCTGGCGATGGCTGTTACTTTTGTATTTGCAGGGCGAATGGCCAAACAAGTGGATCGCGTGATCGCGATCCGTCTAGGAGTGGCTTTACAAGCCCTCTTTTATTTATCTGTGCTCATGTTGGGGACCCATGCCGCCGATTATGTCTTTTTTTTGGGCAGCTTTTTGGGAATCGGTTCCGGTTTCTTTTGGTTGGCCTACAATGTGCTTTATTTTGAGATCACAGAACGGCATAACCGGGATATATTTAATGGAATCAATGGGCTGCTCACTTCGGTAGCCGGCATCGCAACGCCGTTGCTTTCCGGATGGGTGATCACCCGGGTGGACCATTTTACCGGATACCGAATCATTTTCGGCATTTCCTTGGCCGTTTTTTTGCTGGCCGTCGTCGTCACGTTTCTGTTACGACCCCGGAGTGCGGCGGGAGTATACCGATTAAAAGAGATCCTGTCCTTGGTTAGAAATCGGGATAATTACTGGTATTGGGTTAATTTGGCCATGATTGCCCAAGGAGCCAGAGAAGGGTTGTTCGTATTTCTGATCAGCTTGTTGGTATATGTTGCGACGGGAAACGAATTGGCATTGGGCAGCTATTTGACGGCTGCCTCAGCAGTGGGATTGTTCTCTTATTTTCTCGTCGGCCGCTTTATGCGGCTTTCCTGGCGGGATGAGAGTATTCTGGTCGGATCCTTAATGATGGGAATCGTCGTGGTGCCGTTGATTTGGGACATAAACACATGGACCCTGGTCATACTGGGATTGGGAGCAGCGCTGTTTTATCCAGTGTATATGGTTCCGCTCACTTCCGCTGTCTTTGATGTGATCGGTCAAAGCAATGAAACGGCTCAATTGCGGGTGGAGTATGTAGTCGCCAGGGAACTGGCTCTGAACTTGGGGCGCATTCTTAGTATCAGTGCATTTTTGTGGTGGATTCAACGAAGCCCCGACATGACGCAACTGAAGTGGCTGGTGTTGGCAGTGGGATTTATCCAGGTATTGACCTGGGTGTTTATCCGGCGGGTTCCACTGCTGAATAAATAATCTCTCTATTGCAGCTCTGGGGCAAAAGGGCGATTGCCATGTTGACTAAAACATGATGCCTCCTAAGTGAGGTATTTTTGCTATTGGGGTAAACGAGCGATCGCTACATAAAGAATGAGAATCTTTTCATGCGAGTGATGCTTATGAAAACGATCCTGATTGTCGATGACGAAAAAAAGATTTGTGAAGTACTCTCCTCGTACCTTTCCCATGCGGGATATCGCACTCTGGAAGCAGGAACAGGAAAAGAAGCGCTTGATATCTATCGCAAAGAAGCGGTGAATTTCATCATTTTGGACCTGATGCTTCCGGACTATTCTGGAGAAGAGGTTTGCAGAGAAATTCGTCGACAATCCGCTGTACCCATCCTGATGTTGACGGCGAAGGTGGAAGAACGCCATCGACTACAGGGACTTTCCATCGGAGCGGACGATTACGTCATCAAACCCTTCAGCCCCCGTGAAATTGTCGCCCGCGTTCAAGCCATCCTGCGCCGTTCCGCCAATGATTTACTTACCCTGCAGACACTGCCGCTAAGTTGGATGCTTATTATGCCAAGACGAGCGGTGACCTTCCGCAGAGCGTGATCGTCGGCTCCATGGACGCACCGGAGTACACCCTACCCGCGGCCAACTGGATCGCCTATATGCCAGAACCGCTTCTGTATGTCGGCAAAGACAACGTCCCCAAAGAAACCGTCGATGCGGTGAAAAAACGGAAAAACAAGGCCCATATCTACATCCTCGGTCCGGAATCCACCGTCACCGCTTCTATGGAAAAAGAATTGAATCGATATGGCAAGGTAAAACGCATCAGTGGCAAAACCCCGGAAGAGAACGCCATCGCCTTTGCCAAATACAAGGATAACTCCACGAAATTCGGCTGGGGGATCACCGAGCCGGGTCACGGCCTGACCTTTAACCGTACGGACAACGTGGAAGCGGCGATCGCGAGCGCACCCTTCTCCCACATGGGAAAACACACCCCGAACTTCTGTTGGACAAGGGAACGCTGTCCGAACCTATGCACAAGTACCTAATGAGTTTGCAGCCCACATTTAAGGACGACCCCACCGTCGGACCATACAACCATGCGTTCGTCATCGGTTCTGAAAAAACACTCTCCTTTACCACACAAGGAATGATTGATCAGATGCTGGAGATCACTCGTGAAAACGGCGACGGTCACGGCGGACATTGATGTCTGGAAAGCACATTCTATAAAGCAAGAAGTGAACTTGAAAGACCATGGGATGAACAGACGCCCCCGCCGAGATCGGCGGGGGCACTGTCTTAGAGTAGTGATAGTGGAAGAATCTCCTCTGAACTTCCGCTTAGGGATGTCGGGTAGGGCAGGCCCCTTACGGGGCCGTTCCCCCCTAAGAACGGATCGTGCGAGTTTCCCCGCAATCCGCTCAAGCCTCTCAAACGCCCTGTGAGGGACGCGGCTTTTCAACGGTTAAATTTT
>NZ_BMHQ01000006.1 GCF_014641195.1 Marinithermofilum abyssi | reverse complement strand
CATGAAACAGCAATTCGTATGAAGATTTTTCGATGGTAGCTACTCGACGAGACAGTGTGCTATGATCCGGCACCTCAGAGAGCCCGATCCAAGTCCGGGCATGGGAATCGTAACGCAGACGCCATTCCAACTCCCGCAAGCTCTTGATTCGGTAAAATACTTAGTAGATCATGCATTTGACAATTTGAGCATCAGAAAATTTGGGCGGACGACCACGTCTGGGCTGGTGAACATGAAGCATCATGGAATCAATTTGTTGAAACAATTGCAGCAGTGGATGTTGGTGTTTATGTAAGTTATGTGCTAAACTCAAATCAATCCGCCTCGTGGTTTGATGTTTGGGTGAGAGCTTACATCGTACCACGGAATGGCGGATTTTTCTTATCGATTTTAGAAATTATTTATGCAACAGGCTCACTTTAATTAAACTGTGAAAATTAGCCGCATGACTAGTTTTGAGGGTAGGGTCGGGGGATTCAGATAACGATTTGGGTAGGTTTTACAGAACCGTTATATCAGGGGTTATTTTGCTTCTCCCTTATAGAAATGGGTATGGAGGATCTTGCCGTTTATCGTTGTTTCTCCTTCGATGATGTGGTAGTGACCTCCATCCGGCAACGGAATGGGTGGTCCAGTAACACCAGAAAAATGGTGAACATGACCATCGTCAAATGTAGTGGTCCTCCGATATTCGTGAACATGATCTGGTACGAAAGCAAACACAGTTGGTGTAATTACGCACTACATGATTTTTTTAAAAAAAATTATCCCCATATTAAGGGGATGGGAAGCAATCCGTAGATGGGTTTCAGTAGTTATTTTATTTTAGCTACCCTACAAGGTGCTAGTTAGTTGTACCCTATAGTGCGATACGCACTTTAGATGCTTCGTTAAGGAACTAAAGGGTTCCCGTGGAGCGAAAACTGTGAAAGCCATTCTGAGGGCCGTTGACAGTTCCAAATGAACCTTTGAGATTCATGAAGGGCTTGTTTTAGGAAAAAACATGGTACCTTTGATTTATCGTACGTAATGGGGCCGAATTCGAAAAATGTTAACCATGTTAGGTGCCTAAAAGTTAGTAATTGAGTAACAAAACAAATACCCATTGGATACATTAATGTTCGACTTCTACCCCAAAGGAGGACTAAAATGTCAAGCAAAACCTCAGACTGCGGGTGTGGACGTAAGTGTGGCCGTAAGTGTAGATGTAAGAAACCTCCTGCCGGAGTCTATCCTCCGTATCCACGCATCCCTGTAACATATCCGCAATATTCCGGAACTTATCCACAATATCCCGGAATGATGCCTCTACATCGTTACATGTGGCAATAAATGCCCTTCCTTAGGCTATTGGGGCATAAGAATAAAATAACCGCAGCTCCGCTTAACTGTGTCGCCGTACGGTCACCCCGCCCAAGCGTCGGTTTACTTACACCTCCTTGTATGACTTACCCTGTTTCCCAGCCCGTGTAAATAGCACGGGCTGTTTTGGAACAAGGAACCAAAACCATGCAGGTGCATATTGTGGGTGTATGCCGGGAAATTCATATCCCCTTCGCATTTCCCTAAACGTAAAATTCCCTGTGGCTTACAAGGGTTTTAGGCGGTTTTTTTCGTCATTTCACAAACCATCTTCCCTGTTACGTTTCCAATTCATTTTTTATGCAAAAATACCGTGATCCCTTGCCGTGACTGGGATTGCAGCGTTTTTAGAGGGGAAAGGTCCAGTCCCAAGTGTTGTCTTGTCGAGTGCATAAAAAACGTACTCCAAGGGCGGCGATGTGGCCATATCTATTGTTTAGTAGACCCAGTTGTTCGTTTAATTCAATTAAACGATCTTTGTCGATACATTTCTGCTCCAGTTGTTTATGTACTTCTTCTTTGATGTCTTTAAATGTTTTGAAATCCTCTTTGAATCGAGGGTGCTTTTCTAGGAATATTACGTTTTCCAGTTGATAATCAGCTTGATTATCGCTCGAAAAGGTATGGGGCGATCCGCTTTTGGTGATCTTCGTGCGGCGCTTTTTTATTGCCAACTAACTTTACCGAATATGCATTCTGTAAAGTCAACAGCCGAAGAAGGCTGTTTTTTTCTTTACAGAATACGCTTGTTTCCCGTTGAATTTCACGCAAGACTTTACCGAAATCATCCCAAGAATCACTTACCGGCTTGACTATCTGATAACGCATGACCTTGGTGTGCTCCCACAGGCTTTCTAAGTAGGCTTGGATTTCCTGTTCGGCTTCCTCGGCCGTTTTACAATCGCGAGCCGATAGCTCCTCCAAAGCCTCGGCATATGCTTTTTCTTTCGCTCGATCCCGCTTCGGTTTGTCGTCGCCGTAATAGGTGGGCTACCCTTGGTGATCTAGGATGTAGGGTGGTTCTGTCCGGACAAAGAAGCGGACCGGATCCCCATCCTCATCGTCCGTGTATACACTACAATGAAGGTCCGATAGTTTCCGGATATCCTCTGCCTTAAATCCGGTGATGGCTTCCACTTCTTGTGCTGTTTCTTTACCAGATCGGAAGGCGATAATATTGCCGGAAATCTCCGTGATGGCCGCTTTCAGTTCCTTTTTCAGCTGATCCATAAACTGCGTCATCAGGATCAATACCAGACCCCTGGCACGATCTTTAGGAATGATCTGTTGATGCATGACAGGTAATTGCACCTCATGGGCCTCGTCCACGATCAGATAGTGGTTGGACTGTTGGTTGGTCCGTTTGGAGCAGGCTTGATGATACAGGTTCGTGATATATCCCATCACCAAGCGGATTTCGTGCTGGCTCAATCCTTCCAGGTCATACAGGGCACTCTCTCCGTTTTGCATGATCTGTAAGGGATCTACGCTGGTTTTCTTTTGGCCAAAGATCCGACGCGTAATGGGGTTGTCTTTTAACTCCCCTAACCGGTTCGACACTGGTTCTACTTCTTTGCCGCCGAATTTTTCTTCCAGCTCTTAGGGCAAAAGAGTTCTTCAGCTCATGTCAAGAACCTTTGTCAGCAGCCTCGAAATCCGAGAGATCTACGAGGTACCTCGGATCTCATCAGCCGGATCTTTCTTGACGTTCCCTTTCCCTTCACCAAGATTGCCGGTCATGAATAGAAACTGGTTCTGGAAGCATGATGAAAGAGGACAAAACTTTCTTAACGGAAAGGCGGTTATGTGCCGATGAACCACTCACGAATCTCTCTTTTCTCCTTGTGCCTGTGTACGTTACTGGTCTTCCTCGGGTGCGGCCGGGACACAGACGGAGCGGAGCAAGCAGCCATCCGATTCTACAAATCCGTCTGGGTGAACGGAGACATGAACGAAGCTTCCGGTATGTTGCAAAACAAAAGCGATTTGAAAGAAATCGCCTGGCGCATTTCCGATACCCGACGGGAAGCAAGGAACTCCAATCCAGATATCTTGATCGTGGAGTCTCCCACGGAACGCGTGATTGGCCGATATAAGACCTTCCTGATCCACCGGCCGGCAGATAAACGGGATTTCAAAGTACGTGTCCGCAAAGAAAACGGGAGTTGGCGGGTGGTTAAGTTTGAACAAAATTATATAGACCATCAGGGAGGTTACATCAGCGGCGATGCCTATCAGCGGTTAAAGGCGGAGTTTCCCGGACTGAAGTGGAAACGGGTGGAGAATCCCTAATAAAAAAGCGGTGTTCTTCTCATAACACCGCTTACCCAAACAAAAGGGCAATCAGGCTGATCCACCCCATACAAACAGCGGACAGCCGCTGTCCCTTCTGCCAGTCCAGATATGCCGCCAACAGAAAGAGGCATCCGATCAGCGTCATCATGGGAATCACCTCCATTACATATTTCGGATGTTTCCCATGTTTTGTGTCCTTATTTCCATAAAAAACAATCCAGACGATGGGTCATCGAATACAACCTTTTATCCTTCCAGACAATTTTCATGAGCTGTTGCAATTCATGAGTAAGCCGTTCATCCGTTTACTCCTCTTGCCCTACAGGACTCCAGATTGATGACAAACCTTTATGTTAGCTTCGACTCTTTTGCCCATTGCTCCCTTTCCTCCGACGCAAAAGTTATACTGTCCGCTCCAAGAGATTCTACGAGACGCGGCACAATGCGGAGGGCACTCAAAAAGTACAAGCACCCACAGGGCACACGTCACGCCTTGGTGCAAGCTCCCAGGTCGTGCTATGCGCCGCTTTTTGTCTCGTCTCCTCTCTTGTCGCTGAGTTCGTCGTCAAAAGTCGCTGCTCAGGCAAAAGAGTTCTTCAGCTCATTTCGAGAAATTTTGTCAGCAGCCTCAGGACTCCATGCCTAATCCTACAGCAATTTCACACCATATAGAGGTATACAAGCCGTACCATTACCACTTTTTCGCAAGGACCCTCAAGATATATTGACATAATCCTGAAATCGAGCATAAAATGATATTAGCTTATTTTTGCACTAGGGCAAAAAACATTCTCTTAAGCAAAATAAATTGCCCTATGAAAAATACATGTGAATGGGCAAAGCTTTTTGATCGGATTTGTCAATATGGAGGGAGTACAGATGGGAGAATCTACTGCCATCCCCTTGGCAGAAGCGAAACCGGGACAATTTTTTCGCATTCATCGACTTTCGTTAGACGGAACGATGCGCCGCCGATTACTGGACTTGGGGTTTATCCCCGGAGCAGAAGTAAAGGTATTGCAAAAAAGTCCATTGGGTGATCCAATGGCTTTCCTGGTAGCCAATACCACCATTGCTTTGCGAAAAGAAGAGAGTGCTCAAATTTACGGAGAAATCATCGGAGAGAGAGGGGATCATCATGGCTGATTACCGCATCGCTTTGGCCGGAAACCCCAATACAGGAAAAAGCACCTTGTTCAACGCGTTGACGGGACTTCGCCAACACACCGGCAACTGGCCCGGCAAAACTGTCATCCATGCCGAGGGAGAATACGACTTTGACGGCGATACGTATACAGTGATCGACCTTCCCGGCACCTACTCCCTTTACTCCAACTCGGCAGATGAAGAGGTGGCCCGGGATTATATCATCTTTGAAAAACCGGATGTGACCGTGGTCGTGTTGGATGCCACCGCCCTGGAACGGAATATGAACCTGGCACTTCAGGTGTTGGAGATGACGGGAAAGGTTATCCTCTGCCTCAACCTGATGGATGAAGCCGAACGAAAAGGCATTCGGGTGGATGTGGACGCCCTGGCTGCCAAACTGGGGGTACCGGTCGTGCCTACAACGGCACGCGACGGCGTAGGGTTAAAGGACTTGCAAAAAACGATTCAGCGAATGGTACGGGGTGAAATCATCACTCGTCCGCTGCAAGTCCGGTACAACGAAGAAATCGAAAAGAATGTGGCCGCTATGGAGCCCTCCATCCGTTCCATATATGGAGAGAAATTGCCAGCCCGCTGGGTAGCTCTTCGCCTTCTGGATGGTGATGACAGTCTGTTGAAAGCTTTAAAAGAACGGTGGTTGGAGAGAAAGGAGGTGCCCGTTCATGGGCGCGGGGCATGAAACCTTTGACACTCTGGCCTCTCAAGCTCGTTCCCTCGGCGGCGGAAACATCCGGGACGAGATGGTGGGAGCCATCTATCGGACGACGCAATCCATCTGTCGTGATGTAGTCCAATACCAGGACAAAGACAAATTGATGCGCTCCGAAAAACTGGACCGCATCCTAACCTCCAAGTTGTGGGGTTTTCCATTATGCTGGCCATGCTGGGTACCGTCTTCTATATCACCATCGCCGGTGCCAACGTCCCCTCTTCGATGCTGGCTGAGTTTTTCTCCTGGCTGGAAGGATACATCACCATGGCTTTCCAGGCGGTACACGCCCCCGGTTGGCTTCACGGCGCTCTTGTGCTCGGGATGTATCGCGGACTTACCTGGGTGGTCAGCGTGATGCTGCCTCCGATGGCAATCTTCTTCCCCGTGTTCGCCTTATTGGAAAACTTCGGCTATCTGCCGCGGGTCGCTTTTAACATGGATCGCTTGTTTAAACGGGCGGGCGCCCACGGGAAACAATCCCTGACCATGGCCATGGGGTTCGGTTGCAATGCTGCTGCAATCATGTCCACCCGGATCATCGAGTCGCCCCGGGAACGGATGATGGCCATTCTGACCAACAACTTTGTTCCTTGTAACGGCCGCTGGCCGACGCTGATTCTGATGGCTTCCCTGTTTATGGCGGCGGGCTACACCGGCGGCATGCAAACCCTGGTAACGGCAGCCGGCGTGATCGGGGTGGTGCTGTTCGGGATCGTGGTCACCTTGACGGTATCTTGGGTATTGTCCAAAACGGCACTCAAGGGAGTTCCTACCCATTACACCCTGGAGCTGCCCCCTTACCGAAAGCCGAAAGTATGGAACACGATCCTGCGGGCATCTCTTGACAAATCGCTCTTCACTTTAAAGCGGGCGATGATCATCGCCGCCCCCGCCGGGCTTGTCACCTGGATCCTGGCTAATATCCAGATGGGCCACCTGAGCGTTTTGGAACACGTTGTCGCCTTCCTGGACCCCTTTGCCCGGGCGCTGGGATTGGACGGCTTCATCCTGATGGCCTTTATCCTGGGACTTCCGGCGAACGAAATCGTGCTTCCGATCCTGATCATGGGATACCTGTCCACGGGTGCCATGACGGAAGTGGAGGATTTACACTCCCTGAAGCAGATTTTTATTGACCATGGTTGGACGTGGCTTACCGCTTTGAACACCATGCTATTCTCGCTGTTACACTTTCCTTGCGGTACCACACTGCTTAACATTTATAAAGAAACAAAAAGCCGCAAATGGACCTTCCTGGCCTTTGCCATTCCCACCAGTCTCGCCATTGGCGTCACCTTTATCGTGGCTCAGGCGGCACGGGCACTAGGCTGGGTGTGAAGGCCTATCAGAAGCAAGAATTGGGGGTTGTGAACTCCTGCCTGATATCTGTAGACACTTGGTCAAAAAAGAATTGGATCTGCTAATATCCGGCTAACGAGAATTAGAGAGATGTATCGGTTAAAAGGGGAGGCGGGTAAAAAAATTTACCCGCCTCCTTCTGTTGGAAGCAAAGGTGATCATCAAACGGAGGTTTTTATGATGTAGACCTCAGCACTTTAGCCTAGTGATCCGCATGTTCCTATGCGCATCTTAAACAAAAAGTAACCCAATCGTTTACGAAAGGCCCTTTGTGACTTGCTCCACACGGCTAAAGCACCCCAAGGGCACTTCCTACGGGCGCCGTGGGCTTCTCGGATCATTGGGTGCGACAACCCGCTACCCTCTCCCGAAGGCTCCGTCCGAGCCTAAGAAATGCTGAGCCTCCATCGGCTACTCAACAGCATTTTACGGCAGGACGGATTCCTCCTGCCCCCCTATGATTCGGTTCTCAAGGTACGAGTAGTTTAACCAGTCTTCGCTCATATCTTAAAGATACCAAAAACTTGTCGTACTAACGAAAGGGTTTACACCCTCCCTTGTTCGACGCTCGCTTTCATATCAACCCCAAAGGGCTGGGTTTTCCCGCTCGCTATTTATAAATACAAAAACCACCGGACCTTGCAAGAGCCCGGTGTTTGCTTATTTTCCTAGCATTTTTTACTGTTTCACTTCCGCTTCGTCAAAGTCGAAGTTAGAATGGACATTTTGCACGTCGTCGTGATCCTCCAGCGCATCAATCAGTTCCATCATCTTGCCGACTTGGTCACCGGTCAGTTTAACCGTATTCTGGGGAACCATGGTGACTTCAGCGGTGGAGAATTTCAAGCCTTCCTCTTCCAGCGCATTTTTTACCTCTTCAAAGGTTTCCGGGGTGGTGATGATTTCATAGGCGTCTTCCGTTGCCTCGAAGTCCTCCGCCCCCGCTTCCAGGGCTAGCATCATGATGTCATCTTCTTCCAGAATGGTGTTGTCCCGATCGATCCGGAGCAATCCTTTGCGGTCAAACATCCAGGCGACACAGCCGCTCTCCCCCATGTTGCCGCCCCGTTTGGAAAAGATATGCCGCATATCGGCGGCGGTCCGGTTCCGGTTGTCTGTCAAGGCATCCACCATCACAGCGACGCCGCCGGGGCCGTACCCTTCATAGGTGACCGCTTCATACGCCTGACCGCCGGTTTCCCCGGTCCCTTTTTTGATGGCCCGTTCGATGTTGTCATTGGGCATATTTTGGGAGCGGGCTTTGGTAATAGCCAGACGCAGCCGTTGATTGTGTTCCGGATCACCGCCGCCTTCCCGTGCCGCCACCGTGATTTCCCGGGAAAGTTTGGCAAAGATTTTTCCCCGCAAAGCGTCTTGCCGACCTTTGCGATGTTGGATGTTTTTCCATTTGGAATGGCCTGCCATGTTCTTTCACCTCACGATCCTTCTATCATTACAGTCCCCAATCCCGCAAATACCTAAAGTCAATCCCGACCGTACGGCTGCTCGTTTTCAGAATCACCGGCGTCCGGCGTTTGTATTGATTGATTTGAATCCGCCGGGCAACGCCATCGACAAACTCGGGATCAAAACCTTGTGCGATGCATTTGTCCCGGTCATACCGCTGATCTACCAAGAAGTATAGCAGCCGGTCCACATCGAAATAGGTGAAGCCCAACTCCTTTTCATCCGTCTGATCTTCCCACAGATCGGCGCTCGGGGGTTTGGCAATAATGGACTCGGGCACCTTCATATAAGCAGCCAACTGCCGTACCTGGGTTTTGTACAAATCACCCAGGGGATTGACTGCCGAGCCCAAATCACCGAACTGGGTTCCGTATCCCAACAACAGCTCGCTTTTATTGCTGGTCCCGATCACCAAAGCACGCCGTGCAGCAGATAGATCATACAAAATGCTCATCCGTTCCCTGGCCATCTTATTTCCCCGGCGCAAGGGGGAGGCATCCGGAAACCGTTCAAAATAAGCATCTACCTGCGGCGTAATCTCTACCGTCAGGGATTCCACTCCGGTGTCGTCAATCGCCGCTTGTGCATCTTCCAAGCTGGAAGCACTGCTGGTTTTGTAAGGCATCCGCACAGCCAATACCCGATCCTTGCCGAAAGCCTCCACACAAAGATACAGGGCCAATGCAGAGTCCAAGCCGCCGGATAAACCGATCACGACGTGCTCAATACCCGCCTTCTCCACCTCTTCTTTTAGTGCTGTCGTCAACAAACGGACGATGACCTCTTCATCCACCCGCAAATACGGGGCTTTCTCCAGCATTTCGTGCACCGCGGTCATCGGCTGTCACCTCCCCGCCGCTTCTCCCGAATCCGGTTCAATTCCCGCACGGTTAAGTCCAGGTCTTCATCCCGTAAGACAGGATTTTGATATCGGGCCCGGCGCACTTTCTCTAAATCCAGGTCTACTGTCAGAAGCGTTTCCTCAAACAGCGGCGCCTCGTCCTGTACCCACCCGAAGGGATCGATAACCGTGGAGCCGCCGAAGAAAGAAACCCCGTCTTCCGTGCCGACCCGGTTTACATACACCACATACATGCCGTGCAGCACAGCAATGTTGGTCAGGATGTCGTACCAGACCTTCTTGTTGCCGTGATCGGCAGCAGGTACACCTTTGACCGGGGCATTGGAGACGACGATCAGTACCTTTGCCCCATCTTGCGCCATCAGATACGATGTGGAGGGATGCCATACGTCCTCGCAGATCAGTATCCCTGTCCGCCCGAAGCGCGTCTGGAAGCTCCGAATGCTGTTTCCCCGACCAAAATAGCGCCCTTCATCGAACATCCCGTAGGTCGGGAGATACACCTTGCGATGAAGATACTGCACTTCGCCGCCGCTGGCATACAGAGCAGCATTGTAGAATATGTGGTCCTCGCTTTCTTCCACAAAGCCGAAAACGAGATCCATCTCCTCGCTTTCACGCAGCAAGGTTTGTATATGTTCATCCGTTACCGGACGGCCGACATCCAAGGTCAAATCCTGCAATTGATATCCGGTCACGCTCAATTCAGGAAAAACCAAAAGATCCACCTGCTCCGAAGTGGCACGGCGGATCAACTCTTGGTGCAGCCGCAGGTTTTCATCCACCCGTCCCAATTTGGGACGGATCTGGGCCAAACCAACCTTCATATCCAGCGCCTCCCCTACACCTACAAAAAAGGCTCATGAGATCAACTCCCATGATACCACATGAGCAATCCAACTACCAAGCTGTCCGCCTGATCTCGCCCAGGAAAGCTTGCCACTTGGGAATTGCCCGAACGATTCTCCCCAGGTAGGGAAGGGACTTTTTCGCGTGATACCCCTTCTTCTGCTGAATCACCCCCAGGGACTCCCGATAGAACTCATTGGGAATCGCCAATAATTCCGTTAAAATGTGTCTCTCGACGGAAGATAAAGGCCGAATCGACTCGTAAGTCCGAATGGCCTCCCGCCCCAACTGCAAATCCCATTCCTGCTCGGACAGCATCCGTGTGAGAAACTGCCATACATCACCCACTTGGCAATCGTAGTCGGCCGTCTCAAAGTCGATCAGCCAAGGCCGGTTATGTGAATCCACTATCACATTGTGGCTGGCCAAATCACGGTGGGCAAGAAACCGCCGTCCCCGATGCCAATGCACCAGTTCCCTAAAAGGAAGCAGGGCCAACCGTTGTCGCGCCTCCTGCCCCTGTCGGTAAAAATAAGCCCCGTGGTCACGGACCAGCGCGGCCGTTTCCCCGGGAATACGGGCAGACATTTTTAATAGGGAAGCAAATGAGGTGAGGCGCTGATCGACGCGTTCAACCAAAGTATACGAAGGCATGGAAAGCGAAGGAGTGAACAGGCCCTGTCCTGCCCGGTGAAAGGAAGCGAGGAGCCGTGCCGTGGACAGCGCATCCCGGGGCGAGCGGTAGCTGACGGTCCGTCCTTGGAGAAAGGAACTGAACATCCACATGTGTCCATCGAACCGAACCGTCGGCATCGCTTTGAATCCCCGTTGTCGCAGCTCCCGTTCCGTACATAACCACCACTCCACATGCCGAAGGTGGCGAACCGTTTTACATATCCAGTCACCGGCATCCGTAATCACCCGCCAATGCCGTTGAAAAGGAACCACCCGCCGGATGGCCGAACCCAGTACTTTTTCCCAACGGGACAGCTCGCCATTCACTCCTTCCACCTCCAAAAAACGAAGAATCAGGCTTCTCCTGAACTGCTTTCCCATTCTTCCCAACGGACCGGCCCCATGGGCGGTAAACTGAGAGAATCGGATCCAGCATCTCCTTCCTGAAAATATCCGGAATAAGAACCCGGCATGCCTGGATAATCCATATCCGGATAATACCCCGACATGTCCGGATACCCGCCATCGGACATCTGGGGCATTCCGGGGTAACCGACTCCCGGCATATATTCCGGCATCTGGGGCATGCCCGGATACCCGCCGCCGGGCATCTGGGGCATTCCGGGGTAACCGACTCCCGGCATATATCCCGGCATCTGGGGCATGCCCGGATACCCGCCGCCAGGCATCTGGGGCATTCCGGGATAACCGTCGCCGGGCATCTGCATCCCTGGTCCGTATGTGGGGGGCTTCGGCATGGGCGGCATCATGGGAGATGGATACGGCTTCGCCGGTGGTTCTTCTTTCCCAGGCCTGTGCGGCATTTTCGGCAGCTTCGGCATTTTGGGCAATGGCGGCATAGGCGGCATCATCGGCATCTCTTTCTTCGGCCTTTCACCACTGGTGCTGGTAACCGGAACGCGGCCAGCAGGAATTTTCACTTTAGCACCCGCCTCCAGTTGATCCGGATTTTCAATGTCGGGGTTGGCGTCGATCAGCTTTTGCAGGGGCATCTGGTAATGTTGCGCGATTTTCCATAATGAATCCCCTTCTTGCACAATATGAATCTTCACCAAGCAGTCCCTCCTTGTCAAAAGCATGCATTCTATATATATGCGCCTATGGGCGGATTGCCCCTGTCCGGGAAGGAAAAGATGAGAAGAAAAAGAGAAAAGTTGACGGAGATGCCCTCCCCCGGTATCGTTACCTATAGCAGGACTTGTCACCAAACCTCACATTTGAAGGAGCCAGCCATGCGAATCAAAGGACGCCCTCTATGGACCATCGTAAGTCTTACCGCTGTCACCTCTGCTCTGATATGGATGTTCGGTTTTGGTTGGGCTGTCTCTGAAATTACCAGCAGCCATCGCAACTCCCTTCAACCATCCAAAACTAGCCAAGAGCAAAAGGTATCGGAGCAAAAAAATCTGTTCCTTACCATGGGAGATTCCCTTACCCGGGGAACCGGCGATACCACGGGCCTGGGCTACGCAGGACGGGTACGTCAACGGTTGCAGAAACCATCCTCAAAGCTGCGTTTCATCAATTTGGGAGTCAATGGACAAACCTCTCATGACCTACGACGACAATTGCAGAAACCCCGCGTGCAGGAATTCATCCATCAAGCCGGTTGGGTCGTGATTACCATCGGCGGCAATGATCTGTTTCGAGAAAGCGGGCGTTTGGAGTCGATGGATGTAGCCAAAATCCGCGCCGCCCAGCAACAATATGAAAAAAATCTGGATGCTATCTTCGAAATGATTCGGGAACAGAATCCCGATATTCCCATTTTTATCTTTGGCTTGTATAACCCTTTTGGGGATCTGAAAGACAGCCGCATCACTTTCCGTTTCGTCCGCGAGTGGAATGACTCCTTGCAAGAAGCGGCGGCCCGCCACGACCGGGTCGTGGTGATCCCCACCTATGATCTGTTCCAGCTGCAACCCGGAAAATACTTATTCAACGACCACTTCCACCCAAACGGCGACGGTTATCAGCTGATGGCGGAACGACTGTTGCAAGTAATGGGGAATGTTGACAAGGATGTGAGCCGATGAGTACCAAAACCCCACACACAACCAACACCGTGCTATCCGTCCACAACCTGTCCAAACGAATCGGAAAGCGGGAGATTGTCAAAAACATCACCTTTGATGTGCAAAAAGGGGAGATATTCGGCTTTCTCGGCCCCAACGGCGCCGGGAAAACGACCACCATCCGCATGCTGGTCGGCCTGATTCGCCCCACCGCCGGAAGGGTGATGATCGGCGGATACCCTCTGCATCAGCGCTTTTTGGACGCCATCCGTCACGTGGGCTGTATCGTGGAAAACCCGGAGCTCTATCCTTACCTGACCGGACGGGAAAACCTGGAGCATTTCGCCCGAATGCAACCGGACATCCCGCCCGAACGCATCCTGGAAGTTACCCAATTGGTGGAGCTGGAAGAACGCATCGACGACCCGGTGAAAACCTATTCCCTCGGCATGCGCCAGCGCCTTGGCATCGCACAGGCACTGCTGGGCAACCCCCAGCTGCTCATCCTGGACGAACCTACCAACGGCTTGGATCCTGCAGGCATCCGGGATATGCGCCGCTTTATCCGCCGCTTGTCGGAAGAGCAGGGCATCAGCGTCTTTATCTCCAGCCACATCCTGCACGAAGTGCAACTGATATGTGATCGGGTGGCCATTATCCATGAGGGGGAAATCATCCGGACAGGACCGGTCCATCAACTGTTGGAGGGAGACGCACCGGTACAATGGCGGCTGGAACCGGCCGACCGCGGCTTTGAGAAGATCCGTTCCCTACCCTATGTCACTGCTGCGGAGATGCTGCCAAACGGAGCCGTCCGAACCCACATTCCCGAAGACCGCATCGCTGATGCCAACCGGCACCTGATCGAAGCAGGTATCCGAGTAGAAGGCATTCAACGAAAACAAGCCACCCTGGAAGATGTATTTTTACAAATGACAGGAGGAAGCGACGATGATTGATTGGGTGCCCCTCGTCTACAATGAACTCCTGAAAATGGCCAAAAAGAAACGTCTCCTCGTCGTGCTCTTGATTGTCGCCGTCCTGATTCCCGTCTTCACCTACGCCCAATACCGTACCGTGCAAAATACGATGGAACAGTTGGGAACATCGGATTGGCGGGCAGTCGTCCAGCAGCAAATCATCGACAACCAAAACCGCCTGTCATCGAGCCGAATCCCTAAAGAATGGAAGGAATTTATCCAGATCAACATCCAGCAGCTGCAGTACTATTTGGACCATGATATCAACCCCAACGCCCCCGGTGCTCCGACGTTTGTCCGGAGGTTTGTGGAGCAGGCGATTGCTCTTTTCCTCCCGCTCTTGGTCGTAGTCGTCGCTTCCGATATCGTTTCTTCCGAACACTCCGGAGGCACCATCAAACTGCTTTTGACCCGACCGGTGCGACGATGGAAAATTCTCTGGAGCAAGTACCTGGCGCTGATTCTAGTGGTCTCCTTGATCGTCACCGCAACCGCCCTCCTCTCCTACCTGATCTCCGGATTGATCTTCGGTTACAAAGGGTGGGATATGCCTGTCATCACCGGCTTTCAAGAAAAAAACGGAGAGCTGATCACCACCAACGTACACTTGATCCCCCAGTGGCAATATATTTTGATGGCATACGGCCTGGCCTGGTTTACTTGTGTGGCCGTAGCCACCTTGTCCTTTATGGTGTCGGTCCTTGTCCGAAGCACTGCCGCCAGCATGGGCATCATGATGGCCGCCCTGATCTCCGGCAGCCTCCTCGTCCAGCTGGCACCTTCGTGGACCACATTGAAGTATCTGGCCTTCACCAACCTGCAGCTGACCGATTATCTCTCCGGCACCCCCACCATGATCGAAGGAATGAGCTTGCCCTTTTCCCTGGCCGTGCTCGGTGTGTGGTCGCTCATCGCCTTGGCGATAGCCTTTATCGTGTTCCAGCGCCGGGATGTCATGGGATAAAGCAATACGCCAAAAAGCCCGCTTCTGATCCAGCGGGCTTTTGTAATGGGCATCTCCACGACAAACAGAAGGAATCTTCAAGGATGCGCTGAATGTATGACAAAGGAAACCCAAACGAATGGAGCAAACAAAATGAAACTCTACCTAACCCGCCATGGAGAAACGGAGTGGAACCAGCTGAAAAAATGCAGGGTCGGATGGACTCTCCCCTCACTTCCAAGGGCATTCAGCAGGCAAAAGCGCTGTCCGAACGGTTGCAAGACGTCCCGATCCAACGGATCTATTCCAGCCCCAGCCGCCGAGCAGTCCATACGGCTGAAATCATCCGAGGAAAGCGACCCATTTCCATTCATAAACACGAGGATTTATATGAGATGCACTTGGGTCACTGGGAAGGACAAACCCTTTCACAGCTGGAAAAAACAGACCCGGACTCTTACAAGCGTTTTTGGAGTGACCCGGCTCAATATCGTCCTGCCGAGGGCGAAACCTATCAGGAGATTCAACAACGAGTATTGCGGTTTCTCTCTTACCTCAAATGCAACCATCCCGACGACAATATCCTCATCGTTACCCATGCCGTTGTCTTGAAAGTCCTGCTGGCTCATTTGGAGCAGAGGGAATGGAAGCGGCTGTGGGACAAGCCCTTTATTCCTGGAGGCAGTTTGACGATCGTGGAAGTTCAGGGAGAACAAGCGACCATCCAGTTGTATGCAGATTCACTCCCACCTCATAACTGAGAGGCCGGTTATCCCTTCTTCCTTTTCCGGTACCCTCCTTGGACCGATGAAGAATATACATAAGATAGCCCATATAAAACAATGCTCCATTTCCTCCCCTCTACCCAAAATTTGTAGATACCTTGAATGGAAGATTTAGCTGTCATACTTCATCTGGACAAGCATAGATTGATGAAAAACGGGAGGATGATGCAGTATGAAAATCACCTTCATCTACGGATACCGAATCGACAAGTTACGGAAACAGTGGCTTGCCTTGTGGCAATCCTTGCAGGTGAAAGAAAAAGAGAGGAAACCGCATCATACGGACAAACATTGATGCCATGCAGAAACGCCCGCCAATATCCCTTTCGGCAGGGCGTTTTTGTCATTACGGACCCCAAGACCTCGATGGAACTTATCTATAAGCCCCGCAAAATGTTATCCTGTTGAAAGGGAGGTTGAGCCATGCAGACCAAGATCTCCTACAAAGAACCCAGACGAATCCTACATCCCACCTCTGGTTTTCTAAAAGGGTATACCCATTCATTAAACCCCTATGTCGGGTGTGCTTTCGCCTGCTCCTATTGTTACGTACGGCAAATGCCCATCGCCTTGTTTCACGGCCAAGAATGGGGTACTTGGGTAGAGGTAAAACAAGGAGCAGAAATGAGATTGCGCAAGGAAATACAAAAAGCCAAGCAGAAAGGCCCTGTTACCATATTCATGTCATCCAGTACGGACCCATACCAGCCTGTCGAGCATCAGGCTCAAATCACCCGTTCCCTACTTGAAGTCTTGGTAGAGAATCGGCCGGATTTTTTGTTTGTTCAAACCCGGAGTCCGCTGGTAACGAGAGATATCGATCTGTTTTCAAAGATCAAGGACCGCATCCGCATCAGTATCACCATTGAAACAGACCTTGAATCCGTTCGGAAGATCTTTACTCCTGCGGCTCCACCCCTTGCTTCCCGATTGAGGGCCTTACAAAAAACAGCAGACCATGGTCTGCCTGTTCAGGCTGCTCTGGCTCCAGTGCTTCCTTTCAGCGAGCGATTTCCAGAGATATTGGCAAACATCGTCAACCGGGTTTGCCTCGATGATTATTTCATGGGAGACGGAAGCGGCGGAAAACGGACGGAGCGATTAAATATCAAAAAACGTTATGAGGAAAATGGGATGGAGGAGTGGTATGGTCCCGGTATCCATCAGAAGGCGTTGGAGCTGCTCAGAAAAGAATTTTCCGATCATCAAATCCTAATCAGCCAGGAAGGATTTTTGCCGTGAAGCTTCGATATCTTCCCCATCTTCCCCGGGCAATCATTTCAACATGGCAAATCGGCTTCCTTTGAGAAGGGCGTAATGATCTCGTTGGCAGGGGAATCCGCCACGTGGACCTCTCCCGGTCCAAAACGCTCACAAAACACGCAATCTCCGACTCTTGCAGCCACCGTTCGGGCGACCTGTTCCACAAACGATTGCGGGCCGCATACGTAGAGGTCCACAGGACAGGAAGGCAGGGTGCGCAGTAACCAACGCCCATCGAGATAACCTTCATAATCGAAGGAACCGTTTCGTACATCTTCTGCCGTGGGCCGGGAATACCAGATGATGTTTTGGACCTGATCGTGCCGTTGAACGATTTGGCGTACCTCTTCCTTCATTCCGTGCTCCTGTCCGTTTCTGGCGGCATGGATATACCATACTTTCCGCTCTGGCTGTTCCCGAACCACCGTTTTCAGCATGGACAGCAACGGCGTTTGTCCTACCCCTCCACTAACCAGAACGAGGGGGCGTTCACTTTGCATGTCGAGCACAAAGTCCCCTGCCGGAGCAGACAACATCAGCATATCTCCCGGGTGCACCTGTTCATGCAAATAGTTGGAACCCTTTCCTGCTGGTTTGTCGCCCACCTTTTCCTCCTTTTTTACACTGATGCGAAAATAAGCCGTCCCGGGTGCGTCAGACAAACTGTATTGGCGGATCAGAGCATAGCGCTCCCCTGGAATCTGCAACCGAACACTCACATATTGCCCCGGCAGGAACAACGGAACCGCCCCGCCGTCCGCCGGCCGGAGATAGATGGAGAGGATCGACCGGCTTTCCTTCACCTTGCGCACAACCGTAAAGGGGCGAAATCCATCCCATCCTCCCGGTTGAACGGCTGCTTGACGGTACAACTCGCTTTCCATCCGAATCAGTTCCTGAGCCAACCATTGGTACGCTGTTTCCCAGGCTTGGTAGACCTCTTCCGGGATGGATTCACCCAAAGTCTCCCGCATCGCGCCTAGTAGGATCCGACCTACGATCGGATACTGCTCCTTTTTCACGCCGACACTACGGTGTTTGTGAGCGATTCGCCGCAACAAGGGAAAAAGCCGCTCCGGCTGGGCCGCATACCGGGCCGCAGCCAAAAGGGTATCTGCCAGCGCCTTGGGCTGCCCCCCTGAATGTTGATGAGCGTGGTTAAATACGTGCAGCAATTCGGGATGCTCCGAAAACAGCAAGGGATAAAACCGGCGGGTGATCGCTTCCCCTTTCTCCTCCATTGCCGGGACTGTCTTCTGAAGCAATTGCAGAACCCGTTCGCTCAACATGTGACCTTCACCCTTTCGTGAAATGGATCCGTCTGATATAAAGGATAAAGATGGAACCCGCAATCCGCTGTGACATTTTCCACACCAAAATCATCAAAAGGGTGAACAGATGTGAAGTACCACCGAGGAGAAATCATCTTTCGTCAGGGAGAAACGGGAAACCTGTTCCGATTACATACCGGGCTGCTTAAAGTCGTGCGGTTGCGTGAAGACGGGACCCCCTTTTTGTTCAATATCCTCACTCCGGGAGAAGTGTTCCCCCATCATTCCCTGTTGAGCCCGCAACCCTGTCACGGAACGGCGATTGCACTGGTAACCAGTGAAGTGGAGCGAATCCCGGCAGCTGCCTGGTACGAATCTTTGGAAGAAAACCCGTATCAATACCGGGAGGCAGCCCTTTTGTTGCAGAAAACCCTGCGCAAAATTCAGGAGCGAATCAGTATGGTAACCGCCCATAGAGAGGATCGAATCGAGGGATTGCGGCAATGGCTGGCCCGTTACTTCCCGGATCACCCGATAGAAAAGATGTTGACCCAGGAAGAGATGGGGCAACTCTTGGGTATCAGCCGAGAAACCGTCAACCGCTTGTTGAATGGTAAGAGGCGGTGACTGCTTCAACGATGATACAAAAAACGGCCCTATAAGGGCCGTTGAGGCTGCTGACAAAGTCTCGAAATGATCTGAAGAACTCTTTTGCCCGAGTAGCGACTTTTGACGACGAACTCAGCGACAAGAGAGGAGACGAGACAAAAAGCGGCGCATAGCACGACCTGGGAGCTTGTGACCAAGGCGTGACGTGTGCCCTGTGGGTGCTTGTACATTTTGAGCGCACTCCGCATGGTGCCGCGTCTCGTTGAATCTCTTGGAGCGGACAGTATAGCTTCTGCTTCAGAGGAAAGGGAGCAATGGGCAAAAGTGTCGAAGCTATCATAAAGGTTTGTCGTCAATCTGACGGCCCTATTTAAGGACAGTTGGCTAAGGCATTCTTTGTCAAACACACCCTGCGAAATCGGTCCGCAGGGTGTGTTGATTTTGTATTTTTTTCAAAGGCTTCGTTCTTACACCAACTGGGCGGGGGATTTTTCCACATCCGCTTCGGCGGCCGTATAGACCTGGACCCCGTCCACGGTCACCCTTTTCCGGAATTCCTCCAGCAGCTGCAGCGTGATGGGGCCGGGCTTGCCATCCCCGATCACACGGCTGTCCACGTTCACCACGGAGATCACTTCGGCGGCCGTTCCCGTGAGGAAAACTTCATCCGCCACAAAGACGTCATGACGGGTAAACGGCTCTTCCTTGACGGTATAACCCAGCTCACGGGCCAGCTCAATGATCACTTGCCGGGTGATTCCCTCCAAGGCTCCCACATAGCTGGGCGGGGTATACAACACGCCTCTTTTCACGATGAAGATATTGTCCCCGGAACCTTCCGCCACATAGCCGTCCGTGTTCAAGGTGAGCGCTTCTCCGACACCGGCCTGATTGGCTTCGATTTTGACGAGGATATTGTTCAAATAGTTCAACGATTTAATCTTCGGGTTCAGCGCATCCGGCACATTCCGACGCGTCGGCACGGTTACGATCTTCAGACCGTTTTCATACATCTCCTTAGGCCACATCTTGACCTGATCGACGATAATGATCACTTGCGGGTTGGAACATTTGTCCGGGTCGAGACAAAGCTCTCCTTTGCCCCGGGAAACCACCAGCCGGATGTAGGCGTTCCGCAAGTTGTTTTTACGGACAGCCTCCACCACAGCCTGTTCTATTTCCTCCATTGTATAGGGAATCTTCAGCAGGATGGATTGGGCGGACTCATACAGCCGCTTCAAATGTTCCCGCAATTTAAACACATTTCCTTCATAGACCCGGATTCCTTCAAAAATTCCGTCACCATAGAGAAATCCGTGGTCAAAGATCGACACCACCGCTTCTTCTTTTCGCACATAGTCCCCATTCATATACACCCAGCGTTCTTCCATGTTGTCGCCCCCCGAATGTCTAAAATAAAAAGCCCTCCTGCGCAGACTCCAACCAAGCATCAGAACCTGCCGCAGAGGCTTTTTTCCTCACGGTGTACACCGGATTTGGTGCTGATACCACTCGGACCAGACCTTCACATCGTGAAGCGGAACCCTAGGTATCCTCCTGATTTCGATGATTGCAAAAATTTCGTTTGACGAAAATTATAGGGCTGGATGGATCGGTTGTCAATAGGTCTTCACGATCGGTTTTTGACGAAAAGGGTAACAAAAATAGGAACCGAACCGCCGGACCTGACACCCTCCTGCTTCCACCTCCCGAAGTGCCTCCGCCATCGCCGGGTGATCCAAGGATTGCTCGGCATCGATGAAAAAGTGATAATTACCCAGTCCTGTTTTCGTTGGCCGGGATTCAATCCGGGACAAGTTGATACCGTGAGTGGCAAAGGAAGCGAGCACCTTATAGAGAGCCCCCGGATAGTCAGAAGGCAGCGCCACGAGCAAGCTGCTCTTCTGGTAGGCAGGGGAGACGGAAGGCTCCCTTGTCAAAGGCTCCCCTACTGCAATAAAGCGGGTGAAATTGTTGTCGTAGTCCTGAATATCCGGCTTGAGCAAGGCCAGGCCCGTCAACTCCTGCGCACTTCTCGGGCCGATGGCCGCCCATGCCTCCTCCGGATATTGCCGTACTTTTGCCGCGGCTGCTGCTGTGCTGTCCACAAACTCTACTTGGGCTTGCGGCAGATGTTTCCGCAAGAAATGCTGGCATTGGGCAATAGCTTGCGGATGAGAAAGCACCCGTGAAAAATCCTGCAACGGACGATTCCCTTGTTGGGGATGAGCCATCAAGCACTGGGTGATCGGATAAACCAGCTCTGCCGTAATGGGTACATCCGCGTGATGAATCAACCAATCCAAGGTGAGGTTAACCGAACCTTCAATGGCATTTTCCACGGGAACCACCCCATGCGGGACCTTCCCTTGGGCCACGGCGGACAACACATCGGGAATCGAGGGATATGGTACCCGTTCATTTTTCGGAAACAAGGCTATTGCCGCTTCAAAAGTAAATGTCCCCTGAGGACCTAAATACGCAACCGAATCCATTATCCTTTGACCCCTTCAGTTTTTCTCTCGAATGTACTACGATTCCCGACGGATGTCAATTGGACAGAGGCCCCTTCGGTTGCGGGCCGGAGGGTCCACAGTTCGACGGACAACCGGTTTGCTTCAAACACCGACCGCATAAACACCGAGACCTCCTGCGGTTCTTCACAAAAGGCGATCACCGTCGGCCCCGCACCGCTTAACGCCGCACCAAAAGCTCCATGATCCACTGCCCTGCTCAGCACCTCTTCCATGCCCGGAACCAATGCCGCTCGGTAAGGTTGATGAAACCGGTCCTCCATCGCTGTTGCAAGAGATTTCCAATTCCCAGTCAACAAAGCCGCTGTCAACAAATTGGATCGGCTGCTACCCAATACCGCTTCCCGGTGAGACAGCGTCTTTGGCAGCACATTGCGGGCATGTGCGGTAGCGAGGGGAGTACGCGGAATCGCCGCCACCAAGGTAAGTGGAGGGGAGGGGAGCGGAATGACTTCCGCCTTTTCCCCGTCCCACGTGGCCACGACAAAACCGCCGTAAAGGGAAGCTCCCACATTGTCTGGATGCCCTTCCCAGGCTGTGGCTTTTTGCAGCAATTCTTTCCGGCTCCAACGGTTCCCGAGCAAACAGTTGGCCGCTGACAAACCAGCCACGATGGCGGCAGCACTACTACCCAAACCCCGTGCCAACGGGAGTTCGCTCTCCACTTCCAACCGGAAGGATGGCAGATCTGCACCCGCTTCTTCAAAAGCGCGGCGCATCACCCGCACGATGAGATTATCCTCGCCGCTCTCCACCCCTTGCAAATAGTCGCTGCGGAGGATCACCTCCCATTCCCGCGCGGGTGTCAAACGCAGGCGAAGATAGCGGTTAATCGCCAATCCCAGCGAGTCAAATCCCGGTCCCAGATTGGCCGTACTGCCCGGCACCGTCACCATCATCTCCCATTCGTCAGCCATGGGACACCTCCTCCGCTCCCATAATCGCTTCCAAAATCACCGATTCATCGCAATCCAATACCTTGGGCTCCGCGGCCGCCGCATCGATCGCCGTACCCGGATCCTTCAACCCGTTGCCCGTCAATACGCAGACCACCCGGGAACCCGCCGGAATCAAGCCCTGTTTCCGCATTTTTTTCACCCCGGCCCAGGATGCAGCGGAAGCCGGCTCGGCAAAGATCCCCTCACGGCGTGCAATCTCCAGGTATGCTTCCAAAATCTCTTCATCAGTTACACTGTCGATGCGCCCTTGGGATTCTTCCGCCGCTTTCACTGCTGAATCCCAGCTGGCCGGATTTCCGATGCGGATCGCAGTCGCCACAGTCTCCGGCTCCTTCACCCGCTCTCCGCGCACGATCGCAGCCGCCCCTTCTGCTTCAAAGCCGACCATTTTGGGAAGGCGATCGCTTTTTCCTGCTTGGTGATACTCGACAAAACCTTTCCAGTAGGCGGTGATGTTGCCGGCATTACCCACCGGGATAGCCAATATGTCCGGAGCCGTCCCCAGTTGGTCGCACACCTCAAAGGCAGCCGTTTTTTGCCCTTCGATCCGGTATGGGTTAACGGAGTTCACCAGCGTAAAGGGATATCGCTCCGTCAAATTGCGTACGATTTCCAACGCCTGATCGAAGTTGCCCCGCACCGCCAGCACTTCTGCACCGTACACCAAAGCTTGGGACAATTTGCCCAGGGCAATGTTCTGGTCCGGTACGACCACGACACAGCGGAGCCCCAGCCGTGCCGCATATGCAGCAGCAGAGGCGGAGGTGTTGCCGGTAGAAGCACACATGACCGCTTGACTGCCTTCTTCCGCTGCCTTGGCGATGGCCACCACCATCCCCCGATCCTTGAAGGAACCCGTCGGATTAAATCCTTCCACCTTAAAATACACGTCCAGCTCATACTCTTCCGATAATTGATCCCCGCGGAGCAGCGGAGTGTTGCCTTCCTGCAAGCTGAGTTCCGGAGTCTTGTCCGTGACGGGCAGGTATTCCCGATACCTTGCCATAATCCCTTGATTGTTCATGTTTACGCTCCTCCCTCCACACGATAACAGCTTTTGATCCGGTAGACGGCATTCATTCCTTCCAATGCGTGACGGGTCTGCTCCATCTGATACCGGCTGGCGGTGTGGGTGACCAACATGATCTCCGAGTCTTTCCCTTTCACCCGCGGCACCTGCAACACCCGCTCCAGGCTGATATCGTGTTCCGCAAAGCACTGGGTAATTCCCGCCAATACTCCCGCCTCATCTTGCACATGCAGACGGATAAAAAATTTGGAAAAGATTTTTTCCGGCCCTTTCACCTGTTTCACCTGATACGGAGCAACGGTTCCGCGGCCATTCACTCCGAGGCCCATGTTTTTCACCACTGTCACAAGATCGGATACAACTGCCGTCGCAGTAGGCAATTCCCCGGCTCCCGGCCCGTAGAACATGGTTTCCCCTACCGCTTCACCGTGGACATATACCGCATTGTATACACCATCGACAGATGCCAGGGGGTGATGTTTGGGCAACAGCGCCGGCTCCACACTCACTTCGATCTCTCCATTATCCCGCTGTGCCAACCCCACCAGCTTCATCACATAACCCAGTTGTTCGGCAAAGCGGATATCTTCCAAGGTGACTTGCGTGATCCCTTCCACTGTTACATCTTCCAGCGAAACCTGTGCATGAAAGCCCAGTGTCGCCAAAATCGCCATTTTGCGTCCTGCATCCAAGCCCTCCACATCGGAAGCCGGGTTGGCTTCCGCATAGCCCAACGCTTGGGCCTGGGCCAACACCTCTTCAAAATCAGCTCCGTTTCGGCTCATCTCGGTTAAAATATAATTCGTAGTCCCATTGACGATTCCAATCATTTTGGTAATTCTATCGGAGGAAAAGCCTTCTACCAATGCACGCAAGATCGGGATGCCGCCCGCCACACTGGCTTCATAATACAAGTCACAATTCTTTTCCGCTGCAGCCGACAACAGCTCAGCACCGTGGAGAGCCATCAAATCCTTATTGGCCGTCACCACATGCTTCCCGCTAGCCACCGCTTGACGTAGCAATTCCCGGGTCGGCTCGATGCCGCCCATCACTTCCACCACGACATCGATACGGGGATCCTGTAAAATCTCATCGGCACGGTCCGTCAATTTCCCTTGATCAACCGGCACATTGCGCTCTTTATGGATGTCCTGAACCAAAATTTTCTCTATGACGATCTCCTTTCCTGTCTGGTTGCGTAAATCCTCCTGATGACCTTCCACCAGACGAACCACTCCTGTGCCAACTGTCCCCAAACCCATCAGTCCTACTCGCACCGGTTCTACCATCGGTCTCTCACTCCCTGTATGTTTACTCTCCACGGGCTACCAATACCGCCCGTTTAACCCCGTTCAACTCTTGCAATCCATCGATGATGGCTGTTACATCCTCTTCCATGTGGGCTGTATCCAACGACATGGTTACACCCGCTACTCCTTGCAGTGGAATCGTTTGGTGAATCGTCAGCACGTTTCCTCTATTCCGGGCCAAATAGGATAATATCCCGGACAACACACCGGAACGATGATCCAGTGTCAAGGCTACCGTAACGATCTTTTCTTTCATCAACGCGTTAAATGGGTATACCCCGTCCTTATACTTATAAAAGGAGCTGCGGCTCATCCCCACTCGCTCCACCGCTTCCTGGACCGTTTGGACTTCGCCGGAAGTCAGCAATGATTTGGCTTTCACCGTCTTTTGAATCGCTTCCGGCAGCATGTCGGACCGGATCAAATAGTAGGTTTCCTCCTTCCGCTTCAAAGGCCATCGTCCTCCTGTAGAAAACATTTGTTTATATATAATGGACATTATAGAGGTTGGAAACGTTTCCGCGCAAGCTTTTTTTTTCGTCGTTTTTTCCTTGTGGTAAGATAACAGATACAGAGATGAAAAAGGAGTGGAACTACGTGGTTTCAGTGCTGTTTGTCTGTTTGGGCAATATTTGCCGTTCACCGATGGCTGAAGCGATTTTTCGCCATCAAGTGAAAGAGGCCGGGCTGGAGTCTCACATCCGGGTGGATTCAGCAGGTACCGGCGATTGGCACGTAGGAGAACCTCCGCATAAAGGTACACGTAAAGTCCTGGCCGGACTGGGCATTTCCGATGAAGGAATTCGCGCCCGTCAAGTAACACGGGAGGATCTCGACGATTTTGATTATATTGTGGCGATGGACGATCAAAATATCTCGTCCCTCCGCCAGCTGGCCGGTGATCCGGATACAAAAGTATATCGGTTGACCGACTTCATCCCGGATACTGCCTACAACGAAGTTCCGGACCCCTATTTTACCGGGGATTTTGATGAAACCTACCGGTTGGTGGAAGCCGGATGTCGTGGATTATTGCAAACCATACGCGATAAGGAGAATATATAATGCTGCCTGATCCTATCCGAGAAGACATCCAAAATACGCTGAAAGAACTGGCGGAAGATCCAGGGCCGATTGAAGGGGCCAAAGAAATCGCCGGCGGCGATATCAGCCATGCCGTACATCTGACCACCCCATTGGGCTCGTATTTTCTAAAGTGGAGGGAAGAAACACCCCCGGGCTTCTTTCACGCAGAAGCAGAAGGATTGAAATTGCTGCAAGCCACCCAAGAACTGCGAGTGCCCCTCGTATTGGATCAACGGTCTTCCGATAACGGTGGACCGGGATGGATTATCATGGAGTGGATCGACCCCGCTGAACCGGATGCTTCCAAAGAAGACGCCGGAGAGGCATTGGGCAGGGGCTTGGCGGAAATCCATCAACAGAAAGCACCTTCCTTTGGTTTGGAGGAAGACAACTATATCGGTATCTTGCCTCAGCCCAACGGTTGGATGGAACGCTGGACCGACTTCTACCGAGAACAGCGGCTGCTACCTCAAGTGGAAGCAGCAGACAAACAAGATCTTCTGACTCCGGAACGAGCTCAGTTGCTGAATACCTTGATGGATCGATTGGACCACTGGCTGGACGATCCCTCGATTCAACCCAGTCTGTTGCACGGCGACCTGTGGGGCGGAAACTGGATGGTGGGTCAAAAAAGCACCCCTTGGCTGATCGATCCGGCTGTCTCCTTCGGACACCGGGAAATGGACATCGCCATGTCCGAACTGTTCGGCGGCTTCCCTCCATCCTTTTACGAATCATACCAGGAAATGCTGCCGCTGGATGAAGGTTATAAAGATCGCAAACCCCTGTATCATCTGTATTATTTACTCGTTCATCTCAACATGTTCGGGGAGTCCTACGGATCCCACGTGGATAAGATTTGTCAGCGATATGTCGGTTAACAAGAAGCTCTTCTACCCAACAGCCGCGGGTAGAAGAGCTTTCTGTGATCAGAAAAAAGCCCCCTTCCGTTTAGAAGGAGGCTATGGTTTACAATCAGATCAACATGCCGGCGATGGCCGCACTTAGCAGAGAAGCCAGCGTCCCCGCCAATACGGCACGCAGACCGTACTTGGCGATTTCCCCCCGGCGGGAGGGAGCCAGACCGCCCAGTCCGCCGATCTGAATCGCGATAGAGGACAGGTTGGCAAATCCACACAGAGCAAAAGTAACGATCGCCACCGTTTTCGCAGACAAGTTTTCAATTTGCGGAGCAAAGCTCGTATATGCCACAAATTCATTGAGCACGATCTTTTGTCCGATGAAACTCCCCGCAGTCACTGCTTCGTTCCACGGCACTCCGACAATAAAGGCCAAGGGGGAGAAAACATAGCCCAAGATCAGCTCCAGACTCAACCCTTTAAACCCAAACAATTCACCGATATTGCCCAGAATCCCGTTCAGTAGGGCAATAACCCCGATAAAAGCCAAAAGCAGTGCGCCGATATTGAGAGCCAGCTTCAGGCCATCGATGGCCCCGCCGGCAGCGGCGTCGATCACATTGACATGACCGGTATCCCGCTCCATTTTAATCTCCTTACTCGTTTCTGCCTCTTCGGTTTCCGGAAACATCACTTTCGCTATGAGCAGTCCTGCGGGAGCTGACATAAAGCTGGCCGCCAGCAAGTATTTCATAGGAACTCCCAAGAGAGCATATCCCACCAGCGTGGAACCGGATGAGGAAGCAAAACCGCATACCATCACCGAAAATAACTCCGAACGGGTCAAACGTTGAATATAGGGGCGTACTACCAACGGGGCTTCCGATTGGCCCAAGAAAATATTGGCCGTAGCAGACAAAGATTCTGCTTTACTGGTTTTGAGCAGTTTAGAGACAGCTCCACCCAATATCTTAATCATCCAATGCATAATACCCAGATAATACAAAATCGAGATCAGAGAAGATACAAAAATGATAATTGGGAGGATCTGCAACGCAAAAACCGGTGCCTTGTTTCCTTGGATCAAGGAGCCAAACAAAAAGTTGACGCCCTCATTGCCATAATTGATCAACCCGTTCACTTTCATGCTGAGCCAGTTTAATCCCTTTTTACCCGTTTCCCATTTCAACACAATAAAGCCAAAAATCAGCTGAACCACCAACCCGACTAGGACGGTACGGTAATTAACCGCTTTCCGGTTATTCGAAAAGAGAAAGGCAATGAGGAGAATCGCCAAAATCCCCCCAAGACCCCAGATGACATTCATCTACTGCACTTCCTTTCCCAGCATCATTCTGTGAAGTCAAATTCCATGTCGCCAATGCGGACTGTATCTCCTTCTTGCGCCCCTTTTTGCCGGAGAGCGTCATCCACACCCATTTCCTTCAAAATATGGGCAAAACGTCGAACCGAATCTTCGTATTGAAAGTTGGTCATTTTCAGCAACTTTTCCACCCGTGCTCCTTTGACCACAAAAACTTCGTTTTCTTTGTGGATGGTAAAAGGTTCTTGCGGCTCTTCGGTCCGGTAAACCTTTCGCGCCTGAGCAGCTTCATCCTCTAAAGGTTGATCCGGAATCTGATCCAATTGATCCGCTACCGCAAACAACAATTCCCGCAACCCTTTTCGGGTAGCAGCAGATATTGGATAAATCGGCACTTTTGGACCTACCTTTTCCCTGAAACGCTTTAGCTGCTCTTCCGCCTCAGGCAGATCCATTTTATTGGCTGCCACAATTTGCGGCCGGTCGGAAAGCGCTTTTCTGTACAATTGCAATTCCTGATTGATTTGTAGGTAATCCTCATAGGGATCACGTCCTTCGGATCCGGCCATGTCAATCACGTGGACCAAGACCTTGGTTCGCTCTACATGCCGCAAAAACTGGTGACCAAGACCGACTCCTTCATGTGCGCCCTCAATCAAACCCGGCAGATCTGCCATGACAAAACTGCGCCCATCATCCACTTGAACCACTCCCAGATTAGGGGTAATGGTCGTAAAATGGTAAGAGCCAATTTTTGGACGGGCTGCACTGACTGCCGACAAGAGCGTAGATTTCCCTACGCTTGGATACCCAACCAAACCGACATCCGCCAACAGCTTTAATTCCAGCACCACCCAACATTCTTCCCCAGGTTCACCATTTTCAGCCACTTGAGGGGCAGGATTTTTCGGAGTGGCAAAGCGAACATTGCCTCGGCCTCCCCGGCCTCCGCGGGCGATCACTTCTTCTTGGCCTTTGCGGGTCAGATCTGCCAACACTTCACCGGTGTCGGCATGAATCACGACCGTTCCGGGTGGAACACGTACCACCAGCGGTTCTGCATTTTTTCCATGCTGGTTTTTGGAGCGACCATGCTCCCCCCGTTTGGCTTTGAAGTGCTTTTGATAGCGAAAGTCCATCAAGGTACGTAATCCTTCATCCACTCGAAAGATCACATCTCCGCCGCGACCGCCGTCTCCACCGGCCGGCCCGCCCATCGGTTCGTATTTCTCTCGCCGGAAGGCGACCATGCCGTTTCCTCCGTCTCCGCCGCGGACAAAGATTTTTACTTTATCGACAAACATGTTATCCACCGCCTGTATCTCTTATCATCCGCTGGAACGGCTGACATTAAACAAAAAGCGAACAGCCAAACCATTCCCCAGAAGATCCCATTGACACCCTTCTTGTTCTAGAAGCCGTTGTAACCGGTCCCAATCTTCCCCCTCGAAACAGAGTCGACTCCAAACCGATTCATCCGCCTCCAACCGAAGATACCCGCTGTCTTTTTCAAACCGCAGCTTCAGCCGCAATGCGGCAGGCTCGTCTTGTTGTGCTTGTCCTTTGATAAAATCCAACAAATAGCTGATCAAGCACCGAATCCGTTCCCCTTCCCGGGGGGAACTTATGTGATCAGGCGATTCCAAATGTACCTGCCAATGCCATTCAGGAACCTGCTGTTGTATGGTGGATAACAGCAATGCCAATGGAGGATAAGGAATGTGGGAAGCTTCCCGCTCTCGGTGCAGACCCTCGGTCAATCGCTTGAGATAAGGCATTATGCGCTCCTGCTTCCCCATGGAGATATATCCCATGAATACTTGGATATGATTCATCCAATCGTGACGCTGAAGGCTTAACAAGCGCAATGCTTTTTCGGATTCCCGAATCTTCGCTTCCTGGGAAAAACGTTTCTGGTCCCATCGAACCCCCCAGTATAGCGAAAGAATGGAGATTCCTCCGATCAATAGGCGAGCTTTCCACTCCCAAGAAACCCCAACCAATAACACCATGCCAGCCACAACCGGTATGTAGGGCACGAACCGTTCCATGGGACCTCCTGCCACGCTACCGTCTCCCATCTCTTTATGGTTTGGCCGTTCTTCATTGTACTTGAAAATTGACCACAAAAAAACCCCAGCACAGCCGGGGTAATTTTTGCTATTCCAATAATAGTAGCTTACGCTTGGACTTCAGCAACTTCCGGGTACACGCTCACGCGTTTGCGATCGCGGCCCAACCGCTCAAAACGGACCACACCGTCCACTTTGGCGAACAGGGTATCGTCTCCGCCGCGGCCCACACCCATGCCCGGGTAGATTTTAGTGCCCCGTTGACGCACGAGGATGCTGCCGGCGGTCACCAATTGGCCGTCACCGCGTTTTACGCCCAGGCGTTTCGCGATGCTGTCCCGACCGTTTTTGGTAGAACCAACCCCTTTTTTCTGAGCGAAGAACTGCAGATTCATTTTCAGCATGACTAGCCACCTCCTTAAAACTCCGTCAAACCTCGGTAATACGTACATACGATCCGTATTCTTCCGCGACAGACTGAAGAGAAGTCACCATGGCCTCCATCAACAGATGGACCCGGTCTTTCTCTTCCGGCGAAAGATCTTGCGGAATCCGGCATACCAACTTGCCTTCCTGTTCCACTTCCTCATACACACGAACACCTGTCAGCTTTTCCGTCGCATTGGCCAAACCGATGGAAATGGCCGACACAGCGGCACAAACGATGTCCGATCCATACTCGGCAAAATGGGCATGTCCCTCGATGATCACTTTCGCCAGCTGTCCGGCGGAATCACGGTGAACAGTTATACGAATCATCGCTAACCCACATTAAGCGTCGATTTTATCGATAACCACTTTGGTGAAAGGCTGACGATGACCTTGTTTGCGCTTGTAGTTCTTTTTCGGTTTGTACTTAAACACGACGATTTTCTTGCCTTTGCCGTGCTTTTCCACTTTTCCCGTCACTTTGGCGCCATCCACTACCGGAGTGCCAATGACGGTTTCACCGTCTTTACCAACCAACAGCACCTTGTCAAAGGTGACCGTTTCGCCTTCTTCGACGGGCAGTTTTTCCACGTAGATCGCTTGTCCTTCTTCCACGCGGTATTGTTTGCCGCCGGTTTCGATCAAAGCATACATCCCGGAACCCTCCTTCTTATGCGAGACTCGCCGGCATCGGGTGGTTACCCCTTGACAACCCTGGCCGTGCGGTTGCTTGCTCCGGGTGAGCAAGCAGATGAACACAAAGGAAATCATACCACAAAGCTTATGGAGTGTCAACGCACAGGGCGGAGGGCACTAAAGTATGGCGGATGTTTTTCCTTTCCCCTTGATAAGCCGATGACAAAGACACAACAGGAAAAATACGAGCAACGGCGAAGTATCGGCCGCGCATGCGCCAGTTTGGAGTCGAAGCTCTCCTGAGGCCGACCATGATCAGCTCGGCGGCGGTCAGGACGGCGATGGCGGCGATGGCGATCCACGGGTGGATCATTCGACCCTTTCCAAGAAAGCGTCCATGTACCGTTTTCCTTGATAAAAGAAACATTGGATCGGCTGGTTCCATGCTTATTTCATCGCTTCGACATCATCGATGGCACTCCGTACAGATAAGCCAGGGGCTTATCCTCTTCTCCTCCCGTACCGGAAAAAGTAATAAAGATAGCAGGCGGCGATGAACCCGAATCCGTAGTAAAGGGAAGAACGCTGAGTCGGGTCAAAGGCGAGGAAGACGAAGATGGACAGGCAAATCAGGATGCACAGGATCGGCACGAGTGGAAAGAACCGCACAGCAAACACCAAATCTTTAACATTCCCCCCTTCCCTCACGTACCCTTTGCGGAAATTGTACTGTGCCAGAGCGATCACCATCCAGGTAACGGTTCCCGCCAAGCCACTGATGGAAAGCAATACCATGAAAACCGTTTCTGCCGCCACCACACTGGAGAGCAGTGACAACAGGGCGAAACCGAGGGTAACCAGTAGGGCGTAAAGGGGAACTCCCCGAGACGTCAATCTTCCGATAAGGGAAGGCGCCATTTTATCCCGGGACATGGACCAGAGAATGCGGGTGCTGGCATAGAGGCCGGAGTTACCCACGGAGAGAATCGCGGTCAAGATCACGAAGTTCATGATATCCGCGGCGTAAGGAATTCCGACCATGTCGAAAACGGTGACAAAAGGGCTCTCGATCAATCCCGCCTTTTGCCAAGGAACGAGCGCCGACAGAACGATAACGGCCATCACGTAGAAGATCAGCACACGATATACGATGTTTTTGATCGCCCTGGGGATGTTTTTTTGAGGATCTTCCGTCTCGCCCGCGGCAACCCCCGCGAGCTCCGACCCCTGATAGGCGTATACGACGGTCATCATCGTAATGAATACCGCCGCCCACCCGTTGGGAAAGAGTCCGCCGTGATCGGTGATGTTGGTGAAGAAAGGGGCGGGTTTCCCCTCCAGACCAATCAACCCAAAAACGGCGGCCCCGCCGATGAGGATGAAGAGGATGACAGCCAGCACTTTGATTCCCGCAAACCAGAATTCCGTTTCGGCGAAGCCCCTGGTCGTCAATGCGTTCAGGGTGAAAAGCAAGACGACGAAAGCGGCACTCCAGATCCAGACTGGCGTATCTGGAAACCACCGTCGCATCATCATACCGGCCGCGGTAAATTCTGAGCCGACCGTTGTGGCCCAGCTCATCCAGTAGGTCCATCCGATCATAAATCCCGTCGCGGGTCCGATAAATCGGGTCGCATGGGCCTGGAAAGAGCCGGATACCGGCATTACCACCGACAATTCGCCCAGACAGACCATGGCGAGATACATGAGCAAACCACCTAAGAGGTAAGCGACCACCGCTCCTCCCGGCCCCGCCCCACCGATCGTAGGCCCCGAACCCAGGAAAAGCCCGGTACCAATCACCCCGCCCAGGGAGATCATAAACAAGTGCCGGCTTTTCATCGACCGATTCAATCGGGCTCCATTCCCTAGTCCTGTTTTCATCAACTTTCACCATCTCCCTCATGGAATTATCAATAGCATACGGACAGGTGAAAACTGCTTCGCCCTCTACCCAGTTTGACTGCACGATACACGGTATGTGTAAAAATTTTTAGAATTTTTCTGCTCCTCGCACGGGCTACGATAATCGGGTTGCCCGACACCTCGGCACTGAAGTAATCCCCCAGCTGTCGGACTTGGCTAACGTGCCCGGCAAACTGCCATGTTTTACTAAAATTCTCTCTATTCCAATCTCCAAAACCTCAGGATCCGTATACAGCCAAGAAGACAACGTATTTAAGCCTCATTTCCGGCTGACCTTACCTTTCTCCACGGATTTGATACATTCATTTTATAATTGTACTAGAGCAAAAATGATTCAACAAATTAACAATTTCATAAAGAATGAGATAAATACGAATTCAGCACCAAGTTGCACCTGGTTTGTGACGGGAAAGGTCGCCCCCTGTCGACTCACCTGACTCCGGGGCAACGCCATGACAGTACCCAGTTGGAGCCGTTGTTGGATACCATTCGGGTGATGCGACCGACGGGGGGTCAACTCAAAAACGCCCGGATCGGCTCCTTGCCGACCGGGGGTATCGCTACCCGAGTTGCCGGGATCTTCTTCGACGGCGAGGCATCCCATACACGATACCGGAACGGTGCGATCAACGTGAGCGCCGAGGCCAACGACCCGGTCCCCCTCTATCCTTCGATCGTCATCTGTACGCGAAGCGAAATGTTGCCGAACGGTGCTTCAATCGACTGAAACAATGGCGTGCCATTGCTACCCGTTATGAGAAGCGAGGCGTCAATCAAGCTGCCGTTACCATCGCCCGCCATCTTATCGGCTAGCGGTTCGAATTATCAGACACGCCCTAAAAAGCATGAACGTTTTGTCTGGTATACTCATTTATTCTATCACATGCACAATATCTATGGGACCTTCATAACATATAGTAGATTATTAGAGAGGATGGATCGTATTATGGCGTTTCAAGGAAGGCTACAAGGTAAAATGAAGATAAACACCCTTTTATTAAAAGATCCTTGGATATCTCCACATATCCCCAAAACGGAATGGCTCTCTGAAGAAAGCTTGAGGGCCATGCTTCAACAATACGAGACAGTTTATGTGAAACCAAACAAGGGTAACAAAGGAATCGGTATTTTTCGAGTTCGAAAAATCAACTCTAAGAAGTGCGAGATTCAATCCAGTATGAATGTAGAGGTTAAAATCGTCTCGCTTCAAAAGGCTTTCAGTTTTTTAAACAAGCATATTGAGAGAGATCGCTATTATATTGTACAACAAGGTATTGAAATGGCTCAACTGGAAGGGCGCCCTTATGATATTCGGATTATGATGCACAAACCATTTGACCATTGGCAACTTTCTGGATGGGTGGTGCGCTTGTCTAAACGAGACATGATTGTAACGAACATGCACCGAGGGGGAGAGAGCATTTCGATCGACCGAGCTCTTAAAGGAAACAATTGGGATGCAGCTCAAATTGCTGGGGATTTGTCCAATTTGGCCCACTTAGTTTCTAACGTTTTAGACAATTATTACGAGCTCAGAGAACTTGGTATTGATTTGGCTGTCGATAACAAAGGGAAAGTCTGGTTTATCGAGGCAAACACCGGTCCCGGGTTTCGGCAGATGTTTAAAGCTGTGAGTAGGCCCATGTATAGGAGAGTGTTGTACACCCATAAGTTTATCGTAAAAAAGTATTCCTAACAGCCCGTTTTTTTACCCAAGGAGGGGAATTTCATATGGATACCAGGTCGATTCAGATAAAGTCGGTTCTGACGCTGAAGGAAATCTATGGGCCAGGTCACATATTTAATCCACGCACTTCATTTCAACAGTTGGGATGGTTTCCGGAAGACCACGCTAGTATCGATTTTATGACCGGACGCGAATTGGTGGTTGCTGGAGATATGCCGGTACTGTGCAGTCAAGCGGTTACGACCGATGTCGTCATTAACTTGCTAAAGGAAGCGGGACTGGAACCGGCTTCCGAACGGTATGTCTACTCGACCGCTGGAGAATATAGAGAGATACTAAGAAATTTAAGTAAAGGGAATGAGAAAGTCGTACTTCAGTTTCCCCATCCAGCTGGTGAACTGAATGAAAAAAGTTACTCGATTCAACCTGAATTACTGGCTTATCTCAACAATAAGGCAAGTATCGATCAATTGGTGCCGGAAGAGAATCGCCCCTTTCGCTCTGTTATAACACGTCTCAGCGAAATCCCACACCCGTTACCGATTGTGATTAAAGTTGCTACGGGCCAACCCGCCAGCGGAGGAGTTGGCGTCGTCATCTGCCGGACAGAAGAGGACTTGAGGTACGCTTGCCAGTTGTTTAAAGACGCGGAATCGGTTGTTGTGGAAGAGTTCCTTCCTATTGTGAGAAATTACTGCGTTCAGTTTGTCGTAACAGCAAAAGGGAAGATCCTCTACATCGGATCATCAGAACAGATAGTTGATGAGCGGGGACGTTATATGGGGAACTGGATTGACCACAGAGAGGTGCCAGAAGAAGTGATTTTAACGGGGCGGAAAATCATAGAAAGGGCCAAAGTATTGGGATATGTCGGCGTTGCTGGATTTGATATCGTGATCACACAGGAAGGAGACTGTTATGTGCTGGATTTAAACTTCCGTTTGAACGGATCCAGTGCGGCACTGCTTCTTCGGGATCGGATCGAAGAAGTCTACGGAGCCAAGAGAATGTGTTTGCATTTTTTCTGGAACATACAATGTGATTTTGACCGTCTGATCCGCGTAGTACGCCAAAAAATGGAAGAAGGACGTCTAATTCCGCTATCTATTTACGATCCCAACGCAAGTCCCTATCGGGATGCCCCGGGTTATCTTTCCGGACTGCTTCTCGGCGATAGCCGGAAAGACGTCGATCATTTGAATGAACAATTGATCCAGGAGGGCATATCAGTATATTAATAGAGAGGATGGATCGTATTATGAGGGTTCAGAGAATAGTAGTAAGCAAAATGAAGAAAAACGCCGTTTTATTAAAAGATCCTTGGATCTCTTCTTATATTCCCAAAACGGAATGGTTCTCCGAAGAAAGCTTGAGGGCCATGCTTCAACAATACGAGACGGTTTATGTGAAACCAAACAGGGGTCACGGAGGCATCAATATTTATCGGGTTAGAAAAATCAACTCTAAGCAGTGCGAGATTCGATCCAGTATGAAGGAAGAGGTTAAGATCGTCTTGCTTCAAGAGGCTTTCAGTTTTTTAACCGAGCAAATGAAGAGAGGCCGTAAATATATTGTACAACAAGGTATTGAGATGGCTCAACTGGAAGGGCGCTCTTATGATATTCGGATTATGATGCACAAACCCTATGACCATTGGCAACTTTCCGGATGGGTGGTGCGCTGGTCCAAAGGAAACGAGATTGTGACGAACATGTCTCGTGGGGCAGAGAGCGTTTCTGTTGGCCGAGCTCTAGAAGCCAACGATTGGGATACAGCTCAAATCGCTGGTGATTTATCCAATTTGGCCCACTTAGTTTCTAATGTTTTAGGTAGTTATTACGAGTTCAGAGTACTTGGTATTGATTTGGCTGTCGATAACAAAGGGAAAGTCTGGTTTATCGAGGCAAACACCAATCCCCTATTTCGGCAGATGTTTAAAGCTGTGAGTAGGCCCATGTATAGGAGAGTGTTGTACACCCACAAGTTTATCGTAAAAAAGTATTCCTAACAGCCCGTCTTTTTACCCAAGGAGGAGAATTTCATATGGATACCAGGTCGATTCAGACAAAGTCGGTTCTTACGCTGAAGGAAATCTATGGGCCAGGTCACATATTTAATCCACGTACTTCATTTCAACGATTGAGATGGGTTCAGGTAGACTATGACCTCGCTCACTTAGATTTTTATACCGGACGCGAATAGTAGTTGCTGGAGATATGTCGGCGCTGTGCAGTCAAGCGGTTGCGACCGATGTCATCATAAATCTGCTGAAGGAAGCGGGACTGGAAACGACTTCCGAACGATATGTCTACTCGACTGCTGAAGAATACAGGGAAATGCTAAGAAAGTTAAGTAAAGGGAATGAGAAAATATTACTTCAGTATCCCCATCCAGCTGGTGAACTGAATGAAAAAAGTTACTGGATTCAACCTGAATTACTGGCTTATCTCAACAATAAGGCAAGCATCGATCAATTGGTGCCGGAAGAGGTGATTTTAACGGGACGGAAAATATTCGGATTTTGATGCACAATCCACTTGACCGTTGGCAAATTTCCGGATGGGTGGTGCGCTTGTCCAAAGGAAACAAGATTGTATAGTACTTGGTTGCGCTTGACAAAAAAATCCTCAAGCGATCAGATCCCCAAGAGCCGCTTGCAGCTTTTTGTCATCAAAATACGCTTTCAACAATATTTCCTCCGGTATGGAACAAAGACGCCGTCCCTTGCCATCCACTACGTGAACGACATGATAAGCGTCCTTGCGAAAGCGTCGAATCACCTTGAGCAGAGAATCTGTATCCCGAGCATCGATGGATGTCACCCTTGCGGTTGCCGGTACCGGCATTTGGCGTCGATGCATGAGAAAACGGATATATTGGTATTCTTTTTGGCGCCAAGCGAACCAATTGGCTTGCAATAAGAAGAGTCCGATCACAAACAGGTTGAAAGAAAAGGATGATCCGACCACCGACCAGAACAATAAGCCCATCGTGAAAACCGCACTGATCCGCAAGCTCCACAGGATCGCCTTTCTGTAGGACATGCCCCGCCCCAGAACCGCCTGCATCACTCTACCGCCATCCAGAGGATAAACAGGCAACAGATTAAACAGAGCCAACATTGTGTTCCCCTGAACAAAATAGCGGGTCCAATCATCCGTCCACCATCCTGCATGATAAAAAGCCAGCCCCGACAGCACCATCATCACGTTGTGAAAAGGACCTGCCAGCGCGACGATCACTTCTTCCCGGGCTGGAACCGTGCCCCATTCATCTGTTTTGGCTACGCCGCCGAAAGGCAGCAACTCTAAGGAGGTGATCCGCCACCGAAAGGAGTGGGCTGCGGAAATATGACCCAGCTCGTGGATCAGTACCAGTACAAACAACGTGATCAGTTCAAGAAATTGGCCGGTCCAAACGGACGAAAAAATCACCAACCAAAACAGCAGATGAAGCCGGATGCGAACACCCTGCAACGGAGACAGTATGTCAATCAAAAGAAATCACAGCCGCCGGATTAATAAAACGGTCCTCCTGTTTCATCCCAAAGTAAAGCAACGACTCGCCCCCCCGGTTTCCCACTTCTCCAAGCAGCTGGCGGGGCTTTACCCAATCTTTTTTCTTTACCCGGATATTCCCCAACCATCCATACCAGGTTTCCTTGCCATCCCTGTGCCGAATAACCACTGTCATGCCCAATCCTTCTTTTTTGCCGGCATCTACAACCCACCCTTCCGAAGCCGCCACCACCAGCGCCTCTTTATTCGTCCGAATGACCATCCCTCTTGCCTCCTGGTCAAAGGGACGGATCACTTTTCCCTTAGCTGGTGTGACCCAGACCTGCTTTCCTTTTTCCGGCTGCGATTTATTCTGTAAAAAAGCGGGAAGTATGGCGGGTGAGCCGCCCACATGTTCCTGGTACCAGCGGGCCGCTCCGGCAAAATTATAATCCCGAACCATCACTTCACGAATAAAGCTTTGCGCTTGCTGACTTGCCGGGACTTTCGACTGGAATACAAGATACGTCACCGAAAGCAGGATAAAAGCAAAAAACACCTGAAAAAGAAAACGTCCTTCCTTCCGCTTTTTCTCCTCTTCCAGCCACTGACCCGGACGGTTCCATGGAGCTTCCTCCCCTTTCTCCTTGCCGCCCGATTTTTTCCAGACCGGTTGCCAAGATGATTTCGAACCAAAACTGCTCCGTTGGCTGCGCCATTCTTTCAAAAGCTGATCTCTCCGCTTACGCATCCCTCGATAGTGTTCCCGCATGGTCTTCACCCGCCTCCATAAGATCGGACAACCCGTTCATTCTTTGTACATCCTATGACTTGTCTTATGGAGATATGCGCAATCGAAAAACACCTTCAGACGTTTAGCTTAACGCTTGTGAACCATGAAAAAGCTCTTCTACCCGTCGCTCCCTCTCTGACGTTACTGGGTACGTCGTTCAAAGGTCGCTCCTTGGTTGAAGAGCTCTATTCTCCCCGCAAGACGGGCTTGGCAGCAGGCTCACTCCCTGCGAATGCAGAGAACTCCTTTACGCAAAACCCAGCCACCTTTTCATACGGGACATCAACTTTTTCTCTTTCTCCAACACCAGCAGAGGAACCACTTCCCCTTGAATCCGGCGGGCAATGTTGCGGTAGGCTTTAGCAGCCAGTCCGCGGTTATGTAGTACGATCGGCTCCCCTTGGTTGCCGCTCCGAATTACTTCTTCGTCATCCGGCACCACACCCAATAAATCCACCGCCAGGACGTTGACGACTTCATCTACATCCATCATGCCGCCTTCTTTCACCATTTGAGTGCGCAAACGATTGACGATCAGTTTGGGCAGCCCGGTCCGCTCTTTTTCCAACAATCCGATGACTCGGTCCGCATCACGAATGGCGGCATTCTCCGGTGTAGTAACCACAATGGCCTTGTCCGCTCCCGAAACCGCTGTTTGAAACCCTTTCTCGATTCCGGCAGGACAGTCGATAAGGATGTAATCGAACTGCTCCTTCAGCTCATTGACCAACCAGCGCAATTGTGCGCTGCTGACCGCAGCCTTGTCTTTGGTTTGAGCCGCCGGCAACAGATAGAGTGCTTCACATCGCTTATCTTTTATCAAAGCCTGTTGAATTTTGCATTTCTTCTCCACTACATCCACCAGATCAAATACAATTCGGTTTTCCAAACCCATCAGCACATCCAGGTTGCGGAGTCCGATGTCTGTATCCACCAGACAGACCCGCTTGCCTGACATGGCCAAGGCCGTGCCGATATTGGCAGAGGTGGTCGACTTGCCCACCCCGCCCTTCCCAGATGTCACAACAATCGCCTCTCCCACTTTTCCACCCCTCCCTTCGGACATGGTTCCTGTCACCCCTTAAAGCGGCTGTCCTTCCACTCAAGATCCGGCCGAAACCGGGGCAGTTGATGCATTTTGTCCACAGCGATTTGATCATTGATCAAGTAGGCAAAATTCATCCCTTCGGAATCGACTTCCTCCCATTCATCCGGTGGCCGTGAAACAACGTTGGCGATTCGGAGCTGAGTGGGGCGAAACTGGGAGGCAGCGATAATTGCCTGGTCATCTCCCTCTCCGCCTGCATGGGCCAACCCCCGAAGCGCTCCCAAAATAAAGATGCTGCCGGTAGCCCGCACACAGCCGCCGGGGTTGACATCTCCCAGGAGCAATAGGTCTCCGCGGTGTTCCAACACTTGGCCGGACCGAACGGTTCCGGCCAACATCTGAATACCAGAGTTTACATCTTTCAAATAAGGACGCCCTTCGGCCTCGATAGAGTGGACAATCAGGTTTTTATGGGTAGAAATCAACTTGCGTAGTCGGCTTTCTTCTTCCCGTGTAATCTGCCGTTTGCCAATCCGAATCAACACGTGGGTGTCCGGACCGTTCCACAGGTTTCCCGGACTCTTTTCCAGCTTGTATTTGAGTTCCTGAAAAATGGTCTCAAATGGACGTGTATCGTCCAAAAGGAAAAGAAGCCCGTCTTTGGTACCCTTGATTGTGACACCGGACTTCAACACTTTTCCCATAATGCGTCACCCCGCCTCATGATAAAGATTTCGGCAAACACAAGTTTTTTCCTTCCCTGCGAAGACAAGTTCGTGGCGGGCGATCGCCTCCCGGTACACCGCTTTAGTGAAACCAACGGTTTCGACGGGTTTCTGTCCGGTCCACAAGCCAACGCATGAAGAGATATACCGGAAATGCAGCAGCTGCATTGAACAGAACGGATGGCGCCACATGGAAGAAAACCGCTTCATTCCACGCCATATGCGTAATCCCAAACAGACGGTACCATCCATAGGTTAACAACAAGTGGCCCGCTTGTCCCAAGCCGGTGACCAACAATGCCACCAACGGTCCCAGTTTGATATGACGGGGGATTGAACCGGCTACATAGCCTACAACAGCAGTGGAAAAAGCATGAACCCCGATCACTTGGCCGTAAACGATGTCATACAGCAAACCAAAAACAAATCCCCAGGCCAGACCTTCATACCGACCGTTGTATAAAGCAAGAAGAATAATGCCGCTCACAGCAAACTGCGGAATGAACACCAAAGGGCTCCCCCACGCTTGAGGGAGCACCCCTTGTGCAGCCGCCCCTTCCAGGAAAAACAGAAAGGAGAGAAACAGACCCAATATCCAACGCGGCATCTTATTCCCCTCCCTTTCCTTGGCTGTCGATCTCTTTCCGGTGCTCTTTCAGCTTTAGCTTGACCGGATCACGGACAACCATAACATATTGAAGCTGTTCAAAACGGGCCGCCGGTTTGACATACACCATCTGATCCACACCAAACTCTCCGGAGGTGATTTTGTCCACCGTACCGATTAGGAGATCACCGGTGTAAATATCCGACAGACCGGAAGTAACCACCAATTGGCCCTTCTTCAGCTTTGCATTGGAGGGGATTTTTTTCATTAACAACCGCTTGGTTTTCGTATCATACCCTTCGATCAGACCAAACACTTCTTTATCCTCGGTCTGAACATGAGCCGCGATTCCGGGACCGCTTCCCGTGTCGGTCAGCAATTGGACATCTGCCATATGACCGGTTACTGCTTTTACTCGTCCGATCAAACCCTCATAGGTAACGACGGGCATATCTTTTCGAATGCCGTCCTTGGACCCTTGATTGATCACAACCCGATTGTTCCACAGATCCGGGCTGCGGGCGACCACGCGTGCGGTGATCGTGTCCACTTTCTGATCTTTGGTGTAATCCAAGGTTTTCTTCAGTTGCTTATTTTCCTGCTTCAATTTGGCTACTTGGGCTTTCAGCTGTATTACATTTTGTTGATTGTGTGCTTGCAGCTGATTGCTACTTCCGTCAAACCAACCGGCCGCAGCTTGGACCGGACGGGAAAAAAAGCCCTGAACCCAAGCTGCCGCATTTTTTACTCCTGTCTCAGGAAGTGACAGCTGCTCCCGGTCCCCCCGGGTCATGCCCATGGTGACCAGCAATAAAATAACCGACAACAACAAGATGAACAACCGACGATTAGCAAACAAACGAGGCAACAAGAAAAATCACCTGCTTAGTGCCGACGTCCGGCACGGGAAGAGGAAATCCCCGAACCGGAAGTGAAGAGGTGGATATTTTCCAAGGCTTTGCCGGTACCCACAGCAACAGAATCCAATGCGTTTTCCGCTATCACTACCGGCATCTCCGTCTCTTCGCTCAACCGAGCGTCCATGTTGCGCAGCAACGCACCGCCGCCGGTCAAGACGATTCCCCGATCCATAATATCTGCAGCCAGTTCCGGAGGCGTTTGCTCCAGCGTCATTTTGACGGAATCGATGATGGAGTTGACCGTATCAGACAATGCCTCTGCAATTTCACGGGAAGTGATCTGTATCGTCTTGGGAAGACCGCTGATCAAATCCCGCCCCCGGATTTCCATCGATTTGCCGTCGTCATCATCCAGTTTGGCTGAACCGATCTCCAGCTTCAACGTTTCCGCAGTGCGTTCCCCGATCATCAGGTTGTACATCCGCTTGATATATTGCATAATGGCCTCATCCATTTCGTCGCCAGCCACGCGGAACGATTTGGCAGTTACGATACCGCCGAGAGAAATAACGGCAACCTCCGTAGTCCCCCCGCCGATATCCACCACCATGCTGCCGGTAGGCTCCCATACCGGGAGCCCGGCCCCGATCGCCGCGGCAAAAGGCTCCTCAATGGTGAACGCTTCTTTGGCCCCGGCTTGCCGGGTTGCTTCTTCCACGGCCCGCTTTTCCACTGCGGTGACGCCAGAGGGTACGCACACCATCACATTGGGTCGGCGCGGGATATACATCCGTTGTTGCTGGGCTTGTTTGATAAAATACTCGATCATCGTGGCAGTGGTGTTGTAATCGGCGATCACCCCGTCTTTCATTGGGCGGATCGCCACAATGTTACCGGGTGTACGCCCGATCATCCGTTTTGCTTCATTGCCCACCGCTTTGATCTCTTCCGTTCCGGTTTCCATCGCGACCACGGAAGGCTCCCGTACCACGATTCCTTGCCCTTTCACATATACCAGGGTATTGGCTGTTCCGAGATCGATGCCCATATCCCGGGTAAAGCCGCCGAACTTATTAAAAATTCCCTCGTTTTCGTTATTTCCCCAAAATCGCATGTGGTCCTCAGCCCTTCTGTTGATATGATGTAGAGGCAGCGACCATGACAGGCGGTACCCCCGCCCTCACGGACGCACGGGGATCTACCCTTTTTCCTTCAAACTGACAAAACAATCATCACCGACAATGATATGGTCGAGAAGCTCGACACCCACAATGCGCCCGGCTTCATACAGCCTTTGCGTTACACGGATGTCTTCCCGACTGGGGGTGGGATCGCCGCTGGGGTGATTGTGTACGCAGATAATCCCCGCGGAACTGCGCCGGATCGCTTCTCGAAAGATTTCGCGCGGGTGTACCACAGAGGAGTTCAAACCGCCGACATAAATGCACTGTTTATCTATAACCCGATTTTTGGTGTTCAGAAACAGACAAACAAAATGCTCCTGGGTCAAATACCGCATTTCTTCCATAACCCATTCTGCCGCATCCAAAGGAGAGCGAATCGCTTTTCGCTCTTCGGGAATCGCGCGGGCAATACGCCGTCCCAGCTCCATCCCCGCTAAGACCTGTACTGCTTTGGCAGGACCCACTCCGCGGATTTTCACCAAGTCTTCCAATCCGGCATGAGTCAGCCCTTTTAATCCGCCCGTTTGGGAAAGAAGGCGCGACGCAAGCCCCATTACCGATTCCGATGCAGTTCCCGTCCGAAGCAAGATCGCTATCAACTCAGCGTTGGACAAATGCTCAGCTCCTAGTTGGGTCAACCGCTCCCTTGGACGTTCTTCTTCCGGCACGTCCCGAATCATTAACTGATCCTTCATGTCATCCTCCCCGCCCCTCCCGCCGATAAGGGAAGCGGCGCAGATGAAGGTTCCTGAGGTTATTCCTTATCTTCGGGCGAGCCTTTTTGCTGAAAAACGGGATAATCAAATCGCTTTAACATATCTTGAAGGAGCGGAAGAGACATACCTACCACATTGGTATAACAGCCTTCCACCCGTTCCACCCATATGGAACCGATGCCTTGCAACCCGTAGGCACCCGCTTTGTCCATCGGTTCACCGGTCCGTATGTACCACTCGATTTCCCCACGGGTCATGTTGCGCATATGGACCCGGGTAACTCGGTGGTCGATCAGCCGTCGAGTAACATGCCCATCACTCACTTCGACCAATGCGATTCCCGAATACACTTGATGGGCTTGTCCCTGCATACGCTCCAGCGTACGGACAGCATCTGCCTCATCCACCGGCTTTCCGAGAATCTCCCCGTTCAAAGCCACGATGGTATCTGAACCAATGACCAATGCGCTGGTACGCGTATGAGCGACAGCCAGCGCTTTTTTTGCAGCCAGTATTTCCACCAGCTCGCCGGGAGTAGGGTTTCCCGGAACTTCTTCCGATACATCGCTGGGATGCACCGAAAAAGGAACTCCGAAAAAACCCAATAACTCCCGCCGCCGCGGGGAACCGGAGGCAAGTACAAGTTCCGGTTGCATGGGTCAGACCTCCTTGTCTCTGCTACAATCTCTGGTGTAAATAGTTTCCTTATTTTATACGAAGTGTACAATACCATTCAAATCCTGGTACAAATGGTGGAAAGGAGGTCCGCATTCCATGATAGAGTCCTTCTCCAATCCAATTTTCCAAGCCAAACGGTTTCCAAAAACAATCCCCGTTTGAATCAGTGGGACCCAACCGGGGGAAACATATCAAACACTTGATATAACTTAAGTTTAGCAAAATCAAACCCTGTGAACAAGAAACAATCCATCGCTATTGCAAGGTGTCCACAAATTTTTCGTAGGCTAATGTATAACGCACTAAACCTTCCTGAATTTGCCATAACAAAGCGGCGTCTGTACGGCTCTGGCCGCTTTTTCCTGTTTGGAACGCTTGGTCCAACGCCTGCACCATCTGACGAAAAGCAGGTTTGGCGGCGTCGGGCACACGTGCTTCCGCTTGTTCGCGTTCCTTCATCATTTGATTATAGGAGCCTTCTACTTGATCCCACTCCGTTAAAGCGGCCGGTTTGGTGGAGGCACCCAAAGCTTTGGCTGTTTGCTGCGCCATACTTTGAAACAATTCATGTCCCTTTTTCAAAAAAGGAGTGACCGCTCTCATATTCTTTTTTACTTCGTTTCCTTTAACCGGTATCCCCTGTTCTCCAACCGCTACTTCCTTCAGGTAAATTCTGTCTTCCTGTTCTCCGATGACATTGGATAATTGCAAGGCATCATCCCGGTTGATGCCCGTACCCAGATAGATTCGATAGGGGGAGTCATCCGTCAGGATCGCGGCCAACCCTTTCGCCCGCAGTTGACGGAGCGCTTGCTGTGCTCCAGCCTCTTCCTTATAGATCCCCCCTTGAATCAGCACTGCTTTTAATGCAGGAAGGCGCACGGTATCAGCGGCATTTCCCTGCGGTTGATTCTCTCCGGATTTCTCCATTTGGCCAGGGAACGTTTTTAAATGGGAGTCAATCGACCGGGAAGAAGCGGGCTCTCCGGAGAAAAAGAGGGATAAGACGACAATTCCCATCAGTGTCCCCAAGAGCACAGCGGCACCCACGGAAATCAGCAGATTCCGCAAGGGTTGGCGATCCTTTTTGCCCCAGGGGTGGTTGGAATGCGGACTGCCCCACTCGATTCCTTCGCCCCACTTCTCCTGATCCTTCCAGGGAATGGAAAGAGAAGCAAAAGAGATACGGCCTTTTTCGGCGGACAGATCCTTTTTTTGCTCGGGAGATTTCGTTTGGTTGACCGGTACACGGGAAGAATCCTGCTGAATGGGCCGATGCTTAGCCGATGAGACAGGTGTACGGGTACCGGCAGTGATTTCCTTTTGGACGGCTTTTCCTTTGGACTGAACGGTAATACGAGGCTGTTCCATCGATCCATCGTCTCCTTGGTTCAGGCGTTTCTTTTACTATCACTGTATGTCCTGCTAGATTGAGATAGAACCAAAGAGAGTCGAATTCTTTCATCTAATGAACCTCTCCCACCTGTAGAGATGGGAGTTTCTTACCAAAAGAATAAAGACTCTTCAGCGTCAATAAGGGTTTACCTTCATGACTCGATCTACTAGATCGGAAGTCATCTTCATCCCTAAGTAAGCAACATGTACCTATGGTACAAGGGGCGGAACAACCCATCTACTACTTTTCGCCTAAGCGATCCGTAGATACGTTTGTTTTGTGGGAACATCCATATAAGTAATTTTTCCAAAGAGCGACTTAGATAGAATATTTCTAGCTCCATGGATGTCTCGATGTTCTTGATATCCACAGCTACAGTAGTAATTTCTAGAAGAGACTTTCCTTCTCTTCTGGCAGACAGGACATGTCTGACTTGTGTATGCTTCATCTACTTCATGAAGCTCGATTCCTTTTTGAGTTAACTTATATTTCAGATACCTTTTGGCCCTTCCGAATGACCAGTTGGATAGACGCCCAGCTTGCTTGCGGTTCGCCTTCTTTTTCTTTCTGGTATTTCGTTGTACCCCTTCGGGGTTACCCATATAAACATCAGAGATAGACTGTTTGACACACCAATCCACAAACTGTTTAGTCGTCTTGTGCAAGGCATCTCGGAGTTGCTTCTCTGATTTAGAAAGGATATATCGCTTCGCCCTCTGATACTTCTCCCACTGGCGGGAACCTTTCTTACATTTAGATTGTAAGCGCCCTATTTCAGCCAATTTTTTATTGCGAAGGCGATGGATCGAACGCATTTTGCGACCTGTTACGATCAGAGCTTCCCCATTTTCACAGAAGGAAGAAAGGGTATGAATTTCACCTAAGTCTACTCCAGCTACTTGTTGGGATGTATAGGTCTGATTTTCTACCCCATCTTCAAATGAAACAGTCAGGTACAACCTTTGATCATAACAAAGCTCGATTTCTTTGATTTGTCCCTCCGGCAGATCAGATGTGTGAAGGACAATCGGCTTCTGGCGTTTCCCCTCATGAATTCCCATGGATAATTCAATTTTTCCATTAGGAAAAATTCTGAATCCATCTTTTGCCCATTTGGTGTTATAGTGCTTCTTATTCTTGTATGGATAGAAAACCGTTTTGATCCCTTTTTGAATCGCTTGATAGGCAGAATCTCTGGCAAACAGATATTTGTGACAAACAGCTTGAATCGATTGGCTATGTAAGTTGAATCGCCCCTTGGTTGCTTTTTGCAACTCCGATTTAGAAATCCATTTCTTGTGATCCATATAATACTGTTTGGATAATTGTAAACACTCGTTCCAAACAAGAGCTGATTCACGATTGCAAGTGAATAAACGATCTAAATCTTTTTTGGATGCCTGAAAAGAGACTCTTTTAGCACGAATCATGCCTTTTCACCCCACTTTCTACTCTGTGATTCCATATATCTCTTCACAACTTCGATCGGTGCTTGTCAACAAACAGAAACTCCTTGACCAAAAATACTCTTTCCATAACTTTTTTATATATGTGGAAACTCCTTCTTGAGCAAACAATTACTCAAATATCCCTTTTGCCCGACTCGAAATAGAATCTTCCAGAACTTTACGCCTGTACTTGATTACAAGGATAAGATGGTAATACATCAAGAATACTGAATGATTATTACTATCCAATTCCGAAATACTTATCAGTCACTTTTAGAAGTGGAGGACTTCTTGCGCAAATTGGTTAAAAGCTATATCAAACACATAAAATACCAAGAATATAATAGGAGTATTGTACGAGAATGGGCTGTTATTGAACCGTTTCTACCCAAACCCAAATTCGGTCCGAATGAACTTAAGAGTGGATTTGGCGTAATTCAATACTTCTTCTCTAATCTTTTTAATAGAGTCCGTATCTTTTAACCCTTCATCATGCAACTCCCCTCAACCATTCAACCTGACCCCAGTGTTACATGAGTATTTCAGTTACATCCAATCCAACTTGTATATAATCCTTCTTCAAATAGGAACCCCAGTAGCTAAACATCAGCCATCTCTCGATTTCTTCCATTATCCTTTCCCCCACCCCAATCCACCGGAAGCAAATCGGATTTCATAAAATATATAATGCCTTCTCGTCTCCATGCATGGGCAACACTCGACGGTATTGGCTGATGTAGTCCTGTTGATCGCGGAAATGGATCTCCGTCTCGCTCATCTCCTTGTCCAGCTTATAACCGCGGTGGGCTTCATCGACGATAATACAGTCATAAAGCCCGACGGAAGGAACCCGCTTATGATCCGGATCTTTAAACAGACGGTGAATCATCCCTTGCACCGTCTGGATATGTACCTTGGTTTCCGGGTTGGGTTCTTTTTCTTTTAACCCTTGCAACTCAAAGATTTGTGTAAAGGAACGGAAATTCTCCAACGGCGATTCGGCAAAGGCATTCTCTGCCTGCTCTCCCAGAGCTTTGCGGTCGACGAGAAAGAGGATGCGACGGAAGGTTTTCGTCTTGATCAGGCGATACACCAATCCAATGGCCGTCCGGGTTTTTCCGGTCCCGGTGGCCATCGCCAAAAGAAGCTCGCGTCTCCCTTCCCGGATGCCCTTTTCCACGGCTTGGATCGCTTCATATTGATAAGGGCGCAGATCCAAGTAACTCAAGGGTTCATCTGCCAACCGGGATTGCGCTTGTTCTTCGTCCTGCTCCAACTTCTCCAGCAGGTCTTCCGGAGAAAACCAAGCGGGCAAGGCACGCGCCCGATTGCTCCGACGGCGCAGGTCCTGGTACCAAATACCGGACTTCTCTTCGGTCTGTTTGAAATAATCCCGGCCATTGGTGGCAAACACGAAGGGTACCCGGTAATCCCCCCAAGGGCCGGTGATCTCCTCCGAGGATTTGGGCTCGATAGAACGGGCATACTTCTTCGTGCTCCAGGTCGGAGGGGATGTCTTTGCTCATCTTTTTCGCTTCTACCAGACCGACCAGCTTCAAACCGGCAAAAAGGGCGTAATCTGCCGATCCATGGGCAGTGGGCCACTCGGCGATGGCAAGGTTCTTCCCTTTTTCGGGCCGTGCACCAGAGGCAAAACGAAGATGGCGACTGTCCGCCTCCCATCCGGCTTGTTTCAATTGGCTGTCGATGATGCGACGCGTCTCCTCCTCAGTCAGGTCCAACGAATTTGCCGCCGACCGAGCCTGCCTGCGCCGTTCCAGGATATAATGTTGCGTTCGATACTCTTCCCGGATGCGTTCCAATTCATCTTCCCATTTTCTCTCCAGTTTCTCCTGTTCTCGCTGAAACTTTTTCTCCAACTCCCGACGAATTTCGTCCGGTTGGGGCACCGGCTCAGGCTCCTGATATCCGACAGGTTCAAACTCCCAATCCCCATACGTTTGCATAAACCAAACGCCCAATTTATAAGCGATCTTCAATTGGGCAGCGGCTTCTTCAAAGGTTCCGACGAAATCATGGACCGCCTTGTTCCCCTTTTTGCGGAGAGAATGAAACATGCCTATAACCTCTTGGGGTAACTCTCCTCTATAACGGAGACTCTTCAGCCTCTCATATTGATCACTAGGCTCGGGCTTTTCCAGCTTTTCTTCCGCGTAAATAATTCGGGCCATACTTTCCCCAAACATTCTCAATTTCACGAGCGTACCGTTGGGATCTGGGTGCAAATTCTCTTCCGCCCTTTTTCCCAAGTGGGCAAGAAGAGGCCATCGTTTTTGAAGAAAAGAAAAATTGCTCTCCATCATAACCGCTCTCCGCTCCCCATTGCAATTCTAAATAGTCTAATGCTTATTATACCATGAAATTTGGAAAATTTTTATGGTTGACAACCCTGCAAACATCTACAGAAGGCGGCAGACAATCTACCTTAGGATGAGGATGAAAAAAGACGAACAAGGAGAGTCCCTGTTCGTCCATACCAATATAATTACACTTCTCCCTTAGACAAAGTCACACCCTTTTCTCGACAAAACGCATCCACATGATCCATTTCAGTGGAGAGCAGTTCACAAAAATGAGAGATACCAGCGAAGCAATTCCTCCCCCCATACAAAAGAGACTAGGAATCCTGCTGCAAGGTGCGGCCCAAAGGGGATCGCCGTCTTCAGTCGGATCCCGCGGCTCAGCAACAGCCATGAGGACCATACCCCTCCGATACAAATGGCCAGCGCAATCCCCGTCAGCACGGGACCGATGCCCAGTACCAGCCCGGCCGCTCCCGCCAACTTCACATCTCCGCCGCCCATTCCACCGGTTAACCACGCGACCAACCCCAAAAGAACAGCAGCACTGGCCGCACCATACAGATAGATAGGGAATTCATCCCATGAAATGATGGCTCTGCCGAGAAAAAAAAACAAGGCCCCCATAACAACCCATCGATTGGGAATCAACCCGGTACCCAAGTCCGTCCAAACAGCCACCGCCAGAAACAGCGTCAAGGACCAACCCAGCAGCAGTTCCCCTATGCTGCCCGTCTCCCATCCAGTCAGCACCCAGGATATTCCTAAGCCAACGCACCATCCCCATCGTGGCAGAGGAACCCCTCGAAATCTATCGATCCTTTCATTCAAGGGAATTCCTTTTAATGCCCAACGTCCCAAGGCAGGTACCCACCAGCCAGCCCCGCAACCAAGAAAAAAAGAGAGACCAAGCCCTGCAGCAGTCATTGCAGCGACCTCCAATTCCATCAATATCTACCATTGATTATCATTATATATGAAAGAATACGGAATGGGAGAGTTTGCTACGTTCTTCAACCATATTTATCCCGGTAATGAGCCAGCGCCAGCAGCGGCCATATGTACCGATAACTGTGATAATGGATATAAAACCCCCCTGAAAGACCCGCCCCGGTCGGGTAGGTCATCCAGCCGCCTTCCTTTTGCCCCATGTCCAGCAAACAACCAATCCCCGCTTCGATAGCAGGTGTTGGCCGGTCATAAACCGCGATCAAGGCATCCAGTGCCCAGGCGGTCTGAGACGGCGTACTTCCGCCCAAGGGCACATAGCGCCGGACCACATCGCTGCGACAGGATTCTCCCCACCCGCCATCCTTGTTTTGGATCGATTCCAGCCAGCGAACCCCTTTGCTGACAGCGGGATCTTGCAGACCGTAACCGACGGAAGCCATCCCCGTCAGTGCCGCCCAGGTTCCATAAATATAGGCAACCCCCCACCGTCCGAACCAGGAGCCGTCCTTTTCCTGATGTGCGCGTAAAAAACGGACAGCCCTCTGCACAGCCGGGTGAACCGCTCGCCATCCCAAGTGGTTTCCCAAAAACTCCAGCGTTCGTCCCGTCAGATCATTGATGGAGGGATCCGTCCACACCGTATGGGCATCTTCAAAGGGGAGCAATCTGCGGGGCCAAGACTTATCCGTATTTTTTTCAAAAGCGGACCAGCCCCCATCCCGGTTTTGCATCGACAACAACCAGTTCACACCCCGGTTCCAGTTGCCGGCATAGGCGGCGGGGTTGAGAAGTACCGTGGGTGCCACCGCCCGGAGCGCCGCAGAAGTGTCATCCAAGTCGGGATTGATCGTGTTGATATCGAAGAATCCCCACCCGCCGGGAAATACGCCGGGATTGCGCAGTGCCCAGTCTCCATACCGGATGTGCTGGCGGCTGAACAGATACCCGGCGGCGCGCCTGATGGCAGGATGTCCCGGCGGCACCCCTCCCCGCTGCAAGGCAAAGGTGATTAACGCCGTATCCCACACCGTTGAGGAAGTTTCTTGCACATGCACTTCTTCACCAACAGAAAACGCCAGTTGTTCCAGACCGTTCATCGCCCGTTGCAATACCGGATGGTTCTTGGGATATCCCATCGCCATCAAGCCGAAAATCATCAAAAAAGTGGAACTAAAGTAACTGTACAGGGTTCCGTCGGGTTCAATCCGCTCCAGGATGAAGCGCTCCCCCTTGGACATCGCCACCTGGTGCAGCCACCCCCTTCGCTCTTTCCTGGCCCGAAGCAAAACTTCCACCTCTTCGTGCAAGCGGACGGTTTGGGAGGAGATGTCGGCAGGAGTCGGTTTGTTTAACGACCAGGTATCCAAATCCGGTTTCGGACCTGACAGCCGGCAGGAAAAACGTCGGTTGGAAGCGAGTAGAATCGGTGCCACATGAACACGGGTAAATCCGACAAAGTCAAAGAAGTTGATGGGAAACCACCGAGGCAGAAGCAACAGTTCAGCGGGAACACGGGGATGGCGGGACCAGTCATAGAGCCCGATGAGTGTCAGCATCACTTTGGTCAGAGAACCGGATTTTTCCAATCCGCCTTGAGACAACACAAACTCCCGTGCTTGGCGAACCCTGGGATCGTCAGGCTGAAAAACCCCTGCATACATCAGCCCGACAGCAGCTTCCACTGTAGCGGAAATATTGCCTTCCGGTTCGTCGGGATACAGCTTCCACACGCCGTCCTTTTCCCCGATTCTCTGCAACCGTCGAGCCAGCTGGGCCACTCGCTCCTCCCGCTTCCATCCAAACAATCGATACAACAATATCATATAGGCATCCGTCATCGGCCCGCTTTCAAAACAAAAGGACCAACGGCCGTCTGAACCTTGCCGACGAATTAATTCCCGGCACAGGCGGTCGATCTCTCGGCGGATCCCGTCGATGTGCGCCGCCTTCCCTTCCATCTCCCCGCCCTCCTTTGTTACTTTACTCTATGGGCGCGGCCTCTATGGTATGCGGGAAAAGTCTGACGCTGGACACTCCGATTTCGCTGGGATAAGATGACAAGTGTCGAACCTATATGGAAATGGGGTGGCCTGGCTTGCTGGAAGTCCATCAACTGACAGGAGGGTACTTTCCGCAACAACCGGTAATTCACGATCTCTCGTTTCACGTTCAACCAAAGGAGATTGTCTGCCTCATCGGATTGAACGGAGCAGGAAAAAGCACGACGATCAAACATATTCTCGGCTTTCTCCGCCCCACCAAAGGAACGATCCTTTTTGACGGTCAAACCCAACTGGATCATCCGGAATCCTTCCGTAAAAAAATCGCATACATACCGGAAACTCCTTATCTGTATCCGGAACTGACGTTGAAAGAACATCTGCAATTAACCGCAATGGCCTATGGAATCAAAAAGAAACACGCCGAGGGCCGGATGGAAGAACTGATGGAAACCTTCCAAATGACACGCCAGGCGGATTGGTATCCCAGCACCTTCTCCAAAGGGATGCGGCAAAAGGTGATGATCATGTGCGCGTTCTTGATACAGCCTCGCCTGCTGATTGTGGACGAGCCTTTTGTCGGTCTGGATCCTTTGGCTATCCATTCCCTTTTGGAACACATGGTCCAGTTGAAAGAGCAAGGCTGCTCCATCCTGTTATCCACTCATGTGCTGGCCACAGCAGAAAAGTATGGGGATCGTTTTGTGATATTGAAAGAAGGACGGATTGCTCTGCAAGGGGATATGGCGAGCATGCGGCAGCAAACCGGATTGGATCAAGCTTCTTTGGATCAGCTGTTTGTACATGTCATGAAGGAAGGGAGACCATGAACCTGCGCTTGGAATCATTGTTTGTAACCAGGCTTTTGCTAGCCTGGAAAAAAGGTGCCCGCTATTTCGCCGAGATTGCCAAGGGGATGCATTTTTTCCCGATCGCGCTGATCGTTTTGATCGGGTACCTGTATTCTCTCTTGTTGCAATCTCCTTCCCCAATGCCCGTATATATATTGTTGACGGTCCTATTGACGTGGGGTGTTTCCGCTACGCACATCCGGACGTTTTTAGAGGAACCGGACCCGGTCTTTCTCTATCCGGCACAACAACATGTCCAGCGCTATCTCACCCAGATCCTGATTTACAATACAGCCGTTCAGCTGTTGAAAATGATGGTTTTGCTGACCTTCTGCGCCAAATTGTACATCGCCCGCCTGGGAGATCCAAACAGCTTTCTCATCCTCACCCTCTGTCTGTTGGGACTGAAGGGATGGAATCTATCCGTTCATTGGTTTCAACTGCGTACACCGGAACCGGAATGGGCGGGTTTCTGGCTCCGGTGGGGTACCAACCTGCTGATAATCGGCTGGCTGCTCATTCAAGGTCCCCAACCCCTCGTGCTGGGATTGAGTGCAATCTGGCTGTTTCTGATCTTGGGATCCTATCGTAAGCGGATGAACCCTCCCCATATGATTCCATGGGAGCGACTGTTGTCCTTAGAACAACAGCAGGTCGCCGCCTACTACCGGTTCGCTTCCCACTTTGTGGATGTGCCTTATCGAACCGAAGAGGTTCGCCCCCGCAAGATGTGGAACTGGGTAAGTTGCATCCTGCCGTATCAATCGGATTACACATACCGTTTTCTTTATCTGCGCACCTTCTTTCGGCGCAAAGAGCCCTATGGGGCAATCACCCGGTTGACGGGATTGGCTGCGATCATCCTGGCTATTTTGCAACCCGACATCCTTCCCGCTTGTATCTTAGTGGGAACTGTACAGCTGCTGGTCTCCATCCAGTTGCCCTGGATCATGCGGATCCACCGCTATCAACCCTGGCTTCGCTTATATCCGCTTCCCCGCAGTCAACGCAGGATGGAGTTCATTCGCCTTGCCTTTCCCTTATTGGGGATGCAAGGTACGTTGGCAGCCTTGCCTTTATGGTGGGGGCCACTTGTGTGGACGGCGGTTGTTGCCACCGCCTTTGCCTGGGCGGCTGCCTGGCTGTTGAGCCGTCTCCATTTGCCCCGATTGCTGAAAGGCATATAAAAAACGCCTCCCACGGGAGGCATCTTCTATTTCAGCTCTTTTATCTTTTGAATAATAGCATGGGTATCCGGTTTAATCCCGTCATACCGTTCCGCCACTTTGCCGTCAGGTCCAACCAGGAAAAAGGAAGTGGGGTGGTTAATCATCAACGGTTCGTCCTTGGATTTGGGCTCTCGGCGGTCAACGATGCTTTTAAAACCGGTTCGTACGAAATGTTGAATCTCTTTGTCCTCATATCCGGTTAAAAAGCGCCAGTTGGAAAGGTCTGCGTTGTGACGCTTGGCATAATCCTTCAGCACTTCGGGTGTATCGTGGCGGGGATCCACACTGAAGGAGACAATCTGTACATCCACCCCTTCCGCTTTCATTTTCTTCTGCAACCGCACCATGTTGGAAGTCATAGGCGGGCAGACATCCGGACATTGGGTGAAGACCACGTCGGCGATCCATACTTTCCCTTTTAAATCCGATAGGCCGAAAGGCTTTCCGTTTTGATCCTTATATGTAAAGTCGGGCACCTTCCAGTTCAAAGGCGGTTGCTTTTCTTGCACAGGCTGGGTCGTGGTCGGGGTCTGGACAGGAGTACAAGCCGTTGCCAACAGCGCTGACGCCACCGCTGCCATCCACCAGCCTCTCTTCTTCCAACGGTTTTTACGCTCCATGTTTGATCTCCTTTCTCGGTTAAGATTCTTTTATGTAAAGGCTTTCTCTTTCCTATATTCCAGCATACCACAAAAGGCAGCACCGCATTTCCGGTAAAGCGGTGATTCTATGCGTTTTCTAACCGAACTTCCTTGATATCTCCTGTTTTTTGCTTTACCGAACCCGGAAAACACAAGGGGCTTTTGCTTGTTGCGTTGATAATGTAACAATCGTTGCCGTACCCCTGACGAGTTCCCCGTTCGTCGGGTCTCGGAATCTATCACCTTACGATCCCCTAACGCATAATATTATTAGCAATTAAAAACAATGGAGGTGAAATATCCATGGCTAGAAACATAGTGAAAGACGGCGGCTTTGAAAGTCAGATAATTGGTGATCCTATTGGTGTACCATGGAACTATACGGGTACGACTGAGGCAGTTAGTGAAGGGGCTAAACTGGAGGGAAACGTTGCAGCCCTGCTGAACGATGGTGCGTCTATCAGACAAACTTTGAGACCCCTTTAATCTGGTGGATTTTATAAGTTTATTTCAGTATTTTCAACTAATGGGGGTTCCGGAACCATAGATATACAGATTGATAGTAGTATCGTTCGAAACTTTCAGTTATCCAGCGTGCTGCTCTTCGATCGTTAGCGTCTCCTCCAGGGCCTCTGTGACGTGTTCCCGGGCAACCCATGGCATCTCGCTCCACGGCGATGTCCCCAGCGGCTCGGATCAGCCCGCCCAGCTCCAAAACCGGGTCGTTAGGGCGTCGGTTTCCTCGGTCCGGCGTCGGGCTTCCTCGATCACGACGTCGACGGCCTCCCGGTCGAACGGGGGGATTTTTCCGTCCCGGTGCACTTCCTGGGCAATAAACTGCGCGATTTTACGGCGGTTTTCCGGCGTATCGGGCATAGTGTCTCGCATGTAGATTTCGTAGCCGTAGCCCTGGATGCGAGAGCGCAAAGCCGGGTGCATACGGTACACGTCTTCGTCGTTACCGGCCAGAACTAGGACGAAATCGCAGGCGACGGGGCGGGTACGAATCATGGTACCGCTGGAGTTGGGGTTGCGACCGGTGATGGCGAATGCTTTTTCCTGAAAGGCGGTTAACAGGTTTTGCTGGGATTCGATCCCTAAAGTAGAGACCTCGTCAATAAAGAGAACCCCTTGATGGGCTTGATGGATGGCACCAGCTTCAATCAGCTCGTGGGGCGGCGTCTCGCTCCCCCCCGATTGGTAAGGATCGTGGCGCACGTCCCCCAACAGCCCTCCGGCTTGCATACCTGTCGCGTCTATAAAGGGTACCTGTTTACGACCGCGGTTGTCCACGAGCAGTTTCGCGGAGCTGTGGGAGGACTGAAGCCAGGTTTTGCGAAGGGACCCGAGGATGAGGAGAGCTATAAGTCCCCCTAAGAGATAGAAGAGCTGGTTTCGGGTGATTGCGAAAAAGGCGCTCACGCTGATGATGGTCAACACGGCGAGGACAAAGAGAAAAGTGAGTCCTTGCCGCTGGTTCCGTTCCTTTTCCTCCGACCGTTGGATCACTGCCTGCCCTTCTCCTGCCGGAAGGGTTTGGATCCAGGGCTGGTACGGCCGGCGAGGGTTTTGGACGACCAGGATATCCTCCAGCCCCTGAAAGGGCAGCAGTTCTGTCATCGCTTTGGCCAACATGCTCTTTCCCGTCCCCGGTTCGCCGATAAGCAGGACGGACCGGCGTTGCCTTGCAGCCCGTTTAATTAACCGTACTGCATCTTCCTGACCGATTACTTGGTCGATCAACCGCTCAGGAATCGAAAGGTCATCGGTGGTGGTCCAATCGTCCGCATGCGAACCTCCCGCCTCCTTCAGGAGAGAAGGATGTTCAGCGGCGAGAAGGGGAGTTAATAACTTGTTGATGTGAGTGGACACTGCAGGGTACTTTACCCGGTTCAGTTGACAGATCCACCCTGCCAAGCGGGTGCGCCGATCCCGATCGATATCGGAAAATGACGTTTTGCCGAAAAAATCGATAAGGGCAAGAAGGATAGACAAACAAAGTCGTTTGTCCATCCTGGTCAACCAGTCTTCCACGGTTTCTTCCCATTCGGAAAAACTACGTTGGAGAACCGTTGACAGCCCCTGTGCTGCTCCTTCCCGCACTTTTCGGTCCGAGTCGCACAAAAGCAGAAACAACGTTTCTCGAGGTTTTGCTGAGTGATCCAGGACCTGTATGTTCCTCCCGGCGATAAAACGAAACAGCCAATAGTTGTGTTCCGCATATCGGCTGATAACTTGATTACTTTCTTGAACACGGGACAAAAGTCCCTCGATAGGCCCGACCCAGATCAATTGTAAATCCAGCGGCTTTTTGCGGTAAAAACGATAAGCGATCCATTCATACAAGCGGAGTGTCAACATTCGTTATCATCCTCTGATGCGAAAAAACGTATCGTTCCGGACATGCCGGGTCCTTATTTAGAAGAACCCGAACGGAGTCCTGTCACCGTCTTTCAGTGACAGGGGATGATCCACAGGGAATGGCGTAATTCGTGAACGGTGTCGTGAATTGGAGGATAAGTCGAGAATAAAAATGTGTATAAAAGGATGCCCAGGAGCAAAAAGAAGGCACTTCCCTGGAAGAATCCGTTGGAAAGAAGGGTTTTCCCCACCGTCTGATTTTCCGTCCGGGAAGAATGGGCCGTTTGAAATTCGGACATATAGATACCCCCTAAAAGAAAATAGTTTATGATTGACTTAGGTCGCCTTCGCTTTGCCGGTGCCTGGTCTCTTTCCGAGCCAAAAACCGGCGATGAAGCCCACAAGAGCCAAGAATAGCAAAAAGGTCAGTGTTTTAACCATAACGGAGTTGGGAGGCTGAACAGGAGTGACTCCCAGGGTAAAGGTGTGTTCCAAGGGTTGGAACGCTTTCGGTCCTTTAGACAAAGGCATCACAGTGACATGGACTTTTTGGGGAGCACCATCGAAAAAATGGTATTTCAAGCGAAAAACTCCCTGATCAGTGAGCTGGGAAACATTCAACATGGGGCGCCCATCCTCAGTATGGATCACCTTTATCTTGACGATGGCGGGGCCCAAGGCTTTCTGGGAGCGGGTATTCCGCAATTCCCCGGAAAGGTTGGTGATTTGGCCTACGCGGGGAGAGTTGGGACGAATGTTCAGCTTCAATTGGACATCTCGGTTGGCGGTAGTGACATCTTTTGCGGACAGTGTAGGATGTTCTTCATGTTCATGGGCATCCGCACCCGACGGTATCCCGATCCAGCCGAGGAACAATAGAGGCAAAAGGCAAACAGCGATGCCGTATTTCAACGATCGTATCAATGAACAATCCCCCTTCGACGGCCCCGTCCGATAAAGTAACCTGCGACGGCACCCAACAGAATCAATCCAACAAACATGAGGGAACCGTTGCGTACCTTGGCCGGATTCTCGTTTAATTCAAGGCGGTGGGTTTCGGAAAAAGACTTGAAAGCTCGGCTGTCGGACTGAACGGGTTCCACGTGGACATTTAGCGTGTAATTACCACGGATGGGTAATATCGCTGCTATCCGGAGGGTTCCGTTCTGGATTTGGGTCTCCCCTTGCAGCAACTTGGTCCCTTCCACAAGGGGAAAGTCAGTGGAAAAAAGGGGGGTTCCCGGGCGGATTTTGCAGGCTGTACCTCACCTTGGCCCGCTGGATCCCCTTTCCCTTTTCATCAGTGAAACGGAAGGACAGATGAACCGGTTTCCGATCCGGAACCATCGATGAAAGCGGCGGATCGGCGGTGATGTTTACTTTTCCTTCCGCCGCCACATTGCTGGGGGTGCCAGTATTCCTGCGAACAATAGCGCAACTGCTAGAATTGGAATTCTTCTAAATATAATGTTCATGATTCTATCCATCGCCTCCATAAAATAAAAAATGCATCCCCAACGGATGCGTGGAAATACGGGTCAATTTGTGCAAACAGGCAGGTCTCCGTGCTGATGGTCATTGCTCCCTGCACCTTCCCGTTCTGAAAAACAGTGGCATTTTGCAGGTCGCTCCCAAATACAGTGGCGGGACCGCGTCGGAATTTCACCGAACTTCCCTTTTAAGCGGATCGGGCTTTTGCCCGTCCACACCTGTCCGTTTTCGAGATATAGGTGTTTACCTTGCCTTACTAATAAAGGACGAATCTCTTTTCCTCCCACATAATCAACAAAAGTGCAATAGGGCTGCGGTGTTTTTGTCCGAGTTTACAGGGAAGGCTTTTTCGAGCGGTACCAGACAGCGAAAGGTGTATTTTTCTTGAAAGTCCCGGATGAAGCGCCAGATAAACCATGTCAGCCGCCGGAACAAGCGCTTATACCATTTCCGCTGGTAGAACCCGCTCATACTCTCGGCTATTTTGGCTTACCTGCTACGGATCCTCTCCGATCCACCAGGATGCGATTGGTTTAAGAACCTGAGCAGCCTTAGTAAACCAACAGCCGGCCCTTGGTGAAGGACCGGCTGTTTCATGAATGGATATAAGAAGAGTGGATGATGGCAAAGGTGCCAGTAGCGGCGTGGGCGCTCCGCTTTCCCTCTTCGTTTTCCACTTTGCAGTGGGGAGGGGCTTAACCCCTCTCGCAAGTCCGACGATTTTTCGCGTCGGCATCCCTTTTTCTACGCTTCTTTTGACTATTCGGCCCGATGGGCTAGATTTAATAGTGTACAAAAAAGGAGATTCGCCCCGTTCGCACAATCCTCCGGTGAACTCCATTCCGCCGGATTATGGCTGATTCCATCCTTGGAACGTACAAAAATCATCCCGATGGGACAGATATCTTTTAGTTGCATCCCGTCATGTCCAGCTCCGCTCGGAAGCGTGAAGATCTCCAATCCGAGCTCTCGACAAGCTTCTTTGGCCGCGTTCTGGACTAGCTCCGAACAGGGGGCGGGTGCAATACGCTGCAAAGTCTCTAGATGCAATGTGACTCCCCGCTCTTCACATAACTGGCGGGCTTGTTGTAAAATGTTTCGCTCCACTCGGTCTCGAAGGGTTTCACTGATGTCCCGCAGATCCAGTGAAAATTCCACCCTGCCGGGAATGATGTTAATTCCCCCTGGGAACAACTGCAACTGTCCCACCGTGCCGACGGTAGAACCCGTTTTGGAAGTTTCCGCTTCAATTACCTGCATGATTTGGGCCGCGGCGGCCAGAGCATCACGGCGTATAGTCATCGGGGTGGAACCGGCATGACCGGCTTCTCCTTCAATCGCAAACTTCATCCACAGCGGGCCGGCGATACCGGTTACGATACCGACGGGAAGATTTTGTTTTTCGAGAACTTTTCCTTGCTCGATATGCAACTCCACATAGGCTTTCACCGAACCCTTGGCGCGGGCCGCCCGTTGGATGGCATGAGGATCCAATCCTGCCTTCTTCATGGCTTCGGCAACAGTAATCCCTTGTTTGTCTTTATTCTCCAGATCCTTTTCCGTCAACGTTCCGGTAAGACCGCGACTGCCGATCATGCCGAAACTAAATCGCGCTCCTTCCTCATCGGTAAAGGCGATTACTTCGATGGAATGCTCGGTTTCAATTCCCTGTTCCTGCATTCTTTGAACTGCTTCGACACCGGAAATAACACCCAGAGGACCATCAAAGTTCCCGCCGTTATATACGGAATCCAAATGGGAACCGGTCAAAACAACAGGAGCCTCAGGTTTTTTCCCCTCTTTCCGTCCGATTAAATTGCCTACGGCATCTTCATATACGGCCATACCCGCTTCTTCCATAAAGGAAGCAACCATATCTTTCGCCGCACGCTCTTCCTCCGTAAATGAAAGACGGGTTACTCCACCTGACTCCTGTTTTCCAATCGAGCTGAGAGCCATTAATCGTTTCCAAAGCCTCTCCTGATTAACCATCTTCCAATCACCTGCCGCTTTTTAGAATGATGATCGATAGAAGCGTTGTGACGAACTCTGAATGATAAGCACCCCGATGGCCCCAAATCCCATCGATCTCCCTGTTACCTCCGTTTGGGGCAGTCTGCATAGGTGACCGATGTGGCGACGCAACGGAGCGAGTGGAGAAAGGGGCTCTCGCCCCAACACGGATGAACGGGCTATTTCACCATCCAACTCCTGCTGGATACGCCCCCTGATCACAACTCCGTGTGTTACGGAGATTTCCCGTACACACGGCTTTCAAAATCGCTACATGATATGGCAGCCCCGGTCTTATTGCACCGAGGCTGCCGCGTCTGTGAGGAGTTATGCCGCTGGTTGCTCCTCCTTGACCTTTGAAGTTCTACGGGAAACGAGGCTTGTAACGGTCATGACAGTGATGTTGACGAACAAGGCGACAATTCCGACGTTTAGATCCTTCACGGCTGGGGGTAACGCGGGAAAGAGTGTTCCGATCGTCGTTTCGGTGACCGTAATATAAGCCACGGTCAACACCCCGGAAGTGATGCCCGCAAAGGCTCCCTCCTTGGTGACAAAGTTGTTTTTCATCAAGCTCAACAGTAAGGACGGAAACAATTGGGTCACGAGGCTATACCCCATCAGGAGCAGGGTGACGATGGTATTGCCGCCCTGCAAGGTAAAGTAGACCGATACAACTGCCAGAATGGGTACCAGTACTTTCGCAAGATTGGAAATCCGCCGGTCGGATGCGGACGGTACAAACACTTGATAGACATTTTTCGCCATCAGGGTGGCGGCTGTCATCAGGATCATCGAACCGGGAACGATCGCTGTCAACAAGCCGGCTGCCCCAATCACACCCACAAACCACGGATCAAAGGTTTGGATGGAAAGGCGTAGCAACGACTCATCCACCGCTGGTCCCTTTAGACCGGAAACTTGCAGAACAGCTGTAAAACCGACGAATAATACGAAGAGCAGGATCAGTGAGTACAGCGGCATAACGATGGCGTTTTTGCGAAACACTCTTTCATTTTTGGCCGAATAGACGGCACCGAAGTTCTGTGGCCACATATAGAAACCCAAAGCGGTCAAAAGAACGGTGGAGATGAACCAGGAGACGCTCATCCCCTGTTCGGGAAGGGTTAGGAAACCGGGCTTGGCCGCGTCAACCGCTTCAAACATCGGCTGGATGCCGCCGTAATAATGAAAGGGAAGATACATACCCAAAATGACGACCACGACAAGAATCATAATGTCCTTGATGACAGCCGTCCAGGCGGACCCGTGAATGCCGGAGATCATGACATAGGCGGTAACGGAAATGGCTCCAATCCAGATCGCCAACGTTGAGGAAATGGAACCGTAGGATGCGGTGGATACGATGAGGCCTAACCCTTTCAGTTGCAGGACCAGGTACGGGATAAGGGCGAGCACGCCAACGAGAGAAACAAGCACACCCAAATAGGGACTCTTATACTTACTAACAAAGAAATCCGATTGGGACATCAAGTTGTGCTCCTTGGCATACTTCCAAATCAAGGGGAGCAGCCAGTAGGACATGATGAGAGCCAGGCAGCCGTAGGCAATGATATAGAAGGCAGGACCCCCTTTGCCATAGGCCCATCCGCTGCCGCCGAGGAAGGTGAACGTCGTATAGATTTCACCCGCCATCAACAAAAAGACAAACAGGGCTCCAAACCCGCGCCCCCCGACGGTCCATTGTTCCAGGTTCATGTCTTTCCCTTTCTTGGCGCGAATACCCAGGTAAAGGGAAAGCACTAGGAAGCCGAAAATGATGATAAGTGCGACGTTCATTGCACTTCCTCCTCTTTGTTAGCAGGATCCAGTTTATACACGACGGCCATGATTCCCGAAGTGAGAACCACCCACATGACGATCCAAAAAAGGATGAAGGGCATTCCCAGTATGTAAGGGGTGACACGGTTTGCAAAAGGGATTCCGCCCAAGATGCCGATAAAGGGGAGCAGCCCCAAAAGATAAATGCGTTTCAATGATCGAACCTCCCTATCATTTTGCTAACAATTTAAAAGCGGCATGGACAAACATTTTTACGCCGTTTTGCAAGGCGTCTTCATCGATGGTGAACCGGGGATGATGATGGGGATAGATAATGCCTTTTTTCGGATTGCCTGCCCCGGTGAAAAAGAAGGTACCTGGAGCTTTTTGCTGAAAGGCCGAGAAATCTTCGCCGCCCATGTTCGGCTTGGTCCGGTCCAACGCGTCGTCTCCGAACACTTCACGAACGGTTTCCTCGATGACCCGGGTCACTTCTTCATCGTTAAAAACCGGACGGTATCCGTTTTGATAGGTAAACTCGTAGGAGGCGCCGTGAGCTTCCGTAATCCCCTTGATGACCCGTTCCATCAAATTCGGGACCGACTGACGCAGTTCGGGGTTGAAGCTGCGAACCGTCCCCCCGATTTCGACACTGCCCGGAATGACGTTAAAAGCGGAACCGGCAATGAATTTGGTGATGGAGAGGACGAGGCTTTCCAACGGATCCGTGTTGCGGGAAACGATATGTTGCAAGTTCGTTACCACTTGCGCTCCGATCGCGATGGAATCAATCGTCTCGTGGGGAGATGCAGCATGCCCTCCTTTGCCGATCACCTTGATTGAAAACGCATCGGGAGCCGCCATCATAGGGCCGTAAACCACGCCGATTTTTCCGGTTTCCAGGGGTGACCAGAGATGGGTTCCAATCACCAGGTCCACCCCGTCCATGACGCCGGCTTGCACCATCTCCTCGGCACCTCCGGGAAACAGCTCCTCTGCGTGTTGGAACAAAAAACGTACTTCCCCTTGGATCCGGTCTTTCAGGCCAGAGAGGATCTTGGCCGTTCCCAGCAGCATCGCCGTATGCCCGTCGTGCCCACAAGCGTGCATCACTCCAGGGGTCTTGGAAGCGAAATCAAAGGTGTTCTCTTCCTGGATCGGCAGAGCATCAATATCCGCCCGAATGGCCAACACCTTGCCGGGCTGATTCCCGATCAACCGGGCCATCACGCTCGTTTTGGTCGGACGGGAGAGTTCCATATTTCCAAATGATTGGAGTATTTCGAAAATAAATCGCGCCGTTTTCTCTTCCTGATACGAGAGTTCCGGATGCTGGTGAAGATGTCGTCTCCATTGAATGACCTCTGCCTTCACCTCTTCTACCAACTTGTTTAAGTCAGCCGTTATGTCTGTTTGCATATCGCTTCCCCCCAATAATTCGAATATCGGTTCAATTTCGGTTATGACCTTATTATAAATAAGCCTTTTCTTTTTTACAAGGGAGAGTATTTAGAAAATAAAAAAAAGGGATCCATAGGGATCCCTTCACAAAAAGATGCGATACATTTTTCGCGGACGTCCGCGGGGATGGGGACTTTCCTCACCGATCACCTGGGCAAACCCGTTTCTTTCAAGCTGCGTCAAAATTCTACGGGCGCTTCTCGCTATGATCCCCATGTGTTGAGCTAGTTCGTAGGCATTGATTTCCGTCCTGCCGATTTTTTTCAGAATGGACTCCACTTTACTCAATGTGGAGACGCTGAGGGACGTCTGTCGGCTGACTTCCTGCAATTCCTCGGAAATATAGGAATAAGATATTCCCTCCGGCTTTCCCAAGGGGCCGGCGATCTTCTTGTCGTCAAAAAAGACGATCCAGGTTCCCTTTCCGTGTTTCTTGGCGTGTAGCATCGCTTTGCCCGCGTGGATCTCAGCCTCATAAGCTGATCGCCCGATTCCGATCCCGCAGGTGATTGCTTCCTTGCCGAGCGGATCGATTTCTTCTATGTACGGAACTGTTGAGAAATTCCGGGTGATGTCGCGGAGCTGGCCACGGGTCGTGAAGATGACGAATCGTCCAGGACCGGCGGGTTTGAGAGATCCCTGCACTCGTTTTGCATATTGGAGCAACTTTTCTGTCGTTTTGATTTCCAGATTGTAAAACTCATCGGTGGAAAGCATGTTCTCAGATAAACCGGCAAGGGTGTCGATCTCCATCATCAACACCGCGATCTGGGCATCTTTGAACCGCAGCATTTCCCATGTTCGAAGAATCATGTGGATGATCGATTCCACAGCCGCTCTCGCAGGCAGGACACGGTATACGGGGACGCCAAGTTGTTGTAGCGGAATTTGGGCATGCAGCATACAGGTAACCGCACCCTTTGTTTTCCCCTTTTTCCAAAGCTCATAGTGATAGGCCACCAATTCATCCTCATGAATTTTTCCTGGATAATGCTTGACGAAAAGGGGTTTGTCTTTGATTCCCGCTTCATCGAAAACCTGTTCTAGCTCAGAGGGAGGAATCCCGTCAAAGCTGAGTTCGTTCATTCGGATCTTTTTCTCATAGGAGATCTGCCATAATGTTTGATATAGGCTAGACCCGGTCCAGGGGACTTTGAACATGGGTTGGGTAACGCCACCCCATTCTTTGGCGATCGAATAGGGAACATGTCCGGAAAACAGCCATATGTCCACATCCTGGGCATGGGACTTCAGGAGATCGACGATCTCTTCCTCTTTCCAGTACACAATGGGGAGGCATTGAAACCCAGCATGTTCATCGACGATAGACCGGATGATGCCTACGGTGTCTTCCGCACCCAATACCCCTAATCGGATTTTCAAGGCTGACTACCTTCTTCCATTGATTTATCTTGATATGATTATTTCAAAACGGACTTTCAGAACGATAGTGGAACGGCAGCCGCTTTAATAGTCATCCACTCCACTTCCTATGTGTATATTCGCGTTTCCAATCCGGCTGTGTGGTTCACGTCTCCCAAAACAACAAGACCGCTCCTTCGGTTCAGCGGTCCCGGATCTTGTCTTCCTGCAAATGCTCCGTCGCCATCTGGATCATTTGCCGTACATGTTCATCGTCCAGTGAATAATAGACCATTTTGCCGTCTTTCCGACTTTTGGCCAAACCTAGGCTACGTAAAAGCCGCAGGTGATGAGAAGCCGTCGCAACCGTGGAGTCCAATATATTGGCCACGTCGCACACACACAATTCTTTTTCCATCAGCAAGGCCAACGCAATTTTCAGCCGCGTTTCATCGCCGAGGGCTTTAAACATCCGGGCCATACCGCCCACTTCAGGAAGATGCTCCCGGGCGCTCCTCACCTTCTCTTCATCAAAACACTGTACTTCACAAACATCGGCAGAGGCAGACTCTTTTTTTGACATCCCGATCCCTTCTCACTCAAATATTTGTTTTCATGTAGGATATCACAAAGGAAATATCTACTTCAACAATCAAATCATCATTTGAATATAATATTGCCGATCGAGGCTGCAAGTGTCTTTCTTATTTGATGAATTCTACAGGTTGGACACTCTTTCGAATCAAGCCCCGACAGAAAAATCCCCCGCTCCCTATGGAAACGGGGGGTTGTCGATATGGCTAAATTTTGCTACTCGTTACGCTTCAAAAGTGGGAAACCTCCCCCTTTTTCTTGGCCTTCATCATATTCCAGCGGCCGATATCCCGAAATCCCAGCCGCTTATAAATCGCTCCGGCTTTCGGATTGTCATAGAAGAGGCAGACGGATTTCCTTTTCGAGCGAAGCTCCCGGCACAGGCGAATCATCAGCTGCGTAGCCAGGCCCTTCTTCCGGAAACCCGGGTGAGTGCCCACCCCGATGATCATTGCCGAATAGGGGTTTTCCGCCGCAGTCCGGGCCATCGCAATCGCCCGCCCCTCCCGTTCCAGCCAATAGCCTCGGGTAGAGCCGGTCTCCAAGGAGTGACGGAAAGAATCCATTGCATGAAGTTCAAACTCTTCGATGCGATCAATCAATTCAACCAAAGCAGGAATATCCTCTACCTTCATTTTATGCCACTGTACGGGTTTTCCCTCTATCTCGCGAAGCTCATCGACATCAAGAGCTGTCCATTCTTTCAACTCCGCAAAATAGGTCTGCCGGTTGTGATCCCATTGGAGGGGGAGGCGGTCATTTCCACGAAACGCTTCCGTCACATAATCGATCCCGGAAAAGGTACCCAGCTCGGTTTCTTGTTCCAAGATGGCTGCCAAACCGGCAACATCAAAGGTCCCTTCCGCATAGGGGATGTAGCTGTCATAATAGCGCAACAAAACGGACCGCAAGGACCCCCGGGCATCAAAGTCCCCCCACACCTGTTGAAAGTCCTGCTCAAATCTATAATGGATAATATCCCCGATCAAAAACAGATTGAGTGCGGGATTCTTTTTCAGGAAACCCAAGACAGTCTCCCGGTCTGCTTCCGTCAGCTCCCGAATAGCCATGCCCACCCCTCCATTTGCTAAATTTATCCTTGATGATAACGGGGGATGTGGTTCCCTGTCAACAAAAAAGCTCTTGGAGTCTGTCCAAGGAAAAAGCCCCTCCATCAAGGAGGGGCGGAGTTCAACTTTCTCTTCACCGATAGTTCTGCGGGGTTTTCAGCTTCACCAAGGCAGGCACCAGGTTGTGTGCCACGCGCCAAATGTCACCGGCTCCCATCGTCAGGACCAGGTCCCCGGGTTGGGCATGTTCCAACAGGTATTTCTCCACATCTTCGTTCGTTTCCAGATACAACGCTTCCGGATTGCTGTTTTCCCGAACCATTTCCGTCAGTCGTTCCGAGGTGACTCCTTCGATGGGCGCTTCCCCCGGCGGGGAGTAAATGCTGGAGATGATGACCAGGTCCGCGTCGGCAAAAGCCCGGCTGAACTCCTCCATCAACAGATGGGTCCGAGAGTAGCGCTGGGGTTGGAATACGGCCACAATCCGCCGGTTCAGGGCTTTCAACCCCTTAAGCGTGGCTTCGATTTCCGTCGGATGATGTGCATAATCATCCACTACCAGGATATCGTCCACTTCCCCGATCACGTGGAAACGGCGTTTGGCTCCCTGAAAACGGGACAACCCTTCTGCAATTTTGTTAAAAGGCACCCCTGCCTCCAAGCAGACCACGATAGTAGCCAAAGCATTGGCCACGTTGTGGCGGCCCGGGATGTTCAGCGTGACCTCTCCAAGGATTTCCCCTTTGTACTCCACGGTAAAGTGAATTTGCCTCAGGTGTTGACGGATATTGCGCGCGCGGACATCCGCTTCCCGGTCCAACGCATAGCGGATGATGCGGGCATCCGATTCCTGAGCGATTTCCCTTACATACTCATCGTCCCATCCCAAGACCGCTACACCCTCCGGCTGTACCTGGCTGAGAAACTGCCGATATGCCTGTTTCAGGTTTTCAAAGCTGCCTTCATAGTTTTCCAGATGATCCGGTTCAATATTGGTAACGACGGCGATATGGGGATAATATTCCAGAAAAGTGCCGTCACTCTCGTCCGCCTCCGCCACCACATAATCGCTTTTTCCGGCTTTGGCATTGCTGCCGAGACCGACCACTTCTCCGCCGATAATATAAGTGGGATCGGCTCCCGCTTCTTCCATGACTTGCGCAATCATGGATGAGGTGGTCGTTTTGCCGTGGGCGCCCGCGACTGCCACCCCTTTTTTGTCATTTAAGAGCGCAGCCAGCATTTGCGAACGATGGTAAATAGGAAGTCCGGATTGTTTGGCCGCTTCCAGTTCCACGTTTCCGGCGGGAATGCTTGAGGAGTACACCACCCGATCAGCACCGTCGATCAGTTTGGCATCATGGCCCAGATGAATGACAGCCCCCCGTTTGGCCAAGCTCTCCGTCAATTTGTTGGCTGCCACATCCGAGCCGGTCACTTTAAAACCCATGTCCAACAGCACTCGGGCGATGGCACTCATACCATAACCGCCGATTCCAATAAAATGTACGTGTTCTTTCTTCTGAGGGTTCACCCTGCTCACCCCGATTCCTGTGATTTTCCGACCACTTGTTTGCGAATTTCGGATACCAAAAACAGACTGCCAGCTACCAAGATCAGATCTTTTTCTCCCGTCGCTTCTTTCAATCGCTGAAAGGCTTCACGCGGAGAGGGTACAGCTTCCACCGGAATGTCTTCGCGGATAGATTTGACGGACTTTGCCAAGGCTTGCGCCTCCAGATCCCGAGGCTGACCCGCTTCTGTGACCACCACGTGATCCGCCAGCGGAACCAAGGGCTTAAGGATCTCGTCCACATGTTTATCTTTCATGACCGCCGTCAACAGAAACAGCCGATCATAATCGTAAAACTCTTCCACTGCCCGGGCCAAGGCCTGAGCCCCTTCCCGGTTGTGCGCACCATCCAGAAGAACCGCCGGATTGTCATAAATCCGTTCCAGACGGCCCGGCCACCGCGCTTCCATCAAACCGGCATAAATGTCCTCATCTTCGATGACCGTAGCATAATATTGCCGCAGCAGTTCCAAGGTCATCAGAGCAATCGCCCCATTTTTCACCTGATGGGTACCGGTAAAGGGAATGGTCACATGCGGCAACTCCCGGAACAAGTTGGAGAAATGAAAGATCTGCCGACCTGCTTCCTGCGCGATGATCTGGACTTCGAAGTCCCTGGAAAGTTCATACAGGCGGCTGTTCTTCTGTTGGGCAGTTTCCCGGAGTACCGACAGTGCCTTTTCATCTTCACATCCGGTCACCACCGGTACGCCGGGCTTGATGATGCCCGCTTTTTCCGCAGCGATCTCTGCAATATCCTCGCCCAACCATTGGGTATGATCCTTGCCCACGTTCGTAATAACCGATAAGAGTGGATGCACCACATTGGTAGAGTCGAAACGGCCGCCAAGACCCACTTCCCACACGACAAACCACGGAACGGCATCCCGCGCAAACCAATTGATCGCCACCAGCGTCCAAAACTCAAACTCCGTGGGGCGGCCAACCCCCTCTTGCTCCATTTCATCCATGAGCGGACGGAGACGTTCAGCCCAACGGATAAAGTCTTCTTCGGGAATCGGTTTTCCGTCCAGCTGAATTCGTTCATTCCATTCCATAATATAAGGGGAAGTAAACAATCCAACGGGGTATCCGGCTTGTTGCAATACGGCAGCCACCATGGCAGCGGTGGAACCCTTACCATTGGTTCCACCGATGTGAATCACTTTGAGCCGCCGTTCAGGGTTACCCAGCCGGGCCAGAGCCCATTCCATGCGCTCCAGTCCGGGTTTCACACCCCGGGCACAGCCGCCGTTTTGCATCCAATCCATTATACTCTGTATGCTAGTAAACGGTTTCGTCATCATACTCAACCCTTCTATACAAAGAACAGCTTATCGGTCCTGCGGAAAAAGTGCAAGGGGATAAAACGTCGTACCCTACCTCACGTGTGGCAACGTTCTCCCATCGACTCTTTTCCAAGAGAGGCGGATGGGAGAACAAGACCGCCACAAACCACTCTCAATCCGTTTTCCAGGCGGGTAAGCATGTTCATTTCTTTTCAATATTTACCTGATCAGCCTTTGATCTCTTTCAACCTCTGGCGCACTTTTTCCCGTTTCTCCCGGTATTCCTCGCCTTTGCGCCGTTCTTCTTCCACGATATGGGCAGGGGCTTTGGCCACAAAACCTTGGTTGGCCAGTTTCTTTTCCACCCGCTCCACTTCTTTGTCCAGCTTTTTCAGCTCCCCTTCCAGCTTGGCGATGGTCTGCTCAATGTCGATCAGCCCTTCAAGAGGCAGGAACACTTCGGCACCGGTTACTACCGCCGTCATCGCTTTATCCGGCCGCTCCACATCGGTTCCAGCCCGGAAGCGTTCCACTCCGCACAGGCGGCGAATGGCCGGTTCATTGTTGCGAAACACCGGCAGGGTATCCGTTTCGGCGCGGATGATCAGATCCACCTGCTTCTTCGGCGGTACTTCCATCTCGGCCCGAATGTTACGGACGGAACGGATGGTTTCGATCAGCACCTTCATCTCTTTCACAGCTTCCGGTGCTTGGAACGCCTCCTTCACTGTCGGCCAGTCGGCTACCGTGATGCTCTCGCCGCGAATCGGCAAATGCTGCCAAATCTCCTCCGTCACATAGGGCATGAAGGGATGCAACAGCCGCAGAGATTGATCCAGCACATAGGCCAACACGGAACGCGTCACCCGTTTGGCCTCTTCATTCTCACCATAGAGCGGCAGTTTGGCAAACTCGATATACCAGTCGCACAGATCATCCCAGATGAATCGATACAATTGTTGTCCCGCTTCACTAAAGTCATAGCGGCCCAATTGACGGGTCACTTCGGCGACGGTTTCGTTCAGACGATGCAAAATCCAGCGATCCGCCGTGGAGAACGGTCCGTTCAACTCCAGCTCTTCCTGCTTCACCCCTTCCAGATGCATCAAGGCAAAGCGGGAAGCATTCCAGATCTTATTGGCAAAGTTGCGGGCGGACTCCACCCGTTCCCAACGGAAACGCTGGTCGTTCCCCGGCGTGCAGCCGGTGGCCAGCATAAACCGCATGGCATCGGCCCCGTATTTTTCGATCACATCCATGGGATCCACGCCGTTGCCCAGGGACTTGGACATCTTGCGCCCTTCGGCATCCCGAACCAATCCTGTAATCAGCACATCCCGGAACGGCTTTTCTTCCAGGAATTCCAAGGCCGTAAAGATCATCCGGGCAACCCAGAAGTAGATGATGTCATACCCTGTCACCAGCACATCGGTGGGATAGTATCGCTTCAGATCTTCGGTGTTTTCCGGCCATCCCAATGTGGAGAACGGCCACAATGCCGAGCTGAACCAAGTGTCCAGCACGTCTTCTTCCTGCTTCAGATCGTTGCTTCCGCAATGGGGGCAGGTATCCGGATCGTGCCGATCCACGATCGTCTCTCCGCACTCTTGACAGTACCAGGCCGGAATCCGATGTCCCCACCACAGTTGCCGGGAAATGCACCAATCCCGGATGTTCTCGATCCAGTGGAGATAAATTTTCTCGAAACGTTCCGGGACAAACCGCACACCTTTGCCGGACCGGGTATTTTCAATGGCCTTCTCCGCCAGCGGCTTCATCTTTACGAACCACTGGGTGGAGAGATACGGCTCCACGACGGCGCCGGAGCGTTCGCTGTGGCCCACGGAATGGGTATGCTCCTCCACCTTTACCAGCACGCCGGCGTCTTCCATGTCCTTCACAATCCGCTTCCGGCATTCAAACCGGTCCATCCCTTGGTACGGTCCCGCATGCTCATTCATGGTGCCGCTTTCGTCCATGATGAGAACCTGGGGCAAGTCATGGCGGCGGCCCAGTTCAAAGTCGTTGGGATCGTGAGCCGGTGTGATTTTTACCGCACCGCTCCCGAACTCCGGATCTACGTATTCATCGGCTACAATCGGAATCTCCCGGTTGACGATCGGTAGGATCACCGTTTTGCCCACCAGGTCTTTATACCGCTCATCCTTCGGGTGCACAGCCACACCGGTATCCCCGAGCATCGTTTCCGGACGGGTGGTGGCAATCTGGATGTATCCGCTGCCGTCCTTCAGAGGATAGCGCATGTGGTACAGTTTCCCCTGCACTTCCTTGTAGATCACTTCGATATCGGAGAGCGCTGTCCGGGTTTGGGGATCCCAGTTGATAATGTATTTGCCCCGGTAGATCAAGCCTTTTTCATATAAGCGGACAAACACTTCCCGCACCGCACGGGACAACCCTTCGTCCATGGTAAACCGTTCCCGGGAATAGTCGAGAGACAGCCCCATCTTACTCCACTGGTTGCGGATGACTTGGGCGTAGTGCTCTTTCCACTCCCAAGCTTTCTTCAGAAACTCCTCCCGGCTCAAATCGTGCCGGTGGATGCCTTGTTCTTTCAGCTTGGCCGTCACCCGGGCTTCCGTCGCGATACTGGCGTGGTCCATCCCCGGCAGCCAAAGGGCGTCATACCCTTCCATCCGCTTGAAACGGATCAGGATATCCTGCAAGGTGTTATTGAGCGCGTGACCGATATGCAGATTACCCGTCACGTTCGGCGGAGGAATCACGATGGTATAAGGTTTCTTCTCGGGATCTTTCCCGGCTTCGAAATAACCGCCTTTCAGCCAGTAGTCATACCATTTCGCTTCCGCCTGTTTCGGATCGTAAGCAGACGGCATACTGGGCTTCTGTTGCTCAGCCATGTTGGACCTCCTTCGTTTTTTCTTCCAAATAAAAAAACTCCTCTGTCCAAAGGACGGAAGGAGTGTTCCGCGGTACCACCTTTATTTACGACAATCGGATAAACCGGTGCCGTACGCTCTGCCCGTTAACGCCTGGGTACGTTCCGCCCTACTGACCGGTTCAGGCGGACAGCTCCGGGGTGACCTTCGACGGGTTCGCCTTGGAGACCTCGCAGCCAAGGGCCTCCTCTCTGAAAAGGGTACACCGCCTACTATTCCCCATCCATGCCGTTTTTGATGATGTTTTCGCTATCCTATTCTAACCCTCCCACCGACGTCAAGTCAAATGTCTCCACAAAAAAGGAGTTCGCCCACGGTGAACTCCTTGGAGATACTATCCGTTTACAAATAAAAGTATGATTCCTTAACGGACCATGCCGAAAGCTTGCTGCACACTTTCCCACATCAACTGCGGGTCAGCCAGAAAAGCCAGCAACAAGACCGTGCTCAACAGCATGAAGCTCAGGATGAAAAGGATCATGAACCCGCGATACATGCTGCGTACCGTCGATTTCACCGCGTTCATGAATATCCCCCCTCGTCTCGATTGTCGGTCTACATTCTGCAGTACGTTACTATTTTGCGCCTTTCCTGATCGCTTGTCCACCCTTTTTAACGGCGATATCAGCGAATAAGTTCCCTTTTTCGACAAAAATACCCGCAAAAGATCAGTGACAGCCCGTACTAAATCCTTTTTCTTAAACCATCATGGTTGGGTGATTACAATAGGGGATGTCCGCATCCGCCCTTCACCGTTGTTGCCTTTCTGCATATGATTTGTATAAAGGCAACTCTCTTTCCTGAAGAAAAATATAGCAAATGCCCATAGAGAAGGTGTGGCTAATGGAATTCTTGCGTGTGATTGCTTGGACGATTGCGCTGGGAGCTTCAGTAAAAGCTTTGGAAACCTGGTTGATCCAACGAGGCAGAAAGTGATTTCTTTTAAAATAAAAAAACAGCACCGGCGTACCGGTGCTTCGAGTACCTTTTACCGTTTCTTGGCGGGGGCTTTCTTCTCACTTACGGTGATGGATTCGCGAGAACCTGTGCCTTTTCCCGGATTCCGCTTCCACAGCTGTCGCACCCAGGATTGGAAAAGCTGCAGCCGATCCGTTTCCTCTTCCAGCCGGTGCACAGCCGCTGATTCAGCCAAGACCTTCGGCTCCTCATAGTACTTCTTTAACAGACGGTACGGACGCTCCGGATAAGCCAGGTATAAAGCCAATAATTTTTTCTCTTTCCCCGTCAATTTCATCTCATCCTCATAGATAGAAAGCAAGGAGGCCAAGTCTTCTTCCTGTCCTTCGCCCGGGGGCAACAGACGCCTGAAGAAGGAAGCGATATCCCGAACCGGACTGTCCAGCTGGGCGTGATCAAAATCGAACCATTTCCACCCGTGCTCACCCGTCCGCAAATTTTGCGGGTGCACCCGCGAGTGCACCAATGTATAACGGGGAGGACGACCTTTGTCCGTTTCCACAAAGCGCTCCATGCCTTGGATCGCAAATCCGAAAGCTTTGTCCAGCAGCGCCGCCTGCTCTTTGAATACTTTGTCCAGTGGAGACGGAAACTCCCGTTCTTCCGCTGTGTTCCTGAATTCGTTCAGCTGTTCTTTCTTCTTTTTCCACTCATTGATCAGCACCTCATCTGCCTGAACACGGAAGTCTTCGATCCCTTCCACCGCCGGCTGGGACAAACGATGAATCCGGGCCAATTGTCCCAATAACTCCTCTATCGGCAAGTCGGTCCCTTTCTTCACCCGTTCCCCATACCAGGGTGCCGCATACCAAGTGCCCTCTGAAGTCGATACATAGGGCTCCCCCGAGCGGGTGAGCTCCCATGAGACGATGTGCTCAAAACCTGCCCGCTTGACGTCCTCCAAAATGCGGTACAAAAATTTACATTTTTCCGGGGATGCTTCCGTTTTTTTCAGAGCGTAAACTCCGTTGCCCGTATCCACCTTGATCAACCCGTGAGACATTCCCACTCGCCGGGGCGACCAGCCATACCGGGAAAACACCTCCGGCAATACATTTCTGTCACGAACCGGATCCACCTTCACCGCAATCCCTCACTTTCCATCCAAAAAATCAGCCACCGCCGCATGAATCATGCAGGCAGCGGCCTTGGCGAAAGCTTCACTGTCCAGGTATATAGACAATTTGGCCTTCTTCGAGCACATCCGATTCCATTTTGTTCAGATGAAGGATCTTGCTGGCCGACACTTTATACCGCTCGGCGATCCCATCGATGGAATCCTCTTTCTGTACGATCACCATCCGCATCTTGACAAATCTCTCTTCTTCTTCGCCAAGTATCCAACGGGCCCATTCCAACCGGCTCCCTTTGTTTTCCTCCGCAGCATCATCCGATTCCGTTTCCTCCGTTTCCGTTTCAAGAAGTTCGGGGCCGGATTGCATCTGCTCGTCATCCTCATCCGGAACAGGAGCCGTCCAGATTTGATCTTGTAAAAGATCGGACGCTTCCTCGTTCGGGGCACCTTCCCGAAAAACAAAATCGTTTTGATTCGGTTGACGAAGGAAGCGATCGGCGAATTTCCAATCTTCCTTGAAGCTCTCTCCCTTTTTCTTAAATGCAACGATGGTATCTTTTTTAGAAGATTTTTCTTCCGGAGGGTCCGTCGGTTCGGCCGTGGAATCCTCCCCGTCTTCATTTGTTCCATGTTCATCCGCCGATTCCGATATGATTTCGGTTGATTCCTCCGCGGAATCCTCTTGTATTTCGTGGGATTCTTGCGGATCTTGCGGGTCCTGCAGTTCTTGGAATTCTTGGAGCTCTTGGGATTCATGGAGCTCTTGGGATTCATGGAGCTCTTGGGATTCATGGAGCTCTTGCGGTCCTTCCGGCTCTTCCGCCTCATTAGACAGTTGTGCGGTTACAGCTTGATCATCCGATAACGATAATGCATCCTCAGCCGAAAAAGACGGGCTTGCCTCTTCCCCGTCATCCAACGACGAAGGCTCTGTTTCCGGCGAAGAATCATCCACACGCGCCACATGGACAAACTCGTAATTTTCCGGATCATCGTAATGGTTGGATGGTTGGGAATCTTCCTCTTCCCCCTGTTTGGGGACGGTGAAGGTCGGAAACTGATACCGATCCACCACTTCATAATCCGCCTCGTTTTTGGGTTCCTTTTGCGGTTCTTCCAGTAATCCATCGATTACCAACACGGCATCGATCTGCAGTTCAAAAGGAGACAACACTTTGTAATCGAAGGATTGAATTTCCGAAGTGATATGATCCATATCCACCCGGTTGGCCGGAAGGGTAATCTCTACAGGGATTACGTAGGCGATCGGCTCCGAGTGAGTAAAAGCACCCTCTGATTTGGTTTCCGAAACATAGTCAGCACCTTTTTCTGTACTTCCTTCTCCTGCGTACTTTCCATTTAGCCGGAGAAAACCTTGGATTTTCAAATGGGTACCTTGATCCTCCACTTCGACATCTGGATAAAGGTCCAGTTCCAGGAGGGTTTGAATCCCCGGTTGCTGGGGTTGGAGGCGGACCTTCTCCAGTATGTCAAACCGCAGCTGGTTATAATTGCTGCCCGTCAATGAACTTCCCCCCTCAGAAGCATTGTTTACCGAAAAAACCAATGACTCCGCGTACATCGTCTCCCTGTGCCTTGCTGCCGGTAAACGCAGCAGCCCCATCACACACCGGGAGGAGATGGGAAATCCAAGGGCATTACCAAGCGGAACCGTCATAGGTTTTCGACTTACTGTAACTATATGCGGGCAAAGGGAGGATATACCCGTCCGGCGGAGCTTGCAGAGGACAACGGTATAAGAGCAAAAAAAGAGACTCCATGGATGAAGCCTCTTAGATGGATGACAACAGCCCCTTAAGTTACGGCAAAAATCGGCTACCCGTCGCACTCTCTCCGGACGTCACAGATGTGAATCTGTCCGTTTCGAAACACAGCGTAACTTTGGAACGAGCGACCTCCTTGAGTGCGATGACCAAGGCGCGAGCCGAAGAAAAGCTTGTGTGCACTCACAGGCACAAGTACCCGCAGCCCCCGTCACACCATTGTGCTATTTCCAGGTCGTGCCTCGTTCTATGCTCCGTCACTAGGTGCGCCGTTCAAAGGTCTTTCCTTGTGAGATGTGCTCTCTTCTTCCCGAAAATGGATTTGTCAACAGCCCCGAAGCTCCGATGATGGGAGCCTGCCTTCTCTTCTGTTTACAGCTGTTTCAACGCTTCCCGATTCGCCTCCAGTGTCCGGTCGATATCTTCATCGGAATGGGCTGTGGAGACGAACATGCCTTCAAACTGAGACGGTGCGATGGAGATCCCTTGATCCATCATCAATTTGAAGTAGCGGGCAAACTTTTTCAGGTCGGACTTGCAGGCCGTCTCATAGTTGACTACCTTTTCCCCAGTAAAGAAGGCGCAGACCATGGAGCCTACACGATTGATATGGTAGGGAATTCCCGCTTCCTCAAAGTTTTGTCGCAAGCCCTCTTCCAAGCGTGCCGCTTGTCGGTTCAGGGCATCGTAGGCCTCGGGTGTCATATGAGTCAAGGTTGTGTAACCCGCCGCCATCGCCAGCGGGTTGCCGGACAAGGTGCCGGCCTGGTACACAGGCCCCGCCGGAGCCACCCACTCCATGATCTCCCGGCGTCCGCCGTAGGCACCAACCGGCAATCCCCCGCCGATCACTTTACCAAGGGTGGTCAGGTCCGGTGTGATGCCATATAAACCTTGAGCCGAATGGTAATCCACCCGGAAACCGGTCATCACTTCGTCAAAGATGAGGAGGGCTCCATAGTGGGAGGTAATCTTGCGCACACCTTCCAGGAAACCCGGCTCCGGCGGGACGACTCCCATGTTGCCCGCCACCGGCTCGATGATGACGGCGGCGATGTCGTGGCCGAACTTTTGGAAGGCAATCCGCAGGCTGTCCAAATCATTGTACGGCACGGTCAAGGTATTTTGCCCCGTATTTTCCGGCACGCCAGGGCTGTCCGGCAGACCCAAGGTAGCCACACCGGATCCCGCTTTGATCAGAAGGCTGTCCGAGTGACCGTGGTAACAGCCTTCAAACTTGAGGATTTTGTTCCGTTTTGTATAAGCGCGAGCCAGACGCAAGGCGCTCATGGTCGCCTCGGTGCCAGAGTTCACCATCCGTACCACTTCAATGGACGGAATCCGTTCCGTTACCAGCTTGGCCAGCTTCGTCTCGATCTCCGTCGGCGCTCCAAAGCTGGTGCCTTTCGCAGCCATTTCCTGTACCGCTTCCACCACAGCCGGGTGGGCATGCCCCAAAATGAGCGGACCCCAGGAACCGACATAGTCGATGTATTCGTTGCCATCCACATCATACACCCGGGACCCTTTTCCCCGTTCGATGAACACCGGTTCCATATCCACCGATTTAAAGGCACGGACTGGACTGTTCACTCCGCCGGGAATCACTTGTTTCGCTTCAGCAAAGGATGCCGCCGATTTTTCATAGTTACGCAAGGGCTATTCCTCCTTATCCAGATCTACATCAACAATTCAAACCCGTAGAGAACCCCTCTGCCCAACAATTTTACATGGGAATGGGGCCCGACTGCGACCTGTTCCACTTCCGCTTCCCCTTCCAACGGCTTGCCGCCGGCAGTCTCCATATGGAGTGTCACCTGCCGCCGGTCATAGTAGAAACAGTCGTCCAACACATCGGCACTCTCTGCGTTCATCCCTTGAATATATACATACCAGTTTTTCAAATTGCCGGGTCCCGGTGCATTCACTGTTACCTCCGCCTTCCAAAAACGGATCGGGAACCGTTTCCCGTCCGTTTCCACCTCAATCCGCCCCAACGGAAAGGATTCTTCCACCTTCAGCTTGCCTCCTTGCAACGGCGTCTATGTAGCTTTGTTTCCTCTGCTGACGGGTCATACAAAAAAGCACTTCCAACACGTAAAGAAGTGCTGACCTCACAATCTCCCGATCAAAGGAAACTGCTCTTTCTATTTTAGAATATCACAAGGCGGGTACCAAGGCCCAAGGAAAATCGGCGATTTGGCATAACCCGCATCATCGGGATATCAATAAGAGCCGAGTGACCTTTAAAAAGGATTCACTCGGCTTCTCTCCAATAGTTTAGAAAGGGGGAATATTGTATGTCCAGCAACTCCATAATCCAATGGGTATTTTCAGTATTTTGCTTTTGACAGGACTTGGAGGAATATATTTTTTGAGAAAGCTGGGGAAGCCGCTGAAACAGCCGGTGTTTCCTCTGATGGCCTGGTTTTTGTGTTTTGCGGGGATGACATTCTACAACGGCTACTACAAAATCAACCTGGATGATCATGAGCTTCCCGTCAACAAAAGATGGGCGGAAGCCATTGCTTTGAAATGGGAAAACGGGGGGCGCCATGCCTTTACGAAGGGTCCTTTTGTTCGGGATGCCATCCGCGATCAAGGAGTTAATTTTCGCGTGATTTTACGCCACGAGGTCGACGGCTGCACCCGGAAAGTTATCGACGTCGCACAAGCAACGGAAAAATTGTGAATGAGCGGACAGACCGGTCTATGTGTGAATAGGTTGCATACACTTATAATCTTTGTATGTGAGTATGTTTGAATTGGTCATATTTAAGCCCGAATCCAAGGGTCCAGTCAAAAGCAATGTGCGCGATCCAAATCAACGAATCTGCAACAACAGACATGGTTCATTTTTTGTTTTATGGCTCGCCATAGGCTACAGCACGGCAGTTACAAAAAACCTTCTATAGCTCATCATTTGCTTCTCGCCGCATAGAATCTTTCTTTTAAAGCGGCTTCCCTTGTTTACCCAAGAGTTTTTGGAACAATAAAACCTGCTGACCCAATCGGGTCAACAGGTTCCTCTCAACCTTCCCGCAACCAGCGGGCAGCCTCCTTGGCGTGGTAGGTGAGGATCAGCTCCGCACCAGCGCGTTTGAAACCGGTCAGCATCTCCAAGACGACGGCCTTTTCGTCGATCCAGCCCTTTTGGGCTGCTGCCTTGATCATGGAGTATTCGCCGCTGACGTTGTAGGTGGCGACGGGCAGGTCGAACCGTTCCTTCAGCCGGTGGATGATATCCATATACGCCATGCCCGGCTTCACCATCAGCATGTCGGCTCCTTCCGCCACATCGGATGCAGCTTCCCGCAACGCTTCCCGGGCGTTGGCCGGATCCATCTGATACGTCCGCCGATCGCCGAACTGGGGTGAAGAATGGGCGGCATCCCGGAAGGGTCCGTAGAAAGCGGAAGCATATTTCACCGCATAGGAGAGAATGGGGATCCGCTCGAAGCCGGCTTCATCCAGTCCCTCCCGGATGGCTGCCACAAAACCGTCCATCATGTTGGAAGGAGCGATCATATCCGCTCCGGCTTCTGCTTGGGAGACGGCGGTTTGGGTCAGGAGTCTCAACGATTCGTCGTTCAGGATCTCTCCCTCTTCCACCGTACCGCAATGTCCGTGATCCGTATATTGACACAGACAGGTATCGGCGATGACATACAAGGAAGGATAGCGTTCCTTGATGGAACGAATCGCCTGCTGCACGATCCCGTTTTCAGCATAGGCTTGGCTGCCGCAGGCGTCCTTTTCTGAGGGCACACCGAAGACAATCACCGACGGAATGCCCAGCTCTACGACTTCGGACAACTCTTCATCGAGCCGATCCAGCGAGTAGTGAAACACTCCGGGCATCGAGGGGACTTCCTCTTTGATCCCTTCGCCTTCCACCACAAACACCGGTGAGATGAAGTCCTCCGCTGCGACGTGATGTTCACGGATCATGCGGCGGATATTTTCACTGCTTCGCAAACGGCGATGACGCGCAAATGGTTTCACCTTGTATTCCTCCTCTTATTCGTTTCCCGCTATCTCTGTCACAGCCTGAATCAACCCGTCCAGGGAATGGGGTTCGGCCACAGCATCCGGCTCCACTCCTTTTTCCCGGAGCGCAGCCGCCGTGCTGGGGCCGATGCATGCCGTCTTCACGCCGTCCAGCAACATGTGCCAGTCCGGCTCCACCCGTTGAATAGCCTGGATAAAGTTGTGTACGGTGGAGGAACTGGTAAATGTCACGATATCCACCTCTCCGGCACGAAGCTGCTCTACCATCCGGTCCGCCCCTTTGGTCCGCGGGCGGGTTTCATATGCGACGACATCGGTCACCCGGCAACCCAACAGCTCCAGCTCTTCCAACCAGGCACGGCGGGCAAGATTCCCCCTGGGGAACAAAATCTCCTCTCCCGGCTGCACAGCGGGAGCCAGCGCTGCAGCCAATGCCTCGGCGTGATTCTGTTCCGGTGTGATCAGCACGTGCAGTTTTCGCTCCTTGAGTGCTTCCGCCGTTTTGGGCCCCACAGCAGCGGTGCGGATCGTTTGCAGTACCCGTGTATCCTGCAGGCGCTCATCCATACGGCGGAAAAAATGGCGCACTCCGTTGGCGCTGGTAAATACCAGCCAGTCAAAGGTCTCCAACCGATCCAGTGCCGCATCCAGGGGATCCTCATCCGCCGGACGGGTGATCTGGATCACCGGAAAATGAACCGGCTCTCCCCCCAGCTCCCGCAAGCGGCGGGCAAAGGCTTTGCTCTGCTTTTCAGCCCGGGTGATCAGGATGCGCTTTCCTTGCAGAGGCAACTCCTCCGATCTTGTCATCCATCCAACCCTTCTTTCACCTCAGCCAAAAGCTCCCGCGCCCCTTTGTCCAGCAGTTCTGCAGCCAGCAGCCGGCCCGCTTCTTCCGGATCCTTGTGGCGTTGCTCGCCCTTCAGCACACGGCTTCCGGAAGGGTGGGCAACCAAACCGCGCAGCAGAACCTCTTCGCCCTTCTGCACAGCATACCCGGCGATGGGCAGGTGACAGCCCCCTTCAAATGCGTGCAAAAAGGTGCGTTCCGCCCGCACGGTACGGTCAGTGGCCGGGTCGTGCGCCTTTTGGAGCACTTCCCGCATCTCTTCATCTTCTTCCCGGCACTGAACCGCCAGCGCTCCTTGGCCGACAGCCGGAAGCATAACCTCTTCCGGCAAGTACTGGGTTACTTTTTCCTCCCAGCCCATCCGGGAGATCCCCGCCGCTGCCAACACGATGGCATCAAATTGACCTTCCATCAGTTTCCGATAGCGGGTATTGAGGTTGCCGCGAACCGGCTCCACTCTTAAGTCCGGCCGATACGCCAAGAGCTGCGCCTGCCGGCGCAAGCTGCTTGTTCCCACCAGCGCATTTTCCGGCAGCTCATCCAATGTTTCTCCGTTCCGGGAAAGCAGACAGTCCCGCGGATCTTCCCTGGAAGTGACGGCACCGAAGCACAATCCATCCGGCATGTCACCGGGCATATCCTTCATGCTGTGTACCGCCAGATCGATCCGTCCGTCCAGCAGGGCCTGTTCGATCTCCTTGACAAACAAGCCTTTCCCGCCCACTTTGGACAGGGTGACGTGCAGAATCTGATCCCCTTTGGTCACAATCTTCTCTTGCCGCATGTCCCACCCTGCGGGAAGGTGATCGGCCAAACGGTCCATCACCCATTGTGTTTGGGTGACAGCAAGCTCGCTTCGCCGGGTTCCTACGACAACCCTTCGCATCTTTCGCCCTCCTCTTCTATGTAAGAAAAAGCCGCCCCCAAAGCGGACGGTATGTTGCGACGTCGTTCTTCCCTCTCGCTCTCTTACCGTACGTACCGTCAAAGAGCTCGATGAAAAAACGGCCGGCCGCTTCCAGTTCACAGATTTACAACCATTGGTGAAAGGATAAACCTGCACTGGAAATGATGTAGTTGATCAAGATGGTGCAAAAGGACAAAACACTCCACCAGGCCAGCCGCTGTCCGTTCCATCCTTTGACCACCCGTTGGTACAAAAAGGTGGAGTATGCCGCCAGCACCAACAGGGAGCCAAAGATTTTGGGATCGTACCAGAATCCCCCGCCCACCTTTTGATACGCCCAGATCATCCCCAGAACCAAGGCGAGCAGCAGGAGCGGTACACCGCCGACATTCATCCAGTAGGCCAATTCCTGCAGACGGCCCAAGCTGGGCAAGCGGCGAAGTGTCTGGTTCCACCGCTTTTGTTTCAGCAAGTAGCTGCCCACCAAATACAGCACCGCAAACACCGTGGACAATGAAAAGAGCGCATAAGCCAAAAAAGCGAGGGTCACATGGATGAATACCAACTCGGACAACAAAGGCCCTGTCAAGGCAGAAGCCGTTTCCGGCCGGATAAACAAATTGACGGCGGAAACGGCAAAACCGACCACATTGGCAGCGAACACGAACAAATCCATCCGGTAAAACCGGTTAATGATCAATGTAAAGGTGACCAAAGCCCAGGAATAAAATATGAGGGAATCAAAGCCGGTCAGCGCCGGAAAGATTTCCCCCAGCCGGACGGCAAAAAAGACGGTTTGGGAAATCCAAACCACCACTAATAACCAGAGAGCCAACCGACGGGCGTTTTTATTGGGATGCAGCAAATCAGAAAAAGCAAACAACAGGCTCAGTGCATAAATATAGATGATAAAGTCGTAAAACCAGTGCTCGGCGAACAACTGGGCCTCCTCCTTCTGTTCACGAACGGATGGAAACCCCGCCTGCGGCAAAGGCCGGACGCTGGAAGTCCGCGTTTGTTGCTCCGGCTTCGCTCTCCCGACCTTCGGCGGCTTCCTTTTTGCGGAGCTCCTCTTCCAAGGCAAACAGCGTCACAAACATATCCAACGCTTGCTCCCGTTCCGAAGTGGCCGCCAGCTCCTTGATCCGTACCACAGGATCTTTCAAAAGCTGATTTACAATGCTTTTGGTGTGTTTCCGCAACACGCGCTTTTCCCGTTCGGTCAATTCCGGAAGCTTCCGCTCGATGCTTTTTATCGTCTCTTGCTGAATCGCCAACGCTTTTTCCCGCAGGGCGGTGATCAACGGAACCACGCCCAAGGTCTGCACCCACTCCTGGAACTGTTTCACTTCTGCAGTGATCATCGCCTGTGCTTTTTCGGCTTCCTGTTTCCGCAGTTGAATATTGGCGGCGACGATGTCTTGCAGATCGTCGATATCAAACAGAAATACATTGTCCAGCTCATGAACCGACGGGTCGATATCCCGCGGTACGGCAATATCGATCAAAAACAGCGGATATGTCCGTTTGTGCACGGCCTTCTTTACTTCATCCCGCCCGATCACTGTAGCAGGCGCGCCGGTGGAGCTAACGACGATGTCCGCTTCCCGCAGGGATTCCACCAAACGGGACAGGGGCCGGGCCTCGCCGTTGAACTTGCGGGCCACCTCCATCGCTTTTTCCGTCGTCCGGTTCAATACCAATACCCGATCCGCTCCAGCCTCATGAATGTGCTTAGCGGTCAACTCCCCCGTTTCGCCGGCGCCCAAGAGCAACACCGTTTTCCCGGTAAAGGAGCTAAACATCTTTTTCCCCAACTCAACGGCGGCATAACTGACGGAAACGGCATTCTCGCCGATTTCCGTCTCGGAATGAATCCGTTTGCCCAGAGCGACTGCCTGTTGGAACAAACGGTTAAACATCGTTCCGGTGGCTCCTTCATCCTGTGCGGTGAAAAAGGCGTGTTTTACTTGGCCCAGGATCTGGGTTTCCCCCAACACCATGGAATCCAAACCGCTAATCACTTGGAACAGGTGGGTAACGGCTTCTTCTTCTTCCTTCACATACAGGCTGTTTTCAAACTCTTCCTTCGCCATCCCGAATTCCGCTTCCAAAAACGCTTTCGCGTAATATTTCCCTGTGTGAAGCTGATCACAAACCACATACAACTCCAATCGGTTGCACGTGCTGACAATCACGCCTTCCAGGATGCTTTTCATATGTTGCAACCGACGAAGCGCTGTTTTCAGACCGTCGGGTGAAAAGCTCATCCGTTCCCGCAGTTCCACCGGAGCTGTCTTATGGTTGAATCCCACAACGATGATGTGCATGATATCCACCCTCAATCCAACCCGGGATCCTCTTTATCTTCCCGGAGAACAGTTGCAGAGCCGCCCGATCTTTCCACTTCAGTCAAAGCTATTCATGTCCCATTATATCACAAGGTATTCCGTTGCCCAAAAGGGAGGTGTGAACAGAATTTGACGCCCCGGCATACGATAGCATCAGCCCATTTTTGTGAAAGAGGTGAACCCTCATGATTCGATACCGCATCAGCTTTCTCTTGGTTATTATCGCATGCCTCGCCGTCGCGGCCTGCGGTTCTCCCGACTCCGGCAAGAAGGACGGATTGGAGACGTTGACTGTCGTGGAGGTAACCCACTCTTTGTTTTACGCACCGCAATATGTCGCCATCAACAAAGGATTTTTCAAGGAAGAAGGCATCGATGTCCAATTGATCGAGGGTTTTGGCGGAGACAAAACGATGACGACCCTGCTCTCGGGTGATGCGGACATCGCGTTGGTCGGAGCAGAAACAGCAGTCTACGTCACCGCCCGGGGAGCCCAAAACCCGGTTGTCGGCATTGCTCAGCTCACCCAGACCGACGGCTCTTTTTTGGTATCCAGGAAGCCGGACGATGATTTTGAGTGGAAAGACCTGAAAGGGAAGACCCTGTTAGGGCAACGAAAAGGCGGCATGCCCGAAATGGTTAGTGAATACGTGCAGCGCAAACACGGACTTTCGCCACACCAAGATGTCACCATCATTCAAAATGTAGACTTCAAAAACCTGGGGTCGGCCTATTTGTCGGGTACCGGAGATTATGCCCAGCTATTTGAGCCCCTCGCCTCCAAGATCGAGCAGCAAGGAAAGGGATATGTAGTCGCCTCTTTTGGCAAAGACAGTGGCAAACTTCCGTACACCGTTTACCTGACCAAAGCCTCCACCATTCAGGAAAATCCCGAACTCTTAACCCGTTACATCCGTGCGATATACAAGGCACAACAATGGGTGGATACCCATTCCCCCGAAGAAATCGCCGAAGCTGTCGCCCCGTATTTTCAAGACACGGACAAAGAGATTATCGTCAACGTATTGGACCGGTACAAATCCCAGGATTCCTGGGCAAATAACCCGATCATCGACCGGCAGGAATATGATCATCTGCTGGAAGTGATGGATCAGGCGGGGGAGCTGCCCGGCGATGTTTCTTATAACGAAGTGATTCATATGGAACTGGCGAAAAAAGCAATTAAGAAACCCTGAGGCATACGAAAGGAGGGGACGGAACATGTCCGGTCACGCCGCCATCGAAGTCCGACAGGCGAGTAAAACATATCTGAGCAAGCAGGATCAGGTGGATGCCCTGACGGCTGTCTCCTTCCGAGTCATGCCCAGGGAATTCGTCACATTGGTAGGTACCAGTGGTTGCGGAAAAAGTACGGTTCTCTCTATGATCGCTGGCTTGATTTTTCCTACCGAGGGGGAAGTGCGGCTCTTTCATGAACCTGTCCGTGGACCCTCCCGGCGGATCGGGTATATGTTGCAGCAGGATTGCCTCCTTGACTGGCGCACCGTGGAACAAAACATCGCCTTGGGATTGGAAATCCAAGGCCAGAAAAGCGACGAAATGATGAAACACGCCCGTTATCTTCTAAATGAATTGGGCTTGGGTCACACGTTATACCAGTACCCTTCCCAGCTCTCAGGCGGCATGCGGCAACGAGTGGCCCTGGTGCGCACTTTGGCTGTGCAACCGGATGTTTTGTTGTTGGATGAACCGTTCTCCGCTTTGGATTATCAAAACAAGCTTCACTTGGAAATGTTAGTGACCCGAGTCCTGAAACAGCAAGGGATGCCCGCATTGTTAGTCACTCATGATCTGGAGGAAGCTTTGGCCGTCTCCGACCGCATCCTCGTCATGGGGGGACAGCCCGGCACAATCCGGCGCACCATGGAGATCCCTAACGATCTGCGGAAGGCCAACCCTTTGGATGCCCGGGCCCATCCCCTGTTCCGCCCGCTGTTCCAGGAGTTATGGGGGGAGATCGACCAATGAAGAAAAAACATCACAAACCGCACCGGTCCCAGCTTCACGCGAACTATGTTCGGCGTATCCGTATACAAGAGTTCTGGGTTGTATTCACCCGGATTGCATTATTGGTGCTTTTCATCGCCGGATGGGAATACAGTGCCGATGCAGGTTGGATCGATCCTTTTCTGTTCAGCAGCCCTAGCCGGATCACGGAGCTCTTTATCCAGATGGCGGGGTCCGGGAACCTGTTCCATGACATACTTGTCACTACTGTGGAAACCATTCTCGGATTTGCCCTGGGTACGCTCGGGGGCATCTCCCTGGCCACGCTGATTTGGGCCTCTCCTTTTTTGTCACGCGTACTGGACCCTTATCTGGTCGTTTTAAACAGTATGCCCAAAGTAGCCCTGGGTCCGTTGTTTATCGTAGCCATAGGCGCCGGGTACGGATCGGTTTTAGCTATGGGAGTGGCCATCACCATCATCATTACCACTCTGGTGATCCACACCAGTTTTCAAAGCGTCGACCGGAACTATCTTCGCTTGGCCCGCTCCTTCGGCGCCAGCCGCGGACAACTTTTTCGCAAAATCATTTTTCCCGCTTCCATTCCTGACATGATCGCCGCCCTGAAAGTGAACGTGGGGCTTTCCTGGGTCGGGGTAATCGTCGGTGAGTTCCTGGTATCCAAAGACGGTTTGGGTCACCTGATCATCTACGGTTTCCAGGTATTTAACCTCAACCTGGTATTGATGAGCCTGTTGATCGTGGCCGTCTGCGCCACTGTGATGTACAAAATCGTCTATTGGCTGGAGAAGCGCCTGTTGAAGTACCGTATGGCGGAGTAGAATAAAGATCACGCAAAAAGGAGCAGCTTCTTCCGCTGCTCCTTTTTGCTATTCCAACATCACCAGTTCATGCTGAATCGCATAAATGATCGCTTGGGATCGACTTTTGACCCCCAGCTTCTTCAAAATGTTGCTTACATGAATCTTCACGGTTTTGTCGCTGATAAACAGCTGTTCCGCGATTTCTTTGTTGGACAGGCCTTTCACCATCAACTGGAGCACATCCAGCTCCCGCGGAGTGAGAGAATCGTCATTGCCCCGACGGTCGGTCTTCTTCTCTCCGCTCAAATTGTCCAACAGCTTCCGTGCCATCACGGGATGCAAGGTGGATTCACCCCGGGAAGCGGAGCGGATCGCTTCAATCACGTCGGAGGAGGGCGCATCTTTTAACAGATAGCCGGTAGCACCAGCCCGAATCGACTCATATAAGTATTCATCCCGATCGTACATGGTCAGGACCAATACGGCAATCTGTGTATTTTTGGCCCGAATGCGACGGATTGCTTCCACTCCGCTCATTCCAGGCATGTTGATATCCATCAATACCACGTGGGGTTCCAACTCTTCAATCATCTGCAGCGCTTCGGCACCGCTGTTCGCTTGCCCCACCACTTCCATGTCCTCTTCCAGGCTGATGATATTGGATAATCCATCCCGCAATACGGCATGATCATCCACCAACAGTACATTAATGGGCATGAACAGCTGCCTCCTCCTCTTCTTCAATGGGTATCGTCAGTATAACTTTGGTCCCCTCTCCTTCCCGGCTGTCAAATTGGAGGGCGGCACCCAATTGCTGCGCACGCTCATTCATTCCGACAATCCCGTAACGCTTCTGGGCCTCGGCTTTCCATACGGCTTTGCCCAAAGAAAAGCCGACTCCATCATCTTGTACTACCAGCCTTACTTCCTCCGGTTCATAAGCGAGCGTCACCCGCACTTCATCGGCTTGTGCGTGTTTGGCGGCATTGTTGAGCGCCTCATGACAGACCATGTAGATCGTTTCATCTACATCGGGCTTTAGGGGATAGGATTCTCCTTCTGTCTCAAAAATGGCATCCACACCCGTCTCGTTTTGAAAGGCCTCCACTCTCCGGCCCAACGCCGGGATGAGCCCAATTTTGGCCGCCGGTGACGGACGCAGAGCGGTGATGGAATGACGCACTTCTTTTAAGCCGTCTCGAAGCTTAATGAGACTCTCTTCCAGCCACTCCTTTACTTTTTCCGGGTGCTTATCAAATACCCGGAGGGAAGACTCCACCTTCATCAAAACACCGGCAAAAGACTGGGCGATACCGTCATGGATTTCCCTCGCCATCCGGTTTCGCTCTTCTGCCACCACCCGCCGTTCCCGCTCCTGCATCAACCGGGCGTTGTGCAAGGCGATCACCGTCTGACTGGCCAACACCTGCAAAAAGGAAAGATCCACATCTTCATATCCGTAGCGTTCCGCCTTTGCCAATGTGATCACCCCGAGAACTTCCCCGTCCATTTCCAAGGGCACCGACAGCATCGAACGCACATCTTCCATTAACTCTGCATCATGATGGCACCGCGGATCCAACCGTACATTGGGAACCATCGCGGTTCGGCCGTGGGAAGCCACCCAGCCGCTCAACCCGCGGTTTAACGGGAGAGACTCCTTTCGCAGCCTTTCATTGTAAACCCCTGCCGTGACGGATGGATAGAGCCGGCCATTTCGCAACAGATAGACAACACCATATGTATAGTCCACCACCTTAGCCAGAGGGACAAGGGTTTGTTCCATCACTTTGCGCAAGTCAAGATTTTTGTTGATCCCGGTAGATAGCAAAAACAGCAATTCCAATTTCCGCTTTTTTCGGATGAGACGGGCGATCACATTGGAAAGAATCGCAAATGCGACCAAAGGTGTAAAGAAAAACGCAAATGCGAGGGGGTCGGTTTCATATTTCTGTTGCAACATGCCCAACATCGCTCCGCAATAGAGCAGAGACAACAGCAATAAGCCGGATTCCACCGGCCAGTTTTGAAACCAGTGCTTGGAACGACGTGTCATCGGACGAAGACCGTCGATGACATCCCGAAGAGTCTTGCTGACGATTTCATAGATCAAGACGTAGAGGGTGATACCCAAAAAAGGACCCCAAAACCCTTCACTCTTTAACAGAGACTCGCCAAATGTATACACGATCTTATGGGCGGCAAACAAGCCAAGCAGGGTATATCCTGTCCGAAAAGCCCCGCTGGAAAAAGAATGCTTTTTCAACCAGGTAACCGCCAACACTATATCGATAAATATCAGACCCGCCATTCCCGGAGAAAACAAAAAGCTGATGGCAAATAAGAGCGGAAAATGAGCCGTCACTCTACCGCCATAATCGGGAAACGGGAAAAATTCCGTAAAAAAGAGGAGTGCAGCCAATGTAAACAGATGAAAATAACTCCATGCAAAGCTGGTTTTCGTCATCAGCGATACAGCAACCAAACTCCACGCAAGCAATACGACAGACCAACGGCACACCCGTTCCAACCAGTTATGCCAACTCATGCTTCAACCCGCCATTCCATTGATGATGATTTCCAATAAATCCTCCATCCCCCCATCAAGACTTATGTCAAATAAAAATAAAGCTATGTAAAACTTAGTCTAATACTACCATACCTTATTTTTACGGATAGCAAAATACCCCTTTTCACACAAGGTTTTTTGCTGATAGAATCGGAAAAATATTTTTCATGTTGTATTATATTATACTATTATATAAAGATACATAGGAAAGGGGTTGCCGTATGGGTAGACACAGATGGGTCGCCGAACTTTCGTTGTTGGGAATCACTTTTATCTGGGGAGCCACCTTTGTGGTCGTCCAGAATGCGATCACCGTCCTTCCGCCCTTTTCCTTTCTTGCGGTCCGCTTCGGCATCGCTTTTCTTTCTTTAGCGGCAATTCTGGGATGGCAATCCCGCCAGAAACCTACAGAGTCCCTCCGGAACCCATCCGGCAGAGGCGGAATATTGCTGGGAGTCTGGCTCTTTTTGGCGTATGCGTTCCAAACCTACAGCCTGATCTATACGACTTCCGGCAAATCCGGCTTTCTTACCGGAATTTCTGTCGCGCTTATCCCCTTACTCAGCTTTTTTATCCTGGGTATTAAGCCCGCGAAAAGTGCCTTGGCGGGAACGGGTTTGGCTGTGGCAGGCCTGTATTTATTGGCTTTTACCGAGTGGAACAGCATTAACCGCGGGGACATTCTTGCCTTCTTGTGCGCAGTTTCTTTCGGGCTGCAGATTGTCTTTACCGCCAAGTTTGTACCCCATTCCAACACCTTGGCGCTGGTTACCTGGCAAGTGGGAGTCGTCTCCGGGCTGAGTCTGGCAGCTACTTGGCTGTATGAGCCTTGGGAACGTCTGCTTCAACCCGAGCTGTGGTGGACGCCGGAAGTAGCCGCTGCGCTGTTGATTACTTCCCTGTTGGCGACCGTGCTCGGTTATGTGGGGCAGACTTACTTTCAGCGATTCATCCCTCCGACTCGGGTAGCCCTCATTTTCACCATGGAGCCGGTCTTTGCTGCACTCACCGATTTTCTGTGGATGAGCGTCCCGCTCACCCCCCGTTCCTTGGCAGGATGTGCGCTGATCTTTGCCGGCATGGTGTTGGCGGAGTGGAAAGGGACCTCCCATGACGAAAAAAATGACCAACGGGAGGATCCTCCATCTCTTCCCGCATCCGGGGACATCCGAAACTAGCAGAAAGAGGAATGATACATGCGTGGAAAGACAGCCGGCTTGATTCTTGTTGTTGCCGGTATCGTATTGTTGATGAGAGAGTTGAACTGGCCATATAAGCAGTTATGGTTGAACCCGGAAATGATGCTGATCGCAGCAGGGTTTGCCGTCATGCTTTATGCCGGCAAGCGAAGTACGCATCCCCGGCTGCTCCTGTGGGGAGGAATCGTCAGCGGACTGGGTGTTCATCTATGGGGGCTGCATTATATCCACGGCTGGCCGGAGCACTGGAGTGTGCTCCCCATGATTCTCGGGGCTGCCTTTTTCATGGACGGCCTCTTCAAACGCAATCGACGAAATCTGTGGATCGGCATCCTAATGCTGCTGGCCGGATTTTTTGCCCTGCCTGTGCTGCAACGCCTCCCGCTTCTCGGTTCTTTTTCCGCTGAGATGAATAGAGTATGGCCCTTGTTTCTGATTCTATTGGGTCTTTTGCTCACACTCAAAAAATAAACTGTACCAACACTTTCGTGAAAGGAAGTGTCCGATCTGATCAAATCCGCCGAGGAAATTCAACGAATGCACCGAGCAGGCAAGCTGCTGGCCGCTTGTCACCGTGAAATCGCCCGCCGGATCCGGCCGGGAATCACAACACAGGAAATTGATCAGTTTGTTGAATCCTATTTGGCGATGCATGGGGCTACTCCGGAACAAAAAGGATATATGGGGTATCCCTACGCCACCTGCACCTCTGTCAATGATGTGGTCTGCCACGGGATGCCGAACACCTCCCCCTTGCAGGATGGCGATATCGTTACCATCGACATGGTCGTTAACCTGGATGGATGGCTGGCCGATTCTGCCTGGTCCTACTCCGTAGGCACCATCTCTTCGGAAAAACAACGCTTATTGGACACAACCCTGGAAGCGCTGAAAGCGGGGATCCGACAAGCCCGGGTAGGCAACCGGATCGGTTATATCTCCCACGCCATTCAATCTCTGGCCGAATCGAAAGGGTACAGCGTCGTCCGGCAATTTATCGGCCACGGCATCGGGACACGGATTCACGAAGATCCGCCCGTCCCTCATTTCGGCGAACAAAACAGCGGTATCATGTTGTTGGAGGGAATGGTGATCACGATTGAACCCATGCTCAATATCGGTTCCCCTGAGGTACGGATAGATCCGGATGGCTGGACAGCCCGCACCGCGGACGGAAGCCTCTCGGCCCAGTATGAGCACACGGTGGCCATTACCCGCAACGGACCGCTCGTGTTGACGGAGCAATAAAGAAAACTCAAAACCCATCATGATGCCGAGTTGGGTATATCAACTGAGAACAGCTTCGCCCGCACCGATCATGGTGCGGGCTCTCCTTTACTCCACGTCAACCTGTGTGGTCAGCTGTTTTTTCTCTTCGTGGCGTTCCAGCGCCAAGTCGATCAACTTGGTAATCAACCGGGAATAGGGCAGCCCCGATTTCTCCCACAAAGTGGGGTACATACTGAACGGGGTAAATCCAGGCATCGTGTTGATCTCGTTGATCAACACTTTCCCGTCTGCCCGCCGAACGAAAAAGTCTACCCGGGACAAGCCGGTGCAATCGATTACCCGATACGCTTGGACCGCCAGCCGGCGAATTTCCTCCAGCGTTTCCTCCGGAAGTTCAGCCGGGATCCGCATGACCGATTTGCCGTCAATGTATTTGGCCCGGTAGTCATAAAACTCGTTGGACGAAACGATTTCACCGGGAACGGAGGCTTCGGGTTCATCATTGCCCAAGACGGCCACTTCCACTTCCCGCGCATCGATGAACTCTTCCACGACGATTTTGCGGTCGTATTTAGCAGCGAGCTTCATCGCATGCAACAGTTCCTCCCGGCTTTTCGCCTTGGAGATACCCACGCTGGAGCCCAGATTGGCCGGTTTGACGAAACAGGGATAGCCAAAAGCTTTCTCTACTTCGTTCAATACACCCTCTGGATCCTTTTCCAGCCGGCTGCGCAAGAAGTACGTAAAACGGCCTTGAGGAAGCCCTTCATCTGCAAACACTTTCTTCATCATGACCTTGTCCATCCCCACTGCAGAGGCCAAAACACCGGCTCCTACATAAGGGATGTCCGCAATTTCCAGCAATCCCTGAATTGTTCCGTCTTCCCCATAAGTTCCGTGCAGAACGGGAAACACTACATCGACGGCATCCCAATCCATCACCGGCAGTTGGGAAGCCTCCTCTTCGGCTCGGACCACCGGCAGTTGGGAAGCCAACTGATCCAGTTGATCCTGTTCCATTTTCCCTTTCAGAGCCGGCAATGCCCGCTCTCCAATTCGCCAGACTCCTTCCCGGCTGATGGCAACGGGAATGACTTCGAATCGTTCCCGGTCTATGGCCTGGATCACGGAAGCCGCCGACTGCAGAGAAACCTCGTGCTCTCCCGACTTGCCTCCAAACAATACAGCTACGCGCAATTTTTTATTCAAGTCCTCTCCCGACCTTTCCTGTCCTTCTCTCATCTGATGAAAAAATCTTAGCCGGTTGTAACCTATTCCGGTCGTTGCGGAATGGTCCCCGTCTTTAAGAAGCAGGCTCCTTTTCTAAGAAACGGAGAATCGCGCTCCAAAGTTCCTCTTTCCCTTCCCCCGTTTCCGAAGAAAAAGCAACCAGCGGATCTTCTCCATGGATGTTCAACCCGTCTCGTACCTGCTTCAAATGCTTGGCCCTTTTTCCCTTCGCGATCTTATCTTGCTTGGTGGCCACGACGATGGTTGGAATACCGAAATGCTTCAGCCAATCGTACATTTGTTTATCGTCCTTGGTCGGAGGATGGCGCAGGTCAATAACCTGAATAACTCCGCGTAATGTTTCCCGGCTTGTGAGGTACTTCTCGGTCATTCGTCCCCAGGAAGCACGGACTGCCTTGGATACTTTGGCAAAACCGTAACCGGGCATGTCGGCAAAATAGAGATCCTCATTGATCCGGTAAAAGTTGATGGTTTGTGTTTTTCCCGGTTTGGAGCTGGTCCGGGCCAGATTTTTGCGGTTGATCAGTTTATTGATCAAGGAGGATTTGCCTACATTGGAACGCCCGGCCAGAGCAATTTCCGGCAGGGCGTCGGCGGGGTACTGCTTGGGTTGTACAGCACTCATCGTAAATTCAGCTTGTTTTATTTTCATCGGGATCCCTCACCAAAGCCAGCTTCAATACTTCATCCATATGGCCGACCAAGGAAATCTTCAAGTCCTTGCGCACACTTTTCGGGATGTCTTCCAGATCCTTTTCATTATCCTTAGGCACCAAAATGTGCGTCAATCCCGCCCGATGGGCGCTTAACGCCTTCTCCTTCAGTCCGCCGATGGGTAACACACGGCCCCGCAAAGTCACTTCTCCCGTCATCCCTACTTGTTTGGACACAGGTACACCCGACAAGGCGGATACCAAAGCGGTGGCCATGGTAATTCCCGCAGAGGGTCCGTCTTTGGGAATGGCGCCTTCCGGCACATGGATATGGATATCGTTTTTCTCATGAAATTCCGGGTCGATCCCTAACTCTTTGGCACGGGTACGGGTATAGCTGAATGCGGCTTGGGCCGATTCTTTCATGACATCTCCCAGCTTTCCGGTTAACGTCAGCTTCCCTTTGCCGGGCAGCACACTGACTTCGATTGTCAACGTGTCGCCGCCTGCAGCGGTCCAGGCCAAACCGGTGGCGGCCCCCACCTGATCTTCTTCTTCCGCTTTGCCGTAACGGAATTTTTCCGGGCCCAAAAACTGCGGCAAATTCTTGGCGGTCACAATCACTTTTTTCTTATCGCTGGTAACCAGCTGTTTGGCCGCCTTGCGGCACAGTGTCCCCACTGTCCGTTCCAGGTTGCGAACACCCGCTTCCCGAGTATATTGCCGAATGATTTTTTGTATGGCATCCGTATTGATCTGCAGCTTCTCTTTGGACAGCCCGTGTTCTTTAATCTGTTTGGGAATCAGGTACTCTTTGGCGATCTTCTCTTTTTCCAGTTCGGTATATCCGGAGATGTACAACACTTCCATCCGGTCCAAGAGCGGTTGCGGAATATGATGGATCGCGTTGGCGGTGGTGATAAACATCACCTTGGATAAGTCGTAAGGGATTTCAATGTAATGATCGCTGAAGTTCTGGTTTTGCTCCGGGTCCAGTACTTCCAGCAAAGCAGAAGCGGGATCTCCACGGAAATCCATCGACATTTTATCAATCTCATCCAGCAAAAATACCGGATTGGCGGAACCAGCGGATTTCATACCCTGAATGATCCGGCCCGGCATCGCTCCGACGTAGGTACGGCGGTGACCGCGAATTTCCGCTTCATCCCGAACACCGCCCAAAGAGACCCGGACAAATTGGCGGTTCAAGGCACGGGCGATCGACCGTCCCAAGGATGTTTTCCCCACCCCCGGCGGACCTGCCAGACAAAGAATCGGCCCTTTCAAGCGCTTGACCATTTTTTGCACGGCCAGGTATTCCAAGACCCGCTCTTTGGCTTTTTCCAGACCGTAATGGTCTTCATCCAAAATCCGTTCCGCCTTATTAAGATCCAGGTCATCTTCTGTCTGCTTATTCCACGGCAGATCCAACAACCACTCCACGTACGTCCGGATGACTCCGCCTTCCGCAGAAGAGGTCGGGATTTTTTCCAAACGCTGGATCTCTTTTTCCGCTTTCTCTTTCACATAATCGGGCGCATCCAGCTCCTCCAGCTTTTTCCGGAGCTCTTCCACTTCCCCCATACGCCCTTCTTTTTCACCCAGTTCTCGCTGGATGGCTTTCATCTGCTCCCGCAGATAGTACTCTTTTTGTGTTTTTTCCATCTGTTTTTTGACGCGCTGGGAAATCTTCCGTTCCAGTTCCAGTACTTCCCGTTCGTCATTCAAGATCGTCAATAAGGTTTCCAGTCGGTTACGGATGTCCACCGTCTCCAGGATTTTTTGTTTATCTTCCATCTTGAGGGGCAGATGAGAAGCGATCACATCCGCCAATCGGCCCGGTTCATCAATGTCCGAAACCGCAGAGAGGGTTTCCGGGGATACTTTTTTAGATAAGCGCAGGTACTGTTCAAAGTGATCCAGCACCGAACGCATCAAGGCTTCTACATCTATTTCGTTAACTTCTGCTTCGAAAATCTCCTTTACGCGCACCTGATAAAACGAGTCCGTCTTCACAAATTCCAACAGCCGTGCCCGACGCAGCCCCTCCACCAGCACACGGATCGTCCCGTTGGGTAGTTTCAGCATCTGCCGAACCCGGGCCACCGTCCCCATTTTATAAATGTCGTCGGGTGTCGGCTCTTCAAGTTGAACCTCGTTCTGCGTCGCAAGGAGAATAGTGTCGTCATCCACCATCGCCTGCTCCAGGGCTTTTACGGATCGCTCCCGGCCTACGTCCAGGTGCAGTACCATGTTAGGGTATACGAGAAGCCCCCTGAGCGGCAGCAATGGCAGAATGCGTTCCTCCTCTTTAACAGCCATGTATGCACCCCCGATGCTGCTACAGGTCGAATTTTAGGGTTGAACTTTGTACGATTTTATCTTATTCGCTCTTTTTTGTCCATGACAGTGCTCGCCAATAGGAAAGGCATAGCGGCCATTGACGTTGGAGTCTCCCATTTCTATTCGCGCTCTTGCCGATGGCAAAGGTCCCCGTCATAAAGCCTCGCCTTCATACAGGAGCCGAAGAGGCGGACAGCATGTTCGTCTCCGTGACAAATCCGGCTTCTGCTTCTTCCTGCTCTTGAAATGCCTGTTTCAGCACCTCGTCAATGTGTCGCACGGCAATCACTTGAATACCCTTCATTTCACGGAAAATGGCCTGCATGTTTTCTTCCGGAATCAATACGCGGGTCGCCCCCGCTTGTTTGGCTGCCGCCACTTTGGCCACAACGCCGCCGACGGGTTTGACTCCACCGTGGATGCTTAACTCCCCGGTCATTGCCAACCGGTTATCCACCGGCTCTTTTTTGATGGCCGAATAGATAGCGGCGGCCATCGCGATGCCGGCAGAAGGACCATCCAACGGCACCCCACCCGGAAAATTCACATGCAAATGGTATCGGTAAGGATCGATATCCGTTCGGCGCAATACCGTCAATACATTTTCTACGGAACTGCGAGCCATACTTTTCCGGCGCAAAGTACGGGATCCTCCACCCAGTTCTTCTTCATCCACCATACCGGTGATGCGCACGGTGCCTTGCTCTCCATTTTGCACCGAAACCGCCGTCACTTCGATTTCCAACAGCGTCCCCATGTTGGGACCATAAACCGCCAATCCATTGACCAGGCCGACTTGGGGGACGGGGGGCACTTTTTTATCCGGACGAGGGGTGAGCTGGGAACTGTGCACCACCCATTCCACATCAGCAGCATGGATGTTTTTTCGCTGATCCGTCAATGCCAACCCGCTCGCAGTCTGAACGATGTTGACGGCTTCTCTTCCATTGGTGGCATATCGCTGGATCACTTCTACCGCTTTGGACTCATAATGAAAGCCCAACCGCTGAAACGCGCGGTGTGCGATGCGGCTGATCTCTTCCGGCAACAGCGGGCGGAAATAAATCTCCATACACCGGGAACGGATCGCCGGGGGGATTTCCTCCGGAGTCCGCGTGGTGGCTCCTACCAACCGAAAGTCCGCAGGCAAACCATTCTGGAAAATATCATGGATATGACTGGGAGTCTGGGTATCTTCCGAACTGTAATAGGCACTCTCAAAATATACCTTACGATCCTCCAGCACCTTAAGCAGCTTGTTCATCTGCACCGGGTGAAGTTCCCCAATCTCATCGATAAACAAGATGCCTCCGTGGGCTTTGGATACGGCTCCAGGCTTGGGCTGCGGGATTCCTGCCATCCCCATGGCACCCGCACCTTGGTAAATAGGATCATGAACCGAGCCGATCAGGGGATCGGCAATTCCCCGTTCATCAAAGCGGGCAGTGGTGGCGTCTATTTCTACAAAACGGGACTCCTGGGTAAACGGCGAGTGAGTGCTTTTTTTGGCTTCTTCCATGACCACGCGGGCCGCAGCCGTTTTACCTACCCCCGGGGGGCCATAAATGAGTACATGCTGCGGGTTGGGACCGCACAAGGCTGCTTTCAAGGCTTTCAACCCCTCTTCCTGACCGACAATGTCTTGGAAGGAAGAGGGACGTGTCTTTTCGGACAAAGGTTCCGTCAGCGCTATTTTGCGCATCTTGCGCAGTTTATCCATCTCTTTTTTGGACTCTCTGTCTACGGCTGATCGATTGGTCTGCTGATTACGGAGCAGATTCCAAAAATACAACCCGATGACGATCGAGAAAAACACTTGGAGAATCATGATTAAGACAGTCCAACTCACTGCTGTTTCCTCCCCGTTGCTGGTCTTTGGCGGGTGACCGCCGAATCGTCTATAGTATGACCTTCGCTTCAGGGGGATAGTCAGTAAAAATCCCGCTCCAACCGCATCATTGCGGAGGGCGGGATAAACGTTTATGACGGCAGCAGGGCACCTACTGGCTTTTCCTTCACATCATCTTGCTCTTTAGTTGCAGATGTTTCCACTTCCGATCCGGTGGTTTCCGCCGGTTTTGAATCCGTCTCCACATACCGGTCGAAGGAAGCAGTCGTCATCCGCATGTGGATGGAAACTTCTTCCCCAACCGCAGGAAGAGAATCTTTTGATGAGAAAAAGAGTACGGATGTCTGCATATGAGGCGGCTCAGCAAACCACAGCCGTTTCCCTTTATATTGAAAAGGACTCAAGTGGCGGTTTATCAGGCCGAATAGCCAATAGGCTGTCGCCTTGAACCAGCCCCGAAGGCCTTTGACGATGGCCGGAGCTTCCAGGCCTACGCCGTTGGCCGTTCCGCCGGAGACATAGACCAAATAGCCTGATTGACGGGCGGGCCGCTGCTTGTAACCGAACCGCTCTCCTTTGCGAATAGGTTTAATATCCAACACCCGGCTGCGGATCTCAAAAAAGGACTTGTCATGCAGCCAAAGGTCGGTACCCAATCGCATGACAAACTGAACATCGGAATGACGATTACGCAGCTGCAAATAATGATCCGATGAGAGATGGCTGACATAGAACACTTGGGCTCCATCCTTTTGAATCACTTTCAGCCATTCTTCGATCTCCCGGTCCTTCTCCGCTTGGCCAATGCCCTCTTTTGGGAAGTGAATGGAAAACCCTTGAACTTCAAATCGGAAGCGGCCTGTGCGATTGTGTTCATCCAGCCATCCACGGGTCTTTTCCCACTCCAATGGTGAAAATCCGTACCGTTTCATGGAGGACTGACATTTAACCAATATCCGAATCGGAATCGGGCCATCGCTTTTGGCCCATACATTCTCTTGTTGCCGGATCAGATGCTCGAACTGGGTTAAGAGGTGTTGAAGGTGGGCCTGACTTCCTACCGTAAACACCCGATTGGACTCCAGGTCTGAATAATCCAACGCGGACAACACGGGTGTAAGGATGATCATTTGGTCAAAGGAATGCGTATCCTCCAACTCTCGTGCTTCTTCCACCGTCCCAACGGCAATCCGGGTTTTTCCCACAGTTTTGGCTGCATCCGCCAGGGACTCATTTCCGAATCCATACCCGTTTCCTTTGATCACAGGCAAGTAATCCGGAAAACGATGCTCCATTTTCACCAGATGTGCTAACCAATCCTTTCGGTTCACATAAAGGGTGAGACTCACGGAAATAACACCTCAACGTTTTTTCATGTACATTTCAAACGCCCAATGCAACAAAGGCTGCAGCGGATAGTCCCATTCACCAATCATCTCACAGGCTTCCCCGCCAAAGCCCAGTTTAAACCGCAGCAATCCGAAGAGCGGAGAGGATTCATCCAGGGTGTGGCTAATACCCCGGAAGTCATACGTATGTGCTCCAAGGGCATGAGCGTCCTGAATCATCCGCCACTGAATGGCGTGGTTCGGCATCTTTTCCCGCTTTTCGTTGCTGCTGGCTCCATACAAATACCATGTATGATCATTGGAATGAATGGCCAAAGTGCTGGCCAACAATTCACCTTCATACCGGGCCATGTACAGTTTGATGCGGTTCGGATCCTCTTTCTTCAACGCCTGGTACATCCGCTGAAAATAAGCGAAGTTGCGGACCATGAATTTATCCCGCTCCGCAGTCACTTTCAGCAAATCGTAGAACTCCTGCAAATCCTCTGCCCCGCCGACGGTAACTTCCACGCCTTGTTTTTCCGCCTTGCGCACGTTCCGGCGCCAGTTGGTATGAAAACCGGCAAACACGTCATCCAACGTGCGGCCCTTCAACGGCAAACGGAAAACGAATTGCGGCTGAACAGCAGAAAAACCGTCGCCGTCTCCGCCTTTTTTCTTCCAACCCATATCACTCAAAGCTTGCTGCAAATATTCGACATGGGGATCCACTTCATCCGGGCCTACGTCCCACAACGTTTTATCTTTGAGGTTGTGTTCACGCACTTCCTTCAAGTACCGCTTAATGGTCGGGGTTTTCCAACGGGCGCGTACCACGGGCGGATCCATTTTTACAGAGAATACATTTTGCCCCCGCAGATATTCGAAGAGGGGTTCAAACCATTGCTGGATATCTTTGGTCCGCCAATCGATGATGGGCCCTCTCGGTATGTAAGCCAGATATTTGTTCAAACCCGGCAGTTTACGATACAAAACCAGTCCGCAGCCCACCATTTCCTTGTGTTCATTAAACCAGCCCAACAGGTCGTTACGCCATTCGGTCTTCACTTCTGCCCACGAAGGGTACTGCAAAAAGTTTCCCAATTCCTGCTTTTCAATGAAGGATAAATAATCCTCACGCGACACTGTTTCAACGTGCATCATGAAAACCGACACTCCAGTTCTCCTGTGATCTCGTCAACGTGCAAATAGTAATGAATAAGGTCTTGATCGTCGTTAGTATTCTACCACAAAACCGGTTCTCGTGTGGGAAAAATGGTATGCAATGCGCGTAAATACAACCATGGCAGGATGAAAAGAGGTTCAATCTATGGGGAATGAAGGTTTCCGACCATATGCCGCACATGCTCCCGGGATCTCAATGGTACATTGAACGGATTTCACCTATGTGGAAAGTAGTACTCCACAAGATTTCCGCAATATATCCACTTCTCCATCCAAGAAAAAAAGCACCTGTTTGACAGGTGCTTTTTGCTCTCCGCTTTATGCGCTCTCCTCTTTCTTGTTCGTCGAACGACCTTTAGATGTGGTCAGCTGAGGAGCCACTTTGTTACGAACCGTTTCGCCTGTCACCACGCATTCGGTGACATCGTCCCGCGAAGGCAGATCGAACATGACATCCAGCATGATGGACTCGATGATCGCCCGCAAACCGCGAGCCCCCGTTTTCCGCTTGATCGCTTCGTCGGCGATCGCTTTCAGCGCATCCTCCTCGAAGCTGAGCTTCACATTGTCCATTTCCAGGAGTTTCTGATACTGTTTGACCAATGCGTTTTTCGGCTCAGTGAGAATTCGTACCAGCGCTTCCTGATCCAGGGGTTCCAGGGTAGAGATAACCGGCAACCGTCCCACAAACTCTGGAATCAAACCAAAGCGGAGAAGGTCTTCCGGCAATACCATCTGGAGATATTCACCCGGCTTCAGATCGGCAGTGCTGCTGTCAGCACCGAAACCAATCACCTTTTTTCCGATGCGGCGTTTGATGATCTGCTCCAGACCGTCAAACGCACCGCCGCATATAAAGAGAATGTTGCTGGTATCGATTTGGATAAATTCCTGATGAGGGTGCTTGCGGCCGCCTTGGGGCGGTACACTGGCAACAGTACCCTCCAGAATTTTCAACAAGGCTTGCTGTACACCTTCACCGGAGACATCCCGGGTGATGGAAGGGTTCTCCGACTTCCGGGCCACTTTGTCGATTTCATCGATGTAGATAATGCCGCGTTCCGCTTTTTCCACATCGTAATCGGCCGCCTGGATCAGTTTGAGCAGGATGTTCTCCACATCCTCCCCGACATAGCCGGCCTCCGTTAACGAGGTAGCATCCGCGATGGCGAAGGGAACATTGAGAATCCGGGCCAGCGTTTGTGCGAGCAGCGTTTTCCCGCTCCCCGTCGGCCCAATCATGATGATATTGCTTTTTTGCAGCTCCACATCATCCATTTTTTGGGATGTGTTAATCCGTTTATAGTGGTTGTAAACAGCAACTGCCAACGATTTCTTCGCCTGATCCTGTCCAATCACATACTGGTCCAGAATCTCGTTGATTTCCACAGGTTTAGGCAGATTTTGCAGATCGATGTCTTCTTCGCCGCCCAGCTCCTCCTCAACGATTTCGTTGCACAGTTCAATGCACTCGTCGCAAATATATACCCCCGGGCCGGCCACCAGCTTGCGCACCTGATCCTGGGATTTTCCACAGAAAGAGCATTTGAGTTGACCTTTTTCCTCATTAAACTTAAACAAGCGTATCACCCCTCTCGAGTATCTTGCCGGGTGATCACATCATCGACCAAACCGTATTCTTTGGCTTCTTGTGCACCCATGAAATGATCGCGATCGGTGTCGCGCTCAATTTTCTCCAAAGGCTGTCCCGTCCGTTCCGACAGGACTTCATTAATCTTTTGGCGAGTGCGCAAAATCCATTCGGCGTGAATTTGGATATCCGCTGCCTGGCCACGCACACCGCCCAGCGGTTGGTGAATCATCACCTCGCTGTTGGGCAGAGCAAAGCGTTTGCCCTTCTCTCCGGCCGCCAGCAGGAATGCCCCCATGCTTGCAGCCAAACCGACGCAAATGGTAGACACGTCCGGTTTTATGTACTGCATGGTATCATAGATCGCCATCCCCGCTGTTATGGAACCACCGGGGGAATTTATGTACAGATGGACATCTTTATCCGGATCTTCCGCCTGCAAAAACAACAACTGTGCCACTACCACGTTGGCCACTTGATCGTTGATCGGCCCTCCGATAAAGATTATGCGGTCTTTCAAAAGACGGGAATACAAATCATATGCCCGTTCTCCTCGGTTGGTCTGTTCCACCACCATGGGAACCAGATTCACCGGTTGTTGACCCCCTTTCGGACTGTTTTTAAAAACAAGGCACGCTATAAAAACGTGCCTCGTTTTTTTTCCGTCCTATTCTCATTATGCCGCATTTTTACTATTGGATACAAGTAGGTCAATCGTTTTTCGAGTACGCAATTCGTTCTTTACTTGTTCCAGACCGCCTTGAGCTTCCAACAGACGGCGTACTTCTTTTTCATCCCGATCCATTTGTTCGGCCAGCTTTTTGATTTCTTCATCCACTTCGGCATCGGTTACTTCGATGTTTTCTTCTTCAGCGATTTTCTCCAGCACCAGGTTGGCCCGTACTTTCTTTTCAGCGTCTTCTTTGAACTGCTCACGAAGCGCCTCTTTTTCCTGACCGGTGAATTGTGCATACTGATCCAGTGTCAAGCCCTGCATGCGGAGCTGTTGTTCGAAGTGACCCATCATGTGGTCGATTTCGTTTTCGATCATCACTTCCGGCAGATCGATTTCCGCGTTTTCAGCAGCTTTTTCCACCAGCGTGTTGCGACGATAGTTTTCTTCTTCCTGCTTTTTGCTTTCTTTCAGTTTATTCTCGATGTCCTGCTTCAATTCATCCAAGGTGTCGAACTCGCTGACATCTTGGGCAAACTCATCATCCAGCTCCGGCAGTTCCAGACGCTTGATTTCATGGAGCTTCACTTTGAAAGTGGCTTCTTTGCCGGCCAGTTCTTCAGCATGGTACTCTTCGGGGAAAGTTACGACCACATCTTTTTCCTCACCGACGCCCATGCCGACCACTTGATCCTCAAAGCCGGGGATAAATTGGCCGGAGCCCAACTCCAACGTGTAGCGCTCCGCTTTGCCGCCTTCAAAGGGTTCGCCGTCGATGAACCCTTCAAAATCGATGATGACCCGGTCTTTGTTTTCCGCTTTACCATCTTCAACAGCCACCAGCTGACCTTGCCGTTCCTGCATCCGTTTCAATTCGGCGTCTACGTCCTCGGCGCTGACGGAGAAGTCTTTTTCCGGTACTTCCAGCCCTTTGTATTCACCCAGCTTCACTTCCGGTTTCACTGTAACGATTGCTTTAAATACAAAAGGTTGCCCTTTTTCCAGCTGTTCCACATCGATCTCCGGACGATCCACCGGTTCGATACCCGCTTCGTCCACCGCTTCGGGATAAACTTCCGGAAGCAGGATATCCAATGCATCCTGGTACAGGGACTCCACTCCGAAACGTTTTTCAAAAATCGGACGAGGGACTTTCCCTTTGCGGAAACCCGGCACGCTCACTTTTTTCACAACTTTGCGGAAAGCTTGATCCAAGGCCTTGTCCAATTTTTCCGGTTCCACTTCAACGGTAAGTACACCTTGGTTTTTTTCTGTCTTCTCCCATGTTGCCTTCATTCTGGTCTTTCCCTCCTGACGAACTCTATTCCTGGTTATGGGGCGAGGCTTTTCCCCAACCCAACGGATGCTCGCTCTTTTACAACCATTTCATTATACCATATGGCAAGGCCTTTGCAAGGGATTAGGAAAAGGATGGCAGTCTAGAAAAACCCCATAAAAAAAGCAGAAACGGTGATTAAACCCGCCCCTGCATCCGATTACAGCCGAGCATATGGTGCATGGCGTCCCAGGAGGGATTCGAACCCCCGACCAACGGTTTAGAAGACCGTTGCTCTATCCAACTGAGCTACTGGGACACGATCATACACTCGAAAGTTGTGGCTTCTATTATATCACACCCCGCCGATGCGTCAAGGAGTAATTTCAGGGAACGGCTGTCCCGTCAAGCGAGGCTGTAGCTGCCTCCCAGACGGGACACCACCTTTCCATTGGGGTTGTAATAGGTCACACGGATGTCGCCGTTTCTCTTCAGTTCCACCACAGCATAGGTGGGTTCCGGAAATCCGCGTGGAGCCGTGATGCTCCCCGGGTTGAGAAAGAGCATGTTTTCAGACTGCTCACACAGCGGAAAATGGGAATGGCCGAAGCACACAATATCAGCTTCCGCCTCTTTCCCCTTGTACTTTATCGACATGAGCGACGTGTTCACCTGATACCGATGCCCGTGAGTCACAAAAAAGCGACGTCCTGCCCCTTCCCAGATCTGCTCTTCGGGAACAAGCTCCCAGTCGCAGTTTCCCCTGACAACAGTCAGTGACCGATCAGGCAGCCGATCGGTATCGGTGCAAAAATCACCGCAATGAATCACATGATCACAATCCGCCTGCTCCACGATCCGGTTGAGCAAACGGTCCTCTCCGTGGGAATCGCTGATGACCAATACCCGCATGTTGCTCATCCTTTCCACGGTTCACCCATCAAAACGGTATTTTTCCCGCAACAGCCGGATCAGTTTTTCTGCCGCCTTGGCACGATGGCTGATCCGGTTTTTTACCTCGGGGGGCACTTCCGCCATGGTGCATCCCCGATCCGGAAGGAGAAAAAGAGGATCATACCCAAAGCCATACTTCCCCTTCGGCTCTTCCGCGATCATCCCGGGGGTTTCCCCCCGGACGGTCACCGTTTCTTCTCCCGGTACAGCCAAAGCCAACACACAGACAAAGGCTGCCCGCCGATCCCCCGCAGGCACATCCTGCAATGCCGCCAACAGCTTGCGGTTATTCTCCTCATCGGTGGCATCCGGACCCGCATACCGGGCCGAGTAAATACCGGGGGCACCACCCAGTGCCTCCACCGTCAGCCCGGAATCATCTGCGGCCACTGGACGATTCAACACCTGCGCGATCGTCTCTGCTTTTTTCACCGCATTTCCTTCGAAGGAGTCCCGGTCTTCCACCACTTCCGGAACCCCTTCAAAGTCGGCCAACCCTCTGACCCGAACCCCCAAGTGCGCGGAAAACATCGCATCCAGCTCTTTTACCTTGTGGGAATTTCGGGTGGCAAAGACCATTTCAGTCCACTGCCACATCGGCTTGCCGTAATCCATCTGTCTTTCCCCCAATATGTTCGCTTGCTCGCCCCAGCACTTCCCGCTGCTTCTCGATCAGACGATCGGTTCCCTCTTTGGCCAATGCCAAGAGCTCCGTCAATTCCTCCGGCGAAAAAGGGGCTTCCTCGCCGGTTCCCTGGATTTCCACGTATTTTCCGCTCCCCGTCATCACCACGTTCATATCCACCTTCGCCTGGGAGTCTTCGTCATAACACAGATCCAGACTGGGCTGCCCGTTGACAATGCCGACACTGGTAGCCGCCAGAAAATCCGTTACTGGCAATGCCGGAAGGGTTCCCGCTTTGACCAAACGATGCAAGGCGCTCACCATCGCCACAAAAGCCCCGGTAATCGAAGCCGTCCGAGTCCCGCCGTCTGCCTGAATCACATCGCAGTCCAGCCAGACCGTTCGTTCTCCCAAGCGTTCCAAATCCACTACCGACCGTAAAGAGCGGCCGATCAGACGTTGAATTTCCATGGTGCGGCCGCCGACTTTTCCTTTACTGGATTCACGAATGGACCGGGTCTGCGTCGCCCTGGGCAGCATGGCGTATTCTGCCGTTACCCAGCCTTTACCTGAACCGCGCAAAAACGGAGGAACCCGCTCCTCCACCGAAGCTGTGCAGATTACTTTGGTATCACCGACACATATGTAGACGGAACCCTCCGCGTGCTTGATGTAATCCAGAACCATCTCCACTTGCCGCAGTTCATTATGATTGCGCCCGTCTACTCTCAATGCGATTCCCTCCAAAATGAAGTTTTATTATTATAACATAAAACTGCACGGTACAAAGAAAAAAGAGGTGATCAACACCTCTGACAGCTCCCGATCCCCCTTGAGAAGAAAGGCTGCTCCGATTTCTTTCAATACTCGCCTGGATTAATCATCGCCGGCCGATTGACCGGTTTGCTCAATGTCTTCCCTTGGCTAACGGCTCCGGACTTCCCGTCCACTGTAATTTTCACCTTTTTGGCGGCAGTATTTTCGGTCAGGGAAAGTACGATCGTGTTAATGGCATCTTTGGACGCTTGTTTTCCCTCCCCGAATTGCAACAGCTGTTTGCCGAAATCCGCGACCGCCAAGTCCCCTTTCATTTTCACGCTGTTTACCTGCAGCGTTTGTGTCAGGGCGCTGCTCAATGTGGAACCCTGCTGCGGTCCTTTCACCAGCTCTTGCAAAGTCGCCTTGGCTATGTCATCCTTCCGGTTGATCATGCGCGTAACCGGAACGTAATAGATCGTATTATCGCTGGATTGGCCGAGGAAATATAGAGTGACCGGTATGCTTTGGCTGACAGAGACTCCCTGAGCGATTTCCAGGTTGATGCCCTGATTGCGGGTCAATTCTTGGGCTGGCGACTTCCCTTTTGGCATGATTTTCAGGGGTTTGCCGTTCACCCAAATGTTTACCTTTTCCACCGAGTCAAATCCGGTCAAGGTCCAGGTAACCGCGCTTAAGATTTTTTCTTCCATTTTGGGGTCATAGGAAAGAAACTCTTTGGAGAAGTCGATCGTCGCCGTTTTGCCCTGAATGCTGAGTCCCTTCACCTTGGTTCCCTTGGGCAAAATCCCGCTGAACCCTTCCGGAAGCATCGGCTCACCCGAGCCGCCTTTTACCATGTAAGAAATTGCTTCCTTTGCGATCCCTTCCACCTTGGGAACATTGAGTGAGTAAGGCACCACATACCCCGAATCCGACAGAAAATAAAGCTCGAGATCATCTCCTTTTTTGGCTTCCGTTTTATGCTCGTCTCCCTTGATTTTCCCCTCCGGAATCTCCTGCTTGGGAGGCGGATCAATCGGGGCAGACGCTTTCTCCTCCGGCCCGAACAGACATCCCGTCAGGACGAGGGGGAAGAGCAGCAGCACAAGGGCAGCCCTGAATAGGCCTTTGCGCATGGTTTTCCCTCCTTGGACAAAGTCTAGTACATATATACGAGGCTTGTTTCAAAATATCACTCCCTTTCGCATCAAGGAGACAAATAAAAAGAAGCTACCATGATCAAGCCGTTTCAGCCCGGTAATCTACCGGGCTGAGATGGTTTAAACGGGATTGAAATCGTTGAAGGATCCGGAATCCCTAACTCCTTTGCCACCGCTTTGTAGCCGTATCCTTCATCTAAATATAGTCGCCGGCATTCAACTTCTTATCTTTTAAATAAGTCTTACGAATATTTCCCATAAAAAATCCCCTTCAAGTAACAGTAAGGGGCTTGCTTCTTACTGTCCACTTAAAGGGGATAATATCAGGTTGCCTAATGCTGTTGTTTTATTGTCTACTTGACGGGGTAAGTTCAATTGTTGCTATATAGGTTGTCACCCAATCGGATTTTGCACCGCCGGTTCCAGTGCTACCTGCTCCACCTCGACCTCTTGATTCAGCCACTGTTCTGCGATACGGCGGAAAGCACCCGGGTGGCCTGTTGTGTAAAAGCGATGCCCGTGATCTACTGCATCAGACAAGTGAAGCAAGCCTTTATGATGCAAGACGGTACTTATCTCCCGGGCAGTCTCTTCGGCGGAACTGATCAAGGTGACATCCGGACCCATTTCCCGCCTAATCAGATCGCTGATCAAAGGATAGTGGGTACATCCCAAAATCAGTGTATCCAAGTCGTACTGCTTAATCGGTGCCAAAGCCTGTCTGACGATGCGGCGGGCGCGCTTCGTATCCCCTTCGCCGCTTTCCACCAGCGGCACCAAGGTCGGACAGGCCAAGCTGACCACGAACAGGTGGGGATCAATCCGTTTGAGGGCCCCTTCATAGGCCTCACTACGGACAGTGCCTTCGGTGCCGATCACCCCGATTCTGCCTTGGCTCGAAGCCTTGATCGCGGCACGAGCCCCGGGATCCACCACACCGAAGACGGGGATCGACAGCCACTCGCGTACTTTCCCCAGCGCCACCGCTGTGGCGGTGTTGCATGCGATAACCAGTGCTTTTAAAGGGAATCGTGTCAGAAAAGCGACAATCTCATCGGTGAATTGACGAACCTCCTCCGGCGAACGGGGACCGTAGGGACAACGGGCCGTATCCCCGAAGTAGATCATTCGCTCCTTGGGCAACTGCCGCATGATTTCCTTGGCTACTGTCAAGCCGCCCACGCCAGAGTCCAGTATCCCGATTGCTTTTGGTGAAGAATCAAATCCCATGAGTCCTGTTCAGTCCTCCAGTCCTTGTGTCAACTGAGCACAAAAGTACCTGTTGGGTTAACCAATTTTCCATCTTTTATCATATGAGTGCAAAAAGATAAATGATTCAACCCTTGTTCGTATAGGCGTTATTGTACCAGAGGCGGATTCAAATGAAAACGATTCATTCAACATGGAAAAAAAGACAAGCTCTCCGCCCGAAAGCGAAGAGTCAATCTTTCATCTCCTGATACAACAGAGACAAATATTTTTCCAGCTCCTTCAATTCATCGCCGGAAAACCGGGTGAGTACTTCGGCCAAGTAGGCTTGTCTCGCTGCAAGAACGTCCTGGATAATCGCCTTTCCTTTATCCAGCATGTGTATCCGTACCACACGGCGGTCCCGCTCGTCCCGAATTCGCTCGACCACACCGTTTTTCTCCATACGGTCCACCAGATCTGTCATAGTGCTGCATGCGAGATACATCCGCTGACTCAGCTCGCCGATCGTCATATCGCCCTCTTCATGCAGCCACAACAAAGCGGTAAATTGAGGAGGCGTAATCGGAAAGTTGGTGAGGATATCCCGACCTTTGCGTTTGATGATCACACTGATTTCCCGAACCAGATGTTCAATCTCTTTCACCAGTTCAGGAGAAAGCTGTTCCTTATTCATATCGAGACTCCTTTAGGGTTCTATCCGGATTTTCTACTCATTTTTCCCCCAATGTCCAGCTGTAAAGCCGACATTCTGTTTTTTTAATCATGGTACTCAAATCCCACACAGTTAACAAGTATTTCTCCACCCTCTCCCCTCCATGTAAAAGATAACCTTTCACCATATCTTATTTACTGCCTTCTTTCCCGTAATCTGAATAAAAAAAGCCGCCAAAAATATTTGACGACTCCCTGTTACCCGGCTGGGGATTCCGGGAACACCGGATCTTGCTCATATCCCTGTTATGTCAATGGTACACAAAGGCAAAGAAACCCTACTCCGGGGTAGGGTTTTGCAGAGCTGGCTGGTCAGATTATCAAATCCCCAAGCCGGACCAATTCCACCACAGCTTGCGACCGTCCTTTAACGTTCAGCTTTTGCATCACATTGGAAATATGATTACGGACGGTTTTCTCACTGATAAACAGTTGCTGCGCGATTTCCTTGGTCGTTTTGTCCTGTACCAATAATTCGAATACTTCCCTTTCCCTGTTGGTTAACAAGGGCTTTCCCTTCTGGTTGCTGGTCAAATGCGCCACCCCTCCTTGCTCGGACTCTTAGAACACGAGGGTCAGGGACTCAGTCAGGTTATTGTATGAACGGGCTTATTCGGTGGTGCTGATGAGAGGGAAATTTAGGCGGTTCTTTCAGTTGGGTGAAAGAACCTTGGGGACGGTGTATCCTATGCGCGAACAATGGTCGGAGTGACGTTTTACTTGATCCACATCGGCCCATTTCGCCGCTCCTATCTCTAACGGGACGGATACAACAGAGAAACTTCCGGCAAATGCCGGCGAATCCATACGGCACCCCAGGCTCTTTTCGTCATAATCCAGATCGCTTGTCGGGAATCCAGGTGCCGAACCCCCCACTCATGGTCACTCAACTGCACTCGGGGAAAAGGAAGATCTTGAAATACCAGTACCGTATCACCGTATTGAAAGCATTCATCAAGACATCGACGGGCGGGATAAGCAGGGGAGGCTTTCAGCAAGTGAACCGGTTCAAAGCCGATACGTTCTGTCAAATGACGCGCATCCTTCCGCTTGGAAGGAGGCTTTCGCTTCTGGGGGCGGCCCGGATTCAGAACGGGAAACTGTTTGGCCAAATGGACAAAGGGAATGCCATGAAAATACACCATGCTTCACCTCAGAAAAAGAACTTGCTTGCTCCATCTGGTTTTTTCGATCTCCTTTTTTCCATCGCTTTTGCTCATCCTCCGCATACCATATAGTTGGACCTGCGGAATCAAGGTTAGTTTGAACAAGCAGATCTAGGTTTAACCGGGCTTCAAATCGGAGTCATAGATATCCAAACTAGATATAGATTTCCAATATAAAACAGCAATGAGGTGGTTTGAATGGCTCGTCGCACCAACCGTCTGGTTGCTCCTCAATCCTGAGCAGCCTTGGATCAACTCAAATTTGAAATTGCCTAGGAATTCGGTGTACAGCTGGGACCGGACACAACCTCCCGTGCCAACGGTTCCCTAGGTGGAGAAATTACCAAACCGCTGATCGCGATCACTGAGCAACAGCTGGCCGGCGGTCAAATGATCCGTTGAAATAACAAGCCTCCAAACAACCCCCATTTTTCCAAAGGGGGTTGTTTTTATGTCATGGGTCAAGCCGACGGCATCATATGTGTGGAGAAACTGTGTTTTGCCGCCGGAAGGAGGGATCAAAAACGAAGAAAATGGTACCCCCGCAGAAATCGCCTTCACCAAAAATACTGCAACCCCTAAACCAGGTCCATCTGGAACGAAAATGGCCCTCACTAAGCATCCCGGCACTGGCACTGGCTGAGTTGGAACAAGATGAAACCCACCCGCTTCTCTCTGCTCACCTGAAATTTCACTTATTGCATCGAGCATTGAAGTTGGGGGAACATGCGGGAGACAACCGGAAGTATGGGGGAGATCTGGCACGGTTAATGAACCGGATGATTCAATCCGGTGTACGTGTCCGTTTTATTGACAACCCGAACGGTCAGGACCATTGGGTTCGGGCGCAATATCTGGCCAAACTTAAGATCATCGAAATCAACCGTGCATCTCTTGATCAGCTGCGTCGGTTTTTCGAACGTTCCGGTGATAGTGTTCGGGAGGATGACATTATCGCATTGCACCTCTATCACGAGTGGTTTCACCACCTGGAAACCACCCGCCTAGGAAGGGTCGATTTGCGCCTGCCGCGCGCTGTCAAAAAGCGATGGGGTCCCATCACTTTCCGTCAGCCTATCCGCCGTACCCGTGAAATTGCAGCCCATGCCTTTACACAGAAAGCGATGAACTTGAACTGGAGCCCGCTACTGTTGGATTATTTGTTGCTGTTGACAGAAAAAGGCTGGTCCGTATCGGAGATCCGAGATCATTTTGCCGAGATGAATGATCGTTACAAAGCATTGATGCAGTCTTCCCAATCGGATCCAGACGAAAACCCGATCATCCCGGATACTTGATGCCGATCCGGAGCGCAAATGCTCTTTTCTTTTTCATCTCTTATCGGACAAACTCATGTTTTTCCTTCTTCATTCATTTTTTCATGTTATGTCCGATCAAGAGGATTTATAGTATATTGATATAAGCTTTTGAGTCCAGATGGCCTAAAGGAGAGAAACCGGATATGCTTACCATTCTGCTGCCGCTCATCGCAGCCATGCTTTTGGTCTTGATTCTGGGACCCGTGGTGATTCCACTCTTAAAGCATCTGAAAGCAGGCCAGTCGATTCGGGCTGAGGGACCCCAGGCCCATTTAAGAAAAGCGGGAACTCCCACCATGGGCGGGGTGCTGTTTTTGAGCGCCGCCTTTCTCGCCGCAGTTCCCATCACCCATCGCTGGCTCGGGATCTCTCCATCGATGTCGGACTTATTTTTCCTTCTTTTTGCTACCATGGGGTATGGTTTGATCGGCTTTATGGATGATTACATCAAAGTGGTGTTGAAACGGAACTTAGGACTGACTGCGGCACAAAAATTAGGGGGACAATTGCTGATCGGGCTGATATTGTTTTGGATTTTGCTTGAGGTGCGGGTATTGCGGGGGGAATACCCTTCCATCTCCTCCATCGGAATCCCGGGAACTCATATGGAATGGGAGTTGAACTGGCTGTATCTCCCCTTTCTCGTTTTCTTAATGATCGCCGCTTCCAACGCAGTTAATCTGACAGACGGCCTGGACGGGCTGGTGGCTGGAACCGCGGCAATTGCTTATGGTGCCTATGCCATCATCGGTTTGTATCAACATAACGACATGGTGGCTATTTTTTCCGCCTCGGTCGTTGGGGGACTGTTGGGTTTTCTCGTCTTTAACGCTCATCCTGCCAAGGTATTCATGGGAGATACCGGATCGCTCGCCTTGGGCGGCGGATTGGCTGCACTGGCCGTGATCACCAAAACGGAACTGCTGTTGCCGATCATCGGGTTGGTGTTTGTGTTGGAAACCTTGTCCGTTATAATTCAAGTCGCCTCTTTTAAACTGCGGGGAAAACGGGTGTTTCGGATGAGCCCGATTCATCACCACTTTGAGTTGAGCGGATGGTCCGAATGGCGGGTGGTCACCACATTTTGGCTGGCGGGCTTTCTCAGTGCCGGCCTGGGAATTTATCTGCAGATTTTTTTGCGGCCCAATCCACTGCCGTGGGCACTCCATTAAAAAAACTTCCCCCGCAGGGGAAGTGAAAGGATAAGTTTGCTAGCAGAGCCGTTTTTATCTGTCTGCTTTTTCCTTCGGCACTCTTCTGGGCTTTGCCTCGTCCGCCGGCTCCGGTACAAATTGCTGAATGAAATGATGGGCGGTCAGCTTACTGCCCGTTGCCATTTTGAGCATTTCCCCCCAAGGCAGTGCAGCTCCTTGATGAAAAATCCGTTCACGTAAAAATGCCCCTGCATCCGGGTTGTTGACCAAAGGATGACCTTCAGCACCGGTTTCCTTCTGCATCGCATGGAAGATCTGTGACGCCGTCAATTCACCCAGCAAATAGTTCTGGTAATAGACAGGCGCCGTCCCCAAATGAATTTTCGCCGCCCAGTCCGGAGCATTCCTCGTCTCTGGACGGGGGACAAACTGATACTGCTCGACCATATCCCACCAGCACGTGTTGAGATCGCCGTCAGGATTCCGGTAGAGCTCCCGTTCAAAATGAACCATGACCAAACACCAGCGCAGGAAGACCAGCATATCCAAAGCGGTCTGTTTCTGAAGCGCTTCCTTCACCGCTTCCATCTGGTCCTTGGGGAACTCCGCCACTTTCGTCAACCATTCCGGATCCCGGACCAAACGCCCCATCAGCATGGCGACCGCTTCGGTAACGGCGATATGAGCCGGTTTCCTGAGCAAATACGGCAGAGACTGGTTGTGGTATCGATCATAGACCGCATGACCCAATTCGTGCAGAAGGGTTCCCATCCAATACCCATTGCCGTGCAAATTGCACAGGATTCGGACATCCCCTTCCCGGTCTATATCCAAGCAGAACGCATGCTGGGATTTACCCTTTCGCTCATACAAATCGCTGCAATCCAGTATCTCTTCCACAAACAGTCCGATTTCCCGAAAAGTACGAATCGCCAGTTCCTCCAGGGAGCGCCCTTCAAAATGCGCATCCAACGCCAGCTCCCGTGAAAACACAGGCGGAGCTTCCTGGAAAAAGGGATCGACATAATGCCAGGGACGAACACCTTCCGGCAACAAACCAAACCGGTCCGCCACCTGTTTATCCAACTCTTTTTTCAGATCGGCAAAGGGTTGATCGGTTTTGATTTTCAGATCCTCCAACAAGGAGAATAAAAGCCCCTCGTCCAACTCACTCAACTTCAGGGCCATCTCGTAATAATCCTGATATCCTTGTCTTTGTGCCGCCTGATTCCGCCGCTTCACCAGCTCCCTCAAAAGGGGTGCTACGCGCTTCCCGATCTGTTTGCTGGCCTTCCAGGCGTCTTTTCGCTTGTATGTATCTGTCTCATCTTTCAATATCTCTTTCAATTCATTATCCGTCACCGGTGTTCCCCGAAACTCTGCCCGATGATGAATAAAAGACCTTTCGATTTGCGCTTCCAGCTGGGTGATCGCTTGAATATCCTCTTCCGGCATCTGCACCATCGCCGCTTCCATGTACAACACATCCAACTGACGGCGAAGCTGCGCATCCTCTATGTTGCTCTCCCGAAAAGACTGCAACCGGGAAAAGAGTTGAGGATCGGCATAAAAACGACGCAGTCCCCCCAATGCGGTTGTATATTCCTCTTCATACCGGCTGTCACCGGTAGTAGCCGCCTGCCAATAAGACTCCGCCACCCGACGTTCCAACGATTGCACCACTGGCACCGTTTTTTTCAGCCAATCTTTCACTTTGTTGCCCATAGCTAATGGCCTCCATTTTCAAAAGGATCCTCATTTTCAAAATACACCCATCCCCATGGTTACACAATCCCTTTTCTTCGTATGTCCCCTCCTGTTCTGGACAGGCTTAGTCATAAGGAGGTGTTTGCCGATATGGAATCTCCCTATCTGTGTCCGTCCTGCGGCACGAATCGCACCCGTTTTAACCTGATCCAGCAAGTAGCCCAGTCGGTCAAAAAAGATCCTCACACCGGAGAAATCACAGCCACTATAGCAGAAGACGATCCCCTTCACATTCCCTACACCGGAGAAGCTTATCGTGTGCAATGCGCTGTATGTGGTTTGATAGAAGCAGAAGAACGGTTCATCAAGACGGCCCAAAGAGGCTTGCAAATATAGACTTCTGCAACCTTTGCGCCCAGGGTCGCCATGCTCCCGGGCGCTTTCCAATGGAAAAGATTCCCCTTAACCTCTTTGACGCTTCAGATATAATAGAAATTGAAAGCGATTCACGATTCCACGATTCAAAGGGGTTCTTTTTATGGAAGCACTCAAAGATACTATTCTTGAGCTGATTACCGAGACATCCACCAACCTGTCGCCGGACGTGCGGGCAGCGATCCGGAAAGCCAAGCAACAGGAAGATGCCGGCACCCGGGCAGCGCTGGCATTGAGCACGATCACCGACAACATTGCAATGGCAGAAGAAAACGTCTCCCCGATCTGTCAGGACACCGGAATGCCTACCTTTAAAATCAAAGTGCCGGTAGGTGTCAACCAGCTGGAGATGACCAAAGCCATCAAAGCAGCCGTAGTGGAAGCCACCAAAACCGGGAAGCTCCGGCCCAACTCCGTCGATTCTCTGACCGGGGAAAACAGCGGAGACAACCTGGGAGAAGGCGTGCCGGTGATCCACTATGAACAATGGGATAAAGATGAGATCGACATCCGCCTGATCCTGAAAGGCGGCGGATGTGAGAACAAAAACATCCAGTACAGCCTGCCCTGTGAACTGGAAGGGCTGGGCCGGGCCGGACGAGACTTGGACGGCATCCGCAAATGCATCCTTCACAGTGTCTATCAAGCCCAGGGACAAGGATGCAGCGCCGGTTTCATCGGAGTGGGCATCGGCGGCGACCGAACCACCGGATATGAACTGGCCAAAAAGCAGCTTTTCCGCAAAGTGAACGACACCAACCCGAACCCGGAATTGGCCAAGCTGGAAGACTACATTATGGAGAACGCCAACAAGCTCTCTATCGGTACGATGGGATTCGGCGGAAACACCACCCTTTTGGGTTGCAAAATCGGCTCGATGCACCGGATCCCGGCCAGCTTCTACGTATCGGTGGCTTATAATTGCTGGGCTTTCCGCCGCCAAGGAGTGACCGTCGATCCGGCGACCGGAAAGATAAAAGAGTGGTTGTATAAGGATGAGCAGCCGGCCCCTCAGGTAACCGTGAACGAACCGGAGCAACTAAAGAAAAACTTCGATACCCGGGAAGTGGTACTGACTCCTCCGATTACAGAAGAACAAGTCCGCGATCTGAAAGTGGGCGATGTGGTGATCCTGAACGGATTGATCCACACCGGTCGGGATGCGCTGCACAAATATCTGATGGACCATAATTCCCCTGTCGATTTGAACGGTGGAGTCATCTACCACTGCGGCCCGGTTATGCTGAAAGACAAGGACGGCAATTGGGAAGTCAAAGCCGCCGGCCCTACCACCAGCATCCGTGAAGAACCCTACCAAGCAGACATCATCAAAAAGTTTGGCATCCGCGCCGTCATTGGAAAAGGAGGCATGGGAGCCAAAACGCTGCAAGGGCTGAAAGAGTACGGCGCTGTCTACCTGAACGCCATCGGCGGTGCGGCACAGTATTATGCTAATTGTATCACGGGCGTCGAAGGTGTCGACTTTATGGAATTCGGTGTGCCGGAAGCGATGTGGCACCTGCGGGTGAAAAACTTCGCGGCCATCGTCACAATGGATGCCCACGGCAACAGCCTGCATAAAGATGTGGAGAAAAGCTCCCTCGACAAGCTAGCCCAGTTTAAAGCGCCGGTCTTCTCCTGACGGGAAACAACCAAGGCCTTCGGTACCCCCGAAGGCCTTGGTTATGCATCTTCGGCGATCGGGGACTCCCTTTTTCCTTCAGCCTGTCCTCCCTCGCATCTTAAGCCGGGCGTTTTAGCCATGCAAACTCCGTTTTGCAATGCTCCAAAGTCCCCAGCATTATATTTAAAGCCGCCCGGGATACGATGGGGATATGCTCCTCATACAATGCCTGCAACTGACTGGATTTTTCCTCCACCATCGCGAGCCTTCGTTCCAGCACTTTTGCGATTTGCCGAGAATCTCCCTGGTCAATTTCGTCAATTTTTGGGAGCAAGCGACGTAGCTCAGCCCTTTCCCCGTTTGTACGGCTTAAAAAATGGTTGAACACAAACCGTGTGCAATCGATGGATGAGACTGAGATGTTTGTTCCAGCTTCATGGACAAGATCTTTTCCTCCCGTTACTTTAGTGATGAAGCTGCAGCGGAGTCGGTCGTTTCCAGCCTGTCATCACTCATTAGGAAAATGAGCACCAACGCGATTCCTACTGCAATCAACGACCATTGGAAGACCTGCGCGATCGAATCCGCAAAGGCTTTTGTCAATGATTGCAACACCTGCGGAGGAATTTGCTCCCTTACCTCCGGTTGGAACAAGGCCTGGGGCTGCAATTCCCTCCCAGATAGAAACGGATGAAAATTTGGCAATGCTTCCCGTATTTTTTGCAGCATGATATGGTTCTGGATGGCCCCAAACACGGTGATGCCCAGTGTCATGCCGATCGCCCGGAAAAAAGCGATGGACGAGTTTGCCGTACCGCGTTGATACATCTTCAAATTATGAATGGAGCTCATACTTAATATGGGAAAGGAGATCCCTACCCCCACTCCGGTGATTACCATATAGATCGTCACCAGCCAGCGAGGCGTATCCGAAGACAATGTCCCCAGCAGCAAAATTCCCAGCAAAAAGAGCAGGCCCGAGCCGATCATCATGTTGCGGTAGGAAGTTTTCATGACGAATCTCCCCCCGATTTGGCTGCCTGCAACACTTCCCAACATCATCGGGGTTAAAATCATCCCGCTGTGGGTCGCCGTACCGCCGTACACCGCCTGAACGAAAATGGGGATAAACATTGTAGCCGCAATAAACACCGCTCCATAAAAGAAGCCGATTCCCTGGCTCGCGGCAAAAAGTCGCCTTTTAAAGAGGTTCAGAGAGATGATCGGCTCCGGCACCCGCTTTTCCACCCATAACAAGACCGCCAAAAACACAGCAAAGACCGTAAATAATCCAACCACTTGGGGAGAATCCCATGCATATTGTTTGCCGCCCAACTCCAGAGCGAACATCAAGCTGACAATGGAAACAACCAGTAGTCCGGCTCCCCACCAATCGATTTGCTGTCTCTCATGCTCTAAAGCTTCATGGTAGTTATGGTAAATAAACCATAAGGAAAGAACACCCAGCGGGACATTGATATAAAAAATCCAGCGCCAATCAATCGCATCGGTGATAAAAGCCCCCAATAAAGGTCCGAACACGCTGGATATTCCAAAGACCGCTCCAAACAGACCCGACATTTTCCCTCGGCGTTCGGCCGGAAAAATATCAAAGATAATGGTGAAGGCAATAGGCATTAACGCCCCTCCTCCCAAACCCTGCATCGCACGGTAAAGGCTCAGCTGGAGCATGCTTTGAGCGGTTCCGCATAAAACCGATCCGACCAGAAACAGCGTCAATCCCAGTATGTAAAAAATTTTGCGCCCGTACATATCCGACAACTTCCCGAAGATCGGCATTCCCGCCACGCTGGCAATCATATAGGCGGAAGTTACCCACACGAATTGGTCGAAATCCCCCAACTCGGACACAATGGTCCCCATCGCCGTCGCCACGATGGTATTGTCCATGGAGGCCATCAGGATTCCCAATAACAGACCGGTTATAACCGCTTTTTCGTTGCTTTTCTCACTCGACACATCCATTCGCTCCATTTCATAGGACATATTGATAGATTTATTATATTGAAATTGGACCATTCCTCCATCGGTTTTTTCGTCACGATTCACTTCCTTTTTTCTGCCCCCTTACAATAATTTCATTCACAAGCGGCCGCAGAAACGGTAGAATGGTGAGTGTTCATCACGTATTTCAATCAACCAATCAAGGTGGGGGAAACTATGGAGTCGGGGAAACTGAAAGAGCACCTTTCGACATGGAAGTCGCGACTCTCCGGCAACAAGCGGTTGCTGGCAGCCGGTATTGGTGTTGCTGTGGCGTGTACTGCCGTCATCGGCATCGCATGGGCTTATCAGGCGGACTCGGCCCAGCCCAGTCCCAGCAGCGTGATGAACCAATACATGAAGGACTGGGAAAAAGGCCGGTATGACCAGATGTATGCCCTGTTGAGCGAAAACGCCAAAAAGCAAGTGGACAAGAAAACCTTCGTTCAGCGGCACAAAGCAATCGCTGATGGGATCAAACAGGAAAAGATCGATCTGGACGTGAAGAAAGTCCGGAAAACCAAGACTTCTGCTCTGCCCTTTGGCGAAGAAAAGGCAGTCGCTTCCTATTCAGCTTCTTACGGCACACAGATCGTGGGCAAAATCGCTTTTCAAAACAAAGCCAACCTGACCAAAGAGGACAACGGTTGGCGGATTGATTGGCAACCGTCGATGATCTTTCCCGAGTTGGAAAAAGGGGATCAGGTCCGGGTCACTCGGATACCTCCCGGGGAGCGGGGAGAGATTTTCGCCCGCAACGGGGAACCCCTGGCCGTCAACAACCGAAAAGTGGACATCGGCATCATTCCCAATCAGACCCATGATTTGTCCAAAACCACCCAAGCTCTTGCCAAAGAGCTGAATATGGACGCGGCAGGACTCCAGCAAAAACTGGAGAGTGCTAAAGGGAAAAAAGCCGACCAGTTTATTCCGGTAAAAACGTTTACCGGGAAAGATGCGGATCAGACAAAATCTCTGGTCAAGATCCCAGGCGTGGTTGTTCAGGATCACTCTACCCGCTATTATCCGCAAAAAGATCTGACCGCCCACGTAGTGGGTTATGTGCGTCAAATCACTGTGGAGGAGCTCAAAAAACACAAAGGGGAAGGCTACCGGCAAGGGGATTGGCTGGGACAAAAAGGGTTGGAATACGCCTTGGAGGACAAACTCCGCGGAAAACCCGGCTGGCAGATCGTGACCGTCGGTCCCGACGGCAAACGAAAAAAAGTGATCGATCAGCGAAATCCCCAGGATGGTCAAGACTTCAAGATTACGATCGATCTTCAGACACAGAAGCAGTTGTATGACGGTATCCGTAAAGACAAAGGGGCTGGAGTTGCACTCCATCCCAAAACCGGCGAAGTGCTGGCGATGGTCAGCGCACCATCCTACGACCCGAACCAATTCGTCACTGGGTTGAGCAGCTCCGAATGGAAACGACTGAACGGTCCCACCTATCCGTTGACCAACCGGACGCTGATTCCCTACTCCCCTGGATCCACGATGAAGCCGATTACGGCTTCGATCGGTCTGGATACGAAGAAGATCACTCCCCAGACTACCTACAACACCGATTCCGGCAAGTGGCAGAAGGATTCCAGCTGGGGTGGATATTTTGTCACCCGCGTCCCCAACCCGGAAGGCGGGGTTGACCTCGGTGAAGCGCTGGCCTGGTCGGACAACATTTATTTTGCCCGCGTGGGTGTCAAACTCGGGGCAAATACGATGATCGACTACCTGAAACGGTACGGTTTCGGCAAAAAGATGGACTTCCCGTTGGATACACCCCCTTCCCAGTATTCCAACAACGGCCAAATCCAAAGCGAAATCTTGCTGGCGGATACGGCCTACGGACAGGGGCAGCTTCTGATCAGCCCGCTGCATTTGGCTGCTATGTACACTACGTTCAGCAATGACGGGGATATGCTGAAACCCCAGCTGATCATGAAAGACGGGAAATCAGTCAAACCGGAAATATGGCAGAAGGACGTCATTGCTCCGGCAACCGCCAAAAAAGTGGATGAGCTCTTGACTGGTGTTGTCACTCGTCCCAAAGGTTCCGCCCATGATCTAAAAACCGCAGGTGTCCGCTTGGGAGCCAAAACCGGTACGGCTGAGCTCAAAAAGAGCAAGGACGACAAAGACCAGCGTCAATTGGGATGGTTGGCGACTATTTCCGGAAAAGAAGGGCAAGCTTCCGATCTAATCACCGCGACCATGGTGGATGAAGTGCAAGATCGAGGGGGCAGTCACTATATCTTCCCCACAATCAAAAAGATGTTGAAAGCCAGATATCAGTAAGGCAAAAATAAATATTCGACCCTTCGTTATTTCCCCATTTACGTCCAAGCCGGAAGGGGATATGATGAAAGGAAATGAAACACCTCCCTCCATATTGCGGGAGGTGTTTCTCTGCAAGGAAAGAAATGACAACTTGAAGGTGAAACATCTGGGATGGATCTGTCGTCAATATAAGTTGAAGGGGGTTTTTGCTCATGATAAGCATGATCAGAAAGAAAAAGATTCATCTGTTTTCATTCACCGCCCTGATGGGGATTTTGTTGTTTTCCTTTGTGATGCCAACTGCTGCTTCTGCCGATGCAGTTGCTGGTGAAACAGTGGTGACTTTGGGGCAGGATTTGACCCCGCAACAAAAAGAGCAGATCAAGCAGGAAATGGGCGTTGACAATAACGCTCGCGTGATTGAAGTGACGAACCAAGAAGAACATAAATATCTCGGAAACTATTTGGATGCATCCACCATCGGCACCCGCGCCCTGTCCTCGGCCAAGATCACGCTGGCTGATCCGGGCACCGGCATCAAGGTAAAAACCCACAACATCACCACCATTACGGAAACCATGTACGCCAACGCTTTGATCACCGCCGGTGTGAAGGATGCGGACGTGTATGTGACCGCTCCGATGAAAGTATCCGGTACCGCCGGGCTTACCGGGATCATTAAAGCCTTTGAAACCGCAACAGGCCAACAGGTCAGCGAAGAACAAAAACAAGTGGCCAACGAAGAAATGGTGCGGACCTCCGAACTGGGTGAAAAAATCGGCGACAAACAAAAAGCAGCCGAATTCATGATGAAAGTAAAAGAGGAAATCGCCAAACAGCAACCGCAAACTGCGGAAGAAGTCCGTGACATCATCGTGAACGTAGCCGGCGATTTGAATATCAACTTGAACGATCAGGATATCAACCAACTAACTCAATTGATGAACAAGTTCTCCCAACTGAACATCGACTGGGATGCCTTGACCAGTCAAGTCAACAAGCTCCAGGGGCAATTGGACAAAGTCCTCAACTCTCCGGAGACCCAAAACTTCCTGGAACAACTGTTTGCCTGGCTGTCAGAGCTGTGGAACAGCATCAAATCCGCTTTGGCTTCTCAATGATCATCAAAAAACCCGCCGGGGATGGAACACCCCGGCGGGTTTTTTGATTTGCAGTGAAAACTTTACCCGCTTTCTCAAATCGAGTTCAACTTCATTCCGACAGGTCCCTTTTCTCATTGGATTAACTTTTTCCAAAACAAAAGCACCTCCGCCGCATGACGGAGATGCTTTTGTTTTATCAGACAGACAGCCATTTTTTGAAGAGGTATTTGGTACCTTCCCGGTTCATCCGGGCAATGGCTGTGGTCAACGGGATGCCTTTGGGACAGGCTTGCACACAGTTTTGGGAGTTTCCGCATTCCTGCAGGCCGCCTTCGTCCAGCAAGGCTTCCACCCGTTCTTGCTTGTTCATGGCCCCAGTCGGATGGGAATTGAAGAGATCCACTTGAGCCACGGCAAAAGGACCAAAGAAGTCGGAACGATCATTGACATTGGGGCAAGCCTCCAAGCATACCCCGCAAGTCATACACTTGGACAGCTCATATCGCCACTGGCGATCCACTTCCGGCATCCGGGGCCCGGGTCCTAAATCGTACGTACCGTCAATCGGCACCCATGCTTTCACCCGTTTCAGGGTGTTAAACATGCGTTCCCGGTTCACAGCCAGATCCCGCATCACCGGGAAGGTCTTCATCGGCTCCACCCGGATCGGCTGCTCCAGGTTATCCACCAATGCGGTACAAGCTTGGCGCGGCGTACCGTTGATCACCATGGAGCAGGCACCGCACACTTCTTCCAAACAGTTGGCTTCCCAGCAGACCGGTGCCACCTTTTCCCCTTTAGCGTTCACCGGATTCCGCTGGATTTCCATCAGCGAAGAGTTGACCGTCATATTGGGACGGTACTCCAGCTCAAACTCTTCCGTGTAGGGTTCGCTCTCTGGCGAATCCTGCCGGGTGATGATGAACTTGACGGTTCGCTTTTCCTTTTGCGTCTCTTGCTGTGCCGTTTGTTCGCTCATTATTTCTCCGCCCCCTTTTCTACTTGCTTGGCGACGTCATAACGACGCGGACGGGGCTTGATCAAAGAGGTATCCACATCTTCATAATCCAGCTTCGGACCGTCTTCGGTATAACTGGCTTTGGTGGTTTTCAGGAAGTTCTCATCGTCACGGTCCGGGAATTCCGGCTTGTAATGGGCACCACGGCTTTCGTTCCGGTTCAGAGCACCCAAGGTGATTACCCGGGCAAGCTCAAACATATTCCACAGCTGCCGCACAAAGGAAGCCGTCTGGTTGTTCCAGCCGCTGGCGTCGTTGACATTGATCCGTTTCCAGCGTTCTATCAACTCCTGAATCTTTTCGTCCGTTTTCTTCAGACGATCATTGTAGCGAACCACGGTCACATTGTCCGTCATCCAGGAACCGAGTTCTTGATGAAGCTGGTACGGATTTTCGTCGCCGTCCATTTTGAGAATGGCGTCGTACTTCTCTTGTTCCTTTTTCTGCTGGGCTTCGTACAGCGCCGAAGGGAGATCTTCTGCCGATTTGTCCAGGCCGCGGACGTACTCCAATGCTTTCGGACCAGCCACCATACCGCCGAAAATACAGGAGAGCAGCGAGTTGGCTCCGAGACGGTTGGCGCCGTGATATTGATAATCCACTTCTCCGGCAGCGAACAGACCCGGGATATTGGTCATCTGGTTGTAATCCACCCAAAGACCGCCCATGGAGTAGTGAACCGCCGGGAAGATCTTCATCGGCACTTTCCGCGGATCTTCACCCATGAACTTTTCATAGATCTCGATAATCCCGCCCAGTTTGATATCCAACTCTTTCGGATCTTTGTGAGACAGGTCGAGATAGACCATGTTTTCGCCGTTGATCCCCAGCTTCATGTCCACACAAACTTTGAAGATGGCCCGGGTGGCGATATCCCTGGGCACAAGGTTGCCGTAAGCCGGGTACATTTCTTCGAGGAAGTACCAGGGCTTTCCGTCCTTATACGTCCATACGCGGCCGCCTTCCCCGCGGGCCGATTCGGACATCAGGCGCAGTTTATCGTCGCCGGGGATGGCCGTGGGATGCACTTGGATAAATTCTCCGTTGGCATAAATGGCACCCTGCTGATACACCGCACTGGCTGCCGTACCGGTGTTGATCATGGAGTTGGTGGATTTACCGAAGATGATCCCCGGTCCCCCGGTAGCCAAAATCACCGCATCCGCCCGGAATGATTTGATTTCCATGCTCCGCCGATCCTGGGCTACGATCCCGCGGCAACGCCCTTCATCGTCCTGAACGATGGAAGTAAATTCCCATTGCTCATATTTTTTCACACGGCCCGCCACTTCCCAGCGACGTACCTGCTCGTCAAGAGCATACAGGAGCTGCTGTCCGGTGGTGGCGCCGGCAAAAGCCGTCCGGTGGTGTTTGGTTCCGCCGAAACGTCGGAAGTCCAGCAATCCTTCCGGGGTCCGGTTGAAAGGAACCCCCATCCGATCCATCAGATAGATGATTCCGGGAGCCGCTTCACACATCGCTTTCACCGGCGGCTGGTTGGCAAGAAAGTCGCCGCCGTAAACGGTATCATCAAAGTGTTCCCAAGGAGAATCCCCTTCCCCTTTGGTGTTTACGGCTCCATTGATACCACCTTGTGCACAAACCGAGTGAGAACGTTTGACAGGTACAATTGAGAACAAGTCGACGTCGGCTCCCGCTTCCGCCACTTTGATCGTGGCCATCAAGCCGGCAAGGCCGCCGCCCACTACGATGACTTTTTCCTTCATATCTGGCAGTGCCCTCCTTTAGCGTTGAGCCAACTGATTGATAAATTGCGGATCGTGAAATGCCCACAAGGCGCTGATCCCCATATAAGACACCAACAGGAATACAGCCAGCCATACGTAAGAAGAAATCCGCTGCGCCCGAGGACCGACCGTAATCCCCCAGCTGATGAGGAACGACCACATCCCGTTCGAGAAATGAAAGACCGCAGCCAGGATACCGATGATGTACCAGGCAAAGGTGAGATTGTTGGACAATACTTCAGCGGTATGCTGGGTCATATCTTGAATCGACATGCCCCGAAGTGCTACCTGGACCCGGGTTTCCCATACGTGCATGGTGACAAAAATCAACGTAATGACACCGGTGATCCGTTGCAGCAGAAACCGAATGTTGTTCTGGGTGCTGAAGCGATTCACATTGTTTTCGGCCATAAATGCAATGTAAAGTCCATAAATGCCGTGGTACAAGAGCGGAAGGAAGATAAAGAAAATCTCCAGTACCACAAGGAACGGGATGTTCCAGATCCACTCCACCTGCTCTTGGAAAGCGCCTGCACCCTTGGTCGCATGATAGTTTGTGTAAAGGTGCTCAAGCAAAAAAAAGCCGACCGGGATGACGCCCATGAGGGAGTGCAGCCGCCTGTTGAAAAAATTGTCGAGCTTGCCCATTTTTTGCCCCCCATATCCCTAGGAATTCAAGGGTAATGTCTCTTCTTCCCCCAAAAGGAGTACCGGCTGACGCCGGTATGCTGGAAAAAGTTTGAATATTTTTGCGGAAAGAAGTTTCACTGTATGATCACAACTATTGTACTCCCAAGCTTTGCAAAGCGTCAAGTTGACCTAATGACAGCGCTTCCTTATTACGGAAGAACTAAGCGGGAGGAGGTATTTGAAAGCGGCGTTTCTTCCTATTGTTGAACTTTTCACAATCCGCTTGGGATGAAGACAAACCATTCAGACATAAAAAATGGGCTCGTCTGGGACGAAGCGAGCCGCTTACAACCTTTCTATGCGTTTTTTCCAAATCGCGAGCCCCGATCGATGTACCCAGAGACGAACCGGATGGCCGAGGCAAAAAACCGAACCGCGGCAAGTATGGGAGCAAACGTGTCTCCAAAGGCGTTTACGGTCGCAAGTGAATACAGCGCATCGGCCATCGATTTCCTTTATTCCTCCAAAAACTGTTGCAACTGTGGACCCCAATCGCTATATTCCACCAGAAAGGCGTCATGACCATAATCCGAATGAATGCCGATCAAACGGGAGGATTTCCCCGCTGCCACCAACTCCCGATGCAGCTCTTCCTGCTGCCGATAGGGAAATAAAAGGTCTTCCCGAATCCCTACTGTCAGGACTTCGGCCTTTACACGGGATAAAGCCGCCTCCAAGCTGCCTCTCCCTCGTGCCAAATCGTGGGTATCCATTGCCTTCAGTAAACGAAGATAACTGTTGGCATCAAAACGATGGACCAATTTTTCCCCTTGATAGCGAAGATAACTGCCCACTTGAAAAAGGGAATCCAGTGAAGGAATGTCGCTATTCGTTCCCTCTTGCAATCGACGGCTAAACTTTTTTTCAAACAACGCCTCTGTCCGATAGGTAATCATGCCGATCATCCGGGCTACTGCCAACCCGTTGACAGGACCTGGTCCCGGATAATAATGGCCTCCTTGGAATCCGGGATCCGACTGGATCGCATGGCGTGCTGCCTCATTATATCCGACGGCGACAGAAGTCAGAGCGGCGGCAGTGGCGATCGGCACCACTTTTTTCACATGACCGGGATACATCACCGCCCACTCAAGTACCATCATCCCGCCCATGGAGCCCCCGATCACGGTGTGCAGTTCACCCAAACCCAACCGATCCAAACATCGTCGCTGAGCTCTTACCATATCCCGGATCGTGACCAAGGGAAAGTCTCCCCCATAGGGCTTGCCTGTATCCGGTGAAATGGAAGCAGGACCTGTACTGCCGTGGCATCCGCCAAGAGTATTCATCGTCACCACAAAATAGCGGCTGGTATCCACAAACCGACCAGGACCGATCAGACCGTCCCACCAGCCCGGCTGTTCTTCATCTCCCACCGCATGTGCATCGCCCGTCAATGCATGACAAACCAGGATCACATTATCTTTAGCGGCATTCAACGTGCCGGCGGTCTCCACCGCTATCTCCACTTGAGGCAGTGTATCTCCGCATTCCAATGTGAAAGGGCCGATGTCCACCGTTTGTTTGGCCGCGGTGTGTACGATTGCCGGCATCCACATTCGCCTCCCGTACAAAAGTTATCACAAAACAAAAATCACTCCCCCTATCCAGTGAAGAGGAGTGATTTGACAGACAGGCCTGTCAACCTGTTATTCATTCACACCTCTTCTCATCTTTCAGGGCTCTCCCCTGCAGGAATTGGCACCATTCCCTCAACCGGGTGGTTGCCGCGACATCATCGGGCCAGTCCCTCCGTCGCTCTGGATAAGAAGAAGTTGTTCGTATTCCATTGTGATTGGTCTTATCTTATGATGAACTGAAACTTCTGTCAACCGTTTCACACCGTTTTGGTCGTCAAATTGACACGCACACCCTCATGAACAGACGGCGCTTGGGGATGCTCCAGCCAGCAGGAGACCTGATGCGAGTCGGATACATTCATCACTTCCGGCATCTCCTCATGGCAAATATGCATCGCATGAGGGCACCGGTCGGCAAACGGACATCCCTTCGGCGGATCAAACAGATCAGGCGGCGAACCCGGAATGGGAGTAAGGGCGTCCTCCTGCTTTAGATCCAAACGCGGCATGGACCCCATCAAGCCCCACGTATACGGATGGCGGGAACGATAGAAGATATCGTCCACTTTTCCCGTTTCCACTACTTTGCCTCCGTACATCACGGCGACACGCTGAGCGAATTCCGCCACTACACCCAAATCGTGAGTAATCAGGATAATCGCTGTCTCCGTTTTGTGCTGCAATTCTTTCATCAATTCCAGAATTTGCGCCTGAATGGTCACGTCCAGCGCTGTTGTGGGTTCATCGGCAATCAGGATCTTGGGATTACAGGCAAGAGCGATGGCGATCATGGCCCGCTGACGCATCCCGCCGCTGAATTCATGGGGATATTGATTCACCCGCTTTTCCGGCGTGGGAATACCCACGAGCCGCAGCATTTCGATCGCCCGTTGACGCGCTTCTGTATTGGAAAGCTTTTGGTGCCATTTCAACCCTTCCATGATCTGTTTCCCAACCGTCATCGTCGGGTTAAGGGAGGTCATCGGATCCTGAAAGATCATCCCGATTTCCGAACCGCGGATTTGAAACATCTCTTTTTCCGATAGCTTCAGAATGTCTTTGCCGTCAAACAAAATTTCTCCCTGTTTGATTTCCGCAGGCGGGGAAGGAAGCAACCGCATGATCGATTGCGCCGTCACACTTTTTCCGCTTCCCGATTCCCCTACAATCGCGAGGGCTTCCCCTTTGTTCAGATAAAGGTTTACACCCCGGACCGCATGCACTTCTCCTGCGTAGGTTTTGAAGTTTACGTGCAAATCTTTGATTTCCAAGATCGTTTTCATGTTCGGTTCCCCCCTTACTTCCGCATCTTTGGATCCAGCGCATCCCGCAGCCCGTCACCAAAGGCATTGAACGCCAACAAGGTCAAGCTCAGGAAGAAGGCCGGGAAAAAGAGGCGCCACCATTCTTCAGACAATACGACAACCAAAGCATCGTTGATCATGGTACCCCAGCTGGCAACAGGTGCCTGCACCCCTAAGCCCAGAAAGCTGAGGAATGCTTCGGCGAAAATGGCGTTGGGGACCGTAAAGGTCAGCATGACGAGAATCGGGCCCATCGTATTCGGTATCAAGTGTTTAAACAACAGCCGTTTGGTGGAAGCCCCCAACGTTTGGGCTGCCATGACATACTCCTGTTCTTTCAATTGCAGCACCTGTCCCCGGACCAGTCGGGCCATGTTGAGCCAGCCTGTCACCGACAGCGCCATAATAATCGTCCACATCCCCGGTTCAAAAACCACCAAAAACAGGATGACGACCAGCAAGTAGGGCAGTCCCCACAATACGTCGACGATCCGCATCATAACCTCATCGGTGCGTCCGCCTTTATATCCGGAGAAACCCCCGTAGAGCACTCCGACCACGAGGTCGATCAGCGCGGCAAAAAAACCGATTTGCAAAGAGATGCGAGCCCCTTCCCAGGTACGGACAAATACATCCCGGCCCAGGTCATCCGTCCCGAACCAATGCTCGCTGGAGGGCTCCATGTTTTGCCCGGCGCCCAAATCTTGCTGGTAATACGTGTATTTCGAAAACACCGGCCCAAATATGGCCATGATGACTAAAAAGATGATTAATCCCAGCCCCAGCATAGCCAGCCAGTTCTTCCGCAGACGGAGCCAAGCATCTTTCCAGTAGGAAATGCTGGGTTTGCGAATCGTCTCCGCTTGTTCAACCTTCCGTTCCACCCGTTCAAATTTGTGTGCGGGAATCGCCATGTTATCTCGCCTCCTTGCTGCCCAGTTTGATCCGCGGGTCAATTAACCCGTATGCCAAGTCAACCAGGAAGTTCATGAAAATCAGCAAACCGGCGTAAAAGATGGTTACTCCCATAATGACGGAATAATCCCGGTTGGTCACGCTCTCCACAAAATACTTCCCGATTCCGGGAATAGAGAAAATTTTTTCAATCACGAAACTTCCCGTTAAAATCCCGATGGACAAGGGACCAATAATCGTCACCACCGGAATAATGGCGTTTCGCAAGCTATGGCGGGACAACACGCGGAAGGGAGGCAACCCTTTGGCTCGGGCCGTACGGATATAATCCTGCCCCAAAACATCCAACATACTGGACCGCATCAACCGGGTCACCAAAGCCAAAGGCAAGAAGGCCAAGGCAATCGACGGCATTACCGATTGTTCAAAGTCGCCCCAACCGGCGATGGGGAATATTTCCCACTCCAATCCCAAATATTTCTGAAAGAGCGGACCCAGCACGAAGTTGGGGACCGAAATCCCGATCACCGCCAAGACCATCATGATATAGTCGGGCATACGGCTTTGATAAATGGCCGCCACCATTCCCATCAAAATTCCCGCGCTCACAGCGATAGCCAGCGCTTGTACACCCAGTTGCGCAGAGTTGGGAAAACCATCCTCAATCATCTCATTTACCGTGCGGGTGGGAGTTTTGATAGAAATTCCTAAATCAAAGGTAGCCAGGTTTTTCAAATACAGCAGATACTGCACCGGAATCGGCTTGTCCAGGTTATACTCTTTCTTCAAATTCTCCAGGGTTGCTTTGGGAAATTTTTTTTCCGATGTGAAGGGATCACCGGGAATGGAGTGCATCAAAACAAACGTCAAACTGGCGATCAACCACAAAGTAGCAAGCATAATAACAAATCGTTTTCCAATGTAACGCAGCATTTCTCCCACCTCCCCTGACTTGTCAAAAGGAAGGCATGGCAAAGTCACCCCAAAGGGTGACTTTGCCTGCCTATCGCCGAGCCTTGGTTCGGCCTTTATTCTTCCGTGATATAGGCGTGCTCAAAGTAGGTGTTGTCATCCGGCAACTGTACAACGCCTTTCACATTGTCTTTTTGCGCGGAAAGGTCGGTATACCAATACAGCGGAGCCACCGGCAGCTCATCCATCAGGATGTCTTCCGCTTTGTGCATAGCGTCGAAGCGTACTTTTTGGTCACCCGTATTTTTGGCTTTGTTGAGTAGTTCGTCATATTTTTTGTTGCTGAATTTGGGATCGTTTTGACCGGAGCCGGTTTGATACATATCCAGGAAGGTCATCGGATCGTTATAATCCGGCAGCCATCCCGTACGGGAGAAGTCGAAGTCTCCGGAATGTTTCTTCTCCAGGAAGACTTTCCACTCCATGTTGTTTACTTTCACATCAACACCCAGGTTTTTCTTCCACATTTGTTGCAGGGCTTCCGCGATTTTCTTGTGACCGTCGTCGGTGTTGTAGATGTAGGTCACTTCCGGCATCTCTTTGAGCCCTTCCTCTTTCAGACCTTCTTGCAGCAACTTCTTCGCTTCGTTTACTTGCGGTTTCGGATCGATATATTTGCCGTGCTCTTTGATCCACTCGTTCTTCGTTACCGGGTTGTACATGCCCCAGGGAACCCAGCCGTTAGCGGGTGCTTGACCGCCTTTGGTCACATTTTTCACCAGGGAATCCCGGTCGATCGCCAGGGAGAAGGCTTGACGAACCTTTTTGTTGTTAAAGGGTTTTTTCTTGGTGTTGAATTCGACCCCGTAGCTGGCAATCTGCTTCGGAGCAGTAATTTCTCCCGATTTCAACTTGCTGGGAACCAAATCCAACGGAATGATGTTTTTGTCACCAAAGTCCAGCTCGCCTGCTTGGTACATTTGCCAGCCGGTTTGCTGATCCTTTACAAAGGGTACATTGATTTCGTCCAGTTTCACTTTCTTGGCATCATAATAATGCGGGTTTTTCTCCAGGACCATCTTGGAGTCGTGTTCCCAAGACTTCAACTTGAACGGACCGTTACAGACGAAGGATTTGGCTTCGGTGGCCCAATCTTTGTTCTTTTCCACCACTTTCTTCGGCACCGGCAACAATGCGTAGAAGTTGGTGAGGTTCACAAAGTAGGGCGTAGGCCGCTCCAGAGTCACTTTCAGCGTTTTGTCGTCGACAGCTTTGACGCCGACGTCCTCTGCCTTGGCCTTCCCGGCATTGTATTTTTCCCCGTTTTTCAGGTAAAACAGCTGGTAAGCGTAGACCGCTGCATTTTTGGGATCCAGCATCCGCTTCCAAGCATATTCAAAATCGTGCGCGGTTACCGGGTCACCGTTGGACCACTTGGCATCCCGCAAATGGAAGGTGAACTCGGTTTGCTCTTTGTTGCTCTCCCATTTGGTAGCCAAGGCCGGATGAGGGTTCCCCTCTTTATCCACCTTCACCAGCCCCACCATCAGCTGGTTGACGAGCAGACCGGATTGGCTGTCCTGAGCTTTCATCGGATCCACACCCGGCGGTTCTGATGCAACGTTTCCAATTGTCAGAACCTGCTTATCTGCCAGTTCACCGCCGGCATTGCTTCCACCACCGCAAGCAGCCAGGAACACCATGCTAAGTACAGTGAACACAGCCACCACCCGTGGCATCCATTTGGACTTCTTCATCCAATAACCCCCCCTGAGCTTTCTGTATTCTTTCCGGTTGATCTAAACCGAAAACCGGCTAAGCTATAGTCCGCCTTCCGAATAGGAGGAAAAAGATAATGTACTAACCCTTTCGGACGACTAGAGCTTATACCACTTAAACTATATTCCGCTTCCATTCAAAAAATCCTGCTTGATAAAGTAATTTTTCCTCAATTTCCAAAGTCCAAAATTTCTAACCAAAAAGAAAAACCGGCGACCGGAACATTCCGGCCTGCCGGGCTTTCTTTGAAAACAGCACGTTTTTCCTTCGACGAAGAAACGATTCACCCTACACCAATGCTTTTTCCTTAGCGGGCTCTTTTACATCCAGGTCAAATGCGGTATGCAGCTCCCGCACGGCTTCGGCCGCCTGATCCTTGGGCACGACGCAGGAAATCTTGATCTCGGAGGTGGAAACCATTTTGATCCGTACACCCGCTTCGCTCAATGTGGTAAACATTTTCGCTGCCACACCCGGATTGGTCACCATGCCGGCGCCCACTGCAGAGACTTTTGCCAGGTTGGTTTCGGACAACACCTTGATATACCCGAGCTCTTCCTCATGTTCCTGCAACGCTTCCCGCGCCTGGTCCAGCTCATCTTCGTGCACACTGAAAGCCACATCCATCCGTTCGTCTTCGTGTTCGCTCTGCACAATCATATCGACATTGATGTGTTTTTTAGCCAAAATGCCGAACAGCCGCGTAAAGGATTCGGTGTTGTTCGGCAGGCCCAAAACCTTTATCCGCGCCACTTGCATATCATGGGCAATTCCGCGTACATTCCGTTCTTCTTCCATTTTGTCGGCCTCCTTCACCCAGGTTCCTTCTTCCTCAACAAAACTGGACCGAACTACCAAGGGCACTTTGTGCGTCATCGCGCATTCCACTGAGCGCGGATGGAGAACACCCGCTCCCAAGTTGGCCAACTCTAGCATCTCCTCGTGAGAGATTTCAGCCAACTTACGCGCTTTGGGCACCACCCGCGGGTCCGTGGTAAAGACACCGGTCACATCGGTGTAAATCTCGCAGCGATCCGCCTGCAACGATCCCGCCAAAGCCACGGCTGTCGTGTCAGAGCCCCCGCGGCCCAGCGTCGTGATTTCTCCGCTGGAGGACACTCCCTGAAAACCGGCAACCACCACAATCTCCCCGTTTTCCAGGGATTGGCGCAACCGTGTCGTGTCAATCTCTTCAATTCGGGCTTTACCGTGAACTTTATCCGTCAGAATCCCCGCCTGCCATCCGGTCATGGAACGGGCCTTTAATCCTTTTTCCATCAGAGCCATTGTCAACAGCGCCACCGATACCTGCTCACCCGTTGTGAGAAGCACATCCATTTCCCGTTGCGGCGGCTTGGTCGTTAGCTCATTGGCGAGAGAAACCAGCTGATCCGTGGTCTTCCCCATCGCTGATACTGTCACCACCACCTGGTTTCCTTCAGCTTGGGTCCGAGCAACGATATCAGCCACTTTGCGGATCCGTTCCGTACTGCCCACAGAGGTTCCGCCGAATTTTTGAACAACAAGTCCCATTGTGATTGGTAAGCCTCCCATAATTTTGGTTGTACCCGGTTCAGGAAAAAAACAGAAAAGGCCACAGCAGGAAGGTTCCAGCTGCGGCCTTGACGGCACATCTCAGCCTCACTCGCCCCCTGTGATAGTGCTCCACGAAAAGCTGCTGCTTTTCGTGACAGTCCCGCCCCTGTTCGGATACGGGCCCAGCTTTCCCGCCCGCGGCAGACGGAAAAACTTCGGCAGGGATCCCTTTTGCTGCTGGTCAACGGCACCGCACCTTCCAGCAGGTACTCATGATCTCCTGCGCCTCTATTCACATGCATTCAGTGAGGATATACCTTTGGAAAGAGTCATTTAAACGTGTTTTTTGTTCAAATTTCTTTCCGGTGAATATTTGATAACGATCTTAGCACAATCACAGAGAAAGCTCAAGCAAAAATATACGTTTGGATTGGCAAATATTCAGCCGGGTAGGACCTTGGGTGACTTCTTCCACGGTTTCAGCCGCGGCTTCTCGGAACATTGCTCGCTCACATACTGTACTGTTTTCAAAATCCCCTGCAGTTTGTAAGCTCCCATTCACTTTCAGCTTGCCCATCATAAAAGCAGTGGTCGGATTCAATTTGCCCTTGATCAATTGAATCAAATGCTCGGCGGACATTTCCAAGGTACAATCCGGCTTATAGGGTGTCCCTTCACTGATCTCCGCCTGTTGATTCTCCAGCCGGACTTGAAAGGTTCCCCCTTCTTCCCCACTGACATGAAACTGATACACCGCGGGACTGCCGGAAATCCTCTCGGGATCGAGGTCCATTCTTTTCTTCAACGATTGAAGAGCATCCATCACTCGGCTCATGGTCGTTCCTCCCAGTATATGAATGATTGTTCATTCATCATTACCATAGTGTCTGCCCGCCGATTTGTAAAGAGTACAACTCCTGATCTGATTGTGGAATTCGTCATTCTGGCGGTTATGATCCCTTGCATTGACAACTGAAATGGCTCCGGATATCAAATCATAATGGAGTTTTTTATGTCTGATCATGAGATAAAACCCGGAGAAAATCTAGAGGAAGAGAATCAAGAACAGGAAGTAGGGATTAGGGATGCGGAAGGATACCAAACCACCGCCGATTTCCTCCAAACGAAATAGGCACCCTACAGGTGTATAGAAAACCGGTCTATTGCCCGAGGTGGATTCCTCCGCTTTTTGGTACATTGAAAAAGAAAGGGAGGAGAGTGAGTATGAACACATACATTTGTGTCACCTGCGGCACCCGTTACCAGTCTTCGGCATCCACCCCCAAGTCTTGTCCGGTGTGCGAGGACGATCGTCAGTATATCCATCCCGATGGACAGCAGTGGACTACCTTGGAGGAGTTGAAACAACAGGGGTACAAAAACCTCTGGCGTGAAGTGGAGCCGGGTTTGGACGAAATCGTGACGATTCCGAGGTTCGGCATCGGACAGCGGGCGATGCTACTCCAGACGGACGCAGGGAACATTCTCTGGGACTGCATCACGTATCTGGATGAAGAAACCGTGGAGTATATTCGGGATCGGGGCGGACTGAAAGCTATCGTCATCTCCCATCCCCATTTCTACAGCAATTTCCACGAATGGGCGGAGGCTTTCGATTGCCCTGTCTATCTGCATGAAGCGGACCGGAAATGGGTGATGGGTCCCGGCACGAGTGTCCGGCTTTGGTCCGGGGAAACGTTAGAGGTGGTACCAGGAGTGACCGCGGTTCGTCTGGGCGGTCATTTTCCAGGCAGCGCCTTTCTCCACTGGCAGGGTGGCGCTGGGGGAGAGGGAGCCATTTTAACCGGGGATACCCTTTACGTGACCGCTGGCAATGACCGGGTTAGTTTCATGTACAGCTTTCCCAACCTCATTCCCCTCCCTGCCCGGGAGCTTAGACGGATTCGTTCGGTATTGGAAACATGGGATTTTGCTAACATTCACGCAGCCTGGTCAGGAAAATCGATCTGGGGGGATGGCAAGTCAATCGCCCTGTCCTCGGCGGAGCGGTACCTGGAGATTTTGGAAAGCTGAAATCAGACGAAAGTCTTAGGTCGGGTCCCACTTCAAGAGTGGGACTTTTTCTGTAAGGATTTCGGCCCCGTTGCTGAAGAGAATGCGTTCTTCTTCCGGTAAAATGAAGATGTAACCGCAAAGCGGGAGGCAATTAGGTGGTAAAGTCGGTGAGATCAGTTTCCCTTCGCCAAGGAAAATATAAGAAATCACGGCGACGGACAGGAAAGTTTTTATGCATTAAGCCAAAGAAAAGGGGTAGGCTTCATGTCCGAATGGATAAGTGCGGGTGTAACGGAAGAGCTGCGGGAACGCCCCCGTGTGGTAAAAGGGGGAGGGTCGGGAATTGTGGTTTTCTATCATGACGGGGAATATCGGGCGGTGGATAACCGCTGTCCCCATATGGGCTTTCCCCTTCACTCGGGGAGTTTGTGTGACGGGATCCTCACCTGTCACTGGCACCATGCCCGCTTTGATGTGAAAACCGGGGGAACCCTGGATCCCTGGGCGGATGACGTGCCTGTTTACCGGACGGAGGTTCGGGAAGGGGAAGTCTGGGTCGAGACGGTCCCGCGACAGGATCGCAGCGTGGAAAAATACCGGCAGCGGTTGCGGGAGGGTTTGGAACAAAACCTGAGCCTGGTGATCGCCAAATCGGTGGTGGCCTTATTGGAAGGCGGGGAAAACCCGGAAGCCATCGCCCGGATCGGTGTGGAATTCGGTACCCGGCACCGGAAGGCAGGTTGGCAGTCGGGCCTCACCATCCTGACGGCGATGTTGAACTTGCTGCCCCGACTGGACCGGCGCGGGCAAGTGCTCGCACTGTACCATGGCTTAGTTCATGTGGCGCGGGAAAGCGTGGGGGCGGGAACCCGTTTTCTGCTGGATGCCCTCCCGGGAGAGGAAGCGGACCAGGAGCAATTGGCCCGGTGGTATCGGCAATCGGTGGAGGTTCGGGATGTGCGGGGAGCGGAGCGGATCCTATTGACCGCCATTCGCGCCGGTGCAACGGAGAAACAGCTGGCAGACTTAATGACAGCGGCAGTGACGGACCATTTTTACATGAATACCGGTCATGTGTTGGATTTTCATAACAAAGCCTTTGAAGTGCTGGAACGGATCGGTCCGGATTTACGAGAGCAAACCCTGACATCGTTGCTGCCGCAGCTGGCGGGGGCAGAACGGAGCGAAGAGCTTCACAACTGGCAGTCACCTGTCGATCTGGTGACGCCTCTCCAGACAGCTTTTTCCCGGCTGAAGGAGATGGCGATTGGTGAAGGAAACAGGGAAACAAACGAACGGGTGCTGGTTGATCGCATCCTGGGGGATGATCCCCTTCGAACGGTGGAAGAGATGACGGCGGCTCTTGAAAAGGGGATGTCTCCGGTGCGGTTGGCGCAACTGGTTACTCTCGCCGCCGCAGAACGGGTGGAGCGGTTCCATGTGCAAAACGATTTCGGGGACTGGATCACCGTGCTGCACACTTTCACCCACGCTCACGCAGTTCATGAAAGCCTGCGCCGATCTCCTTCACGGGATTTGGTCCGCGGCGTGTTTCACGGGGCGATGAGCGTTTATTTGGACCGGTTCCTCAATATTCCCGCTGCCAAAGGACCCAAAGGGGATGCGGACATGAACGGTCAACCCAGGGATCCAAATGAACTTCTCACGATACTGGATAAACAACAACAGGTCGCGGAGGCGGCGGATTGGGTGGCTGTCTATCTGGACCGGGGCGGGGATAAAGAAGCGTTGTTCAATACCTTGGGGCATGCATTGCTCAGGGAGGATGCCGAGTTTCATTCCTTTCAGATGGTGGAGGCGGCGTTGGCGGAACACGATCGCTGGGCAGAGGAAAATACTCCCTTGGCGGAAGATGCGGCACGAACCATGATTCTGGCCACCACCCGTTACCTGGCGGCCCACGCTCCCACCTCCCGGGAGCTGCCCCACACCGCGCGGATCGCCTGGCGTCTCCATCGGGGAGAGAAGTTGTTTGAAGACCCGGATGCATAGTCCAAACCCGCAAGTCGGGGAGGCTGAAGCCTTTCCCTAATAGGATGAATTACGGTCAGACTTGGGGCAATTTCAGGCAGGCGTTTTTCCCTTACTAAAAAGGGAGAGGAAAAACGTAAGGAAGAGCCAGGGTGGTTTTCTCCGATATTTGGGGGTGAAAAGCCATGTGGTTCTTCTGCCGCTGACGGCCCACAATCCGGAATTTCGGGCACTCCACCGGTATCTAACGACCCGACCGGAAAACCCACTGAAGAAGATGCAATCCCTGATTGCTCTGTGTTGTAAGTTTGTTCGAATGTTGTTCACTTTAGGGAAAAAGCAGAGAACCTATGATGCCCACAGGATGTTGGGAAACATTCGTCGTTCACAGTTACAAACTGCTGCTGAGCTTTGATCGTTCCGTATTTTATGGACAAACGAAGCGCGAGAGTCGGGACCAATTCAGTCATACGGGCACGACCCTGTCGCTAAGCATCCCCCTGGCCTCCACCCCTTGACAGGTTGAACGAAGGAATGTAAGGGCGAAGACCCCGTGAGACATGGGAGGGCGCAAGGGTATTGTGAAGATTCGATGCGCGACTATATTGTGGAAATGGGAGGGCGGTCTTTATTTTCATGGGAAAACATAATGTGTTTTCAACTTAAACTCCTGACCAAAACGAACAGAATATTTTGCCCCTTTTTCGAAATACACTATCAAAATCAAAGTCTCATTGGTGACTATTGTGATGAGTTATTAGACAGTAAGGGAAGAATCAACAAGGGGAGGTAGGATAAAATGCTCGTCGGATACGCACGGATCTCGACACATGAACAAAACTTGGATCTCCAACTGGATGCGCTTCGACAACATGGATGTTAAAATATTTTTACTGACAAGACAAGCAGAGGGAATTTTGAACTTAAGGGTTGGAGGAATGGCTTGATTACATGAGAGCAGGGGGCATCCTTGTTGTTTGAAGCTGGTTCGCTTGGGTGGGTAACAGGCACTGTCTGTTACTACTGTTAAGATAGTAGAGGGATTGGACACCACATTGTGGATTTTAATTGCCCAGCTTTTTTGCTGGGTTGTTTTTATGCCCTCTTTTCGCTTTTGGTTACCGTACCGCTTACAGATCCTCCTGTGCCTCTTCCAGCCTCATTAAATCCTTGAAGCAAATGATTTTCCTGCGTTGGCGATATCCAACCACTTTTCATGTGAATTCACCCTGGTGACGAACCCGCATAGGACGGTTCTGGAAGTGTGTAGAAGAAAAAAGAGATCTCTTCTCTGCCTCTCACTAGTCTGCCCACCTTCTCTTAACTCCCTTGCGTCATATTGGTATATTAATATTGACCAAAGTTTATAATGAAAGGAAACCAGATCGTTCATTTCGTTTTCGCAAGGAAAGGAAACTGATGATCATGGGACTCCTTCATCATGACGTGACGTTGCTGAACTTTGGAGACGCTTATCCCTGGCAACGTAAGCTGTCTGGCTTTGCCGACGAATGGATCGAGCTTACGGACATCACAGAGGCCAATCTCTTTTGCGCGCACAAGGCGCTGGCAGAAATTGGCCACAGGCTGTCCGGCCGGACTGGTCACGGGATTACGTTTATCGGAAACGGAAATTATCACTATGTCACATATCTTTTGCTCAGCGAAATCAACCGGCCGTTCAGCCTCGTGCTGTTTGACAACCACACCGATGCGAAGCTTTCGGACGGCATGTCCGGGCTGTTGTCGTGCGGATCGTGGGTGGCCGAGGCAGCAGCGCGCTTTCCGCATCTACGGCAAGTGCTGATCGTCGGGGTTTGCGCGGAGCAAAATCTCTATCCCTCTGAATCGCATAGTAAAATCGTCCTTTGGCCAAACACAGGTGAACCGCAGAAGCTGCTTTCCGTAATCCCGACCGAAGACGTTTACATCAGTATCGACAAGGATGTATTGGATCGTGAGTTTGCCGTAACCAACTGGGATCATGGAAACATGCATCTGCGGGAACTGCTCGTAGCACTGCAAACACTCGTCCGTCAGAAGAACGTCCTTGGTATCGACGTCTGCGGAGAACTGCCGGTACCCCCTGCTGACACTTGGCGTTACGCCGATCAACTCCGACTGAACGAACAGGCCAATCTGGCCATCCTCCAATCTGTGCTGTGCGCGTAGTCTGCTTAAGGCAGAAAACTGCGGAGGACAGCCGGATTCCCACTCCGCACCTGGCCGTGAGCGGCCATCCCCCAAAAGTGGAAAAACACCATGATTCGAACAATGAAGTGAAGTTCGTGATAATATCGTTTTGTCGTTGAAGGACTGCAAACCTTAATGCGGTTGCCCCGTTCCTCCCTGCTGGCCTTTCTTGTAGGGATGCTGTTCATCGTCGTGGTCAGTACTCAGGCTACACTCCCCTGTACTCCCTCATATTGGGCTTGGGGATCCCGTTGCTTTTTACTGAACTATCCATTTTCGAGACAACGAGCAGAAAAAAGCAGGGCCACAACCAGAGATCGCTTGGCAGAAACTTGGAGAAAGAAGTATAATGAAGACAACCTAAGATGGGCTAAGTCGTTTGGAGTGTGATACCCCATTGCAAATATCGGAATCCCGGGTTTGATCCTGATTTTGCTGGTTGCCCTGATCTTGTTCGGACCCAACAAGCTGCCTGAGCTGGGCCGGGCTGCCGGCCGTACCTTGCGGGAGTTTAAGGACTCCGTATCGGGCAAGGATGAAAAAGAAGAAAAGAACGACACCAAAAATTGATGCCGGCTTTATTGATAGAATCCCCTTTAGGCGAACAGGAAGATGTCAACCTTGTTCACTCAAAGGGGATATTTTTATAGGGGAAAATACGTAATGTCTAAGCAAAGGAATGCCAGCTTCGAGAGGTTTCATATTCCAAGTCGTCAGCAAGGAGTGGGAAATCCGGACACAGGAGGTTCTTCTTACGACTTTTCCTTCAACCAGCGAAGCGCCGTTTGGTAATCCGCCGGATGATTCATATTGAAAAGGGCTTGATCCACATCCACCGCCGGCGGGATCTCATTCTCCTTCACATAACGGGTGCGAAGCCGTTTGAGAAGGCTGCCTGCGCGCAAGTCTCCGCTTCGCAAAGCTTCTTCCACCCAAGGAAGGCAGCTTTGGTCATAAACAGCAAACAGAGGATGGGCTCGTCCCCGGATATGAGGGACTACCGCATCCCAGTGCTTTATTTGATTCAGCAGATGCATCGCCAAATCCTCCGACACAAACGGCATATCGCAGGCTGCCACCAGGTTAACGGCGCAGGGAGAAACCTCCAATCCCGCCTGAATCCCGGCCAACGGTCCTTTCCCTGGAAAACGGTCTACCGCCTTCGGGATGGGAAACCTTTCATACTCCTCGGGTTGACGCACAACCAGGCAACGGTAAGCGGCTCCAGGAAGACGGCGGAGGATGCGTTCTATACACGTTTCACCGCAGAAGGAAAGGAGCGCCTTATCCTGCCCCATCCTTCGAGACGCTCCTCCTGCCAGCAAAATCAATCCCCAATCCATCAAGTGTCCTTCTCCGTCTGAGAAGCTTCGCCGCGCAACACGCGAAGGATTTCCCGGGCCAGTTTATCACCGACCCCGGCTTTCCGGTACTCCTCTACAGAAGCTTGCCGCATCTTTTCCACTGAGCCGAAATGCTTGTACAGTTGTTGCTTCCGCTTGGGTCCTACTCCCGGAATATCGTCCAGCACGGACTTGACCATGGATTTTCCCCTGGTTTGCCGGTGAAACGTGACAGCAAACCGATGAACTTCTTCCTGAATCCGCTGCAAGAGATAAAACTCTTGGCTTCCTCTGGGGAGATCAATCACTTCCGGCGGTTCGCCCATTAACAGACGCGCCGTCCGGTGGCGCTCATCCTTCACTAGGCCCGCCACTGGGATGTACAAACCCAGTTCATTTTCCAGTACATCGATCGCCGCCGACATCTGCCCTCGTCCCCCATCCACAATGATCAAATCCGGCAGGGGCAGATCCTCTTTGAGTACACGTGTATAGCGACGCCGGATCACTTCCCGCATCGTTTCATAGTCATCCGGCTTTTTCACCGTCCGGATCTTAAATTTGCGGTATTCTTTTTTGTCCGGTGTTCCATCGGTAAAGACCACCATGGCCGACACAGGATCTGCACCTTGAATATTGGAGTTATCAAAGGCTTCGATCCGGCGGGGATGCCCGATGTTCAACGCTTCCCCCAAGTTACGGACGGCATCGAATGTACGCTCTTTGTCCCGTTCCATCAGTTGGAACCGTTCTGTCAAGGCGATGCGGGCGTTTTCCACCGCCATCTCAACCAGCCGCTTCTTCAACCCCCGTTGAGGAATATGAACGTGCACGGCCGTCAGCCAATTCTCCAACAGATCCGCATCGACACCCTCGGGCAGGTTGATTTCTTTGGGCAATGCAGGCTTTTCGTGATAAAACTGGGTCACAAAAGATAAAAAGTCCTCATCCGCCTCACCATAATGCGGAAAAATGGAAACATCCCGCTCCATCAGTTTGCCTTGACGGACAAAAAAGACCTGCACACACATCCATCCCTTATCCGCCGCGTAGCCGAATACATCCCGGTCGGTATTGTCATTCAACGTGATGTTCTGCTTCACCATCACCGATTCAATATGACGGATGAGATCCCGCAGCTCCTTGGCCCGCTCAAAGTCGAGCGCTTCTGCCGCCTGCTCCATTTTCAGGCGCAAGTCTTTTTGCACCTCTTTGTAGCCGCCTCCCAAAAATCGGGCAATTTTCCGCGTCATCTCCTCATATTGGGAAGGATCGACATCAAATTCACAAGGAGCCAGGCACTGCCCCATATGATAATAAAGACAAACACGCTTTGGCAGTGTACGACACTTGCGCAACGGATACAACTTGTCCAACAGCTTTTTCGTCTGCTGGGCCGCCATGGCATTGGGATAGGGCCCAAAATATTTGGACCCGTCTTTTTTCACATTGCGCGTAACCTCCAAACGAGGGTGCTTCTCTTTGGTCAGCCGGATATAAGGATAAGACTTGTCGTCCTTCATCAATACATTGTATCGAGGCCGGTGTTTTTTGATCAGATTGCATTCCAACAACAATGCTTCGGTTGCATTTTGCGTAACGATGTATTCGAAATCCTCGATTTCCGATACCATACGCAGGGTTTTCCCATCATGACTTCCCGTGAAGTAGGAACGCACCCGGTTCCGTAAACTTTTGGCCTTTCCTACATAAATGATGTCTCCCTGCTTGTTTTTCATCAAATAGCAACCTGGTTGATCCGGAAGGAGAGAGACCTTGTCCCGGATTGTTTTTTTCATCCATCTTCCCTCCCTTCATTATGTTACCACATCTGTCCAACCCCTTATAAGCAAACCACCGATCGATGAAAATTCATCCAGTAAGTTGAAATACAGGGATCTGCAACAACACTTTCTATCTGATTTTTCGCTTCTGTCGAAATAACGGGAAACGCAAACACCCTTGATACGTTATACTTAATGGGGAAGACCGCATGTCCTTCACTTTTACATAAGGGGGGTATTCCTTGGAAGAATCATTCCGACTGCTTAAACGGCACGGGATCAAGCTATGGTTTACCAATGTCATCGGCGGTCTGATCGTGGCAGCACTGCTGTTGGTCCCGCACTTATTCATCGGCATGATGCTGGCGCCCCAATTGGCTCCTTACCAAAGCGAGGCGTCCCGTCTGCTCACCCTCCCCACCCTGACGGAAAAAATGACCCATTTCTTTCAGTTGGCGGGCCATATTTTCGCAGAGGCTCAAGGGTTTGCCCTCGTGTATATGATTGGCATCATGATTATCACCCTGCTTTCCGGTTTTTTCCTCGCAGCAGGGGTTATCGGTACGGTCCGTGGAGCCGTTGTGGAAGACAAAGTTTCCTTGGGTGCTTTCTTTTCTTTTGGCATCCGTTTTATGATGCGCATCATGGCACTGGGCATCGTCAAAGGTCTGGGAATTGCTTTGTCCGGGAGCTTGATTTACTGGGGTGCCCTGCAATCCGGGACCGGTGTGGATATTGTGCTGTATATTGCAGGCGGGTTGATCGGATTGATCTGGCTGTCCGCCGTCACACAATCGCTGATCGTATTGTACACGGAAGAGTTCCCTTTGTTTCGAGGTCTTCGATACGGTTTTCAGGCAGCAATCGTGAAACCTGTGCAGTCCATGACCGCTTTCCTCGGCGCAGTCCTGATCAGTATCGTCAGTGCAGCATTGGTCGGCTTCCTCGCCATGTTTCCATGGTTCCTCCTGCAATGGTTTGAGGATGGAGCGGTGGCACTGATCGTCGGAGCCGCCTTGGGTGCTTTGTTCTACAGTGTATTCTCCATGGTTCCGCCTCTGTTGGCTTTGGGGGTACTCTTTTCCCAGTACATTATCGCAATCCAACCCTATCTTTTTCCGGAAGAGAACACCCGTCCCCAACCGGTACCAGATGAACATTGGGAGCCGCAAGAATCGGCTTTTCATGATGATTGGCGGGATCAAGAGCCTGCTCCTACACTGGAAGACGATTGGTATGAAGAAGAAAATTCGTATCCCGAGAAGGCTTCGCGCCCCGAAGAGGATTGGGACTCGGAAAATTGGCATGGAGAAGACCGCCAAGATGTCGAACGAAACGAACGGAATTGGGAGCGAAAATCCCGCACCTTTTAAACAAAAGATCTATCATATAAGCACAGGTCATTCCAATGACCTGTGCTTTTCTAATGCTTTCGGCGGAAATCTTGTCATTCTCCGCCCATTTTGCATCATTTTCTTATATAGTAGTAGAAGTGTAAGAAATTATGTGATAAGGAGGCTGTTGGATGGGGACCTTTTTTAATCTGCTCTTCTCCCGTCACGGTCTAAAGTTATGGGGGACGTTTTTACTAGGGGTCTTAATTCACATTGCTATTTCAATCGTCATCTATCTCCTGTTTGTCATCGCAGGAGTATTGCTGGGAGCATTTGGCGGATTGGGATTGGCTCTGACTCAGGCGGATCCGGAAGCAGCAATGAACAGTTTGGCCGATTCCGGAGTGGCTATTATTGTCGCTCTCGTGTTGCTGTTCATCGTTTATTTCATCGTCATGATGATGCCGTCAGCCTTTTATTATGCAGGTATGTACGGGATGGTTAGAGAGACGGTCTTTGATAACCGAACAAGGTTTACAACCTTCTTTACCCAAGGGTTCCGCTTTTGGCTCCGGGCTTTTTGGTGGCATCTCCTCGTTGCCCTGTTCGCCCTTCCGACGTTTATCCCGGCTGTCATCGGATTGGTATTGATCGAACAAAACCCGGACACGACGCTTGGCATTGTTTTTCTGATTGGCACTTACGTGCTGTTGCTGATTTATGCCTTCTTTACCATGTACTCTCCGGTGATCATGGTAACGGATAATGTAGGAGCGTTTCGATCGATTCTTTTGTCTCATAAACTGGTTTTCCGCCGTTTCGGGACCGTGTTTATGACCCTGTTGTACAATCTGCTTATCTTTTTCGGCTTTATTGCGGTCAGCTTCCTCATCGGCGGAATGATCACCATTCTGGTACCGGATTTCGCCAGTGACAAACCAGGAGCATTAGGCGCCTCCCTGCAGCTGATCACTACATTGGCCTTTTTCCTGGCTATTTTCTACGTAACCGCAGCTAACTTGCTGATCCAGTTCTTGCGGTATAAATGGTACTTACGCCCGGTTTTGTTTCCGGATGCAGATGCAAAGGACATCCCCCCATCCAACCAGGCAAAGGGTGCTTATCCTCAATTCCCGCAGGATCCGCACTGGAATTGAACCCATCTAATGAAAAAAGAGATGCTGCATGGGCATCTCTTTTTTTGTACGATTACATGTGTTGGTTCAGCCACTCCATCAGTTGTTCCTTGGGCTGGAATCCGTGGAGTTTATCAACCATTTCACCGTTTTTGAAGATCATCAGCGTCGGAATGCTCATCACGCCGTAACGGCCGGCGGTGTCCGGGTTTTCGTCCACGTTCACCTTGGCGATGGTCACTTTATCCCCGACTTCTTGATCTATTTCATCGAGCACCGGAGCGATCATTTTACACGGTCCGCACCATGGAGCCCAAAAATCGACCAAGACCAGATTTTCGGAGACTGCTTTGTCAAAGGTCTGGTCGGTTACATTTTGGATGGCCATACGCTTCTTCCTCCTTCAATATCTCCAAATGTCACACACACAGTATACCACTCACACCGAAAAAGTTCCAAGCGTTTCGGCTACCGAAATAAGTCGTTTTATACCCCTGAGGGTATATAGACGCCGAAAAGGGCGGCATTTCTTTCATTGCCGCCCTTTTTTGCCATGGGAAGACGTTAGTTACTTGTTGGCCAGTACTTTTTTGAATTCCTCCGTCAACAGCGGCACCACATCAAACAAGTCGCCCACAATGCCATAGTCGGCCACGGTGAAAATGTTGGCCTCGGGATCTTTGTTGATGGCTACGATCACCTTGGAGTTGGACATCCCCGCCAAATGCTGAATGGCACCGGAGATACCGCAAGCGATGTACAAATCCGGGGTCACTACTTTCCCCGTTTGGCCGATTTGTAAGGCATAGTCGCAATAGCCCGCATCACAGGCTCCCCGGGATGCACCCACGGCTCCGCCCAGGACATTTGCCAACTCCTGCAGCGGTTTAAAGCCGTCCTCACTTTTCACCCCACGGCCCCCGGAAATGATCACCCGAGCTTCAGAAAGGTCCACACCCTCTGCAGTCTTGCGCACCACGTCCTTCACCAGTGTGCGCAGAGAGTCCGCCGGGATTTCCACATGGAGCTCTTCAACCTCGGCACTGCGGCTGGTATCGCTTTCATCTGCGGGAATATTGTTCGGCCGAAGCGTGGCAAAGATCAATCCTTCTTTGACTACTTTTTTGACAAAGGCTTTCCCCGCATAGATCGGTCGGGTAAAGACCACCTTACCATCTGTCAGCTGTACATCGGTGCAATCCGAAACCAAACCGATCTGCAAACGGGCCGCCAATCGGGGACTCACATCCCGTCCCACCGCGGTGTGTCCGGTAAAGATCACATCTGGATTTACCGTTTCAATCACTTTTTTATAGGCTTGGAAATAGGCATCGGTTGTGTACTGGTCCAAATGTTCTCCCGGAACAACAATCACTTTGTCCGCACCGTGATGCCCCAGCGGTTCCGCTAACCCCGCGGCTTTGCTTCCCAGAACCACCGCCGTCACCATTCCCCCGTCTGCCACCCGGCGCGCCGCTGCCAGACATTCAAAGGATACGTTGCGCAGTTCTCCGTCTCGTACGTCCGCCAGTACCAGCACATTTTTGCTCATGATGGTTCTCCCCCTTGTTCACTCTCTCGTCTTCAGACCACTTTGGCTTCGTTTCGGAGCAGATCGACCAATTCTTTTACCTGATCTTCCAAGTCGCCTTCCAAGACCTTGCCCGCTTCTTTCTCCGGCGGCAGGAAGACTTCCAGCGTTTCTGTCTTGGCAGCCACTTCATCTTCATCGAGATCCAGGTCGTCGATGTCCAATCGCTCCAACGGCTTCTTCTTGGCCTTCATGATTCCCGGCAACGAGGGATAGCGGGGTTCGTTCAATCCTTGCTGCGCCGTCACCAGAATCGGCAGTTTGGATTGAATGTACTCCACATCGCCTTCCACATCTTTTTCCACCTCAACGGTATCGCCGTCAATCGTCAGTTTGGTGATGGTGGAAATGTGCGGAATATCCAATAATTCTGCCAAACGGGGACCTACTTGAGCCGACCCGTCATCTACCGCCATATATCCGCCCAGGATGATGTCATAATCCAGGTCCTTGATCACTGCGGCCAAAACTTCGGCAATCGTGAATTCGTCAGCAGATTCCAAATCTTCATCGTCCACGATAATTCCTTTGTCTGCCCCCATCGCCATGGCCGTACGCAGGGCTTGTTCCGCCCGGTCGGGACCGATCGTGATCACCGTCACTTCTCCTCCATGCTCTTCTTTCAGTTTGATGGCTTCCTCTACGGCATACTCGTCGTAGGGGTTGATCACAAATTCAACACCCTCTTCACTGATTTGCCCATCCTCGATCACGATGCGCTCCTCGGTGTCGAAGGTTTGTTTGAGGCACACCAAAATGTTCATATGCCGGTTCCTCCTTTTATTCCTGTAATCAGGTCATGTATGAAGTTGTAAAAGGCAAGCCCGTCACCGGGCAATGCCTCGTAAAAACAATTGGTGAATCGCCTCCGCCTGTTCCATCAGACTGTACTTGCAATCTTTCATGATCCAGGAAGTAACCGTCTCATCGATCGTCCCGAAAATCATGCGGCGAGCAGTCCGGATATCAATATCCGGGCGAAAGATACCTTCCTCGATACCCTTTTGCACAACGGAATCGATCACATCCAAATACTTTTTCAGGATAATCCCGATTTGCTGCCGGACTTCCGGATTGGATTGACGCAGCTCAATCTGGGTTACAATCGCCAGCTGATGGTCTTTTTCCAGATATTCAAAATGCAGACGGATCAGCTCTTTTAACTGTTCCGCCGGAGAAGCGATGTTGGCGAGAGTCGTTTTCACATCTCGGATGAAATTGCCCATCTTCTCGTTAAACAAGGAGATGAGAACATCATCTTTATTTTCGAAATAAAGGTATATCGTCCCGTCGGCCACTTTTGCTTCGCGGGCGATTTTGGAAACCTGCGCATGATGATATCCGTATTCGGCAATCACCCGAACAGCAGCATCAATGATAGCTTGATACTTTTCCCCTGTTCGTTTGGCCATGATGTGTGTCCCTTTCTGTCCAAGATTAGATCCTCTATTGAATGACCATTCATTCAATATCTAGTGTATGATGTTTAGACGGAAGCTGTCAACTTTTTGCGGGAATAACCCGAAGGGGAAGCGAACCATTTTCCTTTTGTATTATACCAGGAATCGTCCCGTCCCCGAGGTTGTTTCCTGCCGAATTCCAAAGAAAATTCGGCTCGCCGCAAGCACATGTCACATCGCTTTTCTCCCCGTTTGTACTAGGGTTCGTTGCTTGGCTCGTCCCATGTTTTGTCGCTGGATCTATCACTCTTGGCAGAGGGGCGATTCTTCATTCAAGTCTGGAACTTGTCAGCAACCTTTATTTATGATCCGTTTTTGGTATTGGAATGTGCCGCCTTTTTCCGTTCTTCATCTGCCAACACACGGCGCAAAATTTTGCCCACGGTGGTTTTCGGCAGTTCCTCCCGGAATTCATACAAGCGGGGCACCTTATAACTGGCCAGTTTTTCCCGGCAATAGGTGTTCATGTCCGCTTCGCCGACTTCTTCCCCTTGTTTCAACACGATGAACGCTTTCACCGTCTCGCCGCGGTAGGGATCGGGAACACCGATTACAGCTGCTTCTTTCACGGCAGGATGCTGATACAACACTTCCTCTACTTCCCGAGGGTAAATGTTGTATCCGCTGGCGATAATCATGTCCTTTTTCCGGTCCATAATGTAAAAGTATCCCTCATCATCCATGGTTCCGATGTCCCCCGTGCTCAACCAACCGTCCCGCAATACCTGAGCCGTTTCTTCCTCCCGATTCCAGTATCCTTTCATCACTTGAGGTCCCCGCACCTGGATCTCCCCAACTTCACCCGGGGGAAGCTCTTCTCCGGTCGCTGGATCGACAATTCGGCAATCCGTATCCGGCCAAGGCAATCCAATACTTCCGTTTTTTCGGCGTTCCCAGATCGGGTTGGCATGGGTAACCGGAGAAGATTCTGTCAGCCCGTACCCTTCCACCAATCGCCCTCCGCTTACCTGCTCAAACTTCTCCTGTACCATCAAAGGCAGGGGGGCCGATCCGCTGAGACAGGTTTTGATGGAGGACAAATCATATCGCTCCAAATTGGGATGGTTTAACAGCCCGATATAGATGGTGGGGGCTCCGGGAAACAATGTCGGCCTCTCCCGGCTGATCGTCTTCAGCACATCCTCCGGTTCAAACCGGGGCAATAACACCATCGTAGCCGCTTGGTAGATGGCATAGTTCATCACCGTTGTCATGCCGTAGACATGAAAAAACGGCACAATTCCCAACATCTTCTCCTGCCCACGCTCGCTTTTGTACATCCAAGCACTGCATTGAACGACATTGGCGACCAAGTTGCGGTGGGTCAACATCGCCGCTTTGGCCAGCCCAGTGGTTCCCCCCGTGTATTGCAGCAACGCCACATCGTCCATGGATTTCACCGGGGAATCCACCGGGGTCGGAAGCGCTTTCTTCAACAGACTGGAAAAACGGTGCACTTCCCCTGTATCATAGGGAATCTGCACCTTGATTCCGTCTTTCATCAATTTTAATGGATAAAGCCAATTCTTTGGAAAAGGCAGATAATCTTTGATACTGGTCACAATCACCCGTTTTAACTGGGTCCGATCTTTCACTTTGGCCACTTTGGGATAGACCATGTCCAAACAGACAATGGTTTCCGCTTTGGAATCCACCAACTGATGTTCCAATTCCCGCTCTACATACATCGGGTTCGTTTGCACCACGATCGCTCCAACCCACAAGGCTGCGTAGTAGGCGATAACAGCTTGAGGGCAGTTGGGAAGCATCACCGAAACACGGTCTCCCTGTTTGATTCCCAAATCCTTGAACATATTGGCACAGCGGCAGACTTCCTCCAACAGCTCGCGGAATGTTATCCGTTTGCCCATAAAGATAATCGCTTCTTTGTCCGGAAAATCGGCGGCAGACCTTGCCAAAAAGTCGGTGAGTGGCTTGTCAGGATAATCCAGGTTCGCTGGAACCGCTTTCGGATATTGCCGCAACCATATTTTTTCTTTTTCCGTCATGATATCCCTCCTATCCATGAATGAGTAATCATTCATTGGCAAACGGACCAAGAGCAATATTGGTTTCCTCTATTTTACCGAACTTTTCATTGTTTTTGAATCATCATTCGTTTGCCTGTAGAGCAAAAAGCAATAGAAAGCCCCCTTCTATCTATCTATAAAGGACTAGTTCTCCGCTTTTGACATTAAACGGCCTTTTTCGACTCACTGCTTGCAGGAAGGGGAGCTATCTGCTTCTTATTTTTGACTACGGTCTGGATCTTCGGGAGACAGGATGTGGGGGCGCTTGTCTTTGAGCGGCATAGGAGAGCGCACCAGTACATCCCAAAGAGCTCTAAGATTCAACGGAACGAGCGGCCAGAGATAGGGCGTATTCAACGAACGGGTCGCGGCCAGCACCATGAACCAGATCACCATGCCAAGGATCAGCCCGCCCGCATGAAATACCGCGGTCAACAGCAGAAACCCCACCCGCACCAGTTTATTCGCCATTCCCATCTCGTAACTGGGCGTAGCAAACGTTCCGATAGCTGCCGCCGACAGATACAGGATGACTTCATGGGTAAAAAGACCGACCTGCACCGCCGTTTCTCCCAACAAGATGGCTGCAATCAGCCCCATCGCCGTAGCGAGGGGAGACGGAGTGTGAATGGAGGCCATCCGCAATACCTCAATTCCCACCTCAGCAATGAGCAATTGCAGTAACAGCGGGATTTCTCCCGCTTTTTTCGGACCGATAAACTGTAGAAAATCCGGCACGATTTCCGGTTGTATCGCGAACAAATACCACAGCGGCAACAAAAAGATCGAAGAAAACATGGCGATAAACCGTACCCATCTGAGCACGGCTCCCACTGCTGGTTTTTGTCGGTATTCCTCTGCATGCTGGACATGATGAAAAAAGGTGGTAGGGGTGATCATCACACTGGGAGAGGTGTCCACATACAAGAGCACATGCCCCTCCAACAGATGAACCGCAGCCACGTCCGGACGTTCTGTATAACGTACCATGGGATAGGGGTTCCAGTGCCGCTTGAACAGAAATTCTTCCAGGCTTTTTTCAGCCATCGGCAGCCCGTCGGTTTCTACATGTTCCACCGATTCCCGAATCACTTTCACCAGATCCGGATCTGCCACATCTTCCAAATACGAAATACAGATATCCGTCTTGGAACGTTCTCCGATTTGATGGTATTCCATCCGCAGGGAAGGATCCCGCAGCCGTCTGCGGGTAAGTGCCGTATTGAAAATCAATGTTTCCACAAAGCCGTCCCGAGAGCCCCGTACAACCCGTTCGTTATCCGGCTCTTCCGGGTTGCGGGCGGGATAGGTACGGGCATCGATGAGCAAAGCTTGCTCTTCCCCCTCGATCAACAGGACAAGTGGGCCGGAAAGCACCGCCGTCACAATCTTGTCCATCTCCTCGACGGTTTCTACTTCCAAATAACTGATATGGGTATGGAGCAAATGCTGCACCGGATCCGGAACAATATCCTTTCGGTCCAGTTCCGCCAAATGGTCCATAATCCGGTTCAGAATATCATCCTTTGCAAACCCGTCCACAAAGTACAGGGCAAATTTTTTTCCCCCGTAAGTCAGCTCCCGGCATATCACATCGAAACTCTTTTTCACTCCCAACACCCGGTTCAAATACTGGATATTTTTTTGCAGGGAGCGATCCACTTTCATCTTCTTTAACTCTTGGCGTTCCTTTTGGTCCACAAGCCATCCACCCTTGAACTATGCTTCTTAATCAGTATGGCCTTCGGTACAGCGATTCATCCTCTATAAATCGTTCAGGAAGCTTTAACAAAATCAGCTTGATGACCATCCTCCGGAATCCAGTAAAAAACTCTTCTTTCCCAGAGGCGGACTTTTTCATCAAGCTCCTTGTGTAACAAAGCTGCCTTTTTTTATATCCAGCTGGTTGCGGTACAATAAAGCACGGAGTTCAATGCAAAAAAGGAGTTATTCTATGCCATATGATGTAATCGTTGTGGGTGGTGGACCTTCCGGCTTAATGGCCAGTGCCGCCGCCGGCCTTCACGGAGCTCGGGTACTTCTCCTGGATAAGGGAAATCGCTTAGGAAGAAAACTGGCCATCTCCGGCGGAGGCCGCTGCAACGTGACGAACAATAAGGAACCGGAAGAAGTCATCCGACACATCCCCGGAAACGGCCGGTTTCTCTACAGTCCGTTTTCCGTATTCAACAACCGGGACATCATCCGTTTTTTCGAAGAGCTGGGAGTTCCGCTTAAAGAAGAAGACAATGGCCGGATGTTTCCTGTATCGGACAAAGCCCAAGCAGTAGTGGATGCGTTGATCTGGAAAGTTCGCGAGGAGGGTGTAGAGATCCGGACCCATGCTCCGGTTCAAGATTTGTGCATGGACGAAGAGCGGGTGAAGGGAGTACGCCTTTCTTCGGGTGAAACCTTGAAAGCCGGGGCCGTTATCGTGGCCGTCGGCGGAAAGTCGGTCCCTCATACCGGTTCCACAGGTGACGGATATCCCTGGGCAAAAGCTGCGGGTCACACGATCACTCCTCTGTTTCCTACAGAAGTACCCCTGACATCCCAGGAACCCTTTATTCGTGAAAAGCAACTTCAGGGCCTTTCCTTGCGGGACGTAACGTTAAGCGTCATCCATCCCAAGGGGAAAACCCTCGTGACCCATCGGGGGGATATGCTTTTTACCCACTTCGGATTGTCTGGCCCCATCGCACTTCGATGCAGTCAATTTGTCGTCAAGACCCTGCAAAAATTCCAAACGGATCACGTCTTGATCCAATTGGATCTGTTTCCGGACAAGCATGCGGGACAAGTGGAGGAAGAAACATTCCGCCTGCTGCAAACCCATCGAAAAAAAACCGTCAAAAACGCCCTGACCCAGCTGCTTCCGGAACGCATCCTTCCGATTTTGCTGGATAAAGCCAGGGTGGATCATTCTCTCACCTTTGCCAACCTGTCGAAAGAAGCCTTTACCAACCTGTGCCGTCTGATGAAGGCATTCCCCATCCGCGTGAACGGCACACTTCCTTTGGAGAAAGCCTTTGTCACCGGGGGCGGTGTTCATCTGAAAGAAATCGTGCCGAAAACGATGGAGTCCAAACTGAAAAAAGGGTTGTACTTCGCCGGAGAGATTCTGGATATTCACGGTTATACCGGGGGGTACAACATCACCGCTGCCTTCAGCACGGGCTATACGGCGGGGAAGAGTGCAGCTGAGCAGGTACTGGCACGACAACGTGAGGCCTCACAACCGGGCAGATCCAAGTAAAACCTATTGCATGACTCCATGAAACAGCTTTAGATATTTGTCGGCAATGAATGATCTCGGCTGGACAAACTTAACCAACAGGACACTTTCTTCCCGTACCTGGCGTTGGGGTTGGTTTCAAACAGGCGATCCGTCCTCTTGTTGAAGCCTTTTCTACTACTTCAACAAAAAAGGCTGCTGACCTTCTTTCTTTGTCAGCAGCCTCACTTCCCGTTTCCGGCAGCCCTTATTTACTGAACGGCTTCTTTCATCAGGCGGACGACTTCCCCTTCTTCGGCATGACGCTCCAGCTTCTTTTTGGAGAAAATCAATTGACCGTCCACTTCCACTTCAAATACGCCTCCCCCGGAGGGAATGAGACGCATCTCTTCGATTTGATGGCGAAACTCCGAGAACAATTCTTCCGCCACACGGGCGGCATAAGGGGCGTAGTTTCATTTCATGCAAAATTCAATGCTGACTTTGTAGGTCTTCTCCATGGATAATCACCTCTATGAACAAGTATTGAGTATGTCTACTTATTATAATACCCCCTGACCAGTGCCATGTACCCCCATTTTTCCTTTTTTCCTTTCCCGAGGAAGTTCTGCTACAATAATGGGATATGGAAAACGAACGAGGAGGATTTTCGGTGAACCATCTTCCTTCCGAATATCTCGAGCAGATGGAGAAGCTGCTTGGAACGGAATATACCGACTTTATCCGGACCTACCGGGAAACGCCCGCACGAGGTCTCCGGATCAATACCCTGAAAGTGCCTGCAGCCGAGGGAGCAGCGCTTCTTCCCTTTCACCTGGAGCCGATCCCTTGGTGTGAAACCGGATATTTTTACGATCACCACCGGGACCGGCCTGGAAAACATGTTTTCCACGCCGCGGGCCTTTATTATATCCAGGATCCCAGCGCCATGGCACCGGTGGAAGCTTTGGCTCCCCTGCCCGGTGAAAAGGTATTGGATCTGTGCGCCGCTCCCGGCGGGAAGTCGACGCAAATTGCTGCCAAACTGCAAGGACGGGGTTTGCTGGTTTCCAACGAAATCAGCCCCCAACGCCGAAAGGCTCTGGTGGAAAACCTGGAGCGATGCGGCGTCCCCAACGCCGTGGTGCTGGGGGAAGATCCACGCCATTTGAAGGATCGCTTTGCCGGTTTCTTTGACCGCATCCTGATTGATGCCCCTTGCTCGGGAGAAGGCATGTTCCGGAAAGATCCGGAGTCCTGTGAACGGTGGAGCCCGAAGGCCACCGACCAGTGCGCCGATCTTCAGTTGGAAATATTGGATGCCGCCGCCCCCATGCTTCGGCCCGGCGGCATCTTAACCTATTCGACCTGCACCTTTAATCCCTCGGAAAACGAGGGAGTCTTGTCCCGCTTTCTGAAACAGCATCCCGAATTTGAAGTCCAGAACGTCCCCGGGGCAGAACACTATCAACCCGCGCGCCCGGAGTGGGCAGATGCCCCCTCCGATCTATCAAAGGCCGCCCGTTTATGGCCGCATCATTTGCGTGGAGAAGGTCACTTCGTCGCAGTTTTGAAAAAAATCGGCGGTCCTGAGGGAACCAAACAACGGGCCGGAAAACTGCCTCCCGTTCACAACCAAGCTGTACAAGCCTATCGAGCGTTTATCAAAGAAACTTTAACCAGCCCGCCTGACCACGAACAGTGGACCTTGTTCGGCAATCACCTGTACCGCATGCTGGACGAGCTCCCGCCGGTGAAGGGCATCAAAGTGGAACGTCCGGGCTTTTATCTGGGGCAGCTAAAAGGAAAGCACTTTATCCCCTCACATGCCTGGGCCCTCGCCCTATCCCCGGAGGAAGTGCAACGCTCGTTGAATTTTGAAGTGGAAGACCCTGATCTATACCGCTATCTGCAAGGAGAAGCCATCCCCGTCAACTTGGCGAAAGGATGGACATTGGTAACCGTCAACGGTTTCTCATTGGGCTGGGGCAAAGTATCCGGCGGTCTGTTAAAAAACCACTATCCCAAATGGCTGCGTTGGGACGAAAACTTTTTCCGTTAGATTCAGCCTAAGAACGAGCCCTCCCTTTTACAAAGTGGAAGGGCTTGTTTTTTTTCCTGTCCACAGGCAGTGACATGAGCCAACAGCCTTCACCATACATTACAAATGGTTGGGTTAGAAAAATAGGAGGGTTCTCCATACTTTCAAAGTCACTCAGTAAAGATATTCGATACCCCCGCTTTTCTCTATACCCCCCATTGGCCATGGGATTCATCCAACCCGAATGGCTAGTGATGTATCACCTTTTCCGAGAGGAAAAAGAAGCTCTTTCGGCTCCAAAATCGTCTCCGACGTCCACACCCGCGACTCCCGTCAAGATCACGATCCGGGGGCGAAAATAGCGGGATGTACGGCCTTCACCCATGGTGGAGGTTTTTTCACTTACAAAAATGTTTGATTTGTATGATAAAATATTAAACATATTCATCCGTCGTGATCATGAGCCCTAAAACCAAGAACTCCTCGATACCCGCCCGTCATTACTGCCGCTCAATACCAATATAACCCACTTTATTGATTAAACAGAGTTATTTAACATCCTCGATTTAATGATTAATTTCAAAACATAGTCAATAAGACTTGCAGGATATCCAACCGGTTTGCCATACATTTTTCATTTTAATTATTAAAATTTTCATGAAAAAAGGCAGGAATGTCCACTGTGACAGCGAATATTTGTAACGAGTTCATTTTAGGAGGGATGTTGAGTGAAGCGTTTGTGGGTTTTGTTTGCTGCGTTGTTGTTGGTCGTCACACTGGTGGTACCGATGGCTCCGATGGCGGATGCGGCTCAGCCGTCAGCCAAATATGTTCCCGATGAATTAGTCGTTAAGTTTAAATCGGATACATCCACAACAGCCAAGTCGTCGCTGCACAGCCAGGAAAATGCCAAAGTGGTTTCCCGCAACAGCGATCTCGGCTTTGAAGTGATTAAGCTGAAAGATCAGTCTGTTCAGGAAGCAATGAAAGCTTACCGCAACAATCCCCATGTGGAATATGCCGAACCGAACTACATCGTGAAAGCCAACTGGACTCCCAACGACCCGGCATTCTCCAGCCAACAGTACGGTCCGCAAAAAGTGCAGGCTCCGGCAGCATGGGATATCACCCGGGGCAGCAGCAGCGTCCGGATTGCCATTGTGGATACTGGTGTTCAGTACAACCATCCGGACCTGTCCGGAAAAGTGATCAAAGGGTATGATTTTGTCAACAACGATTGGGATCCGATGGATGGCAACGGACACGGAACTCACTGCGCCGGGATCGCGGCGGCTGTGACCAACAACTCGACGGGGATCGCAGGCATGGCTCCCAACGCTTCCATCTATGCCGTGCGTGTGCTGGATAACAACGGCAGCGGCACCCTGACGGACGTTGCCGACGGTATTACCCATGCCGCCGACAATAACTCCAAAGTCATCAGCCTGAGCCTGGGTGCTACCACTGGTGCCTCTTACCTGCAAAATGCCGTTAACTATGCTTGGAATAAAGGTGCTGTCGTAGTGGCGGCTGCAGGCAACAGCGGCACCAGTGCTCCCAATTATCCCGCTTACTACAGCAACGCCATTGCGGTGGGATCCACTGATTCTTCCGATAACAAGTCCTACTTTTCCAACTGGGGCACCTGGGTGGATGTAGCCGCTCCGGGATCCAGCATCTACTCCACCTATCCGACCAATACCTATGCGACCCTGTCCGGCACCTCCATGGCCACTCCTCATGTAGCCGGCTTGGCAGGTCTGCTCGCTTCCCAAGGACGGAGCAACAGCAACATCCGGGCAGCCATTGAAAACACGGCGGATGCCACTCCCGGTACTGGTACTTACTGGCGTTTCGGCCGTATTAATGCCTACGATGCCGTTCGTTACTGATACCAACATCCCTCTTAAAAATCCGAATGGATCGGGCAATCAAAAGCCCGCTGCGAAGCAACCGCGGCGGGCATTTCGCTGTCATGATGCAACCTTCCTTCGTGTTTATCCGTTTCAATAGACAGAAACCGACCAACACGGCAGCCTAGGTGATTTTTACACAAAGGATGTAGAACGGTGATGCAAGTTGATGTAAAATTGCTTTATAAGCGGTATGGGAAAAGGAGGGATGCACATGAAAAAACGTTGGCTTACAGCAATAGGAACTGTTGTACTGGCGGTTGCCGTCGTGGTGTCTTCTGTTTCCGGTGCGCAATCCACCCCCCCTGCTTCCATTAAGCAGGCACACGCACCCGGGGAAATCATCGTTAAGTTCAAACCTGGTATTGTCGATAAGGTGGTAACTGCATTACATAACACCCTCGGCTCCGAGCTGCTCAGCCGCAATACCAAACTGGGCTTTGACGTCGTTCGTGTGGACGAGAAACTGTTACCCGAAGTGTTGAAGGAATACCGGAACAATCCGCTGGTAGAGTTTGCTGAACCGAACTACTATGTACATGCTTATTGGACCCCGGATGACTCCAACTACACAGAACAGTGGTCGCTGCCCCAGATCGATGCTCCCAAGGCATGGGATGTCACCCGCAGCAGCAAGGATGTCAGCATCGCCATCGTAGACACGGGTGTGGATTATCGCCACCCTGACCTGGATGATAAGGTGGAAAAAGGGTATGACTACATCGAAGACGACTGGGATCCGATGGATGAAAACGGCCATGGAACCCATTGCGCAGGTGTAGCTGCCGCTGAAACCAACAATCATGCAGGTGTTGCCGGTATGGCCCCCAATGCTTCGATTTACGCAGTGCCGGTCTTGGACCAAAACGGCAGCGGCAAGTTATCTGATGTAGCTGAAGGAATCATGCAGGCAGCAGATCACGGCTCTCAAGTGATCAGCCTGAGCCTAGGTGCTTCCTCCGGATCCTCCACTCTGAAAAACGCAGTAAACTACGCATGGGACAAGGGTTCGGTCGTAGTGGCTGCCGCAGGAAACAACGGTTCTTCCGACCCCAGCTATCCCGCTTATTATGAGAAAGCGATCGCTGTGGGGGCCACCGATGAAAACAACGACAAAGCCAGCTTTTCCAATTACGGCAGCTGGGTGGATATAGCGGCTCCGGGAACGGACATCACTTCCACCTACTTGAACGGCAAATACAAAAGTGAATCGGGTACGTCCATGGCTGCTCCCCATGTAGCGGGTGTTGCCGCTCTTCTGGCGGCACAGGGACGTGACAATGATGAAATCCGCAAAGCGATCGAAAGTACATCGGATACCACCGTCGCCGGGACCGGAGTTTATTGGTCCCACGGGCTACTTAACGCAGAAGATGCCGTTCGGTACTGAAAATGGAACGTGACAACTTTTCTTGCATTGCAAAACACCGGGTGTATTATGTTGCCCCGGTGTTTTTCTACTCTCCTTTATGAGGACTGTTTTGTTTTTTCCACCATCATTCGGGTACCATTCACGGAAATGACGTGAACGGAGGATCCTGCTTCCACCCAGGTTCCGTTGCTGATCGCACTGTAACGCTTCCCGCCGATTTCCACTGTACCGGAAGGACGCATATCGGTGACGGCAATCCCCTCCTTCCCTTCCAATTCCCGATATTCTTCGTTGATGGAGCTGTACCCCGTTTCTTTAGAAAAACTGCTTTTCAACACCAACTTGTCCCAGATCTCCCGCCGGGGCAGTATTTTTAAGGAGAAGAATCCGACTACAATTCCCAATACCCACATCAAACCGACCAACGTGCCCGTTAACCAATTTCCGGTGGGCATAACCAGCGCCACCAGTATCAACAGCAATCCCAATCCTGCCATTGTTCCATCCTGGATCAGCTTTCCATCTAAAATGACCAGGACCAAACCTCCCAGCAACAAACCCATCATCCACCAATCCCAGCCGCTGCTCTGCGTGTACACATACAGAGAGAGGGAGCTCAGCCCCAAAAAGGCTGCCAACCCGCGGGCCTTCACCAAACTCTCTGTCACCAGAAGCATACCCGCCAAAAAAACCAACAAACCCGTACCCGCCGCCGTCTGTAAAAATGCCATGCCGGCTCCTCCCGTTTGTCAGGATCGATTGGGTGATCCATCTTTCTACACTCATTCTATGCTGTTGTTTTCGTCACAACCAAGCAGTATGCCTTACCAGAGTGGATCAGGTAGCGTAAAAATAAAACCAAATGCCGCCGATCACAAAGAATACCAAGGCAATGGAAGCCAAAATCAGTGCCAATCGCGCCAGCATATTCACCCTCCGCCTTCAGCATGCTTATTTCAGTGAAACAACAGTGACTCCCGAGCCGCCTTCACCCTGACCGCCCAGACGGTACTCTTTCACGGACTGGTGGCGATCCAAAAAGCGGTGAACTCCCTTTCGCAGCGCACCGGTTCCTTTCCCATGAATCAAGGATACCTGGTGAAACCCTGCCAATAAAGCGTCATCCAAATACTTGTCGATCTCTGCCAAAGCCTCATCCACCATCTTCCCGCGAAGATCCAACTCCGGCTTCACATGGCTTTGGGACCGGGAAAAAGAGCTGATTCCCGTGGCAGCCGCTTTCTCAACAGCAGGTGAGGCCTTCCATTCCAAGTCTTCGCGACGGGCTTTCATCTTTAACATGCCGATTTGCACTTGATATTCGCCGTTTCCAAAGTCCTCTACCACCTGCCCCTTCTGACCGATGGTTTTTACCAGCACCTCATCTCCGGGCTGCAATTTGCGGGCAGATTGAGCGGTGTCTTTTGGTGTTTTACGGGGCAGTTCCATATCCGGAACCGCGTCTTCCAACCGTTTTTTTGCTTCGATCAGTTGGTGCTCTTTAATGCTGCCTTGCCGCTCCTTCGCCCACTCACGCAACTGGCGCAGCACTTCATCCGCTTCGCGACGGGCACGGGACACGATGGTGCGCGCTTCCCGCCGTGCTGCCTCCCGCATCTTGCTTTTCTCTTGGTCCCAAGCCTCCAGCTTACCTTCCAGCTCCCGATGAAGGGCTTCCGCTTCCTTTCGCAGGGCTTCCGCTCGCCGCCGTTCCTCTTCAGCCGCCCTCCGATCCGATGCAAGGGAGCCGATCATCTCCTCCAGTCGGCTTTCTTCGGTGGACAGCTGACCTTTGGCCAGTTCCACAATTTGTTGCGGCAGACCCAACTTGGATGCAATATTGAACGCGTTACTCCGGCCTGGTACACCGATCAGCAATCGATAGGTCGGCTGCAGGGTTTCTTCATTGAATTCCACAGAAGCATTGATGACGCCGGGCCGCGCATGGGCAAACACTTTCAGCTCATTATAATGGGTGGTAGCCACGATTCGACAGCCCTGATCCAGCAAGTACTCCAAAATGGCAACCGCCAATGCCGCTCCCTCAGTCGGGTCCGTACCTGCTCCCAGCTCATCCAGCAACACCAGGCTTCGCTCGTCGATCTTTTGTAGAATACGAATAATATGAGTCATGTGAGCAGAAAAGGTACTCAAATTTTGCTCAATGCTCTGTTCGTCCCCGATATCCGCATATACGCCGGAAAATACAGGGACACTGCTCCCTTCTTCCGCAGGAATCGGCATTCCTGACTGGGCCATCAGAGCCAGCAGACCGATGGTTTTAAGAGAAACCGTTTTTCCCCCGGTATTGGGACCGGTGATCACGATCGCTCGGTAGTCTTTCCCCAATTCCACATCAATCGGCACCGCTTCCTCTGCAGGAATCAACGGATGGCGCGCTTGTTTCAGATGGACGAACCTTTCTTGGTTCAACTTGGGACAAACTCCCTTCACCACCTGTCCAAAACGAGCTTTGGCCAAAATAACGTCCCACTGGGTCAGCACCTCTGCGTCCGCCCTTAAATCATCTGCTGCCTCCCTTACCTTTTCCGTCAATGCTGCCAAGATCCGTTCCACTTCTTTGGCTTCCGTCGCTTCCAGTTCCCGCAGCCGATTATTTTGCGTTACAACGGAAGCCGGCTCAATAAACACGGTCTGTCCGGAGGCCGACTGATCGTGAACAATACCTCCAAATGCACTCCGGTATTCCTGCTTGACGGGCAATACATACCGGTCGTTCCGCTGCGTAATGATCCCCTCTTGCAACATTTTTTGATAATGGGGACTCCGTAAAATGTTTTCCAGCGCAGCACGAACATTTTGCTGAATTTGCATGATGCTCCGGCGAATACGAGCCAATTCGGGACTGGCTTCATCCATTACCCGTCCTTCTTCGTCAATCGCGGAAATAATCGCCTTTCTAAGAGAAGAAAAATCATGGAGGCGGCTGCTTAACCCCCGCAACAGAGGGAGTTCTGCCTCTTCTTCACTCAGGCTCTCCATTGTGCGTTTCACTTTTTTGCCTGCTTGGATCGTGGCAGCCACATCCAATAATTCCCCTGCAGACAGCACTCCTCCGATTTCGGAACGTCGCAAAGCAGAGTGAATGTCTTTTAACTCTTCCAGGGACAGATCTCCCTTCAAACGAAGCAAATCCATCCCCTCTGCCGTTTCATCCAGCAATTCCTTCACTTTTATCCAATCATCGGCAGGTTGCAGCCGACGGACTTCCCCTTTGCCCAAATCAGAGGAAGCCTGATCCTCCAGCATTTGGATCACTCGAGGATACTCCAGTGTTTTCAGCATATGTGTCTCCAACAACGACACTCCTTTTTCCGCAAACAATCCTCACATATTATACCATGAAAGGCTGAAACGAGAGTTGCCTGGAATAACATCGCGGCAAAGCATACAAACTAAAAAGAAAAAAGGAGGGTTTGCCATGACCATTTTTCGTCATCTGGTACGTCTGATTGTAGCAGCTGTCGTCATTTTGATTGTGGCTGCATTGGTCCCGGGGTTTCAGGTCGCCGGCTTTTGGAGCGCCCTGTTGGCAGCCGTGGTAATCGCTGTGCTCGGTTGGATTATTGAAGCGCTGTTCGGCCGGGATATTTCCCCTTTTGCCCGGGGCATCGTCGGCTTTTTGGTCAGTGCATTTGTGTTGTATTTGACCCAGTTTTTTGTTCCCGGCATGCGGGTAACCATTTTCGGCGCCTTGATCGGTGCATTGATCATCGGTCTCGTCGATTTGTTTGTACCGACTCGCTCCCGGGTGATACGTCCCAGAGAAGCTAAATAAAATAAAAAAACTGCCGTGGAATTCCACGGCAGTTTTTTTATCGAGTAAAGATATGCTGTCCGATGCGTTTAATTTGGGGACGGGACCAGATCCAATCCGATGTTGCGGTGGCCGGATTGAAGTAATACAAGGCTCCGCCGCTGGGATCCCACCCGTTTAAGGCAGCGTGTACCGCTTTTTCCGATTCTTTGTCCGGCTCCAGCCAAATCTGTCCATCTGCCACGGCTGTAAATGCCATGGGTTGGAAAATGATTGCCGATGGGGTGTCGGGAAACTTTTCGCTTTCCATACGGTTCAAGATGACCGCTGCCACTGCGACTTTTCCTATAAAGCTTTCCCCGCGTGCTTCCGCATGGACCGCTTGGGCCATCATGCGGATATCTTGTTTGGACAACCCGGCATTGCTTTGAGGAACCTTGCTCATGGGTTTGATCCGGGTCATCGGAGCTCTACGGACTTTACCCGGCCCGACTTTAGCACCCGGCCTCCAATAACGGGTGGCTTTCCACAGCTTCAGCTTGGTTTCCGGGCCGACACGTCCATCCACTTTCAATCCAAATTCGTACTGGAACAGACGTACAGCTCGCTCGGTTCGGTCCTGGAACTTCCCATCCACTTTTCCGGTGTAAAATCCGATGAATCGCAATCGCCGTTGCAACTCCCAGACATACCCGCCTTCATCTCCCTTTTTGTAGATGCGGTTTTCCAGTCCTGGAACCCAAACCCGCGTGGCTTCCCACAGCCTCCGTTTGGTAAGGGGACCTACCGTGCCGTCGACATCGATGCCAAAGGCATACTGGAATAGGCGAACCGCCCGATAGGTACGGTCACGGAACTTTCCATCCACCGGTCCTGTATAGTACCCTAAAAATTTCAGGCGACCTTGCAGCTCATAGACATCGCCTCCGGTCGCACCTACTTTAAGGACACCTTTTCCAAAGGAAGACCGGGCTTGAGCAGCATACCCCGTCATTGGCGTCGCTACCAGTGCACATATGCAAAAGAGCAACAAATATCGCTTGTACATGCCTCGTCAACCTGCCCTTCGAGGTTGGAATTCTTCTGTTATTATCCCGATATTTGTTGCCTCTATTCATCTTTACGATTTTAATCGAGCCAGGAGTCGATCCAGGGAATAGGTATTGATCACGTGATCCGCTTCCAGCCACCCTCTGCGAGCGGTGGCAATCCCCAGCGGGATTACGCCCATTCCTTCAGTGGAATGCGCATCGGTATTGATGGTGAAATCGACCCCGTATTCCTCCCGGGCCAGCTTCAGCCAGTAATCATTGAGATCCAGCCGGTGGGGGTTGGCATTCAGTTCCAACACCGTTCCCGTCTCTTTGGCTGCTTGAAAAATACGATGCATGTCCACTGCATACGGATCCCGCCGATGGATCAACCGGCCGGTGGGGTGCGCGATGATATGCACATGGGGATTTTCCATCGCCTGCAGGATGCGTTTGGTCATCGTCTCTTGGTCTTGCTGAAAAGCACTGTGAATAGAAGCGATCACAAGATCCAACTCCACCAAGACCTCATCCGGAAAATCCAGCTCCCCGCCGGGCAAGATATCCATCTCGATGCCAGCCAACACCGTAATGCCATCCACTTCTTCATTCACCCGGGCAATCTCCTCACGCTGACGCCGCAAATCGTCAGCAGTCAGTCCGCTGGCCACCTTCAGGGATTGAGAATGATCGGTGATCGCGATATACTCATAGCCCCGTTCTTCGGCAGCCAAGGCCATCTCCCGTATTGAATGGGCCCCGTCACTCCATCTCGTATGCATATGAAGGTCGCCGCGATAATCCTCTAGCCGAATCCGCTCCGGATGCTCCTCTTCCACATCCAGCTCTCCCCGATCTTCCCTCATTTCCGGAATGACATAGGGTAGCTGCAACTTTTGATATACTTCCTTTTCATCCGCAAAGGTAAACACTTCATCCCGTTTTACATCATAAATCCCGTATTCGCTAACTTTCCACCCGAATTCCTTGGCACGCTGCCGCAAACGGACGTTGTGCTCCTTGGACCCGGTAAAATGGACCAGGGCGGCAACGAACTGCTCCGGTGACACCAGCCGTATATCCACCTGAATCTCAAATCCTTGGTGAAACATCACGCTCACTTTGGTATCCCCGTGATTGATCACCCGGGTCACTTCTGGCATTGAGACAATTGCATCCGCCACTTGTTCCGGATGGCGGGTCGCCACTACGAAATCCAGATCCTTGACCGTTTCCTTCATTCTCCGCAAGCTACCCGCTGTCTCCGCCTGTTCCACAGCGGGATGCTCCCGCAACCGCTTCAGAATTTCTTCCGCCACCGGGAGCACATGCCCCAACAACATCCGATCCGGCCGCTCCCGGTAACGGCGAATCCCTTCCAGGATCTTCTCTTCTTTTTTCGGACCGAATCCCGACAAGGAGCGCAGGCGCTTCTCCTTTAATGCCTGTTCCAGTGCTTCCAAGTCGGTGACTCCCAGCTGGTGATAGACCGCATGCACCGTCTTGGGTCCCATGCCCGGGATCTGAAGCAGCTCCGGCAATCCCTCCGGCAGCTTTTGCCGAAGCTCCTCCAACGGAGTACAAGATCCCGTCTCCAAGATTTCTTTTATGACAGAAGCCGTCCCTTTTCCAACCCCCGACAACGCCTCAGGACCTCCGTCCAACTCTGTCAAGGAAGCGCGGCTGTTCTCCACCGCCCGGGCAGCTCGGCGGTAAGCATTTACTTTAAAGGGGTTATCCCCGTTCACTTCCATCATATCGGCCAATTGGTTCAACACAGAAGCCACCTGTTTATTATTCATCGGTTTCTCCCTTTCTCCATCCAACTCTCTTCCTTTTATCATAAACCGATGATAAATTCATCGTCCAATTTTGCGTCAAGAACGACGAAAAACCTTCTCCGGGATGATGAAAACCTGCCGCTCAATTTGAGAAACTTTGTCAGCAGCTTCCCGTCTCTTTTGAGAAGTGCGAGGTTGATGTCAAAACATCACAAGGAAAGCAGAGAGCCCTTCTACCCGTCACTCCCTCTCCGACGTAACAGAGAGTGATACTGTCCGCTCCAAAACATAGCGTGACTTTGGAGCGGAGCGACAAAAAAGCACGACTTGTGCTTCTTAAGTACGATGACCGAGGCGCGAGCCAAAGGAAATACTTTGTAAGGCTCGCTTTTTACCTCGGTCCTACGTATCAAAGCAGGTATGTCGTTCAAAGGTCGCTTCTCTTGGCAGAAAGGCTTCCCGCTCTTCCTATACAACTGATGAGGCTTGTCGGCTTTAAGCCGATTGGGAAGGAGATACCAATTCTTTGAGGATCTCCTTCATATCCGGGGTCATGGACAAAATACCTTGGCTCAGCGCGGAGTTCTCCACGGCTTGCCGGCTGGTCTCCATCGGCAAAAGATGCATCAAATTGATGAAAATCATCAAAACCAATACCACCTTGATCAAGGCGACCCCCGCACCGCCAATCTGATTGATCTTGTTCAGTACAGGCAGACGGGCTACAGAAGTCAGCAAAGAAGCCCCCAGCGACAACAACAACTTCACACCGAAAAAGACGACGACAAAGGCCATCACGCTGTAGATGGCCTCTTCCACTTTAAAAAAGCTGACCAAGGCATTGCCGCTGACATCTTTCGGAAGAGGCACTACTTGTTGTAGTACGGGTGCCATTTCGTCACGGAACTGATAAGCCAGAAACAGCGCGAGGAAGACTCCGGCCAATGCAGCCACTTCCAGGATGAAACCTCTGCGATAACCCCGAAATACTCCGCCTGCAACCAGCACGACAATGATCAGATCCAACATATTCATCCTTAGATCCCTCACGGTTGATCGTCTTCAATCAAGTGCATGATCTCTTCGTACTCTTGTTTCAGTTTCAGATACTGATCGGTAATGTTCACCGCCGACAATACGGCCAGTTTGGTGGTATCCAAGCGGGGGTTGCCCTGGGCAATGGTTCGCATGTTTTCATCCACTTGCCTGGCAACTTCCCGCATGTAGCCTGGGCTGGCCTTCCCGATGATGTTGTACTGTTGTCCGTAAATTTCCACACTCAGCTTATTCTTGCTCATGTTGTTTCCCTCCTTCACCCCGTGAAGGCTACTACACCCTATTCTCTCTGCAGGGCCAAACTCCTGCAACCCCCCAAAAAATCGACATGGTTTGATAGAAAAAAGGGAAACCGTCCTTCCCTGAGGCGGTTTTCACCCCTTGGCGGAAAAACGGCTTCTGTCATGCCTCTGATCTCTTCCATGTAAGCAGCTTATTGACGCAAAACCGCTCTAAAGGCAGCTTCCACATGTTCCACGATACGCCCGTGAACCTCGTTCACTTCCTCATCGGTCAATGTGCGGTCTTCTGCCCGATACGTTAAAGTATAGGCTACACTTTTCTTTCCTTCCCCGACCTGTTTCCCCGTAAACACATCAAAGAGCGTCGCATCGACCAACAGCTTTCCGCCGGCTTGACGGATAGCGGATTCCAACTCGGCTGCCGGTACATCTTGATGGACTACCAAAGCCAGATCCCGCGTCGTAGAGGGATAGCGGGGAATCGGCGCATATTTCGGATCGGTCACTGCGGCTTCAAACAGTGGAGCCAATTGCACCTGGAAAGCATAGGTCTCTTCCAAGTCATGGGCTTCCGATACTTGCAGATGAATCTGACCGATGCATCCAATCACCCGACCGTTCAACAACACTTCCGCCGTCCGTCCCGGGTGGAATCCTTCCAGTTCAGCCGCCCGATAAGCAATGCCTTGGACACCCAGCCGGGTCAGCAACATCTCCAACTGCCCCTTGACAGTGAAGAAATCGACGGGTTGGTTGTTCCCTTGCCAATGAGCCGCAGCCAACGGCCCCGTTACCAGCGCGGCCAGCTCCCAGCGTTCCTGGGGCAGCTCGGTCAGCTTTTTCTCTTCCGTGATATAGGTACGCCCCAACTCAAAGAAGGCCAATTGTTCCTGTCGGCGATGCACATTGTACTCCGCCGATTCCACTAATTGCGGCAGCAAAGTGGTCCGGAGCACTTTCCGTTCATCACTCATCGGCATGTTCAGGCGGACTGGACGAATCCCTTTATCCAGTGGCGGCAATTCTTTCAGCCGGTCCGGAGAGGTCAGGCTGTAGTTGAGCACCTCGTTGAAACCGGCATCCCGCAAGGTATGGCGCACCACCCGGCGCAGTTTTTGTTCCCGGGTCAATGCACCGGGAGATTGTTGTCCCCAGGGCAACGTTGTCGGGATCTTATCATACCCGTAAATACGGGCCACTTCCTCAATCAAGTCCACTTCGATGGAAATGTCCGGGCGGCGGGAAGGAACCCGAACACGGTAAACGCCGTCTCTCTCTTCCATCTCAAACCGGAGGCGGCGGAAAACATCCCGCACCGTTTCCGGTTTCACCTGTACTCCCAGCACATTGTTCAATCGATCATGACGGAGCTGTACCGTGACATCTTCCACATCCCCCATCTTTTCCACGGTCACTTCAGATGCCGGTTCACCTCCCGCCAGCTCTTGCAACAGTTGCACCGCCCGTTGCAAAGCGGGGACAATCCGTTCGGGATCCACCCCTTTTTCAAAACGGTTGCTGGCTTCCGAGCGAAGACCCAGTTTACGTGCCGTGCTGCGAATGGACGGCGGCGCAAAAAAGGCGGATTCCAGCAACACGGTGGTGGTGGATTCGGTCACTTCCGAGTTTTCTCCTCCCATCACCCCGGCGATGCCGATGGGCTGGGTGCCGTCAGTAATCAGCAAGGTTTCCCCGTCGCAAGCCCGAGTGACGCCATCCAACGTTTTGACCTGCTCACCGGGCTGTGCGCGGCGCACCACAATCTCTCCGTCGGTCACTTTGTCGTAGTCAAAAGCGTGCAGCGGCTGCCCGTATTCCAACATGACATAGTTGGTCACATCGACTACGTTGTTGATCGGGCGAATCCCCGCTGCCACCAAGCGGTTTTGCAGCCATTGGGGCGAAGGGGCCAGCTTCAGATTATCAACCACTTGCGCCGCATAAAAGGGACAATCCTCTTCCGCATCCAGCTCGATGGCCACCGTTTTGGTTTTGCCTGACGGATGGGCGGCGGGAGCCTCCGGCAACCAGATTTCCCGGTCCAGGAGAGCCGCTACCTCATAAGCTGTACCCCACATACTGAGGCAGTCGGAACGGTTGGGAGTCAAATCCAGCTCCAACACCGTATCTGTCAACCCCAACAGCGGTCGCACGTCGCTGCCCACTTCCGCCTCTTCCGGTAACACCAGAATGCCTTCTGTCTGCTCCGTGGGCAGCAATTTTTCCGGCAGACCCAGTTCTTTAGCGGAACAGATCATCCCTTGGGATTTCTCTCCCCGCAGCTTGGTATTTTTGATTTTTACTCCACCGGGAAGCTTAGCCCCGTGGAGCGCGACCGGTACCTTTTGACCCCGAGCGACATTGGGCGCGCCGCATACGATCTGCAGCGGTTCTTCTCGGCCGGCGTCCACCTGGCATACCCGGAGTTTGTCCGCATTGGGGTGCTGTTTGGCTTCCATCACATAGCCCACCACCACATTTTCCACTCCGGCATCCCGCTGTTCCACGATATCCACTTCAATGCCGCCCCGGGTCAGCTCCTCCGCAATCTGTTCCGGGGTAACGCCTTCCAGATCCACATATTCACTCAGCCATTCATAGGAAATTTTCATGGAATCCCCTCCCTTACAACGTTTTGAATTGACGCAGGAACCGCAAATCGTTGGTATAAAAATGGCGGATATCATCGATGCCGTATTTCAGCATCGCCATCCGTTCCGGCCCCATCCCAAAGGCGAAGCCGGTGTACCGCTCAGCATTGTACCCTCCATGTTCCAATACCCGGGGGTGAACCATACCGGCTCCCAAAATCTCAATCCAACCGGTCTGCTTGCACACCCGGCATCCTTTACCACCGCACATCACACAGGAGATATCCATCTCCACACTAGGTTCCGTGAAGGGGAAGTAGCTGGGACGGAGGCGGGTTTCCAGTTCCATGCCGAAAAACTGCTCCGCAAACGACAGCAGAATCCCGTTTAATTCACTCATGGAAATACCCCGGTCCACCACCAAGCCTTCTACTTGGGTAAACTGATGAGAGTGAGTGGCGTCATCGTCGTCCCGGCGATATACTTTGCCCGGGCAGATAATCTTCACCGGCACCTGCCCTTCCTTTGCTTCCATCGTTCGCACCTGAACCGGAGAAGTATGGGTTCGCAACAAAATTTCCGGCGTGATATAGAACGAATCCTGCATATCCCGAGCCGGATGCTCTTTGGGCAGATTTAACGCTTCAAAATTGTAGTAGTCCGATTCCACTTCCGGCCCTTCTGCCACTTCGAAGCCCATCCCGATGAAAATATCCTCGATCTGCTCGATCACCGCCTGAATGGGATGAATCGTTCCCAGCGGCGCCTGTTTACCCGGCAGCGTCACATCAATGGTTTCCTCTTTCAGGCGGGCTTTTAGCGCGGCTTCCTGCAAATCGCTTTCCTTTTCGTCCAGCTGTTTTTCCATGGCCGACCGGATCTCATTGGCCAGCCCGCCGATCACTGGACGCTCTTCGGGAGCGACATCCTTCATTCCGCGCAAAATGGATGTCAGCTCGCCTTTTTTGCCAAGATATTTGATGCGCAGCTCTTTCAGCTGTTCCAGACTTTCCGCCGCCTGGATGGAAGAAGCCGCTTCTTCCCGCAACGCTTCCAACCGATCCCTCATGCTTTAATCCCTCCTCGTAAAAATAAAAAAATCCCGCGTCCAAGGGACGAGAGATTCCGTGGTACCACCCTTATTGAGCTGATGCCGATCAGCGGCATACAGCCCCACTCAAAACGCGATAACGGACGCGCCCGGTTCTCCTTACTTGCATTCCCAACTTGCGGGACGGTTCGGGAGAACGGCTCCGGAGCGAACTTCAGCCATTCGCAGCCTTAGAGGCGCTTCCAGTCGCGGCGCCTCCTCCCTGTAAGAGCGACAATGGCCTACTTTTCTCCATCACAGCCTATCGGTTTTCCAGACCCAAAGCTTTACCGCTTCAGCAAAAGTTTACCCTCATCTTACAACAATTTTTGCGCGTTTTCCAGAGTCAACAAACCCCTTTTTCCGTCTCCCAAACTTGCCGTACCATCTCAAACAGCAAAATTCCAGCCGTAACGGAGACATTCAAGGATTCTGCTTTTCCGGGCATGGGAATCCTCACCCGCAGGTCCGCCAGCTTGGCCAGCTCTTCGGACACGCCGCGGCCCTCATTGCCCAACAATACGGCTGTGCGTTTCGGATAGGTGACGGCAAAATGAGCCTGTTCCGCCCGTGGCTCCGTGCTTACGATGGTAAAACCCTTCCGCTTCAACTCCGGGATCGCCCGCTTTAAATGGACCCTGCGCAGACGCAAGCGAAACAGGGAGCCCATCGCTGACCGAACCACTTTCGGATTATAAGGGTCCACGGTTCCGCTTCCCAGCCACACTTCCTCCACTCCTGCGGCTTCTGCCGTCCGCATAATAGCGCCCAAATTGCCGGGATCCTGTATCGCATCGAGGAGCAACAGCCTAGCTGACCCGGAGGGACGGTACTCCGATGCACGGGGAACAGCCACTTCAGCAGCGATACCTTGAGGTGACTGTGTATCCACCAGTTGAGCAAAAACTGCCGTGGGCAGGGAATAAACCGGAACATCCCGAATCCCTTGAAAACGACGCAACACCTCTTGTCCCTCTTCTGAAACCAGCACGGCATGAATGGTCCATCCCGCAGTAAAAGCTTCCTCCAGCAGGTGTTCCCCCTCAATGAGGATCGAGCCGTACTCTTCCCGGCCTTTTCGAGTCCCCAGTTTGCGCCACCGTTTCACTTTTTCGTTTCGGGACGAGGTAATCTGTCGTATGTACATTTTGCTATGCCTTTTCCTCCAGTTTTTTCAGGTCGTCATTGTGACCGATCACGACTAGAATGTCGCCCTCATGAATCACATCATTGGCCATGGGAGCAATATTGATTCGATCCCCGCTCTTGATAGCCATAACGTTGCATCCGAACTTTGCGCGGATATCCAGTTCCTCCAGTGTTTTTCCTCTGAAAAACTCGCCGGCGCTGATCTCCAGGATGCTGTAATCATCCGCCAGCTCGATATAATCCAAAATATTGGGGGAGATCAAGTTATGTGCCACACGGACACCCATATCACGCTCCGGGTAAATCACTTTGTGGGCGCCGATCCTGTACAACACCTTGCCCTGCAGGTCGTTACGTGCTTTGACAACCACTTTTTTCACGCCCAACTCCAGCAAAATCAAGGTCGTCAGAATGCTGGATTGCATATCTTCCCCGATGGAGACGACCACTACGTCAAAATTGCGGATGCCCAAAGCACGAAGCGCATTTTCGTCCGTGGAATCCGCCTCTACCGCATGGGTGACAATTTGTGCGTAATCCTGCACACGTTGCGGATCGCGATCAATTGCCAGCACCTCATATCCCATATCGTGCAAGGTTTGCGCCACGCTCCCGCCAAAGCGGCCCAAACCGATCACTGCAAACTGTTTGCTCATGCGAATCCTCCTCATCCATGGACAATTGGAGCTTATTATACCACAAATTTTAGACCTCACGGATAACCTGGCAATGTCGGAACAAACTACAACTAAAAGGAGGTTATCCCAAAGTGAACTTTCCGATTCGTGGAGCTGTCTATCATAACATCCAAAATATGAGTGAACAAGAACTGCGTGAGATGGTGAATGACTCGATCCAGCGCGGGGAAGAAAAGCTGCTTCCCGGACTTGGCGTTGTATTTGAGGTTATCTGGGAAAACAGCGACGACAACTCACGCAAGCAAATGATTCATACGCTTCATGAGCATTTGCCTCGGGAGAAAGCAGCTCCGCCTGTCTCCCCTTCCTAAGCTCATTTTCCCACAAAAACCGCCCCTTGTTACAAGGGGCGCAGTCTTTTATTCACAGAAAGCGCTTCTGTCTATCGTCGCCTTTTCGGTATCGCTCGAAACATAGCGTGATTTTGGAGCAAAGCGACAAAAAGCACAACTTGTACTCCTTGAGTGCGACGACCGTGGTACGAGCCAATGGAAAACCTTTATAAGGCTCGCTTTTTGCCTCGGTCCCCCTTGATCCAAGCTGAGTACGTCGTTCAAAGGTCGCTACTTGCGAGATGCGTTCTCTTCACTCCTGAAAACATGGTTTGTCAGCAGTCTCCACCCTACACAACTTTTGAACGGTAACCCGGTCCAGACGGCGAATCACCGCTACCAACAAGTTCACCAATTGCTCTGCATCATCCTGATGAATCATGGATGTGTGACTATGAATATAACGGGCAGCCACACCCATCGTCACCGTAGGGACTCCTTTTCCATGAAGGTGGATATGGCTGGCATCCGTCGCCCCGCGTGCTATCCATTCATACTGGAGGGGGATATTCTCTGCTTGCGCAGTTTCCTCCACCAAACGAACCAGCCCGCGATGAGGCACATGCCCGGCATCATACAGGACCAGCTGGGGACCGTGTCCCATTCGACAAGGGGCCTGATCCCCGTTAACGCCGGGAGTATCGCCGGCAATTCCCACATCGATGGCAAAGCCGATATCCGGCTGGATGGCTGCTGTTGCGGTATATGCTCCTCGGCGGCCCACTTCCTCCATCACGGTTCCCACACCATACACGACATTGGGGTGCTCTTCGTCCCGCAGCCGCCGCAGTACCTCTACCGCCACGGCACAGCCGATCCGGTTGTCCATTGCTTTGGCCAGCCAGTATTTCGGGTTTTTCATCTCTGTAAAAGGGGATTGAGGGACTACGACATCCCCTGGACGAATCCCCCAGGCTTCGGCTTCTTCCCGGTCTGCGGCCCCCACATCGATAAATAACTCCTCCAGCGGGACCGCTTTTTTCCGTTGTTCCAGGGAAAGAAGATGGGGCGGTTTTGAACCGACGACACCCACTATGACCTCATCGCGGGTGTGGACCTCTACCCGCTGTGCGGACACCACTTGACTCCACCAGCCCCCGAGCGGCTGGAACTTCAGATACCCATTCTCGGTGATCCGGGTCACCATAAAGCCGACTTCATCCAAATGTCCTGCTACCATGATCCGGGGGCCATCAGCCAATCCTTCTTTTTTGGCGATAAGCGCGCCCAGATGATCCGATGTGACCTTATCGGCTGCGGATTTTACCCAGCGGTGCATCACTTTCCGGACCGGACCTTCATGCCCCGGAGGTCCAGCCGCTTCCGTCAATTCTTTTAACAGATCACGAAACGTATTTTGCGACATATGTACACCTCTTTCCATTAGTGCAACCATCCTGTCATCATCTTAACACACTCCGTCGGGTGTTCCTCCTCCTTTATAAACCCAATCAACTTCCTTCCTTGACTTTCGGCAGACGGATGGTGAGTAGGTTTTTCGCTTGGTTCAAGGAGGTTTGAAGCCGAGACCCGTCTACAAGGACAGGCAATAACAGATTGGTAGTGAACGTGGTCTTACTGACCCGCATCATCCCTTCACCCTCATCCGATTCCTGAATCACTCCACTCACGTAGAGGATGCGTTGGGACTCGACCCAAGCGTTCAATTCATGCTCCGGACTCAAGCGGGGAATCTCCATCGTGACCACCACTTCCGTTGCCGTTTGGTACAGATCGCTACGAATATCTCCTGCCAGAAACATCTGAACAAGCCGGTTCATTTCTTTTATAAAGTCTGTCATCTCCTCCTGCAACATCCGCTCAAACCAGCTTCCCCGCAACCCCATCACTCGTTCTCCTCCCGTTTTATCCTTATCCATATGCAACGGGAAACACTTGGTCACTCATCATCTACAAAAAAAGACCTCCCAGGCAGGAGGTGGAATGAAGTACCCGGTTTGTTTAAAAGTAGGGCCCGTCAAAGGAGCCGCTCCACCACCAGAAAAAGGCGAAGAACAAGAAGAGAATAACCAGCACGGCAATGGCAATCCAAATCCACGATCCGAATCCAAAGAAATTGACAAAACTGCTTGTTGTCGCTCTAGCCACGTGGGGACCTCCTTCCATCTACCTTTTGCTCTCTATACAGGATATGAGCTCTCCGTATACCCGGTGTGGACGAATGCCCGGTTGCGAAAGTCCGGATTGACTGCTGCGCAACCGAATTCCCTTCATCACAGACTTTACAAATAGAAACAGAGAGCCCTTCTGACTCGGCAGAAGGGCTTTTTGCCGTGCTAAGACTCTATTAGCAACCTCAAGAAAACCCCTTGCGGGGTCTGAGAAATCACTGCATATCGTCATCAGCGAAAAACATTATTTGCTCAACAGCTTGAGAAATTCCCTCATAAAGCCCGGCAGGTCCGGCCAAGCGTGCCCGGACACGAGGTTGTTCTCCACATGAAGATTTTCCTCGACAAATTGTGCCCCAGCAGCTTCCACTTCCGGACGGCAGTTGGTAAAGGCAGTCAGTTTGCGGCCTTTCACTACCTCCGGCACCACACTGAATACCAAGGTAGCATGACAAATGGCTCCCACCGGTTTGTTGTTTTCAAAGAAATGCTTGACGATTCCCGGGACTTCTTTTTCCATCCGAATATATTCGGGAGCACGTCCGCCCGGGATGATCAAACCGTCAAATTCGGACGGATCCACATCGGCAAAAGCGGTATGGGCATCCAAACCATAAGCCCATTTTTCCGTAAAGGTGTCCATCGATTCCTCAAAGTCGTGAACCACCGTTTGCAGCCTCTTCTTCTTCGGTGCCGCAATGACAGCTTCATGTCCTTCTTCCAACAGACGATAGTAAGGATAGAAAACTTCCAAAGCTTCCACTGCATCTCCAGTAAGAATCAATACTTTTGCCATCGTGTAATCTCCCTCCAAATTTTGTAGGTTTCAATATATGGTTCCCTATTTTTATCGTTTTCCCTTCTCATCGAAGGAAAAACTTCCGGATAAATCATTATTCCATAAACAAAAAATCAAAAACACCCCAACGAGTATATTCGAAATACTGTTGCTTCAATGAAAATAATAGTAATAAAATAAAATAGCTCAATGCCTAACATCAAACAGTACAGGGAGGAATTCAGGATGTGATTCATCCGATCAAAGATGCGGTTAAAAAAATAACACCGAGAGGTGAATCGGATGAAATTGCCTGTTTCCTTCCGATTCATGTGGTTAGGGCAAGCCACTTTTACATTGGGGGACGGCTTTTACATCATGGCCTCCATCACCTGGTTATACCGGGAAACCCATTCCGCAACCTTTGCGGCCATGGTCCCCTTCATCCGTGTGGGAGCCAGAATGTTAAGCGGCTTGTTCGCTCCTCTTCTGATGGAGCGGATACCCTTGATTCGATTGCTGCAGTTCTCCCATTGGGCCCAGGCAATCTGGCTCGCCATATTGACGGCTGTTCTGTTATGGGCTCCAACGGGAATGGTTTTTTATCCCTTGCTCGTGATCCTTCTGTTTACTTCCATGGTGGATGGCTGGATGATCCCATCCCGCAACGCGATGGTTCCCCGGCTGGTTTCTGATGAAGAGTTAATCCGTGCCAATGGATGGTTGGCCGCTACAGATCAAGTCGTGTTACTCGCCAGTTGGTCCCTGGGCGGGTTGATTGTCGCTTTTGGGGGTATCCCCTGCAGCCTGGCCCTAACCAGTCTCCTGTATATAGCAGCTGCATTGGCCCTTTCATTCGTTTCTTCCTCTGTCTCTTTTCCAACAGAAGAAGAAACAAAGCAACCACCACGTACACAAACAACCCTGGGCGCAGGCTGGATACTATTGTGGCAAGATCCGCGATTACGCACGATCACGCTGATGGATATAATCGAATATCTCGCTGGTACCGTTTGGATCGGTGCGATTATACTCGTCTTTGTCAAAGAAATTTTGCACCAGAGTGAGGCTTGGTGGGGATATTTAAATGCCAGCTACTACCTTGGCACCATTTTGGGAGGAGCCTTGGTCCTGTTCTTTTCCCGCGTGTTGGAAAAACGCTTGTATGCTGCTATGGCGTGCGGTTCCATCACAACCAGTCTCCTCACCTTGGTATTTGCCAGTGTCCCGGTTCCCTGGCTTTCCCTGCTACTGGCTGTCCTGATGGGACCTGCCTACGAAATCCGGGATGTAAGTCAGCGTACACTCTTTCAGCGAATGATCTCCAAACGAAATCTCCCACAAGTAATGGCTGCTCACAGTACATTGCTTAACGCTACTTTCGGCCTGTCCGTCTTCCTCATCGGTGCTACTGCAGATGCATGGGGAATACGCGCCGTTTATTTTCTGGCGGCAGGACTGTTGGCCATCTCCGCCGGGATGGGCTTGACTTTGATCAGACAGAAAAACGGCTCCGTCCAATCCATGGTCGGACAGGACCGTTAAACAGAAAAGTTGCCGGTCATAAGACCGGCAACTTGTTTTATATAGGAACTCGTTCAGCTGTGCTCTCTTCTATCCCCACGATGCCTTAGCCGGTCGAAGTGACCGGTCTCTTTAACCCACATATCGGCCTTCGGACACATCCGATGCGGAGGATTCCAACCGGTCTTTTTGTACGCCCTCTCTTTCCAAAAACGACGGGTCCATCCTCAAAATCTGCTTGTAAATATGACGCACTTGCTTCTCCGCCACCGGCCCCTGATTCTCTCGGGCATAGAATATATGGAGCACCCGGTTCCGCTCCGCTTCGTAAGCGTCCCGACCCTCAGCGGCAGCCGCCAGACTCTTCAGCAGTGCATCAAAGGTCTCTACTTTCGGCCCGGGTGTCACTTCTTCATAGTCGTGATACATCTCGTTTGATTTCGTCAGATACTCATCCAAATCATAACAGTAGAACAGCACCGGTCGGTTCAACAGTAGATAATCCGTATAACAGCTGGAATAATCCGTGACCAGGATATCGGTGTATTTCAGGAGCAGCTGGGGCTCCAGTTTCTCCTGGCTGATATCCACCACATGTTCCAGCCCGCGGGGAAGCTTTCCCTTGCTGAACATATGACGTTTGATCAAAAAGGTACAACCGTACTGCCGGCAAAATTCATCCAATCGCTTGAGGTCCAATACCTGATGAATCTCTTTATCCAATTGGCCAAAATTGCGGTGGGTAGGCATATAGGTGATGATTTTTCGCTCTTTGATCCAGTTCGGAAAGTGCTTTTCTTCGTCGGTTTCTGTAAAAAACAAATCGTTTCGGGCTTGGCCCAGCTCCCAAACGTTCCCCCTGTTCACAAGAAAGGTCTCCGGATAGTAGGAAGAAACCTTTTCACTGGTAGAGATGACATAAGACTCTCCGGCCACTTACGTGCGAACGACGAAGCCCTTGAAAAACCGGCGGATCGGGTTCTTTTCATGGAGTGCTTTGTAAGTGAAGGTGTTTGAAAATCAAAAATAAAAAAGCCGTTTGCAAAAGCGAAAGCTTCTCCATAAAAGTCAGCTTCCCCACCGCTCCCAAACCTCATTTCTTGTAAACTTTATCAAAGCTTTACACGGGGTTCATCTTCTCTTTTCATCCCGGCGCTAGGATAAAATTGTCAGAGTATCTTTTGTTTTTGCCGTGATTGCAGTTTTGAAAGCCGTCCTCACAAGGGATATCTGTAGACGACCATATTCAACCGGAACATGCATCCTTCACCCTGCGACAATAACTTCCCGCGTAATGATAAAAAGGGAATGCACATTGACCCGGTAAGTGGTTTCCCGATTGTCCAGAGTGGCTTCCAGCAGGGACTTGGGCTCGGCGTATCCCGCCACATTGAGCAAATAATCGATCGTGCCGAAGGTAGTGCCGATTGCTTGGACCGCACGCTGAACCTCTTTGGCATCAGTCAAGTCGATCGCATAGATTTCGACCCGCTTTCCAGGGTTCATCCGCGCTTTGGTTTGCTCCATCCCTTCATTGTCCCGAGCCAATAGCACGAATTGGTTGATATCTTCCCGCCGGCTCAAAGCGACGGCAATGGCACGGCCAATCCCGCGGCTGGCCCCGCTGATCAAACAAGTGGTCATCCCCATTCTCCTCCCAGTATGTAATCCTTGTAAATGATTTCTCCGATTTTCTGATCGATGGGCCGGGTGATCTTTATATTGTATTCCGTCCCTCTCAACACCCGGATCCGCTCATGGTTGTAATGAAAATAGAGGCTCACATCTTCGGTAAACCGGGTGCCGTCTGCGGCCGCCAACTGATGGGCTGCCAACAGTTTCTTCGCATCCAGCTTTTGCGGAAGTTGAATATCGATCAACCGGTCGCGGTCCAAGTTGCGCTCGATGGATTCCTCCCCTTCCAAGACCGTAAAAGGGACGTCCAAGCCATAGGTGGCATTCGGTTCATCACAGTGAATTAACCGTTCAAACTCTTCCCGCAATACAAAAGGCCGGACCGCTTCGTGAATCACCACAGCTCCCGTGTAACCAGCTGCAACCCCTTAAAAACAGACTCCTGCCTGGTTGCTCCGCCTTCGATCACTTTGATCGGTTTAAGAAACTGATGGTCATGGATCACTTCCACTGTCTGATCTAAGTAGTCCCGCGGAGAAGTGATGATAATTTCGGCAATGTCATCAATCGATTCTACCTTTTCCAACACGTGTACGATCATCGGTTTGCCGCCGATCATTAAAAATTGCTTCGGCGTATTCAGCCGCATTCGGGTGCCGATGCCGCCGGACAACAAAATCATGCTTACCTGATTCACTATTTCCCCGCCTCACTTCCGGCTGATTCTGTGACACAAACGGTATGTCCGGTTCTTTTGCCCGCCCCATCCCCTTTTTCCTGACCTTCCAACCTCTACCTGACCTTCTACCCTTTTGCTAGCGAAATGTTTTTTCATGTCCTTTTCCGATTTTTCTACCGGCGCTCATAGCCCTTGGGGCATGCTAAAATAGGCACCATACTGGAGAAAATTGTGGAGGCGTCCGCAGATGAAGATCGACATGAAAAAAGACGGGACCGTCATCGTTCCCGAGGAAGACATCAAACGGCTGAAAATCCTGCTGAAAGAAGCGCGGCAGGTCGGTGCTTTTGCCGCCGATTCCGTGTTGGCTCTGGCAGCCATGGCACTGAACAAAGGCATCGGTGAACTGGAAAGTGAAGTGAATCGGAAGAAACTTGCGGCAAAATATGAAGAAATCACATCGGAGTGAACATCTTGATCATCGGACCATTTTGAGTCCCTTCTCGGACCATGGTCCGATTTTTTCTGCTCTGATATTCGATATAATGAAAACCGCATTCCCCGGAAAGGACGGATCTTGCGATGACAAAACTGTACTTGGCGATGGAGAAGGAATTGCTGATCGTGGATGAGCAAACGGAAGCGGTTTGGTCCCGTTTATCCGGCATGCAACCGGTCAGCCTGGCAACGGACCCCTTTCATCCGGAGCGGATCTATTGCGGTACGTTTGGGAGAGGACTGTGGAGGAGTACAGATGGCGGGGATACCTGGGAGCCGGTTGGAGATCCCGGCTTATCGTTGAAACCGGTGACAGAAGGGGGAATCACGCACCCCCATGTGATGGCGGTCGCCGTCGGTAAAGCGGAATCCCGACAGGATCTCGGAGCCGTCTACGCCGGAACCGAACCGAGCGGGTTATTTGTCTCCCGGGATGGCGGGGATACGTGGCGGGAATGGAGAGAGCTGCGCACCCTTCCTTCCGCCTCTTCATGGAGTTTCCCGCCACGACCCCATACCCACCATGTCCGTTGGATTGCCCCTGCACCTAAACAGGCAGAGCGGATCCATGTCTCCATCGAAGCCGGAGCGGTGATCCGCACGCTGGACAATGGTCACTCCTGGGAAGATCGTAAGTCCGGCGGTCCCATCGATGTCCACACATTGTTGACCCACCCTGCCGCGCCGCAAAGGCTGTATGCAGCAGCAGGAGATGGGTTTCGCAATCCGGGACGGGAGTATGCGGAAAGCCGGGATGCAGGAGAAACCTGGGAACCGATGAGTGAGGGATTGGAACATCACTATTTGTACGGCTTGGCTGTGGATGCCGTTAATCCAGATCTGCGACTGGTATCGGCGGCAGAAAGTCCTCACCATGCCCACGACCCCGTGGATGCATGTTCTTATCTTTATCGAAAAGAAGGGGACCACCCTTGGGAACGAGTAGACCAGGGACTGCCCGCTCCGGAAGGGACGGTCATCCCGACGTTGACGGCGCATCCCTCCCAGCCCGGACGCTTCTATGCCCTTTCCAACCGCGGGCTCTGTCGTTCCACAGATAGCGGCCGTTCCTGGGTACCAGTGAACATCCCTTGGAAAGAAGCCTATCGTTGGCAGCACCACCATGCCCTGTTGGTGGTGGAATAAGATACTTATAAAATAAAGCCCGGTTCATGAGAACCGGGCAGATGAATGACAAACCTGTATGATGGCTTCACTCTTTTGGCCGTCGCTCCCTTTCCGCCGTCACAGATGCGATTCTGTCCGCTCCGACACATCACGTGACTTTGGAGCGAAGCGACAAAGAGCAGGAATTGTGCTCCCTAAGTGCGATGACCGAGGTGCGAGCCATTAGGAAAAGACTATGAGCAACCCACCAGGCCCAAGGACTTATAGGGCACAGGTTGTGCCCTAGCCCTTTCCTCTGGGTCACGCTATGGCTCGTATTATTGTGAGATGTGCTTCTTTCCGAGAGCGAGTTTGTCAGTAACTCGGCTGGTTCAGATCATCCTGAACCGGGCTTTTTCCTTACACCATCATATCGATCGGCACGGACGGGTCCGGGTTGTGCTGCTTCAACACTTCCACAACCCAGTCGCCGAATTGATCCGTGCTCAGGGCAAGTTCGTCCGAGGTTGCTAGGTCAGCCGTCCGGGCACCTTCAGCCAGCACCTGACGAACGGATTGTTCGATGGCCCGGGCCGCTTCCTCGTCATGGAAGGAGTGACGGAACATCATCGCTACCGACAAGATGGTGGCTGCGGGGTTGGCCACCCCTTGCCCCGCGATATCCGGTGCGGAACCGTGTACCGGCTCATACAGGCCGCGGGACCCTTCTCCAAGGCTGGCAGATGGCAACAGCCCGATGGAACCTGTCAAGATGGCGGCCTCATCACTCAAAATGTCGCCAAACATGTTTTCCGTTACGATGACGTCGAAATCCTTGGGGCGACGGATGATCTGCATGGCACAATTGTCTACCAGCATGTGTTCCAGTTCCACATCCGGATAATCCTTTGCCACCCGCTTCGCCACTTTGCGCCACAGGCGGGAACTTTCCAGCACATTGGCCTTGTCGACAGAGGTGACTTTTCGTCTGCGTCCCCGAGCCAGTTCAAAGGCACGCCGGAGGATCCGCTCGATCTCATATTCGTGATAAACCAACGTGTCGGTAGCTGTGGCTCCGCCTTCCTTCTCTTCCGTCCACTTGTCTCCAAAGTAAATGCCGCCGGTCAACTCCCGCACGACCAACAGGTCCACATCTTTCAGCACTTCGGAACGCAATGTGGAGCTGCCCTCCAAACCCGGAAACAGACTTGCAGGACGCAAGTTGGCGTAGAGCCCCAGTCCTTGCCGCAAATCGAACAGTGCCTTTTCCGGACGCAGCTCCGGCGGGTTTTGATCCCATTTCGGACCGCCTACCGCCCCGAGGAGAACGGCATCCGACTCCCGGCACAACTGATTGGTTGCCTCCGGAAACGGTGTGCCGAGGCGGTCGATCGCACCGCCTCCGATCAATGCATGCTCCACTTCAAAGTGATAACCGAATTGCTCCCCTGCTTGTTTAAGGACCTTCACCCCCTCCTCTACGATTTCCAAACCGATGCCGTCCCCCGGAAGGACCGCTACTTTTTTGGTTTTGGCCATGGTCCAACCCCTCCTTTTTCTGCTTTGACCAACTGAGCTCGGCGTTACCGTGTCTCCCTCACCACATCAGCCTTATCCCTTGGATGGGTCGCTTTCCACTCTCGCTCCCTTGCCGATGTCAAAGGAGCTCGATGGGAAAAACGGTACCGCCACACCCGTTAACCAACATAGCCTCCACTTGAGTAACACCGTTCAAATTGGCAGCAGTACTTTTTGCTTCCTAGGTTAGGGACCTTGTCAGCAATGTCTTCGCTGTGTCACAAAACGGTGTTATCACGAGCCGGCAGGAGTCAATTCCTTCTTCAACTGTTCCTGGCGGCTGTCCCGACGGAGAAGTACCCGATTCACCGCGTTGACGTAAGCCCGTGCACTGGCTTCCAGTACATCGGTACTGACGCCGCGCCCTTGAACGGTGACGTCTCCTTGACGGAGACGAACATAGACTTCGCCCAGCGCATCGGTGCCATGGGTAACCGAGTGAATCTTGTAATCCACCAGCTCCATCGACTCTCCGACAACCCGGTCTACCGCCTTGAATATCGCATCCACCGATCCGTTGCCGCAGGCAGCTTCTTCTTTTACCTGCCCATCCCGCGCATCACGGATACGGATCGATGCGGTGGGGAGAAGCTGGCTGCTGTAAGAAAGATGGACGGCTTCAAAAGTGAGAACCTCCTGGGATTCGCCCCACTTTTCTTCCACCAAGGAGATCAGATCTTCATCCTCAATTCGCTTTTTCCGGTCCGTCAACTCTTTAAACCGGATAAACAACTGATTGATTTGCTCATCGTTGAGTTGATACCCCATCTGGGTCAATTTGTCGCGAAAAGCGTGCCGCCCCGAATGTTTCCCCATCACCAGTTGGCTGGCGGTCTGTCCCACCGTTTCAGGAGACATAATCTCGTAGGTGGAGCGGTTTTTCAGCATGCCGTCCTGATGGATACCGGCTTCGTGGGCAAAGGCATTGGCACCGACCACCGCTTTGTTCCCGGGAACCAGCATCCCCGTCAGTTTGCTGACCATCCGGCTCGTTTTCGCGATTTCTTTTAATTCCAGATCCGTCTGTACCTGATAGTAGGATTCCCGGGTCTTCAGAGCCATCGCAATCTCTTCCAGAGCGGCGTTCCCCGCCCGTTCACCAATGCCGTTGATGGTGCCTTCTACCTGTTCCACCCCGGCTTCGATCGCTGCGAGGGAGTTGGCCACCGCCATCCCCAGATCGTCATGACAATGGGCGCTTAAACGGACTCGGTCGATGTTGGGAACATGCTGTTTCAAATAGCGGAAGATCCCCGCATATTCCTCCGGCGTCATATAACCGACGGTATCCGGGATGTTCAACACGTCCGCCCCGGCTTCAATCACCCGCTCAGCCACTTGGGCCAAAAACTCTTTCTCCGTCCGGCCCCCATCTTCGGTGGAAAATTCCACATGGGGGAAATTCTTTTTGGCCAGGCGGACGGCATATTCCGCCCGCTCCAGCACTTGCTCTTTGGTCATATTCAACTTGTACTTGCGGTGAATCGGCGATGTTGCCAAGAAAATGTGAATCCCCGGGTGTTCCGCATCCTTCAGCGCCTCCCAGGCTGCTTCGATGTCCTTTTCCACCGCGCGGGCGAGGGTAACCACCACCGGTTTTTTCACAGCCCGGCCCACCGCCTGCACGGATTGAAAATCTCCGGGGGAGGAAGCGGCAAATCCAGCCTCGATCACATGAACGCCCAGCTTTTCCAGCTGGAGGGCGATCTCCACTTTCTCCCCGGTGCTCAGATTGACTCCCGGAGATTGTTCCCCGTCCCGCAGGGTGGTGTCAAAAAACTGTACCGTACGCATAGCCGCTGCCTCCCTTTCACTTATTCATTGGGTGACGGATTCTTTGGCACCCTTGTTGATCCAGGCCATCGTTTTCCGCAGTTCTTCCCCGGTGGTTTCGAGGGAGTGAGCCTTTTCCTCTTCCGCGATCCGGTTAAATTCCGGCCGGCCTTCTTCATTTTCCCGGATCCAGCGGTTGGCGAAAGTACCGTCCTGAATCTCTTTCAACACTTGTTTCATCGCTTCACGGGAAGCTTCCCCGATCACGCGTTTGCCGCTCACATAGTCGCCGAACTCCGCTGTGTCACTGATGGAGTAGCGCATCCCTTTCAAACCACCTTCGTACATCAGATCAACAATCAGTTTCAATTCATGGAGACACTCAAAGTACGCGATCTCCGGCTGATACCCCGCTTCGGTCAGGGTTTCGAAGCCGGCCTTCACCAGTTCGCTCACTCCGCCGCACAGCACAGCCTGCTCGCCGAAGAGATCCGTTTCCGTCTCTTCTTTGAAGGTGGTTTCGATCACCCCGGCCCGGGTGGCTCCGATTCCTTTGGCATAAGCCAGCCCCAGTTCCTTCGCCTGTCCGGTGGCATCCTGATGGACAGCGATCAAGCCCGGGACGCCAAACCCTTCCTCATACACCCGGCGCACCAGATGGCCCGGCCCTTTCGGTGCCACCAAGACCACATCCACATCCTCCGGCGGCACGATCTGTCCGAAGTGGATGTTGAAACCGTGGGAGAAAAAGAGGGCCGCACCGGATTTGAGATGGGGTCGCACCTGCTCTCGGTACACTTTGGCCTGCACTTCGTCCGGCATCAAGAGCTGCACCACATCTGCCCGTTTTACCGCCTGGTCTACCGTGTAGACAGCAAAACCGTCTTTCTCCGCTTGTTCCCAGGACTTGCCCTTACGCAGACCGACGATTACCTCGACTCCGCTCTCCCGCAGGTTTTGCGCCTGAGCGTGTCCCTGGCTGCCATATCCCACAACGGCTACGGTTTTTCCTTTCAGGTAACCCAGATCTGCATCTTTTTCGTAAAATTTTTTGGCCATCAATCATTCCTCCTCAGGATTTTCGGATTACTCGGTCCGTCGTTTTCCCCTCTCATTTTCTTGCCAGTCAAATCAGAAAAACGAAACGGTTCCTTCCATTTTGAGATTTCTACTCACAATAGATGCTTCGCGCCTGTTCAGCAGGTTTCTGCCAAACGGCTTTACACTCCCGCCCGGGCCACACTCCGAGAAAGGGCGGTTACGCCAGTACGGGCCATTTCCTTAATGCCGTAGGGACGAAGCAGCTCCAGCAAGGCATCCAGTTTGCTTCGCTCTCCGGTGGCTTGCACCATCATCGAGTGAGGCCCTACATCCACCACCGACGCCCGGAAGGGTTCCACAATCCCGCTGATCTCATGCCGGACGGACGGCCCCGCCTCCACCTTGACCAGGAGAAGCTCCCGGGCTACTGACGGATGCTCACTCAAATCCTGCACCTTGATGACATCCACCAGCTTGTGGAGCTGTTTGGACACTTGTTCCATCATGCGTTCATCCCCATTGGTAACGATCACCATGCGGGATAAACCCGGCTCCTCCGATTCTCCGACACTGATGCTCTCAATGTTGAAGTTGCGACGCCCGAGCAGATTGGCCACCCGGGCCAGCACCCGCGGCTGATCATTCACCAACACCGAAATAATGTGTCTCATTGCTTTTCATCTCCCATGATCATCTCATCCAATCCGCTGCCGGGAGCCACCATGGGGTATACATTTTCCTCGGGGGTTACCCAGATATCGAGAACCACAGGCCCCGGATGGCTCATTGCTTCCTTCCAAACCTGAACGACTTCCTCTTTCGTCTTGGCGCGGAATCCTTTTACCCCGTAGGCTTCTGCCAGTTTGACGTAATCCGGGCTGGCGGTGAGGTCCACTTCGCTATATCGCTCTTGATAAAAGACCTCCTGCCACTGGCGCACCATTCCGAGACAACGGTTATTGATGATGACGGTTTTCACCGGAATGTTCATCAGTGCGGCCACGGCCAGCTCCTGGTTGGTCATCTGGAATCCCCCGTCCCCTGTCACGCAAATGACGGTTTCGTCCGGCCGGGCCAGCTGCGCCCCAAGCGCCGAGGGGAATCCGAATCCCATCGCGCCCAAACCGCCGGAGCTGATAAAAGACCGGGGCTTGGCAAATTGAAAGTATTGCGCTACCCACATTTGATGCTGTCCGACATCCGTTGTAACAATCGCTTTCCCGTGAGTGGTTTCATACAGGTGGCGAATCACCCACTGGGGCTTCACAGATTCTTCGGAATCTTGGAATTTTAAGGGATACCGTTTTTTCCACTCTGCTGTTTGCTGCAGCCATTCTTCCGACTGGCTGCAGGGAACTCCTCGGTTGGCTGCCTGCAGCACCTTCCGGACATCTCCCACAATCGGAATAAAGGTGTCGACGTTTTTGCCGATTTCCGCCGGGTCAATATCGATGTGGACGATCTTGGCACCCGTAGCAAACTTATCGAGCCGTCCCATCGTTACCCGGTCGTCAAAACGGGCCCCGATCCCGATTAGCAAATCACATTCCAGCAAAGCATGGTTGGCAGCATAGGTGCCGTGCATCCCCGGCATTCCCAGCCACAGCGGATGTTCCCCTGAAAATCCGCCCAGCCCCATCAAGGTGGTGGTCACCGGGATACGAGCCTGTTCCGCAAAGGCGATCAACTCTTCTTCCGCCCCTGCTGTCACCACGCCGCCGCCCGCGAGAATGACCGGCTTTTTCGCTTCCCTTACTGCTTGGTGAAGCCGTTGCACCTGAATCGGATGCGGATCGCAGTGGGGCTGATATCCCCGGATGGATACCGTTTCAGGATAATGGAAGGGCGCCTTGGCATTGGATACATCTTTCGGGATATCGATCAAGACGGGACCGGGACGCCCCGTCGTCGCGATGTGAAACGCTTCTTTCACCACACGGGGGATATCGTTCACATCGCTGACAAAATAGCTGTGTTTCGTGATGGGCATGGTGATTCCCATAATGTCCGCTTCCTGGAACGCATCGGTTCCGATCAGGCTTTGCGCGACATTTCCCGTGATACACACCAGCGGGATGGAATCCATTTGCGCGTTGGCGATCCCTGTCACCAAGTTGGTCGCTCCGGGACCCGAAGTGGCAATGACTACCCCTGCTCTCCCTGTTGCCCGGGCATACCCGTCGGCCGCGTGAATGGCTCCCTGCTCGTGACGGGCCAGCACATGCCGAAGGGAGCCCGAATACAGTGAATCATAGATGGGCAGCACCGCTCCGCCCGGGTAACCAAAGACGCATTCCACTCCCTCTTTCAACAAACTCAACAACAATATTTCTGAACCGCTAAACTCCTTTTTCTCACCCTTCGCCTCCGCCAGGCGCTCCGCCATTTTTTCCATCGTCGCCGTATCTGGCATGACAAGCGAACCTCCCTCTCTGATAAAATGAAAAACCTTTCGCTTCCAACCTGTCCAAAGGCATCTCTCGTTTGAGACACTCTTTCGGTAACGATTGGGGCGAAAGGTTCGCGGTACCACCCAACTTCACCGTTCCCTCGCGGTGAACGGCCTCGGCGAGTGCGCCGGGATTCCGGGCACTCTCATCGATAACGGTGACTTCCGGAAGCGATCTACTCGGCTTTCGCCTTTCAACGCTCAGCTCCGAGGTGAGAACGCCGCCATTCCGCCATTCCGGTCTCAGCCGTGCCGGAACTCTCTGTGAGACGGGTCGATGTCGGCGCAAGTCCTCTTCTTAGCCTTGATTATCCACTTGTCTCCAACGGAATTGAAAAAGCCTCTAAGGCATACGTCTCCCTGTTCCGACTTGAACAAGATAGGGACCTGCCGCAGAGGCTTTTATCCTCACGGTGTACACCGCCTTACGCGGTGCTGGTGTCACTCGGTCGCAATCCCCGAAATCTTCGGGCGGAACCCTAGACACCCTCCCACCAAAAGTAACACTTGGATGAATTGTTGAATGATTTAGATGCTATTATACTCTCTTCACAAGCGATGTCAACCGATTTTTTGCATTTAACAAAATGTTAATAATCCGTGATGGCTCCTTCCGAAGCGGAGGAAACCAACCGGGCATATTTGGCCAGGACGCCTTTGGAACGGGGCAGCGGCGGAGCTACCCAAGCTCGTCTCCGCTTTTCCAGTTCTTCTTCCGACAAATCGACGGAAAGTTCCCGTTTCTCGCTGTCGATCGTGATCTTATCTCCTTCCCGAAGCAGAGCAATCGGTCCGCCAACCTGGGCTTCGGGTGCCACATGGCCTACGACCAATCCATGAGATCCCCCGGAAAAACGGCCGTCTGTGATGAGGCCCACCTTTTCTCCCAAGCCTTTACCGACCAAAATCCCGGTAATGGACAGCATCTCCGGCATGCCGGGTCCTCCTTTGGGCCCTTCATACCGAATAACCACCACATCTCCTGCTTTCACCCGATTGGACAGCACCGCTTCCGTCGCTTCCTCTTCCGTGTCAAAAACCCGGGCAGGACCGGTAATCCGTTTTACTTTCAGACCGGACACTTTGGCCACCGCTCCTTCCGGTGCCAAGTTTCCTTTCAGGATGACCAGCGGACCCGTCTCCCGGAACGGTTGATCCAGCGGACGGATTACCTCTTGCCCTTCTTTCAGCTCCGGCCACTCAGCCAGGTTTTCCGCCAGCGTTTTGCCGGTCACTGTCAGGCAATCTCCATGCAGCAATCCGGCCTCCAACAGCCGTTTCATCACCGCAGGAACGCCCCCAGCTTCACAGAGGTCCTTCATGACAAAGCGACCGCTGGGCTTCAAATCGGCAATGTGCGGCACCCGCTGCCGGATCCGCTCAAAATCGTCTATGGTCAGATCCACATCGACGGAACGGGCGATCGCCAACAAATGCAGAATCGCATTGGTGGAGCCGCCCAGGGCCATCACCACGGTAATCGCGTTTTCAAACGCTTTTTTGGTCATGATGTCCTTGGGATAAATGCCTTTTTCAAGCAGCCGGACAACAGCTTCTCCCGCTTTTCGGCAGTCTTCCAGTTTGGCCTCGGTTTCGGCGGGGTTGGAGGAACTGCCGGGCAAGCTCATACCCATCGCTTCAATCGCCGAAGCCATGGTATTGGCCGTGTACATGCCGCCGCAGGATCCGGCCCCTGGACAAGCATGGCACTCGATCTGGTGCAGTTCACTCCGGTCGATGTCCCCTTTGTTGTATTGACCCACACCTTCAAAGGCGGACACGATATCGATATCTTTGCCGTTTAACCGGCCCGGCTGGATCGTTCCACCATACACAAACACGGCTGGCACTTCCGAGCGGCCAATGGCCATCATACACCCGGGCATATTTTTGTCGCAGCCGCCAATGGCCACAAAGCCGTCCAGCCTTTCCGCACCGACTACCGTCTCGATGGAGTCTGCAATCACCTCCCGGCTCGGCAGGGAATACCGCATGCCTTCATGACCCATGGAGATCCCGTCGGAAACGGTGATCGTGTTAAACACCAGCGGTGCTCCCCCGCCTGCCTTGGCTCCTTCTTTGGCACTGGCAGCCAGCCGGTCGATGTGCATATTGCAAGGTGTCACTTCGCTCCATGTGCTGGCCACCCCGATCATCGGCTTTTGAAAATCTTCATCCGTAAAGCCGACGGAGCGCAACATCGCACGGTTGGGAGCACGATTGGCCCCTTCACTGATCACGTGGCTTCTGATGCGCAAATCTTGTTGGGTATCGACTGTCATGGTATGCCCCTCCTTATGTTTTACCCCTTGGCGATATTGCCAACCAGTGTATAATAGATTTTAACAATTGTCACGCCCCTTTTTTCATTTTTCAATATCTTCCGTATCTGCGGGAGGGACAGGCAATCCCACACGCTTTTCTCCGGATCCCCATTTCCCCATTATTTCCTACGAAATCTCTGATCCATTGAATCCTCTTTCTTACCGGTATCCTTGTTTATTTCCGTCAGCTGATAAATGATAAAAAAAGGATAAAATAGGACAAATCCCTAGTCCTGTCGCAGTTTAAAGCACCCTGACAACTATTGAAAACCCTTACAAAAAAGCTTTTTATCACCCAGTCATTGACACTTTATTTCACCAGGTATACAATTCGGTTTATAAAACTTTCACTTGATTAAATATATGGACAAACACTTTCCTCCCAAAGGAGGTACTGCCTTGACGAAACGACATCAGTTCATCGAGGAACTGGAACATACATTGCGCCGAGTCTTTCGCACACTGAAAAAAGAAGTGAACGACACCTTGGGAGACGAGATGAACGCAACAGAATTTAACTTTTTACGTTACCTTACTTGCGAGGGGCCCCAAAAGGTTTCCGCCCTTTCCCAGAAATTCGGGGTGGCCGTCAGTCATGTGACCAATGTAGCGGACCGATTGGTGGAGAAAAAATGGGTGCAACGGGAGCGGTCCCGAAAAGATAAACGAGTCGTCGTTCTGAAAGCGACCCCTGAAGGAAAAGAGATGTTCTACAAGATGGAGAAAAAACGGAAGGAATATTTCCGGAAACGATTTGATCCATTCACGACGGACGAAATGGAAACCTTACTGAAGCTGTTCCAAAAGCTGATATCGGGCAAAGACGACGGAGGTTGCTGAATTCTTGCTCTCTCCCGATATCATTGATCAGAAAGGAGTACATCGATGGAGCACTTGGATAAGCGGACAAAGATGACCATCATGTTTGCGGTCATGGCATCCATGTTGTTTGCAGCACTCAATCAAACGATCGTCGGTACCTCCCTCCCCCGTATCGTTGCCAAATTAGGGGGTATGGAATATTTTAACTGGGTTTTTACCATTTTCATGTTGACTTCCAGCGTGACCGCCATCTTGGTAGGCAAATTGTCGGACATTTATGGACGAAAGCCCTTCATTTTATCAGGTCTGGCCGTCTTTATGGCCGGTTCTTTCCTTTGCGGCACCTCCGATGACATGATTCAACTGATCATTTATCGGGGGATTCAGGGATTGGGGGGCGGCATGATCATGTCCACCTCCTTCACCGCCGTGGGCGACCTGTTCTCTCCCCGGGAACGGGGACGCTGGCAAGGACTGATGGGAGCCGTCTTCGGCCTGGCCAGTGTATTGGGACCCACCCTGGGCGGCTACATTGTGGAGCATTTTGACTGGCACTGGGTTTTCTGGATTTTCCTCCCCTTCGGCTTCATCGCTTTCTTCCTCATCTGGCGCCTGTTTCCGCACACGGCTCAAGGTGAGAAGAAAAGCATCGATTACTGGGGATCTATGTTTCTAGTATTGACGATGATTCCGCTGTTGCTGGCCTTTACCTGGGCAGGCAAAGATTACGGTTGGACATCTGCCCGCATTTTGGGCTTGTTCGCCTTTTCTGCAGCCTCCCTGCTCATCTTTATCCGGATCGAAAGCCGGACGTCCAACCCGGTATTGCCTTTACACCTTTTTAAAAACAGCATCTTTAGCCTCTCCAATGTGATCGGCTTCATCATGGGAATCGGGATGTTCGGCGCAGTGATGTATACCCCCTTTTTCATCCAGGGTGTGCTTGGAACCGCCCCGTCCAGAACCGGGTTTATCATGATGTTCATGACCTTGAGCATGGTGTTTTCCAGCACGATTGCCGGTCAGTACATCACCCGGACAGGGAAGTACAAACACCTGGCACTGTTTGGATTGCTGTTGATGGCCGGCGGGATGTATTCCATGTCCTTGATGGGGCTGAACACTTCCAACTGGACGGTTGTGATCAACCTGGCCATTGTCGGTCTGGGACTGGGGATCGCCTTTCCCATTTTCAACCTGACCGTGCAAAATGCCGTGGATCACCGCTATTTGGGAGTAGCCACTTCCTCCACCCAGCTGTTTCGGCAAATGGGGGGAACGGTGGGCGTATCCATCATGGGCACCTTGATGTTTAATCGCATGGAAGAAAAAATGAGCCTCCTGGCCTCCAAAAGCAGTGCCGCAGCCGCCAACCCCGGAGTAATGGAAAAACTTTCACAGCTCCGTGATCCGCAAGCCCTCCTGAATCCTGACAAGCTGGAGCAGATCCGTTCCGGATTGCCCCCGCAGATGACGGGTATGTTTGACCACATCATCCATGCCTTGCGGGAGGCGATGAGCTATTCCCTGGAAGGCGTATTCTTCATGGGAGCACTGTTCATGATCCTGGCGTTCCTGCTCACCTTTTTTGTCAAGGAGATTCCGCTTCGCACCAGCAACCGGGAACCTCAACCCGCGGGGGATTCACAGGAGCAGATGGGGGAAACAGCACCCCAAAACTAATCAGCCACACGAACCCGACCTTACCAGGGGTCGGGCCTTTTTCCTCACAAGAAGCGACCTTTGAACAACGTACCCAGCTTTGATAAGTGGGACCGAGGCAAAAAAAAAACGAGCCATAGCGCAACCTGTTCCCTTGGGTACACAAAAAGGATTTGGACGAAGGGTCGGTGAGACCAACTGTCGTTCCTATCCGAAACCTTCTGCTCGGAACATGAAAAAAGAGCCGCGTTGGCGGCTCTTTTTTTTTTGTCACGATTTTTTCACCTGAACGGCTGTGGAAAAAAAGACCGCACCCCCACCCATATCCGCCTCCCGGTCGGGGGTGAGGGCATTAATCCCTTTGCCGTCAGGGTAGGCTTCCGGCCACCAGACACCCGGGGATACGATGACACCCGGCGGGACATCTTCCGTCACTTTCGCATGAAGATGAACAGTGCTGCGGCGATTGAACACCGACACTAAGTCCCCGTCTCGGATATTCCGATCCATGGCGTCTTGCGGATGGATCTCCACTTGGGGCTGCTTCTCCATTTTCTTCAGCTTTTCAATATTCCCCATGCTGGTATTGAGGAACTGATGGTTGGGCGGGGAGATCAACATCAACGGGTGATCGGCATCCAAGCAGGTTTGTGCATCCCGTCCTTCTTTCAGCGGTACGTGTCCCGGCAGCGGATCCAATCCTTGTCGCTTCATGGATTCACTGTATAAGGCGATCTTTTCTGTGCGTGTCTGCAACAATTCCGGAAAAACCCCGGCCTTGGAGAGATTCAGCTTGATGATCCCTTTTCGCTCCAACTCCTCAAAGGACAGGCCGTCCATATACGGATTAGAAGGGTTGTCCAACACTTGGCGGATGATCTCCTCCGGACTGTCATCAAAGCAAGATTCCGTAAAGCCCATCCGTTTGGCAAGGGTGCGAAACAGACGGTAGTTGGACCAAGATTCCCCCTGAGGCGGAATGACCGGACGGGCCATTTGGATATATAAATGCCAGTAGGATTTGTATACATCCCAATTTTCCATATGGGAAGTCGCCGGGAGAACCAAATCCGCATATTTGGCTGTTTCCGTAACAAACAAATCATGGACGACAGTAAACAAATCTTCCCGCTTTAATCCCCGGACCACTTTGTCTTGAGAGGGTGCGACAGCGGCGGGGTTGGTATTGTAGACAAACAGACAGCGTACGGGGGGATCCGCTTCCAGCAAGGCGTCCCCCAACTGGATCATATTGAAGCTGCGTACATTCGGATCGGGCAGCAAATCCGGACGCTCCAGCTTTTCCTTATCGACGAACGACAGCCCGTTTTCTTTTAATGCACCGCCGCCCCGTTGCAGCCAAGCTCCCGTCAATGCGGGCAGACAGGCAATGGTACGCACGACCATGCCCCCATTGTCATGATGTTGCAATCCGTTGCCAATCCGGATCAGTGAAGGGTTTCCCGCCGCAAATTCACGCGCCAGACGACGAATGGTTTCCGGGTCGACACCGGTGATGCGGGACACTTTTTCCGGAGGATAGGAGTGAATGCGCTCTTTAAGAGCATCCCACCCTGTCGTATAGGTCTGTAAAAATGCTTCATCGGTGAGATTTTCGGCAACTAAGACCTGCATGATGCCCATCGCCAAGGCGGCATCGGTCCCTGGATATACTTGAACGAACTCATCCGCCCACCGAGCCGTCCAGGTCCGCCGCACATCAATGACAACGACTTTGGCCCCCTGTTTTCGAGCTTTTTCAAATAACATCACCTGATGCATATTGGTGCTAACGATGTCACCGCCCCACACCCATATGTAGCGGCTGTGTACGGTATCCTCGGGATCGATCGCTCCCTTGATCCCCATCGTATACTGAAAACCTTGATTACCGGCGGTATTGCAAATGGTTCGTTCAAGGCGGGAAGCACCCAGGCGGTGAAAGAAGCGTCGATCCATGCTGCCGTTGTTGACGATCCCCATGTTCCCATAATAGCTGTAGGGAAGAATCGCTTCCGCTCCGTACATTTCCCGGGTTTCTTTAAAGCGGCGGACGATAATGTCCAAAGCTTCGTCCCATGAGATCCGTTCAAAACGACCTTCGCCTTTTCTGCCCGTCCGTTTTAAAGGATGCAGCAAGCGTTCGGGATGGTGAACTCTGGAAGGATAATGACGCACTTTGTGACAAATCGCACCCTGAGTAATGGGATGCTCCGGATCTCCCGTAACCCGTGTAACCTTTTCATTTTCCACAGTCACATGCAAACCGCAAGTGTCTGGGCAATCCAAGGGACAGACGGACCGCAGGGTTTGCCGGACAGGTCCGTTCATGGACGACTCCTCCTTTTCGTGGTGGTTCTATGGCTATTGTATCGAAGAAAACAAAAAACCGACAGATTGTCGGTTTTGTTCGCGCATCGACCTACTTTCCCCTGCCGGGATTATGTACCTGTCGCATCTGATCCTTGGAATGCTCCAACAGCAATCCATTTTGCACTGGATACTCCCGCTTCCACTCCCCGTCTTTTAGGTTCATTACCACTGCCATTCCCGTTACGATTAAAACGCCCATCGTCAGACTGGCCAGCCACCCTTTGTGCAACCTACTCCCTCCTCATCCTCCTTTTTGATATATGTTGGAGGGATCGCAAAGATGCATTCCGGTTGAAAATGTGTTTATATTCCATACAAAAACCCGCTCCCATCAGGGAACGGGTCGGTTTTGATCTATTTAAGCGTTCACTTTTTGTTTGGCTACTTTGGCCAGTTCAGCGAAGGCTTTTTCGTCGTTGACGGCCAGATCAGCCAGCATTTTGCGGTTGATGTCCACGCCGGCTTGCTTCAGACCGTGCATCAGCTTGTTGTAGGACAAGCCGTTCATGCGGGCCGCAGCGTTGATCCGGGTGATCCACAAGCGACGGAAGTCCCGCTTTCTTTGACGACGGTCACGGTAAGCGTACATCAAGGACTTCATCACTTGTTGTTTCGCGGTTTTAAACAGCGTGTGTTTGGAACCGAAGTAACCTCGGGCCAGCTTCAGTACCTTTTTCCGACGACGACGAGTCACAGTCCCGCCTTTTACACGTGCCATGACAAATTCCTCCCAACTTCAAACGTACTTAAGAATTTTTATTTGTAAGCGATCAATTGTTTGGTGCGCTTAACGTCCCCTTTGGCCATAATGGCGCTTTTGCGCAGTTTGCGTTTGCGCTTGGACGTTTTATGTTCCAGCAAATGGCTGGTGAAGGCTTTGTTGCGCTTGATTTTCCCGCTTCCGGTTTTGCTGAACCGCTTGGCAGCGGCACGACGAGTTTTCATTTTCGGCATAACGACATCCTCCTAGCTTATTGCTGTTTCGGCGACAAGATCATGATCATGTGGCGCCCTTCCAGCTTAGGTTTGCGCTCCACTTCTCCAAGATCTTTCACTTCTTCCGCCATCCGGTCCAAAATGGAACGGCCCAACTCCTGGTGAGTGATCTCCCGACCGCGGAAACGGATGGACAGTTTCACTTTGTCCCCTTTTTTCAGGAACTTTTTCACATTGCGCAGTTTGGTCTGCACATCATGTTCCTCGATGGACGGGCTGAAGCGGATCTCTTTCACCTGGATGGTTTTTTGCTTCTTGCGGGCTTCTTTTTCCCGCTTGCTTTGTTCATAGCGGTACTTGCCGTAATCCATAATCCGGCACACCGGGGGCTTTGCCTGGGGCGCCACATTGACCAAGTCCAGCTCCGCCTCTTGGGCCAAACGAAGCGCCTCCCGCAACGGCTTAATGCCCAGCTGGTTGCCTTGTGCATCGATCAGGCGGACTTCCCGCGCACGGATCGCTTCGTTTACCTGCTGCTGTTCCTTGCTAATAACCTGCCACCTCCGAAGGAGATTTCTAATAAAAAAGGTGCGGGCACACGCCCACACCTGTAGATCCCGTCATCCAGAATCGCAACCTGCCGACTGCCCGTGCGTCGATCAGGTGAGAAGCGGGGCGCTTCTGCTTTGCTACTCAAAGTATGTTATCACGTAGTTTGCCGGCTGTCAAGCAGTCAGTCAAGGAAACTAGCCGGTCTTTTCACGGGAAAACTCTTTCTCCGCCTTTCGTTACGGGAACCTCAGGTTCCCTCATACTTTACCCGGCTAGCCATACCCTTTACTCACTTCTTCTCTTCAATCGCCTGTTGAATATCTGCGATCACTTCATCCACCGGCTGGGCACCCTGGTCGCCTTCGGAACGCTTGCGGACGGCAACGGCTCCCTGCTCCTTCTCTTTTTCCCCAACAACCAGCATGTAAGGGATTTTTTGAAGCTGGGCTTCCCGGATCTTGTAACCGATCTTTTCGCTCCGGCCGTCCAGCTCGGCGCGAATCCCGGCCGCTTGTAGTTTTTCCACGACGTCCTTCGCGTAGTCGAGAGAAGCGTCGGTAATGTTCATCACCCGGGCCTGGATCGGGGAGAGCCAGACCGGCAACGCCCCCATATAGTATTCCAGCAGGAAGGCGACAAAACGCTCCATCGTGCCAACGATGCCTCGGTGAATCACCACGGGACGATGCGGCTGTCCATCTTCACCGATATACTCCAACTCAAACCGGTTGGGCAGATGGAAATCCAGCTGTACCGTGGAAAGGGTCTCGTCTTTTCCCAAAGCGGTTTGCACCTGCACGTCCAACTTGGGACCGTAGAAGGCAGCTTCCCCTTCCGCTTCCACATACTCGAGACCCAAGTCGTCCATCGCTTCTTTCAGCATGCGCTGGCTTTTTTCCCACATTTCGTCGTTTTGGACGTACTTCTCTTTGTCTGCGGGATCCCGGTAGGAAAGCCGGTACCAGAAGTCTTTGATGCCAAAATCCTTGTAAACGGATTGGATCAGGCGCACCACTTTGGTGAACTCTTCTTTGATCTGGTCGGGACGGCAGAAGATATGGGCATCGTTCAGGGTCATGGCCCGCACCCGCTGCAATCCGGAGAGGGCGCCGGACATCTCGTGGCGGTGCATCATGCCCAGCTCAGCGATCCGCACCGGCAGGTTCCGATAACTGCGCAGTTCGTTTTTATACAACATCATGTGATGCGGACAGTTCATCGGACGGAGGACCAGCTCTTCATTGTCCATCTTCATCGGCGGATACATATCCTCCTGGTAATGGTCCCAATGGCCGGAGGTTTTGTATAATTCCACGCTGGCCAGATGCGGAGTATAGACATGGTGGTAGCCCATCCGCTCTTCTTTGTCCACGATATAACGTTCAATCACCCGGCGGATGGTAGCCCCGTTGGGCAGCCACAAAGGGAGACCTTGTCCCACCTCTTTGGAGGTGGTGAAAATTTTAAGCTCCTTGCCGAGACGGCGATGATCCCGCTTCTTCGCTTCTTCGAGCCGCTTTAGATACGCATCCAATTGCGACTGCTTCGGCCAGATGGTACCGTACACCCGCTGCAGCATCTGGTTGTCGGAATCCCCGCGCCAATAGGCCCCTGCCACGCTCAGCAGCTTAAATGCCTTGAACCGGCCGGTGGAGGGCATGTGGGGACCGCGGCACAAGTCGAAGAATTCCCCTTGCTCATAAATGGTGATGGTCTCATCCTCCGGCAATTCCCGGATCAATTCCAGTTTGAGATGATCACCCACTTCCTCATAAATCTTCAAGGCTTCCTCCCGGGAAACCACTTTGCGCCGAATGGGCAGGTCTTCTTTCACGATCCTTTTCATTTCCTCTTCGATCTTCGGCAGATCTTCGGTGGTCAGCCGATGGGACAAGTCCATGTCATAGTAGAATCCGTCTTCGATCACCGGACCGATCCCCAGCTTCACATCGGGGTACAACCGTTTGACGGCCTGCGCCATCAAATGGGCGGCACTATGCCGGTACACTTCCAACCCTTCCGGGTCGTCAAGGGTCAAAATGCGCACTTCTGCTCCATCCGGTACTTCCCGGGACAGATCGACCGGTTTGCCGTCGATCATCCCCGCCACAGCTTTTTTGTACAGCCCTTTGGAAATGGATCGGGCCACCTCGGCAACCGTCACCTGATCCTGTTCAAATTCACGGACTGACCCATCCGGCAGTTTAATCGCTACACTCAACATCTTCACTCCTTTTTCTTTAGAAAATAAAAAAACACCCGCACCCAAAGGGACGAGCGTTTACGTCGTGGTTCCACCCTTATTCAGCTGCCAGGGAAAGCCGCTCATTCGGCATCTCACTGCAGCCCTCTCACACATTAACGGTGTGCAACCGGCCGTCGATACTGACCTGCGGTGTTCCCGACGGCAGCTGGGAGGGGGTCATCGGTCACCAGAGGGCTTCGAAGGCTTGCAGCCGACGGCCTTCGATCTCTGGAAGCCGTGTGTGATCGATGGTGTCCTCTTCATCGCTGTTTCATAAAAAATTTGGTTGTATTATACCCAACGCTGGCAGGCGGAGTCAAGATCTATTGCGAATGAGAGCGGGAACGACACTCCGGACAACCATGGCAGACAACCACCCGCCCCTCAAAAATCTGCATCAATGTCCGGATCACATTTTCTTTATCGTGGCGGGTATGCAAGATGATCCGCTCCGGCGCCACCGTCAACAACGTGCTGACAATCAGATCCTCCTGGGAGTAGGAGTGATCCATCATCTCCTGAACGACGACGTCCATTTCCTTCAACCGGAGCGGACGGCCATCCGCCTCCAGTACCTGAAATTTACGCTTGCCCGTATGAATGACATGAACCATGGGAACTTTGCTTTTTTGTACCAATACAAAGTACTTCAACAGATCGATGAATTCTTGGTATTCCTTATCCAGCAGATATTCGTCAATCGCATGCTCCACCAGTTTGACCAATACCCGATGATATTTTTTCAGCCGAAACCGGACAAAACCGTCCACGGCAAGATTGCGATGTTGGGAAAGATAGCGTACCACGGTACGCACCATTTTTTCCTTACGCTGATCAAAGGATCGATCTCCCTCGTCCGTTTCGTTCTCATGTAGCAAATGAAAGGTATACTCGGTGACCTGATCCATCTCTTCCCGGTGTTTGGGATGGAATTCCCGTGAGATAATCCCGCGAATCAGCTCCGGCTCATCCACGGTCAGGATGTATTCGGCCACTGCAGTGCCCAGGCACAGCCGCAGGTTTTTTTCCGGCTGTTTCCCCATCCGCAAATGGGACAATCGAAACACTGTCCGGTCCCCCACCCACTTCTCTTCCAACCGGATGGTTTGACCGACGGGATCCCAATGTTGCAGTTTGTTTTGTAACAAACGCCGCAAATGGTTTACTTCTTCCGAATTATGTCCGGGAACCGAGATCTGGTACGCACCCATGCCCAACTTCTCCTTTGTCCATCGTTTGTTCCTAGTATATGGGCGTTGCCGACCGGGTATACGTACACCATTGGAATGTACCGAACTGTCGGAAAAATAATACCTTTAGACAATAGACACTTTATTTCACCTTCCTGTAAGATGGGAAATAAGAACTTCCTGCAAGGAGGTCGGGCCATGGTTTCGAAAACGGAAGTGCGTCAGCAGATTGAGGAGCTGAACCTAAACCGGGTAGGTCGCGTACTGGGCCGTCGGGAGATCAACGAATTGCCTCGCATCCTGTTGGAACACGAACACATTGAAGGGTTGGTCTATGGACGGTATCGAAACCGCCATGGCGTTGTAGTGGCAACCGATCAACGACTGATATTCTTGGAAAAAGGTCTGATCTCACTCTTTGTGGAGTCCTTCGATTACAATCAAATCACCTCCCTGCGGTTTGAAACAGGCCTGTTGTTTGGTGCGGTAGAGATCATCTCCATCGGCTCTGAAGGAAGAATCAGCGGAGTGGACAAAACCCAAATCCTGCCCTTCGTCGAAAAGATTCGCCGCCATCTGAAACAAAAAGTGGAGGAAGTCAAACAGGGTTCCGGTGACTCGGATGACTATCTCGATGAGCTAGAGCGCTTGGCCCGTTTAAAAGAACAAGGCATCCTCACCCATGATGAGCTGAACGAGCAAAAGAAACGAATTTTAAAAGAAAAGAAAGCGGTTTAACCAATATAGGCCAGGAGGAATACGCCCCTGGCCTTTTATTTATTGGATAAGTACTCATTTACAGGAGTCCCGTTTATGCTGACACTGACGTTTTCCCATCCGTCACTTCCGATTCCGGCAAAGCGGGAGCATCTACTGTATAGGCTTGACACGCCATTACTACTACCAAGAAAAATATCCCCACTGCCCACCTTAGGAGATTCATGTTATCCGCTCCTTTTTCCCGTTATCCCCAAAACAACCCTTTTATGCTTTTCACCTGATCTGCAGCCCCTGACAAAAAGGCATCCGGTGACGCCCCTTGAAACAGCATCCACAAAATCGCCAGGGAACCACCGTACATGGCCAGTTTTCCCGTCACCTGATCCACTTTGTCCCCGCTTCTCACCTTGATGCCCAGGTCTTTCAACCCCCACCGCTTTTTCCAGGGCCAGAAAAATGGCACGCCGCCTGTAGTTACCGCATCCGCCAACAAGTGTGAAATATATCCGGCTGCTATCGCCACGGAATAATCGGGGGCAGCCAGATAGGTAATCCCCGTCACAATACCCAAAGCAAGCAATGAATGCGTAATACTGCGATGGGGCACAAAGGCGACACTCATCGCATACATCCCGGCCAGACAAGTCCAAAGGGGGACATGCTTCAGAAAATACAGCAATACCATAATGCCGCCCAAAACCGTCAGCGCAGCCGAACGGTACTGGATGGATTTGAACAGCAGGTTGTTCAGCATACTTCCGTCTTCATCAATATCCGGCAACATGGCCCCTATCGACGACGCCACCACTGTCCATGCCATCGCTTCCGGATCGGCGCCTACGCCGGTAATAGCAGCAGCGGCAGCACCGGCAGCTACGCCAAGTGACATATGTGTGTTCCCCGTCATAATCATCCTCCTTTAATAACAACATACGTTTGGGTCCTTCAGACAAAAAATACCGGTGTCGATTTCACCGGCGGCATCAGCATGTTTCTCCGCAGATACACAAGATTTCCATGTGTTTATGGTATCAAAAAATACTGAAGTTGTCCCTTAAGTTTTTGTTCAAAATACTTGGGAACTTTGGACATTTCATCGTAAAAAAAACGTCCCCTAAAATGATGGGGACGTTTAAAAATAAAAAAACCCTCCTGTTCAGGAGGTCGCTGGTACCGAGGGTCGGACTCGAACCGACACGGTGGATCACCCACCCCGGGATTTTAAGTCCCGTGCGTCTGCCAATTCCGCCACCCCGGCAAGGTATAAAAATGGAGCGGAAGACGGGATTCGAACCCGCGACCCCCGCCTTGGCAAGGCGGTGCTCTACCCCTGAGCCACTTCCGCTCGAGAATGGTGGTTCGGGACGGAATCGAACCGCCGACACGAGGATTTTCAGTCCTCTGCTCTACCGACTGAGCTACCGAACCACTTGCTTTATGCGGTGACGAAGACTATTATAGCACGCTGGTATAGGGATGGCAACAGCTATTCCAAAAAAATTTCAACCGGCGATACTTTTCTTCAGAACCTACATCCCGCGCCGATTGGGGCCTTTCACATGGAATACCTGTACATGGTGACGAATCCGTTCCATAATCCGCTTGGCTTTGGTCCGTTCGACCCCGCCTTTTTCCGAGTAGGCGAGATGTTTTTCCAACTCATCCAGATTCAGATTGGATGTATAAAGGGTAGGCAATCCTTGTGTCACCCGATATTGGAGAATCGTTCCCAAGACTTCGTCCCGTGCCCAGGGAGTCAAATTTTCCGCTCCGATGTCATCGAGGATTAACACCGTTGCTTTTTTTAGGGCATCCAACTTTTCTTGCACCTGTCCGTCTCGAATGGAATCCTTCACTTCACGGATAAAATCCGGCACATATACCATGAGGGAATCGACACCATGATCCACCAGCCGCTGAGCGATTGCTCCTGCGATATGGCTCTTGCCTACACCGAAATCCCCATAAAAGTATAATCCCTTCCGGGGGCGCCCCTCAGCGAACTGCTCGCAAAATTCCGCAGCAGCATCGATGGCGGGGATGCGGCCCTGGTTAAGAATAAGCGAGTTGAATGTAGCAGATAAGATGTCCTTCGGAATATAATGACTACGAATCAATGAGGAACGGCGCTTTTGCTCTTCTTGTCTTTTTAGTTTGTCACACGGCTGCATGCGCAATTCCAATAATCCGCTGTAAGGAACCAATTCAGGCTGGTGACCTTGGACCATGTTGGGGCAGTGTTCCAAGCCGGGACATCGTCCGCAATTGGCTTGCTCTTTCACGTATTGCCGCAAAGGAACCAAGGAATGTAAATACACTTCACGGGGAATGTCGGGATGCTTGCTTCTAAACGCCTGAACAGGAGGAGCTGAGAATATTCTCTGCAATAGCTGCTCTTTGTCGCCCTGAATGGGTAGACGCTCTTTCCATTGTTGCAAGACCCGTTCAATCCGCTCCATCATGAACTCCCCTTTTTCCGATTCAACCGCTCGTTCATTCGCTGCAACTTCGCACGCAGCCTCTGTTCCGCAACGGGATCCACTTCCCAGTCTTTACTTCGCTCTTCTTTGGACTGCTCTTCCATCCCTTGGCGCACCGCCGACGGAAGCTGATCTTCTCTTTCTCTCCTCTGACTTTTTCGCTTGCTGTAGGCTGCACCATCCGGAGTATACCTGCCCCGGGTAAGCTCTTTCTCTTTCCGTGCCATCTCCAGAGCTTGTTCCACCGTCTGTACATTTTTTCGTGCCCAATGACCGGCAATCTTCTCCACCAAAGGACGGGGCAACTTGTAATCATAAGAATACAGGACGTATTCCAACAGCACATTGATGACACCATGGGGCAATCCGTACTGATGGATCAGATCCTCGATCAGTTCCATGTCGGCCTTGGGAATTTGCCGCCCGTTTTGAAAGCGGGACAACAGTTCCAACGGAGATACTTGAGCCAGCATCCGAAAATGCTGCTCCTCTTTGCTTGATTCACCCGCAGCCCCATTCCCTTCAGCCACGGAAGCAGCTGAATTGGACGCATGTACCTTGGCTGCAGACGGCTTCTCCAACCGCTTTCGCTCCACCACTACCGGGGGCCGACCGAAGCGCATCCGGTATTCGCTTTTGACAAACGAACGCAACCGTTCGACGGCAATCCGTCCGTTTTGCGTAACATACGGATTTTGCAGCGCACGAATCAGATCCCAATCATCCAATTGGTACAAAAACCGGATCTCGCGCAGCTGCTTTTCCACTTCCGGTGTCCAAGCCCCTTTTTCCAACAGAGGCTCCAACCGTGTCCGTACCATGGACAGGTCATCTTCCTCCTGGCCAAATACCGGCAGCTCACCTTCTACATCAGGAGAATACGACCCTTCTTGCCAAGCTGTACCGATCTCCTCCTCCAAATCATCGACCGATGCCATATCCACCGGAGAGAGTGATCCATATACTTCTTGAAACGACTTGGTCACTTCTTTGCCTTTTTCTCGGCTTCCCGCCTCTGTGCGGGTATCCAAGTCTTTTCGCAGCGCCCGGTAACCGTCTCTTCCCAAACGGTTTAATAAGGTAATGCTCAGCACATCGCTTTGAAAAAACTGGCCGGGAGAAAGAGGCGGAACCAACTCGTACTCATACACCCGCCGTCCGTCTTCCATCATCTCATATGTATGGAGAAGGCCCACTCCCTCTAAGCGATAACGCGCCTCCAAAAGATCGGGCAGCGGCAGGTGCAACAGATTCATCAAATAAAGATGGGTTTTCACCTCAGCAGAAGAAGACAGTGCACGATCCGCTTGATGATAGAGTGTCATGTACAACCCTGCTGAGGCAGCGCCAATTAAAGGCTGATATAAATGGAACAGTCCCTTGGAATCCCGATCATGCAATGGACGGCGACTCCGGCTGCGCCAACCGTCACGAGGGGAACCGTTTTTCCAGGTCATGATCATGGGTGCTGCCTCCCGAACCATTCAAAAAATGGGTTTTATTATTGTATCAGGAGAAGCCAGCAGGGACAATCACCTATTAGCTCGTTCTGTCTGAAGAAATGGAGGAAATCAGACATCATTCGGGTTTACCCTTTCCCGAGAGCGATTTAAGAGCTCTTCCAGTTCCCGCACAAATACATTGATATCTTTAAATTGACGGTATACCGAAGCAAAGCGAACATACGCCACTTCATCCACTTCCACCAGCCGCTCCATCACCATTTCCCCGATTTCCCGCGTCGGAACTTCCGCCTCGCTGTTTTCCCGCAAGTTGCGTTCCACTTCATCCACCAGCTGCTTCAAGCGCTCCATGGGAACGGGACGTTTTTCGCAGGCACGAATTAATCCGCGCATCAGTTTGTCCCTGCTGAATTCCTCCCGGCTGCCATCTTTTTTGATTACGATCAGCGGTTTTTCTTCCACTATTTCAAAGGTGGTAAAGCGGCGGTCACATGTTTCGCATTGGCGTCTGCGCCGAATCGACTTGCCCTCGTGGGCCGGACGAGAGTCGAGTACTCTGCTGCCGATGGACTGACAAAACGGACATCGCATGGAATCCCCCCTTCCTTTGATTTGAATTCGGCGGTCCATTCAGGATATCGTCATAAATATACCACATTCTGCGGACCAGTGGTTGGTTGCCTGCCACTCTGTGAAATACCAGTAAAATCGACAGACAAAAAAAGCCCCATTTAAGGGGCAGAGGGTTTTCAAACCAATGCGGGGGAGATTGTTTCCCCCGAAAGAATTTCACAGAAGACCGTCCGGCGCTTAAACGACGGAAGCTTCCACTTCATCCTCCGCCGGACGGCCTTCAGGGGCTAAAAAAGACGATCCCACCAGTTTTACCAGATCCACCACACGACAGGAGTATCCCCATTCGTTATCATACCAGGCCAACACTTTCACCTGGCGATCACCAGTCACCATCGTGGAAAGCCCATCGACGATGGCGGAATGGGAATTGCCATTGAAGTCCGAGGAAACCAAAGGTTCCTCACAGTATTCCAGGATGCCTTTCAGCGAACCTTCGGCGGCTTCTTTCAACACACCGTTCACTTTATCCACCGTGACGTCGGTCTGAACATCTGCCACCAAGTCCACCACGGACACATTGGGAGTAGGGACCCGGAGCGCCAAACCGTTGAGCCGGCCTTTCAGCTCCGGCAACACTTGACCGATGGCTCTAGCGGCACCGGTCTTGGTCGGAATGATGGATTGGGCACATGCCCGGGCACGGCGCAAATCCTTGTGAGGATTATCCAAGTTTTTCTGGTCATTGGTATAAGAGTGGACTGTGGTCATCAAACCTTGCTGGATCCCGAAAGCCTCATGGAGCACTTTTACCACCGGTGCCAGACAGTTGGTGGTGCAGGAAGCATTGGAGATAATATGGTGCTCTTTCGGGACGTAAGCGCTATCATTGACTCCCATGACAATCATTACGTCTTCCCGTTTGCCGGGGGCTGTGATTACCACTTTTTTCGCTCCGGCCTGCAGGTGAAGACCGGCACCATCCCGATCGCGAAACTTTCCGGTAGCTTCTACCACAATATCGATCCCCAGCTCTTTCCAAGGCAACTGGGCCGGATTTCGTTCAGACACCAGTTGGACCGCTTTCCCCTTCACCATCAATTGATCGCCGGCGGGTGTGATCGGTTCATCCAATCTTCCATGAATCGTGTCATATTTCACCAGATGAGCCAGGGTTTCCGCAGGATAGCTTGCGTTGATCGCCACGATCTCCAAGTCTTTCTCTTGCAGTGCCTTGCGGAATACCATACGGCCAATCCGGCCGAATCCATTTATCGCTATGCGTACCGGCATTATGATACCCCTTCCCTCATTATGTTCCATACTAGTTCCACTTTTATTATAAACAGTATGTCATATATTGCAATGCGTAACGGCTAATTTCCTGCAAAAGTTTAGTGAACCATTATGAAAGCGCTCACAAAAGGAGCCTGAACAAAGGGGAGACTATCTCGCCTCCCCTGCAGGGTTATTGCTTTTTGTTTAGGTGCGTATACAACGACTTGTATTTTTCGTGGAAAAAGAATACCCGTTGAATGTAGTGACGAGTCTCGCCGTAAGGAATCTGTTTTAGATTCTCCCGGGTCCCGTCCCACTGGCCGGATTGGATCCACTTTTTCACGTTCCCGGGACCGGCATTGTAAGCGGCAACTGCCGCCACTTCATTGCCGTGAAACTCGCGGATCAACCCTGCCAGGTACCAGGAGCCCATGTGAATGTTGATCGCCGGATCGTGGACATTATCCCGGAATGCCGGTGAAAAATGGCCCCTATCGATCACCCATTCAACGGTATGGGGCATAAGCTGCATCAGACCCTGTGCACCCACGCGCGATTTTTTGTTGGGATCAAATTTGCTCTCCACTCGAATAACGGCCATTATCAAAAAGGGATCTGCTCCGGTGGCATCCGAGCTGTACATGATCTGCTCCTCATAATCCAATGGATACATCCAACGATTAAAGAGCGGAGTAGCAACCAGCAAAAACACCAGCAGCAACGCAAATGCGATGACCAGCTTCCGTTTGGACGGCAATGCCGCTAGGGCTGGTCGGATCCATTTTGCAAGACCAGAGTTTCCCATAGCTGATCCACCTGTCTTTCCGTATCCGCCAGCGTGCCCGAATTGTCAATCAACACATCGGCGAACTGTTTTTTTTCCTCGATCGGTATCTGTGATTGGATCAAGCGTCGGGCTTCCTTTTCATCCATTCCTTCTCGCGCCATCAAGCGTTGCAACTGCAACGCTTCGGGAATGTAGACCACGATCACTTTTTCAACCAGTGACGTCAATTTTTCCTCAATCAACAGGGGCGTGTCCAATATAACGGGACGCGCGGGATTGCTCCGCTGCGCCTGCCGGGTTTCTTCCTGCATTTGGTCGATGATGAGAGGATGCAGCAAACGATTCAGCTCCCGCCGTGCTGCCGGATCCCTGAATACAATAGCTCCCAAAGCTTTCCGGTCCAACGTTCCATCCGGTTGAAGCACTTCCTGACCGAACCGTTCTTTTATCCGTCGAAGCCCCTCCGTACCGGGTTCCACGACTTGACGTGCGATCACATCCGCATCCACGATCGCCGCTCCCCGCTCCTGCAACATCCGGGAGACGGTACTTTTTCCCGTTGCTATGCCTCCTGTCAAACCTGCGATCAATGGTTCATCACACCCTTTTAGGTTAAAAAAACCTTGTCAGGCCCAATATTAACAGCAACAAACCCGGCAGATAAGACAGCATACCCGCCGGATCCCGCCTGACAAAACAAAACCCCAGCTTGATGCCTGCTATTAGAAATACCGCGCAAGCGCATACGATCATCCCGGCTGCGGTCCATGGGGAATGTCCCATCAACGCCGCCCCCACTCCCGCCCCAAAGGCATCTAACGACAAGGCCGTACCCAACCATACAGCTTCACCGGGACTGATGGTACCGGATCGGTCGATATCGGCAACCGCAGGGGTCTTCAAGATTTGAATCACCAACCCCAGTCTGCGGATTTCCAAAGACAGCAGGCGCGCTGGTGCGACCGTCTCCTCTCTTAAAGCATCTTCTTTCCGCAGAGAAGAGGAGACGGTGTTCCGGCCGGCTTGAATCAACCCCCATATCCCCAGCAGACACAAAAGGGTGCCGCCTGCTTTTTCCGCCGTGCCCGGTGCTATCCACTGAGCCAGCCATTGTCCCGTGTACATGGATAACACGATCATCGCACCGGAACAACATCCAATGATGATCACCGATAACAGGGGCAAACGAATTTTGCGCAACCCGTAAGTGATACCCGCTCCAAAGCTGTCCAGGCTGACAGCCAATGTAAGAAAGATCAAGGAAAACAGGCTCCACACCCTTTACCCACTCCTTCAGACAGGTGGATGGATACCTACATCCTATGAAGAAGAGGGATTTCCGTGCGGATCCTTTTTAGTTTTGGCAACGGGTGCAGATATGCGTTCCCCGGCCCGCCACCACCAGCCGGGAAATAGGTTCCCCGCATCGGTGACAAGGTTCCCCTTTTCGCCCGTAGACTTGGATCTGCAACTGAAACATGCCCATTTCACCATTCCCGTCCACATAGGAGCGAACAGAGGACCCTCCTGCTTCGACGGCTTTCATTAGTGTGGAACGAATACTGTTAAAGAGGCGTTTCACCTCATCATCGGACAGTGAAGAGACCGTCCGTTCCGGATGAAGCCCCGCTTGATACAGGGCCTCGTCCACATATATATTCCCCAAGCCCGCCAAAAACTCCTGATTCAGCAAAAGAGCTTTGATTTTTGTTCTCCGTCCCGCTAAACGCTGTCGGAACAGCTCCAAGGTAAACTCCTCGGAAAGGGGCTCGGGACCCAACTTGTTCAAAGGTGGCTGATGTTCCTCTTCTCCGCGCGGATAGAGATGCATCGTGCCGAATTGGCGCACATCCTTATATCGGAGTTCTGTTCCGTCCGTAAAGTGAAAAATCACATGGGTATGCTTCTCCACCGGTTCTTCCTGCGGGACTACCCGGTAACGTCCTTCCATCCGAAGGTGGGAAACCAGCACCCAGGAGTTGAATCCGATTTTGAGAAATTTCCCCCGGCGCCCTACTTCGTTGATCGTCTCCCCTTCAAGCAGCTGTCCGAACAGTACCGGGTCCGGCGGCTCTTTCACAATCCGTGGCAGGTGAACACTTACACGATCCACCGTTTTTCCGATCACCAGCTTCTCCAATGTCCTTCGAACGGTTTCTACTTCAGGCAGTTCTGGCACGTCTTCTTCTCTCCCTGTCACTTTGCTTCATACCATGTTTCCCCAGTGTTCACATCCACTTTCAGGGGAACGGACAGCTCCACCGGTTCCTCCATCACTTGTTGCACCAGCCGGGACAGTGTCGCCAACTCTTCTTCCGGCGCTTCAAAAATCAATTCATCGTGAACCTGCAGCAACATTCGAGCTTTCAGCCCTTCTTCCCGCAACACCTCATCCATGCGTACCATCGCTTTTTTGATGATATCCGCCGCCGTACCCTGAATCGGCGTGTTCATCGCCGTCCGTTCAGCAAAACTGCGCCGATTGAAGTTGCGGGAGTTGATGTCCGGCAGATAACGCCGACGGTTCAGCATAGTGGTGACATACCCCTGTTTTTTGGCCTGCTGCACGGTTTCGTCCATGTAGCGCTTGACTCCCGGATAGCTTTCAAAATAACGCTCAATAAAAGCAGCCGCTTCTTTTCGCGGGATATTCAGGTTTTGGGACAATCCGTAATCGCTGATCCCGTAAACAATCCCGAAGTTAACCGCTTTGGCCTGACGGCGCATCAACGGGGTCACCTCATCCTCCGATACACCAAATACATCCATCGCCGTTTTTGTATGAATATCCATGTCCTTCCGGAAAGCCGCCATTAGATTTTCATCTTTGGACAAATGGGCCAGCACCCGGAGTTCAATTTGTGAGTAGTCGGCCGCCAGAATGTACCACCCTTTTTCCGAGGGGACAAATACCTGGCGAATGCGCCGTCCTTCCTCCAGCCGGATCGGGATGTTCTGCAGGTTGGGATCGGTACTGCTCAGCCTTCCGGTGGCGGTAATCGTTTGATTGAAACGGGTGTGAATCTTGCCTGTTTCCGGATAAATCTCTTTCAGCAATCCTTCCACATACGTGGAGATCAGCTTCCCTACTTGGCGGTAATGGAGAATTTGCTCCACGATCTCATGCTGGGGAGCCAGCCTCTCCAGCACATCGGCACTGGTGGAGTAGCCCGTCTTGGTCTTTTTCAACACCGGCAGCCCCAGCTTGTCAAACAGAATTTCCCCCAGCTGTTTGGGAGAATTGATGTTAAACTCCGTTCCCGCCAAATCGTAGATCTTGTCGGTCAGTTCGTCCAACTGCTGCTGCAACTCTTCTCCGAGGGCTTTTAACCGCTCCCGATCTACTTTGACTCCGTGCCATTCCATGCGGGCCAATACATCCGCCACCGGCAGCTCCAGATCGTAAAAAAGTTCGTCCAACTCTGCTTCCTTCAGCTCTTCTTCCAGCACGGGATAAAGCCGAATCATCGCCGATGTCTTACGAGCCAGGTGTTCCGCCAACTCCTCCCCTTCCAGTTGACGGCGTTTGGCCCCTTTTCCGTACACCTTTTCATCGGCGGGAAGGGAGCCATCCAGTTTCCGTTCCACAATATCGGCGAGCTCATGCCCGGACTCCGACGGATTGGTAAGATAGGAAGCCAAGAGCAGATCGAAGACATATCCTTTAAATTCCAAACCTCGCCGCTTCAATGCCACTCGTGTCCGCTTCACATCATACACGATTTTTTCTTGCCGCTCATCTGCCAGCCACTTTTGCAACGATTCCCACTGCATGGCGGTTTCCAGTGGAATATACAGGTATTCTTTCCCATCGGAAAGCGCCATCCCGATCACTTCGGCCTTATGATAATTTTCCTCCGTCAACTCGACAAACAGCGCCAAGCAGTCCTGTTTCAGGAGCGGCTCCCATTCATCCTGATCTTCCGCCGTCACGATATGATACCGGATCGCTTCCAGTTCTTCCGGTGCCTCCGGACCGTCTGCCTGCACTTTTTCCAACAAGGTTTTAAATTCCAACCGTTTGAATAAGGGGGCTACTCTTTCCGGATCAAAAGGAGTATAGCTGATGTCTTGAATCGAAATCTCCATCGGCACCTCGCAGTAAATCGTCGCCAATTCTTTGCTGACCCGCGCCTGCTCCTGATGTTCCGCTACACGTTCTTTCAGTTTTTTGCCTGGCAGATCTGCTAGATGATCCAAGACATTTTCCACCGTACCAAACTGATGCAGCAGCTTGAGGGCTGTTTTTTCCCCTACGCCGGGAATCCCGGGAATATTGTCGGAAGTATCTCCCATCAGCCCCTTCAGGTCGATCACTTGCTTCGGCTCCAAGCCGTAACGATCCTTTACCCCTTGAACATCGTACTTTTCCGTCTCCGTCACACCCTTGCGGGTAAGAAGCACCTGAACTCCGTCAGTAACGAGTTGGAGCAAATCTTTGTCTCCGGACACAATCGTAACGGGAATTCCTTTTTGATCCGCTTCCCTGGCCAATGTGCCGATAATATCGTCCGCCTCATATCCCTCCAGCTCGAAATGATGAATGCCAAAGGCATCCAGCACCTCTTTGATTAAGGGAATCTGCTCGGACAGCTCATCGGGGGTTTTCTCCCGCTTTCCTTTATACTCTTGATAATCTTTATGCCGAAAGGTGGTTTTGCCCGCATCGAAGGCAACCAACATATGGGTCGGCCTCTCTTCTTCCAGCACCTTCATCAACATCATGGTAAATCCATACACCGCATTGGTGTAAGTTCCTGCGCTGTTGGTCAAAAGGGGCAGTGCATAAAACGCCCGAAACGCAATACTGTTCCCGTCGATCAAGACCAGTTTATCCATGAACGCGCCTCCGCTTCTCCATTCGTAAAAGATGGTTCCGTTCGTGAAAATGAACAGGTTTATTGTATCATGAGGCATTGCGGGACTTCCAGAAAGGGCAAGGGAAAAGAAAAAGAGATTGTCGGCTCCCTTTTCTCCCGTGATATAACTAAACCACGTCGAAAGCACCTGAAAAAAAACAGCAGCTCTATCTAGAGCTACTGTTTGGTTCATCCATAGCTTTTCAGTTCAAATCCACCCGTTTACCGGTCTCGATATAGACGATGCTTTCGCCGATGTTGGTCGCGTGATCGGCGATCCGTTCCAGGTAACGGGCGACAAAGCAGAGACGGAGGGCGACATCTTTTTCTGCATCGGTGCTTTCGACTTTGTGGAAAACCATTTGCAACAGCTCTTTCACCACTTTTTCGTACAGGTCGTCCACTTGATCATCGGTTTGAGCCATTTTTTTCGACATTTCCACATTGCCGTCGATGTAGCTGTTAATCCCGTCGTGCACCATTTTTTGTGTAATCCGTGCCATGTTTGGGATATCTTTCAGCTCTGTGAAAAGCTTCAGGTCGTTTTCCACAAAATAGACGGTCACTTCAGCCACATTGGCTGCCAAATCCGCCATACGTTCCATATCGGAAGCGATTTTCATGGCTGCGATCAGTTTGCGGAGATCTTTGGCCACCGGCTGCTGGGTGGCGATGAGTTGGGCCACTTTTTCATCGATGCGGTCTTCCAATTCATCGATCTTATGATCCTTTTCCAACACGTCCCGAGCCATGATCCCATTCAGGGACGCGAGAGATTTAACCGACTTGTCGATGGCAATCTCCAGTTTTTCCCCCATCTCCAAGAGTAGACGTTTCACTTCTTTCAGAGACTGATCGAATTGCCGTTCCATGTTTGAGCCCCTTTCTTAACCGAAACGACCTGTAATATAGTCTTCGGTCTTCTGATTTTTCGGGTTGGAGAACAAGGTCTTGGTATCGTCATACTCGATCAGTTCCCCGTTCAGGAAGAACGCCGTCTTATCGGAGATCCGAGCCGCTTGCTGCATGTTGTGGGTCACGATGACAATCGTATACTTCTTTTTCAACTCTTGAACCAGCTCTTCGATCTTAGAGGTGGAGATGGGGTCCAGAGCGGATGTCGGCTCATCCATCAACACGATTTCCGGTTCCACTGCGAGGGCGCGAGCGATGCAGAGACGTTGCTGCTGTCCGCCGGACAGGCCGGTGGCCCGGTCCTTCAAGCGGTCTTTCACTTCATCCCACAGAGCCGCTCCCCGCAAGCTTTTTTCCACGATTTCATCCAGCACTTTTTTGCTCTTGATTCCGTGAATACGGGGTCCGTAAGCCACGTTGTCATAAATGCTCTTGGGGAACGGGTTGGGTGCTTGAAATACCATTCCCACCCGCTTCCGCAGCACTTCCACGTCGATGTTTTTGCTGTAGATGTTTTCCCCGTGGAGTTGGATCTCGCCCTCGATCCGAACGCCGGGAATCAGGTCGTTCATCCGATTGAGCGTACGGAGAAAGGTCGACTTTCCGCAGCCCGAAGGGCCGATCAGAGCGGTCACGGTATTCTCATCCACATCCATGGATATCTCTTTCAAGGCCTGCTTTTCACCATAATACAGATTCAGGTTTTTCACTTCAATCGCTTGTTTGGTCATCACTGCTTCACTCACTGGTAACTCCCCCTTAACCGTCTCTCCGCTGGAATTTGTTTCGCAGGAACACTGCCAATGCGTTCATGGTAAGCAACATCGCCAGCAAGACGATGATCCCTGCAGCGGCCAGTTCATGGAACGCAGTCTGTGGTTCGCTAATCCACCGATAGATCTGGATAGGCATCACCGTAAAGGGATCCAATACATATCCCGGAGTAAAGGCGATAAACGTCACCGCACCCACCATGATCAACGGGGCTGTTTCACCTACTGCACGGGACAGTGCCAAAATGGTCCCCGTCAAAATCCCCGGCATCGAATAGGGCAGCACCACTTTTTGAATGGTTTGCCACTTGGTCGCTCCCATCGCATAGGAAGCTTGCCGCAGGGAGTTCGGGACCCCGGCGATCGCTTCCCGGGCGGCCACAATCACCACGGGAAGAATCAACAGCGTCATGGTCAACGAACCGGCCAACACACTTTTTCCAAGTGCCATCCCGCGAACAAACAGCGTCAATCCCAGAATCCCGAACACGATGGAGGGAACGCCCGCCAGGTTGCTAATGTTCAACTGGATAAACCGGGTAAACCCGTTTTTCGGTGCGTATTCTTCCATATACAGAGCCGTGGCCACACCCAAAATAAAAGTCAGCGGAGCGGTTACACCCAACATCCACAAGGAGCCCCAAAAGGCCGCCTTAATCCCGGAACGTTCCGGCAGCCGGGAGGCGAAATTATTGAAGAAGTCCGCACTCAGCCACTTCCAGCCGGTTTGAACGATATCCGTGATCAGCACGGCTAGCACGGCCACGCCTACCAACGTGGCCAGCAAAAACACCCCGTGCGCCAATTTGTTTTTGAATCGGCGATAAAGAACACGGACCGTTCGCTCTTTTTTGGCCCAATCCTGATGATTGGCGGAAACGCGGTTTTTGGACGCTTGACGAATCACTGCTTCATCCGTGCTCATTAGTACTCCTCCTTAAAGCGGCGGGAGATAAACTGTGCCAGTAAATTCATAACCAAGGTGAAGAGAAACAGGGTCATTCCCACCGCATAGATGGATTGGTACACAATCCCGCCCGTGCTGATATCGCCGAAGGCAGCCTGCACAATATAGGCGGTCATGGTTTGAATGGAGTCCGTCGGATTCAAGGTCATGTTGGGGGTAGCCCCAGCTGCGATGGTAACGATCATCGTTTCCCCGATGGCCCGCGAGATACCGAGCACGAACGAGGCGACAATACCGGACAATGCAGCGGGCAAAACCACACGGAAGGATACCTCCAACCGGGTAGAACCCATGGCCAATGCCGCCTCCCGGATATTGCGGGGAACGGAGCTCATGGCATCTTCACTCAGGGATGCAATCATGGGGATAATCATGATCCCCACGACGATACCAGCACTGAGGGCGTTGAAGACACCCATTTCGGGTATGAACGAACGCAACAGCGGTGTCACGAAGGTGAGCGCAAAAAAGCCGTATACGATCGTGGGGATTCCTGCCAGAATCTCCAAAACCGGCTTCAAGACGCGACGAACACGGCTCGGTGCATATTCGCTCAGATAGATCGCACTTGCCAAGCCGAGAGGCACAGCAACGATTGCTGCCGTTACCGTTACCAGCAGGGTGCCGGTGATCAAGGGCAGCACCCCAAAAGAGCGTTGACTTTCAGAGAACAGGGCCGTCCATTTGGTGCCGGTGATAAAGTCGATAAAAGGGATTTTTTGAAAGAAGGACAAGGTCTCAGACAACAGAGTAAAGATGATTCCGATGGTAGTCACCACAGACAACAATGCACAGATGAACAACAGCTTGGGAATCATCCATTCCCATACCGTTCGTAGGGAACGCTCTTTTTTAAACCGGCTGCCGGCCATAACACCCTCGCCGGATTGACCTGATTGCATCATCACTTTGACTCTCCCTTCCCAATAACATGCCAAAATGTGGCTACCTCTCCCGCCAGATTTAGGCAGGGAGAGGAGCCACACACACCCTTGTCAAGCCGTCTATCGTCAATCTACCAAAGGCTTACTTGCTTTGAAGCTGATCCAAACCTTTTTTGTACTCTTCATCCGGCAGCGGGATGAAGCCCACTTCAGAGACGAGCTCTTTACCCACGGTCAGGTAATACTTCAGGAACTCCTGAATTTCTTTCTTCTTCAGGTCGTTCTGGTCTGCGTAGACGAAGATCGGACGAGACAACGGGTAGGAGGTGTCTCTGATGGTATCTTGACTCGGTTCGATTGCCCCTTTACCGCCATCCACTTTGACGACTTTCAGTTGGTCTTTGTTTTCTTCATAGTAGGCGTATCCGAAGTAACCCAAGGCGAACTCGTCACCGGCAACCCCTTGTACCAGGGTGTTGTCATCTTCACTTTGGGTGTAGTCGGTACGGCTTTTGCCCTCTTCACCCACCACTTTTTCGGTGAAGAAGTCAAAGGTTCCGGAAGAGGTTCCCGGGCCGTACAGTTTGATCGGCTTGTCTGGCCATTTCGGGTTGACATCTTTCCAGGTTTTCACCTTGCTGTTGGGCTCCCAAATTTTCTTCAGCTGATCAAAGGTCAGATTATCCACAAAGTTGTTTTTCTTGTTCACCACAACGGAAATTCCGTCATATGCGACCGGGATTTCGACCGGCTTGCGACCGGCTTTTTCTGCGGCCGCTTTTTCATCATCTTTAATCGGACGGGAAGCGTCGCTGAGGTCCGTTTCTTTCTTGGCCCATTTTTCAAAGCCGCCACCGGTACCGGACTGGGAAACCGTGACGTTTACCCCGGGATTTTCTTTCATAAATTCTTCAGCTACCGCTTGGGAAATAGGATACACGGTGCTGGAACCGTCAATCTTGATTTCACCGGAGAGGCCGCTGCCGTTTCCACCCCCGCTGCCTTGGCCTGCATTGGAAGAGCAACCTGCAAATACGGAGATGGACATTGCTACAACTCCGGCGATCAACATGCTTTTCTTCCACATAACCTCGTTTCCCCCTAGAGAAAGTCGTTTTGTTTTCTATGTCTCACTGATTACGACTATAGAGGTAGACTTTTGCCCTAGAATGAATGGATTGTTAAGGTTTTGTAAAGGCATCGGGAAACGGGGATAAAAAAAACACCCGATCATGGGTGTACATGAATGACAAACATGTCCGGTCAAACAGCGAATCCCCTTTTTACCCGTCGCTCCCTTTGCGATTAGAGATGTCGGACTATCACTCCTAAAATATAGCGTGACTGTGCGACACTAAGCCCGACGAAAGGCCCTAGGGGGGACAGTGACCAACGGTGACCGAGGCGCAAGCCAAAGAACATGCTCGATGCGCACCTACGGGCACAAGCACCCACAGGGCACACATCACGCCTTGGTCGCAAGCTCCCGGGTCGTGCTATGCGCCGCTTATTTGTCTTAGTCCCAGGTACGTCGTTCAAAGTAGCTGCTCTACTATACAACTTCTAAGACTTTATCAGCAGCCTCCGTCTCCCTCTGGATGCTTATGGTTTATAAGGGAAACCGCAAGATAAACTCCGTTCCTTTGCCGACTTGGCTTTTCACATGGATCTTTCCATGATGCACTTCTACCAAATGCTTGACAATCGCAAGTCCCAGGCCTGTTCCTCCCGACTGTCGGGAACGGGCTTTGTCCACCCGATAGAACCGCTCAAAAATGCGCGGCAAATCCTCTTCAGGAATCCCGATTCCGGTATCTGCCACGGAAACCACCCACTCCTCGCCTTCCTTTCCGGCTGAAACGGTGATCTTTCCTCCTGCGGGTGTGTAAGCCATCGAGTTGGACAGAAGGTTGATCAAAATCTGAGAAAAACGGTCTTTGTCCACCCGGACAGAAAATGTTCCATCCACCTTCACTTGCAGCTCCAGATCCTTTTTCTTGATTTGCTTTTCCACGGTTTTCACAATCGATTGGATGAGCTCGTGGATCGGTATTTCCTGCAAGTTGAGACTCAATTTTTTGGACTCGATGCGGGATAGGTCCAACAAGTCACCGATCAACCGCTCCAACCGTAAACTTTCGGCTTGGATAATTTCCAGGAATTCACGACGCATTTGAGGATCTTCATCCGCTCCGTCCAATAAGGTTTCCGCAAATCCCCGAAGAGAGGTAACCGGCGTTTTTAATTCATGGGATACATTGGCAACAAAATCTGTCCGCATCTTTTCCAACCGGCGGATCGGGGTGATATCGTGCAGCAATACCACTACCCCCATGCCCTCGCTCTCCCCCCAGATGGGCGTCAGACTGGCTTCGAGGATGCGTTCTTCCGGGTAATACAGGTGCAACTCTTCGCGAATCCGCTCCCCGCTGTACAAACACCGATCCAACAGCGTATGCAGTTCATGAAACACTGCCCGCCGGGGAAGGATTTTGTTGACCAGCTCTCCCGGCTTTAAGTCGTAAAAACGGTGGATAGCCTGGTTGGCCAGATTGACCCGCCGCTCCGCATCGACCAGCAACAAGCCGCTTTCCATTGTTTCAATCACGGAAATCAACCGCCGCTCACTTTTGCGGATGATGTCCAGCTGATTTTTCAACCCCGCCGCCATCCGGTTGATCGCTGAGCCCAGGCGGCCGATTTCATCCCGCTCCTTCACGGAAACCCGACGGTAATACCGGTCCCGGGCGATATCCACTGCGACTTGGGTAATCTCTTCGATCGGCTTGGTGATCCGTGATGCGATTCTCGATCCCAGCAAAGCAGCCGCTACATAGGCCATCGCCAACCCCCCGATCAAAGAAAACCAAACCTGGCTCAAGGATCGATTGATGTTTTCCAAGAACAGCGATAGGCGAATGACACCAAGCACTTGTCCGTCCTGCTGGACAGGGATATAGACATGCAAGCGGTCTTTGGTCGTTACGCGGGTGTAGCCTGTTTTCTTCCGCAATACTTTTTGCACTTCTCGATCCCGCCGCAAATTGCCCATCTGGCGCGGATCCTCCTGGGAATCTCCCAGCACCGTCCCATCCCGGTTAATCAGGGTTACACGGGCCTTCAATGCTTTCCCATTGACTTGGGCCTGCTTTTGAAAACGCCTCGGATTTTTTTCCGCTTCCGACCAATCTATCGTACCTGCCAACAAATACCCTTCTTTGGTCAACCGATCCGTCAAGGAATCGATGTACGACGCCTTGAGCAGCAGTGAAACAAAAACCCCCGAACCCAACACGGATAGCCCCACCAACAAAAGAAACATGATGGTGAGGCGAGCACGCAAGGATCTCATTCTTTCGGTCCCTCAAACTTATATCCGATACCGCGTACCGTTTTGATATACACTGGATTGCGGGAATCTTCCTCCACCTTCTCCCGCAGATGGCTCACATGAACATCCACGATACGGGTATCCCCGATGTAATCATAATCCCAAACGGCATTCAGCAACTGATCCCGTGACAACACCCGCCCCCGATGATTGGCCAAATAAACCAACAACTCAAATTCCTTGGGCGTTAAGTCGATGGGCTCACCGTTTCGAAGAACCTCATAACCATCCGTATCAATCGTGAGGTCCCCGACTTGAATCACTTGTTTGGGCTCTTCCCGCGACACTTCCCGGATCGCTTCGGTTCGACGAAAAATCGCCTTTACCCTGGCCACCAGCTCCCGCGGACTGAAGGGCTTGGTCATGTAATCATCGGCACCCAATTCCAATCCGAGAACTTTATCGAACTCCTCTGTCTTGGCCGTCAACATCAAGATGGGCAGCTGCCGGTTCTCCCTTCGCACCTGCTTGCATACTTCCAATCCGTCTACTTTGGGCAGCATTAAATCGAGCACCAGCAGATCCGGCCGTTGTTCCTTGATCTTATCCAATGCCGTTTGTCCATCTTCAGCAATATCCACAAGATACCCTTCTTTTTCTAAATTAAACTGAACCAGTTTAACAATCGAAGGCTCGTCGTCCACAACCAAGATTCGCTTATCCATCTTCTATCCTCCGCTTTTCTGTTTCCCGGCTCGTTCGGGTGTCTCGCTATTTCCCGCGGTGGAAGCAAAATCGTTACTAGCCTCCCAACGGGAATAGAGCTTCATTCATCTTTCCTCATAGTAACTACAAATTCCTCGAAACGTAAAGGGAATTTTAACATGATGCAGGTAAAGCACCGTCTCGATGAACGGAGGCAGCCTGTGAAGGAAAGCGGGATCCAACTTGAAACGAAAGGGATGAAAGCGCCTTCATTTGCGTCGGGGAAATCCCATTTTTTGCATATAAAAACACCCGGAATTTCCCGGGTGTTTTTGAATCAGTTTAATACTTTCATCACGTTGCGAACTGAGTCGGCCGATTTGTCCAGCGCCTTTTTCTCTTCTTCGGTCAAATCCAATTCGATGATTTGTTCCAGACCGTTGCCGCCGAGGATGACCGGCACGCCAAGGTACATGTCCTTGTAGCCGTATTCGCCTTCCAAATAAGCGATGGCCGGTAGGATCCGCCGCTTATCCTTCAGAATCGCTTCGGCCATTTGCACCAGGGAAGCGGCAGGAGCATAGTAGGCGCTGCCGTTGCCCAGCAGGTTGACGATCTCACCGCCGCCTTTGCGGGTCCGTTCCACGATGGCATCCAGCCGCTCTTTCGGCAGCCATTTTTCCAGCGGAATGCCGCCGGCATAGGAGTAGCGCACCAACGGCACCATGTCATCGCCATGACCACCCAGCACGAAACCGGTCACGTCTTCTACGGACACATTCAGCTCTTGAGCGATAAAGGTCCGGAAACGAGCGGTATCCAACACCCCGGATTGACCGATGACCCGGTGTTTCGGGAAGCCGGATGTACGGAACACTTCATAGGTCATCGCGTCCACCGGGTTGGTCAGTACCAACAGGATACTGTTCGGGGAATATTTGACCACTTGTTCCGTTACGGCACGCATCACTTTGGCATTGGTAGCCACGAGATCGTCCCGGCTCATTCCCGGTTTGCGGGCGATTCCGGCCGTGATGATGACCAGATCCGAATCGGCGGTGTCTTCATAGTTGGACGTGCCGATAATGTTGGCATCAAACCCTTGTACCGGGCCGGCTTCCAACATGTCCAACGCTTTTCCTTTGGTCGGATTTTCCACTTGGGGAATGTCCACCAAGACGATATCCCCCAACTCTTTTTGCGCCAGCATCAAAGCAGTGGTTGCACCGGTAAATCCTGCACCGATCACGGAAATTTTCTTTCTGCGGATCGACATCTGTCCTTTTCCTCCTGTTGTTGGATTTCCTAGTCGTAAAAGTCCACTCTCTCATGCTCTACCCAAACTTAAAGATTTTCAATCAGCTTGTCGGCAAATTCGGAGCATTTGACTTCTGTTGCGCCGTCCATCAGCCGTGCAAAGTCATACGTGACGGTTTTCTGGCCGATGGTTTTGTCCATGGCATGGTAAATGCGGTCGGCCGCTTCTTGCCAGCCCAGGTGCTCCAGCATCAACACACCGGAGAGGATGACCGATCCCGGGTTGACTTTATCCATCCCGGCATATTTGGGTGCCGTTCCATGAGTGGCTTCAAAGATGGCATGCCCGGTGTCAAAGTTGATATTGGCCCCCGGCGCAATCCCGATACCGCCCACTTGGGCCGCCAAGGCATCTGACACGTAATCCCCGTTCAAGTTGAGCGTAGCGATCACATCGTACTCTTTCGGACGGGTCAGGATTTGCTGCAGGAACGCATCGGCGATGGAGTCTTTCACAATCAATTTGCCTTCCGCTTCCGCCTGGGCCTGCGCGGTATTGGCAGCGTCCAAGCCTTGTTCTTCTTTGATGCGATCATATTGGGCCCAAGTGAATACCTGATCGCCGAACTCACGCTCAGCCAGCTCGTACCCCCAGGTTTTGAAAGCCCCTTCTGTGAATTTCATGATATTTCCTTTATGGACCAAGGTAACACTTTTACGCCCGTGATCCAATGCATACCGAATGGCGGAACGGACCAGACGTTCGGTGCCCTCCCGGGATACCGGCTTAATTCCGATGCCGGAGGTTTCCGGGAACCGAATCTTTTTGACGCCCATTTCTTCTTGCAGGAAGCGAATCAACTTCTTCACTTCCTCCGTACCCTCTTGCCACTCCACACCGGCGTAAATATCTTCCGAATTTTCCCGGAAAATTACCATATCGACATCCTCCGGCTTTTTGACCGGTGAAGGAACCCCATTGAAATATCGGACCGGACGCAAGCAAACATACAGGTCCAGCTCCTGGCGCAGAGCCACGTTCAACGAACGAATCCCGCCGCCTACCGGGGTTGTCAGGGGGCCTTTGATGGCGACAAAGTATTCACGAATCGCATTCAGCGTTTCCTCGGGAAGCCATTCGTCAAAGCGATTGTACGCTTTTTCCCCGGCAAAAATCTCGTACCAGGCGATTTGCTTCTTTCCACCGTAGGCTTTTTCCACGGCGGCATCCAACACCCGCTTTGCCGCAGCCCAAATATCCGGACCGGTGCCGTCGCCTTCGATAAAGGGGATAATCGGATTGTCCGGAACTTGCAGTTCGCCGTTTTTCAGGGTGATCTTTTCACCGGATTGCGGTGCTTCAAAACGAGACATGCTACCACTCCTTGCTCTCTGTTTGGGAAAAACGACAAGGAACGGGACACAAGCCCCGTCCCCTGTCGGTGATAACCTCGTCAGCGGTTCTCGATGGGGACATAAGACTGGTTGACCGGACCAACATACTCGGCACGCGGGCGGATCAACCGGTTATCCGCGTATTGCTCAAGGATATGAGCCGTCCAGCCCGTCATGCGACTCATGGCAAAAATAGGTGTGAACAGCTCCCTGGGAATCCCGAGGTAATGGTAGGTAGAAGCGGAATAGAAGTCCACATTGGGTTTCAGACCCTTCATAGACTCCACCACCTCATGAATTTTGGCAGATATTTCGAACCATTTCCGATCCCCGGTCTGCTCGGCCAATTGCCGGGACATTTCACGCAAGTGCTTGGCACGGGGATCGCCCTCTTTATATACCCGGTGACCGAAGCCCATAATTTTTTCTTTGTTATCCAGTTTCCGCCGAATCACTTCGTCCACCCGGTCGACACTTCCGATTTCCTCCAGCATCTTCATCACCTGTTCGTTGGCCCCTCCATGAAGCGGGCCCTTCAAGGTACCGATGGCCGTCGTGACGGCGGAATACATGTCAGACAAGGTTGCAGTGGTGACACGTGCCGCAAAAGTAGAAGCGTTTAATTCGTGATCGGCATGAAGGATCAGAGCTTTATCCAGTGCTTTGACGGCAACTTCATCCGGTTCTTTCCCGTGCAGCATATAGACAAAGTTTTGCGCTACACCGTATTCCGGGCGCGGAGCCACCGGCTCCAGGCCTTTCCGGATCCGATAGAGGGCAGCAACGACGGTCGGCAGCTGGGCGGTCAAATGGATCGCCTTGCGCCGGTTGCCCTCCAGGCTGTTATCATCCGCTTCCGGATCATAGAGAGCCAATGCGGACACAGCCGTTCGCAGGGCCGCCATCGGATGAATGTCTTTCGGGTAGCTCTTCAATAGCGATAATACGCTTTCAGGAAGAGCAGCATGAGCGCCCAGTTGTTTCTTCAGCTCATCCAACTCCGAACGGGAAGGCAGACGGCCGTTCCACAACAGGAAGGTCACTTCTTCAAAGTTGGCGTGGTCTGCCAGTTCGTCGATGTCGATGCCCCGGTAGGTCAGTACTCCATCAATAATCGAGCTGATTTTAGAAGTGAGTGCTACGACACCCTCCAATCCTTTAGCAACCGTCATATAATCGCTCCTTTGCTGTAAATATGGTACTATTTCGGGCACGTTGTCGGGCCACCTGATACTCTAAAGAGTTTGGGGATGCTGAATTTTTGAAACAACCAGTCATAAAATGGCGTTTTATCAATCACCCGCGGCGTCACACCAAAACGTCCGTTTTTGCGAATAGGAATATAAGGGCCGGACGTGAGCTTTAGACGCCCGTTTCTTTATTCTGTCGAGGTTGGCTGTTCGTGCCCTTATACATCGCCCTCTCCCAGTTTACCATAAAAAAAAAACGTTATCATCACGCCGACAGTTGCGAAAAGTCTGTGAATGGATGTTTGATCCCAGGCAGTCAGCGGCTTAAAATTTTTATACAAGGGAATGAATACGGATGTATTGAAACGAAAGAAGGGATTGTCTTGATCCGAAGAGAAACCGCGGAAATCCTTTTGCGGGCGATTATCGTCGCTATCACCATTCTTGCTCTCTACTGGGGTCTGATCTGGATCTTCCCCTTTATATACCCTTTCTTCATCGGATGGCTAATCGCCATGATCGCCGAACCCGCTGTACGATTTTTGGAAAGACGGCTGCGCTTGCCCCGATGGCTTGGCGTTACGCTCTCCTTACTGGTGTTGGTAGGAAGCTTTTTGACACTGCTCATTTTTCTCACCTCGCAAATTGTCGTGGAATTGACAAATTTGGCGGAATATCTGCCTTCCGCCATTGACAAGGTGAATCAATATATCGTCCAATTGCTTACCCAGGATAATCGGGAAATTTCGCTGATAATCCATCATATTCAGGACTATATGAAAAACAATCCCGAACAAAAAACAGAGATTATCAACAGCATCCGGGACAATGTAGGGGTTATCACCAACAAAGGCACGCAATTGATCACGGACATTATCTCAGGGATCGGCTCGTTCTTGAGAGACCTCCCCTATTATGCCACCGTGCTGATATTTATTATTTTGGCTGCCTTTTTCATCGGGGTGGATTGGCCGCTGATCAAAAAACGGTTTACCCATATCCTGCCGAAACGGATCCAAACCACCGGCGGTTTGGTGATTCGCGACCTAAAACGAGCACTGATGGGCTTCATCCGTGCCCAATTGACACTTATCTCCATCACAACCCTGGTAGTCTGGGTGGGCCTGATGATATTAGGTGTCGATTACGCACTGACTCTAGCCATCATTATCGGGATTGTGGATTTACTACCTTACCTGGGAGTCGGTGCTGTTCTCGTCCCTTGGTCACTCTATCTGTTGCTTACCGGAAAAGTTCAGTTGGGTGTCAGCATTGGGGTATTGTACCTTGTTCTCATCGTTATTCGACAATTCTTGGAACCAAAGCTGGTTGCTACCAATATCGGCCTCAACCCTCTGGTTACCTTGATCGCCTTGTTTGTCGGGCTGAAACTGTTCGGCTTTTTCGGGCTCATCCTCGGACCTGTAGCGGTAGTCATTTTAATGGCACTTCACCGGGCCCATGTATTTGTGGATTCCTGGAAATATATCAAGGGAGAGACGGCAGGGGGCAGAGGATAAGCGACCCCCTTCCGATTGGAAGGGGGTCCTTCGTTCTATGCGGGTCTCAACGGCGATGAATCCAGATCATCGTACCGTCCTTCACCTTCTTCGTGAGCCATTTTTTAAGAAAGTGTTTCACAATCGTACGTGTATAGGGAATCAAAAGCAACAATCCCAGCGCATCCGTGAAAAATCCCGGAGTCAGGAGCATCAGCCCCCCGGACAAAATGCAAACCCCGTCCAACAAAGCTTCTCCCGGCAATTCTCCATTACGCAATTGTATCTGGGCCAGCCGCCATGTATTCAAGCCCTGCCAGCGAGCCAGCCAACCGCCGATCACTCCTGTCGCGATCACGGCCAGCACCGTCGGCACCGGGCCGATCACCTTCCCCACAGAGACTAAACCCCAGATTTCCAACGCAGGGATAAGGATCAATAGGAGAACGAGGATACGAAACACGTTATTGGCCTCCTTGCGAAACGGATCTTCCCTCTATTGGAAGAAAGTCCTAAAAACAAAGAACTGGATCGTTTCTATTGTAACAATAAAGAACGCGTTTGATCCGTTAACTCATTCGCTTATTAGCAAATTGGTTCCTTGGCATCAAGATTCTTACTTATCGTCGTCATCTAATCATTACCAGTCGATTTTTTTCATGGCAGTACCCTCAACCTTCCTAAAAAAAGTCTAGTCTAGGGTCTGTCTGATTGTTTGTTAGGGGTCCGTCCGGTGTGGCCGTCTCCGATCTCTTGCAAAAAGCGCAAAGGATCTTCGCCGATCACACCGACCCTCCCCGTTAACAGACACGCCTTAAACCATTACGTAATCGTTTTGTTTTTCCGGGATGTATCGATTTGGGCCGACAAAACACGGAACACCTCTGGAAATCGGCGCTCAAAGTTCACCCGTTTCATTTCGTGATCCACCCATAAGTGAATGGTTTTCCCCGTGGTTAAGAGCACATCATCAGCGGTACGGATCACCTTATAACCAAAGGTGAGCTTTGCCTTGGCCGCTTCCAGCACCCGGGTGACCACCGTAATTTCATCGTCATAGTGGGCCGGCTGTAAAAATCGGCAATGCAGATCCACCACCGGGAGGAGCACCCCTTGCTCCTCCAATTCCTTATATGAGATGCCCAACTGCCGGATCATCTCTGTTCTCCCCACTTCAAACCAAGCAGCATATACACTGTGGTGAGCAACACCCATCTGATCCGTTTCCTGATATCTTACACGGAATGATGTTGCAAATGTTTTGGATTTCATTGCGAGTGCCTCCATTTAACAAACTGAACCCTACCCATTACCATTTTAGCAAAATCATCCGGCAGATATCGCTTGTTAAACCTTATTCCAGCCGGCTGATTACATATTTTGAGGGAACAGCACACATAATGTGAATAGCCAAACCTGCGGACTCCAGTTACAATATAGATACAAACACTTGGAACGCTTAAAGATGTGCTGATTTCAGAAAGGAGGAATCGCCAGTGAAACTTCGTCGACGCAAAAAACGGCGCAAAAAGTTGCGCTGGTGGATTTATCCCCGTTTGCGTACGATCTAAACGGTCCTGATATAGCACCGGTGCATGTCGGTGTTTTTTATGTATGAAAAAGAGGACGGAATCCCCGTCCTCTGAATTTATAATACCTGGGCGCGGCCGGAGTAAATATGTCCCCGTCCGGGGTCCACGGTGATCTCCATACCGTCTTTCAAGATTTCCGTCGCATCTTGAACACCGACAATAACCGGAATTCCCAGGTTGAGTCCTACGACAGCAGCATGGGAGGTTAATCCGCCCTCTTCCACAATGACAGCCCCCGCCCGTTCAAACACGTCCATCATATCTTTGTCCGTGCTGACAGTGACCAAAACAGCCCCGTCTTTCATTTTGGACCGAAGTTCGTCAGCGGTCACTCCCGCGATAACTTCCCCGTTGATGATTTGCTTGCCGACCCCTTGACCTTTGGCAATCACATCACCGATCACGTGAACTTTCATCATGTTGGTGGTTCCCGACCGTCCCACCGGAACACCGGCGGTAATCACCACGAGGTCCCCGTGGTGGACATACTCGGAATCCAGGGAAGCCGTGATGGCCGTTTGCAACATCTCGTCGATTGTATTCACTTGACGGCCCTTTACCGGATACACGCCCCAGAGGAGTGACAATTTCCGCATCACTTTGGGATGGCGGGTAACAGCGATAATCGGTACTTGCGGGCGGTATTTCGATACCATCTGCGCCGTCCGTCCCGTTTCGGTAGAAGTAATAATCGCAGAAGACTTTAGCTGTCCCGCAGTATGCACAACGGATTGACTGATCGAATCCGCAATGCTGACATCCACTGAGCGAATCCGCTCCTTGAAAATATCCTGATAGCGGAGAGATCCTTCTGCCCGGGCAGCGATGCGCGCCATCGTGGTCACTGCCTCCACCGGATATTTTCCGCTGGCCGTTTCACCGGACAGCATGACGGCGTCGGTCCCGTCAAAAATCGCATTGGCCACGTCACTGGCCTCGGCACGGGTCGGACGGGGATTGCGCTGCATCGAATCCAGCATCTGTGTCGCAGTAATAACCGGTTTGCCCAAGTGGTTGCATTTACGGATCATCTCTTTTTGTACAACGGGCACTTCTTCTGCCGGGATTTCCACACCTAGATCGCCCCGTGCCACCATGAGGCCATCCGCCACTTCCAGAATGGCATCCAGATTATCCAGCCCTTCCTGGTTTTCAATTTTGGCGATAATGTCGATGTCAGCATCATATTCTTCCAGAATTTTACGGATTTCCAGCACATCTTCCGGCTTCCGCACAAAAGATGCCGCGATAAAATCGACACCCTGTTCAATGCCGAAGCGTATATCCTCTGCATCTTTTTCCGTAATGCCCGGGAGATTGATGGAAACACCCGGAACGTTGACTCCTTTTTTGTTCTTCAGAGGACCTCCGTTTTCGATGATGCACCGGATTTCAGTGCCTTCCACTTCTTCCACGCGAAGGCTGATCAGACCGTCGTCCACCAAAATAGTAGAACCGGGATGAACATCCTGCGGCAATCCTTTATAGGTGATGGACACCTTGGAGGCGTCTCCGAGCATCGGCTCGGTAGTCAGGGTGATGTTTTCCCCTTCTTTCAGCTCCACTTCTCCCTCTTTCAGATCACCGGTTCGAATTTCCGGCCCTTTGGTATCCAGCAGTAAAGCGATGGTTTTTCCTGTTTCTTGCTCAATTTGACGAATTCGTTCGATCCGGCGTCCGTGCTCCTCGTGGGAGCCATGAGAAAAATTCATGCGGGCGACATTCATTCCTGCATATGCCAGCTGTCGCAGGGTTTCCAAGTCTTCACTGGCTGGTCCGATGGTGCATACGATCTTGGTTTTCCGCATGGTGTTTCCCCCTAAATCGCTAAGATCCCAGCCAAATCATACAACGACATGTCCGGCTGGTGCTTGGAGTTAAATGCTTCTTCAAATTCAATACCCATCACTTGGTTATTGCGAATCGCGACCATCTGATCTTTTTTGCCTTCCAATAACAGATCGACTGCTTTGGCTCCCATCCGGCTGGCCAGCACACGGTCAAAGGCAGTCGGCGATCCACCCCGCTGAATATGTCCCAGTACAGTGACACGCGTCTCCATCCCGGTCCGTTCTTTGATTTGCTGACCGATATCCACACCGCTGCCGACACCTTCTGCTACGATAATGATGCTGTGGCGTTTGCCCCGCTTATTCCCGCGTTGCAACCGTTCCACGATTTCATCCAGATTATAGGGTGCTTCCGGAATCAAAATCGATTCGGCGCCGTCGGCCAATCCAGCCCACAATGCGATATCTCCCGCATCACGACCCATTACCTCAACAATATAAGTGCGTTCGTGGGATGTAGCCGTGTCTCGGATCTTATCGATGGAGTGAATCACCGTATTGACGGCTGTATCAAAACCGATAGTAAAATCGGTTCCTGGAATATCGTTGTCAATGGTACCCGGAACACCGATCGTAGGGAACCCGAGAGCCGTCAGCTTTTGTGCTCCACGAAAACTGCCGTCCCCTCCGATGACAACCAGCGCTTCGATACCTTCCCGACGCAGGTTTTCGACTGCTCGCGCACGGCCTTCCTCGGTTTTGAATTCCTCGCAGCGAGCGCTATATAGCACCGTTCCTCCCCGGTGAATAATATCGCCCACAGAACCTAATTTCAAGGGAACGATATCCCCTTGAATCAAACCGCTGTATCCCCGATAAACGCCGTATACTTCCAACCCGTGGTAATGGCCGCTCCGCACCACCGCACGAATCGCGGCATTCATGCCTGGTGCATCTCCTCCGCTTGTCAACACAGCGATTCGCTTCATGTTCCTATCACCTCGTTATATAGATTCCCCAAAAATCCTCAACAACCCGCGGGACGTTTTTTGTCCATGCGGGACAAAAAGAGAAACCGTGGAGGCTGTTCAGCCCACGGTCGTGAATGTACCGATTTTCTCAAACTTCCGGTGACGATCCTCCACCCGTTGGTGGGGCTCCATCGCCAACAGCGGAGGCAAAGCTTCCTCAATCGCAGCCTTGATCTGTTGGGCTTGCATATCCGGATCTTGATGGGCTCCGCCTCTGGGTTCCGGAATCACCTGATCGATAACGCCCAGCTTTTTCAGATCTTGGGCCGTAATCTTCAATGCTTCCGCCGCTTCCTGCGCTTTCCCTGCATCCCGCCACAAAATCGCTGCAGCGCCTTCGGGGGAGATGACGGAGTAATATGCATGCTCCAGCATCAGCAACCGGTTGCCCACACTGATCGCCAATGCCCCTCCGCTGCCTCCTTCTCCAGTCACCACACAGATGATCGGAACCGAAAATCCGGCCATTTCCCGCAAATTGCGGGCAATCGCTTCACTTTGTCCCCGCTCTTCTGCCTCCACTCCGGGATGGGCCCCCTGAGTATCCACAAAGCAGATGATGGGACGACCAAATTTATCCGCTTGCTGCATCAGGCGGAGAGCTTTCCGATAGCCTTCAGGATGTGGCAAACCAAAGTTGCGTGCGATTTTGTCCTTCGTGTCTTTCCCTCGTTCATGCCCGATCAGGGTTACGGGCATGCCGTTGAATTTGGCGATTCCTCCGACAATCGCAGGGTCATCCCCGTAAAGACGATCTCCATGCAACTCCATAAAGTCAGTAAAAATGCGTTGGATATAGTCCAATGTGGTTGGCCGGGAGGGATGGCGGGCGATTTGAACCTTCTGCCATGTAGTCAGATTGCCGTAGATCTCTTCTTCCAGCCGCTTCGCTTTCTCTTCAAGCGTAGCAATTTCATCGGAAAGGTCAATGGATTTTTCAGAGGTAAATTTTTTTAGCTCTGCGATCTTTTGACGAAGTTCCACGAGCGGCCGCTCAAAAGGCAACTGTCCGCTACTCATTACGCTCCCTCCCATCGGCGTGAAGGTCCAAAATGCGAATCAGGGTCTCCCGCATCTGGGCACGGTGCACCACTTGATCCAACTGACCGTGTTTCAGCAGAAACTCTGCGGTTTGAAAATCATCAGGGAGCTTTTGCCGCACCGTCTGTTCGATCACACGCCGGCCTGCAAAACCGATCAGCGCACCCGGCTCGGCGAGGTTGATATCTCCGAGGGAGGAGAAGCTGGCCGATACGCCCCCTGTCGTCGGATTGGTCATCACGGATACAAACAACACTTTCTCCCGATGCAAACGTTCCAAAGCTGCAGAAGTTTTGGCCATCTGCATCAGAGACAAAACGCCCTCCTGCATACGGGCGCCTCCGGATGCGGAGAACAGGATAAAAGGATATCGCTTGGTTGCTGCCCGGTACGCCGCTCGAGCGATCTTCTCTCCGACGACAGACCCCATGCTTCCCATGCGAAAGCGGGAATCCATCACGCCGACAACCGCGGGATAGCCACCCAGCGTTCCTTCACCGGTGACCACTGCTTCCGTCAGGTCGGTCTTTTCCATGTCGGCTTTGATTTTTTCCCGATAGTTGGGAAACTCCAAAGGATCTTCGGACATCAGGTCCGCATCGTATTCAAAAAAACGCCCTTCATCGACTGTGGCCCGAATTCGTTCCGGTGCGGTCATGGAAAAGTGATGGTCACAGGATTTGCAGACCTTCAAGTTCTTTTCCAACTCCTTGGTATATCCGATCGTACCGCAACGGGGGCACTTCTGCATCAGGCCTTCTGGAATATCCCGTTTGGCTTGTTCAGAAGGGATGGTTGCGTATTTACGTTGCTTTCGAAACAGGTCCTTTAACACGATAACACCTCATCCAAACGTATACTTTCCGGTGCCGCCGTCTACCCGAAAAGGGAACTGATCAACTCCCGTACATCATGCAGCTCGCTCTCAGGTACACGGATTTCATATTGTTCCCCACGGGAACCTATCGACCGGATCTGAACCAAAAAGCCTTCTTGGGTGAGCCTGTCCCGAATCCGTTCGGCCAATTTCAATGTGGGAGAAATGTAGATCACCGTCCACATACGTACCTACTCCTTCTTCGGCCGCTTCACACCGGAGACATCATAGCACAGATGAACGATTGTCTCAAATCCATGAGTAGACGATCCGGTACATGTTTCATTATACAGCAGGTTTTCCTCTTTTCACCTATTTCAATCGGTGTTCAGTGGACTTTCCTTCAGCAGGTGCGAACGCATGCGCGATTCTGCTTGTTCGCGACGGCCCGACCGGATAGCCGTATAAATTCCCCGGTGTTCCTCCAAGACCTGGAGCGCTTTTTCCCGATCCATCGGTTCGGTTTGGACTGCATGGATCAATTGATGGACGGGGTGCCAAATCCGAAGCATTAAGTCGTTTTTTGATGCTTCCACCACCCGGCGGTGAAATTCTGTGTCTGCCGCGTTTAGTGTCTCTCCCTTTTTCACCAGGCTCTCCATTTGGTTCAGCTGATGTTCCAGTTCTTTGATCTCTTTCTTATCGGAGAGGACGGCAGCTTTTCCCGCCGCCGCCACTTCCAACAACACGCGAATCTCCCACAAGTTCCGGCGGGAAGGGGGGTCTCGCAAAATGTAAAACGCCAATAAATCCACCAAATGATGGGTGTTGCGGGGTTGCAGAAACGTTCCCTCTCCTCTGCGGGTTTTAATGATACCCAGCAATTCCAACGCCCGCAACGCTTCCCGAACGGAAGAACGGCCCGCCTGCAAGCGGGAGACCAGCTCCCGCTCTGACGGAAGCCGGTCTCCCGGTTGTAAGCCGTCTGATTCGATGATCTGATGAATACCGCGTAAAATGGTTTGAAATTTGTTGGAGCCAGCTTCAGGAAACATCGTTCACCCACCTGTTATGAATCAACCCAATGATGAGTCCTGTGTAATCGCTGATAGGTTCATTGTTTTTTCATAGATTTCCTGTGGATCCACTTGAATCCGGGCCACGCCGGTCTCCATGGCCGCACGTGCCACTTCCCGGGCGACTTGCGGAGCAACTTGAGGATGAAACGGAGCGGGAATCACATATTCCGGACACAGCTCTTCCTGTTGGATCAGATCGGCAATGGCATATGCGGCGGCCACTTTCATCTCTTCATTTATACTACGGGCGCGAACATCCAGTGCTCCCCGAAAAATCCCCGGGAAAGCCAGCACATTATTTACCTGGTTCGGAAAGTCGGATCGTCCGGTGCCCACGACTTTGGCTCCCGCTTCATACGCGTCCTCCGGCATAATCTCCGGCACCGGGTTGGCCATGGCAAAAATAATCGGATCCCGGTTCATCGAGGCCACCATTTCCTTGGTAACCGCACCTGCCACCGATACACCGATGAAGACGTCGGCCCCTTTCATGGCATCTGCCAAACTCCCCTGCAGGCCTTCCCGGTTGGTCATGCGGGCAATTCGTTCCTTCACGGGGTTCATTCCTTCAGCCCGTCCCTCGAAGATAATGCCGCGGCTGTCACACATGATGACATCCCGGACACCGAGATTTAAGAGCAACTTAATGATCGCAATCCCGGCCGCACCCGCTCCGTTGGCTACTACACGGATCTCTTCCATCCGCTTGTCTACCACTTTCAGTGCATTGATCAGTCCGGCCAAAGTAACGATCGCAGTACCATGCTGGTCGTCGTGGAATACGGGAATGTCGATCTCTTTCTTTAATCGCTCCTCAATCAAAAAGCATTTCGGAGCAGCAATATCTTCCAAATTGATCCCACCGAAGGTGGGAGCCAACAATTTAACCGTTTCCACAATTCGGTCCACCTCCGAAGTGTCCACGCACAACGGGAAAGCATCCACACCGGCGAAAGCTTTAAACAAAACCGCTTTTCCTTCCATCACGGGCATCGCCGCGTGAGGACCGATATTGCCCAGTCCCAGCACAGCAGTGCCATCGGAAACCACCGCTACCAAGTTTCCTTTCATGGTATAGTCAAACACTTTGCCGAGATCGGTGTGAATCTCCTTACAGGGCTCAGCCACCCCCGGAGAATAGGCCAGGCTAAGATCATGGGCGTTATGAACAGCGACCTTGGAACTTACAGTCAACTTTCCTTGATGTTCACGGTGCAGTTTCAACGATTCTTCGCGTAAAGAGGCCAAGCCTTTTCAACTCCTTTTCCGAGACGGTGGTCTGACCACTCACAATGTTTTTCATTATAGCAGAAACCCAAAAGGAAGAAAATACGGATGCATGGACCCACAGCCGCACCTTTGTGATACTTTTTCGCTCTTTGCGACCAAACTCCTTTCCCCCGCAACAAAAGAAACGGATCAGCTTGATGACAAACTTTGTTCTCTCAGGGTCTTTTGTTCGTCGTTTCCTTTTCTATAGGAACGAATATTGCGCGAATCTTGTTCCTTTGATCCACAAAAACACCCGGAATCCCGCTTGATGACAAACCTCTGAACCCAGCAAAAAGCTCTTCTACCCGTGTCACTCCCTCTCCGACGTCACCGATGCGATACGATCCGCTCCGAAACATAGCGTGACTTTGGAGCGGAGCGACAAAAAGCACGACTTGCGCTTTTTGAGTGCAATAACCAAGGGGTAAGCAAAAGGAAAAGCCCGTGTTGCACCCACAGGCATGATGAGCACCCATAGGCCTCTCTTTCGCTCCAGATCGTGCCATTTTTGCCTTGGTCCCGTTTCATCGCTAGGTACGTCGTTCAAAGGTCGCTTCTTGGTAGAAGAGCTTTTTCGTTCCCGAATTTTTCGTTCCCGAAGATGGACTTTATCAGCATCAATCCACCCGGGTGTCCCATAAGCTTTCCAACGCCTCATCCGCCATACGGCGAAGCTTCGCCCGGGTTTCCTTCTTATCGGTTGGTTCTCGTAACAATCGGTTCCGTTTTTCCATTAAGGTATCCAGTGCATCCGCCCAATCCCGACTGAACATCGCGGCCAAACGGTCGCGAATTCGAACGGCCAGAGAGGGACTGGCCCCACCCGTGGACACAGCAACCGTTAACCTTCCCCGTCGAAAATGAGCCGGAATGGTAAAGTTGCCGGACTGTGGTTGGTCAGCGATGTTTACCAGTTGATGAGGTTGTACGCTGTCCGCCACCTGTTGATTTACTTCGGCGGAATCCGTCGCGGCCACCACCACCCAAAACCCTTGGACATCTTCAGGAGCAAACGGTTTCTTCCGCCACACCAACCGTTGCTCCCGATGCCATTGATCCAACGGGGGAGAAAGTGTCGGAGCCACCACTGTCACTTTCGCTCCAGCCTCTGTCAGACCGGCGATTTTACGGGCCGCCACCTTACCGCCGCCGATCACCAGAACAGGCTTTTTTTCCAGCGACAACATAAGGGGGTATTCACTCATGTTTCTGCCTCCTTAACCAACTCCTCCCGACTCCGCTACAGCCATTTCGCCCATCTTGCCCGGCTCAAAACTTTGTTCAAACCAGCGCAGCTTTTCCCGCAACGCCACCACCGGACCCACCAGGATCATGGTCGGGTTTTGTATGCGGTGTTTTTCAGCGATTTCGGTCAAATTGCCCAACGTCCCCGTCACCGTCACTTGTCCCCGGGTAGTGCCCCATTGTACCAACGCCGCAGGGGTAAAGGGATCTTTGCCGTGACAGATCAGCTGGTCTTGGATATAGGGAAGGTTGCTGACCCCCATGTAGATGGCCAGCGTATCAATCCCCTTGGCCAGACTTTCCCAGCGGAGGGACTCTTCTTCTCCCTTTCTCCTGTGTCCTGTCACAAAAGCAAAGGTGGATCCGTAATCCCGGTGAGTAACGGGAATGCCGGCATAGGCGGGTGCGGCAATGCCCGCCGTAATCCCGGGGATCACTTCGAAAGGAATCCCGTGTCGTACCAGTGCTTCCGCTTCTTCGCCGCCTCTTCCGTAAACGAAGGGATCACCGCCCTTCAGGCGCGTAACCACTTTTCCGGCGGCCGCATGTTTGACCAGAAAATGATGAATGGTTTCCTGTTTCATTGTATGGTAATGGGGCAGCTTGCCGCAATAAATCAGGTCAGCGTCCGGTTTGGCATACTCCAATAACTCTTTATTGATTAAGCGGTCATATAAAATGACATCGGCTTCCCGGATGCACCGTACCCCTTTGATGGTAATCAGTTCAGGATCGCCCGGTCCCGCCCCCACCAGATAAACTTTCCCCAACCCGATCCCTCCTTTTTCAGTCTAATCCTCATTCGGATGCGGGCTGTAAGACAAACCCGCATCCTTTACCGATTCTTTTTTTCTCATGTAATGTGATCTCTTCAACATCCGGCACACTTAGAAAATGCTTTTCCAGCTCCACATCCACTTGACCGAACGCCCGGTCATCATTCTCCGCGACAATGATGACCGGAACCACCCCGTCCTCAAGGGTGACTTCAAAACGATATAAATACACAGAGTCCCTCTCCCTTATGAAGCAGGTGCAGTGATCTCGTCCAAAATACGGGTCAACTCTTCCTGCAGCGGCTCCGTTCCCACGCGCTGCACAAAATCATAAAAGGATTCACCCTGCTCTTTTTGCTCCTTAAAGTACGTGATCAACTCTTTCAAGACGGGTCCGAGAATCTGAGCATCCACTTTCCCTTTCAACTTCTGGTTGAACTCGCCTCCGTGATCCAATGTGCCCCCCACATAAATCTCAAATGCTTCCACCATCCGTTTGTCGGCAGTCCGCATTTTGATACCCTGCAACCCGATATCGGCAATCTGCCGTTGACCGCAGGAATTGGGACAACCCACCATGTGCAAGCGAAGAGGGACATCTACAGAAACGTGCTCATCCAGGTATTCCGCCAAGCGGCGCATCCGCTCTTTGGTCTCCACAATCGCCAGATTGCAGTATTCAATACCGGTGCAGGAGACAGAAAATGCGGTAAACTGCGGAGGATCGATACGAAAGCGCTCCTGAAAGATCTCTTCCGCGAGAAGGGCCTCCACGTGTTCATCGGGGATGTTGGGCAAAATGATATTTTGCGAGTTGCAGTTGCGGATCTCGCCTGTTCCGTATTTTTTGGAGATACGGGCCAGCTCCAACACTTCTTCTGCCGTCAGTCTGCCGACGGGGACATTGAAGCCGATATAGTTGAGACCCGGTTGCTTTTGCCGATGCACCCCGTAAAAATAGCCGGCATTCCACTCCCGGGTGAGCTCTTTCCCTTTTTCCGGCAGGGGTCCTGTGTATTCCAGCAGCTTTTCGGTAAACTTCTCTGCACCCCAATCCGCTACCAAGAACTTGAGACGGGCCCGGTGACGCTTGATCCGGTATCCGTAATCCCGGAAAATGGTGGTAACGGCCACGGCCACCTCTTTTACTTGTTCCGGGCGGACAAACACGTTCAATGTTTGTGCCAGATAGGGCTTGGCCGACAAACCGCCGCCCACTTTCACATGAAAGCCGAGCACTTCCTCACCATCGATCGTTTTGACCGCCGGTACAAAAGAGAGACAGTTGATTTCTGCGTGGGCCGCATTATGCACATTGGCGCTGATGGACATTTTATACTTTCGTGGAAGATTGGAAAAGTCTTCGTTATGCTGGAAGAATCGGAACACTTCTTCCACAATCGGCGCAGTGTCCATTGTTTCTGCCGGATCAATCCCTGCCAAAGGGTTGCCGGTGATATTCCGGGCGATGTCGCCGCAGGCTCCTGCGGTGGACAAGCCCACTTTCTTCAACCGCTCAAAGATATCGGGAATCTCTTCAATACGCAGCCAGTGAAATTGAACGGCTTGACGGGTGGTCACATCAAAAATCCCCCGTCCGTAATCCCGGCTAATTTTTGCCAAAGCGACCGCTTGCTCATAGTTTAAAATACCGGAAGGGACGCACACCCGCATCATAAAGTAGCCGTCTTCCTTGGGACGTTGGAGGTACAGCCCCGCCCATTTGAACATCGGCCACTCTTCTTTGGGAATGGCCTCAAACCCTTCCTTTGCATAGCGGGGAATGTCTTCAAAGATCTTAAGACCATCCCGGGCAAGTTTTTGCTTTTCTGTGGCGTTCAGCTTTTCTTCGTTCGCCCAATGTTTTACATAAGCCATCTTATCGGCTCCTTTCCAATCGTCATGCTCCTGGGTGCAATCCGTTAACCGGCGGGAATATAGTCATGCTCTTCCAAATAGACGAGCAAATCCTGCACACATTGATCCAAGCTTTTTCGGTCGGTTTCCAACACCAGTTCCGGCTGCTCCGGTGCTTCATACGGCGAACTGATGCCGGTGAATTCCGGAATCTTTCCTTGACGCGCCTTTTGATACAGCCCTTTGGGATCCCGCCGTTCGCATTCTTCCAAACCGCACTTCACATACACTTCGATGAATTCGCCGGGTTCCAGCCGCTCCCGCACGCGTGCACGGTCTTCCCGATACGGAGAAATAAAAGCTGTCAGCGCAAACTGCCCGCTGTCCACAAACAGTTTGGCCACCTCCCCGATCCGCCGAATGTTCTCTTTGCGATCCTCCGGGGAAAAGCCCAGTCCTTGATTCAAGCCGTGTCGGATATTGTCCCCATCCAGCACATAGCTCTGGATTCCCCGTTCAAAAAGAGCCCGGCTGAGTGCATTGGCCAGAGTGGATTTCCCCGAACCGGACAACCCCGTAAACCAGATGCAGCTGCTGCGGTAGCCGTTTTTCCGTTGCCGTTCTTCTTTGGTAACGGAAGTTTCGTGCCAGACGATGTTGGCAGTGGTCATCCTCTACTTCCCCTTTCAACTCTGAGTGACAGGTGTTTTTTGCATCCCCCGGATCAACACTTCCACCACTTCCGGCCGGCTGAAGGTGACCGGAGGCTTTTCGCCGCTGCGCAACATCTCCCGCACCTTGGTACCGGACAGGATCACCCGGTCCTCGTTCCCGTGAGGGCAGGTTTTGGTGGAAGCCATATTGCCGCATCGGTTGCAGTAGAAGCTGTGTTCAAAAAAGAGCGGCGTAATCCCCAACTCTTCCGGTTCAAAATGGCTGAAGATCCGTTGCGCATCATACGTGCCGTAATAGTTGCCTACGCCAGCATGATCACGCCCCACGATAAAATGTGTACACCCGTAGTTCTTTCGAACCAGCGCGTGGAAGATCGCCTCCCGGGGACCGGCGTAGCGCATGGCAGCAGGGAATACCGCCAAAAATACCCGATCCTGCGGATAATAGTGTTTCAGCAGAACTTGATAGCTTTCCATCCGAACATCGGCGGGAATGTCATCGGATTTGGTTTCTCCCACCAAGGGATTCAAAAACAGACCGTCTACAATCTCCAGAGCGGTTTTCTGGATATACTCGTGGGCCCGGTGAACCGGATTGCGTGTCTGAAATCCGACGACCGTCTTCCACCCCAGCTCATCGAACCGGGCACGGGTCTCCGCAGGGTCCAAATAAAATTCGACAAAACGATCCTTCCGAGGCCGGTTGACTAAGGTGATCGGTCCCGCCAGATAAACGGGACCGCGCTCATACAGCTTCTTCACACCGGGATGAGCCCATTCCGTGGTACGAAAGACGTTTTCTGCTTCCACTTCTTTGTCCGGCACATACTTTTCGGTCAACTCCAGCACTCCGTAAACCACGCCGTCTTTGACCAGCTTCACCTGTTCTCCCAGCGGCAATGTTTCCGCCTGCTCTTCGCTGACCGGCAATGTAATAGGAATGCTCCACGGTAGGCCATTTTCCAGACGCATCTGATGAATCACGGATTCATAGTCCCGCTGCCCCATAAATCCGGTCAACGGACTGTATGCCCCGATCCCGATCAACTCCAGATCGCTCAAGGCCATCCCGTCCAACTCTACTTGGTGCTGCACATCCTTATAAGCCAAATCGGGCTGCCACCGGTAAATCAAGCGTCCTCCGTGAGGAATACTGTTGTTGCCACTCATGAATCATCCTCCTTCATCATTCGTTCAAATGCCGCCTCCATGCTCATGCAGGGACCTTCTCTCCCTACGAACCGACTGCCACAAGCTGATCGTGCCCACCGTGGCAATAAAGACACTGCTGACAACAATCAGGGAATAAAGGTCCCCGTCGATCAGCACTTTGACCAATCCATAAGCGATGACCAGCGAGATCACCGGAGAAACCAACCAGACCTTCATCATCTGAACAATCACACGTTTCTGCCAGATGGACATCCCTCTTTTGACTGTCCCGATCCCGATGATGGCGGATGTCGTCACTTGCGTCAGAGGAACCGGCATCCCCATAAAGGAGGCCGCCAGCACCAGAGCGCCACCAGTAGCGGAAATGGACGTCCCCTCCAACAAGGTAATGTCCGTAATCCGCTTTCCGTTGGTCTCCAGTACTTTTCCGCCCATCAATACAGCACCCAAAGCGACAAACGCCCCGCCGAATATCACACCCTGATTCACCGAAATCAGCCCCGCACCCACCAGAGGGCCGACGGAGTTGGCCACGTTATTGGCTCCGGCGGAGACGGCCTCGAGAAATCCGGCTCCTGCCAACAGAAACGTCAGCCCTTTCTTCCACCCCGGCCGCCGAAATCTCCGTCCTTCCAGATAAGCAGCGCATTTCCCCGCCGCCAGAGCCAACAGAAAGGCAGCTGCAGGGACAAGCACCCAAAAGGAGACGACCACCAGTAGTTTTTTCGCATAAAAGGACTGAAAGGCGATTCCCGCCCCAATCACAGCCCCGACGGTCACCTCGCTGGTGGATAAAGGAATTCCCAACAGATTGGCGAGAAACAAAGACAACGCCGCGGAAGAAAGGATAATGACCGCCAGTTTCACTGTGATCAGAGAGGAAGGGATCAGTCCGGAACCGATCGTTTTCACCACTTCGCCCCCGCCGAACACCGCCCCGAGGAACACCCCGATTCCGCACAAGAGCAGAGCCCATCTCCTTCGGGGAACAGCACCGGCGCCATAGGCAATGCCCATCGAGGCAGCAGCTCCGCTCGCACCAATGTTCATGGCGAAGAAAAAAGCCACGCTGTAAGCGATAATGATCATCAAAGACATAGACTCACATTCTTCCTACTTGGAGTGCAAACCGCATTCCGTTTTTGCAAAATTGGCCCAGCGTCCCGCCCGAAAATCTTCTCCATCCGCTACCGGAAGAGTGCAGGGAGCGCATCCGATACTGGGATATCCCTGATCATGAAGCACGTGATACGGCAGATCTCTCTCCCGGATATACTGCCAAACTTCGTCCCATGTCCAATGAATCAAGGGGCAAATTTTTACTGTGTGGAATTTTTCGTCTTTGTTCAAAAACTGCGTCCACCGGCGGGTGGGGGACTGTTCCCGGCGCAAACCGGAAATCCAGGCTTCCACACCTTGCAGCGCTTCCGTCAGCGGCTCCAGCTTCCGCAGGCGGCAGCACTGATCCGGTGCTGTTTTCCACAAGGCTTCCCCGTATTTCTCTGCTTGCTCTTCTACCGTCAGGGCCGGTTGTCGGCTCTCCAGCCGCAATTGGGGAAAACGCTCCCGTACCTGTTCCAACACTTCATAGGTCTCCTGAAAATGCAGCCCCGTATCGAGAAAAAGAACATGCGCATCCGGCTGGATTCGGGAAATCAAATCGAGCAGTACCATCCCTTCAGCTCCCATACTGCAGGCATACAGCACCTGCTCTCCATACTCCCTGAAGGCCCATTCCAGTACTTTCTGAGCACCATGGGTTGGATCGTTGATCGAGAAAACCGGTTTTTTGATGTCATCCCAATTGTGATACGTCAACGGTGCCAACTTGGTTCCCCTCCTTTTCCAAACAACGAAAAAGGCACCTTTATTCCGCTAAAGCCACAGCTTTAAAGCCGTGGGCACAGCACCGGCCGGTGCCCGGAATAAAGGCGCCTCTAGTTTGTCTAGTCAGCAACCTTTTCACGGGGTATCCCTGTCATTTGATACGTACTTTTTCGTTTTTTTCCAACTGAATCACTTTTCCGTCCTGTACGACCAAGGTGATGGAGCCATACCGCATGGATTCCAACATCGCCCGAATATGCTCGACCACCTCTTCAAAGGATTGCCGGTTGTTTTGACTCACCTCTGCGTCCTCCTATACTCACGGCTATGAAAAAAGCCTTCCCATTTTGGAAAGACCGAGGCGATACATATGGGTACCTACCTTATCTCCCAAAATGGCTGGACTTGGCACCTTACATACAACATCCGTGCAGGTTGCCGGGCTTCATGGGGCCAGTTCCCTCCGCCGCTCTTGATAAGATGGTTCGATTTGTTCTTAATCTTAACGACTGCCTGACACAAAGTCAACCCATTTTCCCAAGTTTTTTGATCGGATTTATTCCTTTAGTTACAAACACACCGCAAAAAACAACCGGACCTGGGATAAGGTCCGGTTGTTCGACTAAAGAGACATCACTTCCCCTGGGAAGAGTCTGCTTCCCCCTTGTCGGGCAAAGGATCCCGATCCGCATGGTATCGTTCCCAGTCGGGGTTCTGGTGGGCGATGCGGGCAGAAGCGGCAGCGGCGATGCCGGAAATAAGATCATCCAGGAAAACATGCACCTCTCCCGAATGGTTGTTAAGCTGATGGATAATTCCTTGCTTGGTTTTATCCAGATAACCGAAGCTGGTTAAGCCGATGGTACCGTATACGTTGGTTATGCTCAAAGCGAGAATCTCATCAACCCCGTACAAGGGTTCATCCACTTCCATCATCTGTTGCAGCGGCTCCGGCAAACATTTCTTTTCAGCCAATTCATCGATGGCGATGCCTGTGATAATCGCGTTTTGTACTTCTCTTTTTTTCAACACCTGGCGTACACTTTCCAAACATTGTTCCTTTTTCAGTTCATCATTGTATGGCCGTTGCAGATCATAGACGATATCGGCGATGGATTCCAATGGGACACCCCGTTGTTGCAACAGTTTCGTTACGTGGTGGTAAAACAACGGTTTCCACCCTCTTCTGAAAACAAGTCGTAAACCATCCTATGTCTGTTTTCCCGGCAAGGTACCGAAGGAATCAACCCTTTAGGTGATAGGAATGTTTTCCTAGGATTTCCTCGATGCCCGCAAGACATTCTTGTGAGGGATGGACCCCGTACTTGGCTACAGGAAGAGCCAACACTTTCCGTGAACGCTGATACACCAACACCACCGGCATGTTCCCGGAATGGGAGGTCAGCCATTGCTTCAGCCGTTCCAAAGTGGCAGCGTCTTCTCGTTTCGGTGCGATCCGCAGGTAGAGGACCTCTCCCCTGGCGGGTATCGGGTTCGGCGGAGAAGAATCCGTTTGATCTGAAGCAGAAGGAACCTTCGGCTCTCTATGAGCGGACCCATCATCCCTTTGCTCTCCCGATCTCGCCAATCTCTCCAAGTCTTCCAACGTATCGGCCAAAATCTTGACGCCCTCCTCGTGATGATTCACCTTGCCCGAGACTTTGACGGGACGATCTGTTTGCAATAAGGTCCGATATTGCCGCAACACGCGGGGGAAGATCACCACTTCCGCTTGGCGGGAGTGATCTTCCAAATGGACAAAGGCCATTGCTTCTCCGCGTTTGGTAGTGACAGGCTTTACTTCCGTGATGATTCCTGCCACATGCACTCGTTCCCCGTCCCGTGTCTCGCCCAGGCTGCCGAGGGAATGGTCCGTCAAGCGGGAAATGATGTTCCGATAAGCGTCCAAAGGATGGCCGGAAACGTACAGACCCAGCAGTTCCCGTTCCAGCTCCAGCTGCTCTTTCTCCGTGAAGGGTTGCACCTGATACTTGTATCGCGGGGCACTATTCTCTTGCTGTTCTTCGAACAGGCGGAGCTGGTTCTCCTTTTGCCGCTTTTGGAAGGCAGCTCCTTGTTCCATCGCCTCATCCAACATGGCCAGTTTCAGAGCGCGATGGCCGGGAAGAGAGTCCATCGCCCCACATTGGATAATAGATTCGATCACCCGGCGGTTGCACGTCCGCAAGTCCACTCGCCGGCAAAAGTCAAACAGATCGGCAAAGGGTCCCTTTTTCCGCTGCCCGATAATGGACTCAATCGCATGGGTTCCGACGTTTTTTATAGCTGCAAGTCCCATCCGTATGGCACCGTCTTTGACGGAGAAAGCCCGTTCACTCTCCTGTACGTCAGGCAACAGGACCTTGATGCCCATCCGGCGGCAATCCTCGATATACTCCGCCATCTTTCCGTGACTGCCCATGACGGTGGTGAGGAGGGCAGCCATGAACTGCAACGGATAGTTGGCTTTCAAATAGGCTGTCTGGTATGCCAGCACAGCGTATGCAGCAGAGTGACTTCGGTTGAATCCGTAATTGGCAAAACGGACGATCAAATCATACACTTCCCGCCCTGTCTGCTCGTCATACCCTTGCTTCATGCAGCCTCGCACAAATGCCTCGCGCTGCTGATCGAGAAGATCCCGCTTTTTCTTGGATACCGCTCGCCGGAGCAAGTCGGCATGCCCCAAGCTGAATCCTGCCATGTGGGCCGCAATCTGCATGATCTGCTCCTGATAGACGATGATTCCGTAGGTATCCTTCAAAATGGGCTCCAGATCAGGATGGGGATAATGTACCTTTTCCCGCCCGTGTTTTGCCCGGATAAAACGGGGGATCTGCTCCATCGGGCCCGGTCTGTACAACGCTAGTACAGCGATGATGTCCTCAAAGTTGCTGGGCTTCAACTCCCGCAACACCCGCCGCATCCCCGTCGATTCCATCTGAAATACTCCGGTGGTCTCTCCCTCCGACAGCAGGCGGTAGGCAGCCGGGTCATCATATCGAGAACCTGCAAAATCAACCTCTTCTCCCTTTGTTTTCCGGATCAATTCAATCGCCCGCTCAATCACCGTCAAATTGCGGAGCCCCAGAAAATCCGCCTTTAACAGGCCGATCTTTTCCAACGCTTCCATGGGATATTGGGTCAAACTGTTGCCTTCGCTGCCCCGCTCCAAGGGAACATGGTTGGTCAGCGCATCCGGGGAAATTACCACTCCCGCCGCATGGGTGGATGCGTGGCGGGGCATCCCTTCCACCTTTCGTACGGTTTCCATCATCCGGGCGATTCGGGGATGCTCCTTACACCATTGATCCAACTCGGACCCCGGTGTCATCACGTCCTTCAGCTTCACTCCCGGTCCGGCGGGAATCATTTTGGCGGTACGGTCCACCTCGGCATAAGGGAGGCCCATGACCCGGCCCACATCCCGCACAGCGGCACGGGCAGCCATCGTTCCAAACGTGATAATCTGCGCCACCCGATCGGAGCCGTACTTTCGGGTAACGTACTCGATCACTTCGTCCCGCCGCTCATAGTTGAAATCAATATCGATATCCGGCATGCTGATCCGTTCGGGATTGAGAAAACGTTCAAACAAGAGTTTGTAACGGATCGGGTCCACATCGGTAATCTGCAGCACATAAGCGACCAAGCTTCCGGCAGCGGAGCCGCGCCCGGGCCCCGTCGCGATTCCCCGTTCCCGGGCAAAGCGTATAAAGTCCCACACGATTAGGAAATAATCGCTAAACCCCATCCCCTCAATCACCGACAGCTCGTAATCGAGGCGCTTTTGCACCGTTTCTCGAAGCTCCCCGTACCGTTTTCGAGCTCCCGCTTCACACAAGTGACGCAGGTAGGTAGCGGAAGTATGGCCCTCCGGCACCGGAAAGCGAGGCAACAGCCTCTCCCCCATCGGAATCTCCACCCGGCACCGATCGGCAATGCGGCGGGTATTGTGGATAGCTTGCGGAACATGGGCAAACAGCCGTTCCATCTCCTCCGGCGGTTTCAGGTAAACCTGATCCGTCGGAAATCGAAACCGGTCCTCCTCCTCTACCCTCCGGCCAGTGCCAATGCAGAGGAGGCAATCATGCACTTCTGCGTCTTCCCGTTGAACATAGTGCAGATCGTTGGTCGCTACCAGGGGAATCCCCATCGCCTGCGACAATCCGATCAATTGCCGATTAACCTGTTGCTGTTCATGCAGACCGTGATCCTGCAACTCAAAAAAGAAGTTTTCCGGCCCGAAAATCTCCCGATATTGCTCGGCTAATTCCCGAGCGCGAGACAGATTTCCCTTTAGAATCGCCTGGGGAATCTCCCCGGCCAGACAGGAACTGGTCGCAATCAACCCGCGGCTGTGACGGCGCAAAAGGGCCTTGTCCACGCGAGGCTTATAATGAAACCCCCGCAAGTGTGCTTCGGATACCAGCTTCATCAAGTTCTGGTACCCCTCAAAAGTCTCTGCCAGCAACAGCAGGTGATAAATCCCTTTATCCTTGGCAGGGGGCTTTTCTTCCATGGGCCCTTCGGCAAGGTAGACTTCACACCCGATAATAGGATGAATGCCCGCTTCCTTGCATGCCTCATAAAAGGGGATCACCCCGTACATCGCTCCGTGGTCCGTCACGGCAAGCGCATCAAATCCCTGGGCTTTCGCTTCCCGGATCAAGTCGTTGATCCGGGCGGCGCCATCCAGCAAACTGTATTCGGTATGTACATGTAAGTGAACAAAAGACGAACGTTTCATGTTTGTCACCTTCCGGTGCCTGTATCACTCTTTTTTCCTATTATAACGAATCGGACCCCATGCGAACACATTTTCCCCCATTTACTCCCTGTCCACATAATTCCATCCTGTCCATCATAGAGTGTATAGTAACGATTGGGTATACGGAAGGAAGGCGGGAAAGTATGGGCGACTTCTGGTCCACCACCATCCTGAACTATTGCATTGCCCTGGGAGTCGTCCTGGGCGGATCTTTTTTAGGAGGAATAGGGGCTTTTTTTGGAAACAAGCCGCCCATGGACGCGATGTTGAATCTAAGTGAACAGCTGAAAATCTGGGCTTTGGTTGCCGCATTGGGAGGAACCTTTGATACGATTCGCACCTTTGAGGTCCATATCCTGGGCGGGGAGCTGAGCCAGGTGTTTCAACAGCTGATCTTTATTTTGAGTGCCTTTTCCGGCGCCCATTTCGGCACCCTGCTCATTCGCTGGCTGATTCAGGGAGACCTGGGAGGATGATGCGAATGAACGGCTCCCGGCTTCGTCTATTGGTTTCCTTTATTTTGGGAATCTTGTGTGGAGCGGTGTGGATGACCCTTTTATACGGCCAAACCTTGGACGGGCTGTATCTGGAACGGGATGCGATCTATTACGCCAATAACCAGAAGCTCAAAGAAATTCAGCTGTTGCAACAGGAATTGAACAAATATGCAGAACAGGATGCCCATCGCAGAGAAACATCGAGCAAAATCCAGAAGATTGCGGTGGAAGTGGAGAGCAGTGAAAAGTTCGGTCAGGAGTTGATTAAAGAAAAAGTGGAGGAAATCGTAGAGCCCTTTCGGGGTAAATCGGTGGAATGGGTCAGCAACAATCCGGACGTGCTGGATACGTTGTTCAAAGAACGTACGATCCGACTGTCGGAGCAAAACCGGCCGGTGGAGCTGAAAATCGAGCTGAAATATTTGGCCTTTATCGACAATACCCTGAAAATATGGGTAAAAGCACGCGAAATTTCTGAAAAAGGTGTGACTGTCGGTCGAAAGAGATTCGCAATTCCCCTCGTTTCATTGTATTATTATACTAGATGAAGTAAAGGGGGGAATGGCATTGATCATCAGCCGCAAAAAGCTGGCTCGAGCAAAGCTGGAAAAGTTGAAGCGTGGTTACTCTGCCTTTGCGGAAACGGAAGAAGTCGCCGAGTTGATCGAAAAGGAACTGGACGGGTTGGACCTTCAAGTCCACATCGACCGCACCTCCGTCGGCACTTGGTTTATCCCGAAGGGGCGCGACATGATCACTCCCTCCCAATGCCCCCCGGATTCCATGGAGGAGCCCTTGCAATAAGCCCTTCTTTTCCATGGCACCGCGTGATCATGGCGGTGCCTTTCTACATAGCCGGACCTTGTGCAAAGGAGGCAAGTGCGGAACGAGCAATCGTCAACATTGCCCGACAACCGCGTCGATAGCATGAAACTTTTGTGGATATCCCTCACCCTGATCATTCTGGTGACAGCGGTGCTAACCTTCGTATACAGTCTGCGCTCACGCAAGGCGGAAGGAAATGACCGCCCCAGAAACCGTGCGAAAATGAACATGGCCATGGGAAGTATGTTTATCGCCATGGCCGGTTTGCAGGCCTTTGCTCTCCCGACTGCCGGTCTGCGGATGGTTCTCCTGTCGGCCATCGCAGCCGTCGGTTTGTACAACCTGGTTCACGGTATGCGGCAGTACCGTAGAATTGCATCATCTGAAAGCAACCCGTCGTAACCGAATCAGAAACAACCCCCCTGTCGTTTCGGCGGGGGGGGGGGGGGGGGCGTTATTGACCGTTTGAAATATTGGAAAGAAGGTGAAGACTTGACAGCGCTTGTCGTACTCCTCTGTGTCGCTGCCATGCTGGGCCTGTTGATCTGGACGATTCAACTCTGGTTTGCCTACCGAAAAAGTGAAGGCGACGACAAGGTACTCGTTCATGCCAAAATCCAATATGCAATCGGCGGTTGTTTCGCCGTTATGACTACTTACAACTTATTGGTTGAAGGGAACTATTTAAAAGTGGGACTCTACGCCTTGCTCACCGTCAGCATAATTGCCATCGGCATACATAAAAAGAAAAGTGTCAGCGGCTAAGTCTAAAAAACCCGCACCTATCGAGGTGCGGGTTTTGTTCGGGGTCGTTCAGACCGCTTTCTGTTTCGTTGTTCCCAGCCCTTGCGTGATGCGATCCAAAACAATAGCGATGATCACAATGGATAAGCCGCCTTCAAACCCTTTTCCTACTTCCAGTCGGCTGATCGCTTGCAAAACGACCGCACCCAATCCGCCGGCCCCGATCATGGAAGCGATCACCACCATGGACAGCGAAAGCATGATAGTCTGGTTCACCCCCGCCATAATCGTGGGCTTCGCCAAGGGTAACTGTACTTTGAACAACTTTTGCGCGGAGGTAGATCCAAAGGCTTCCGCCGCTTCGATCAGATCCGGCGCCACCTGTCGGATGCCCAGATTGGTTAAACGGATAGTCGGAGGCATCGCGAATACCACGGAAGCAATCACCCCTGGAACCGCCCCCAGAGTGAAGAAAAAGACGGCGGGAATCAGATAGACGAACGCCGGCATCGTTTGCATAAAGTCCAGTATCGGATTTAACACATTCTGAACACCCTTGCTGCGGGCAGCCAAAATCCCCAGCGGAACACCCACTACCACCGAAATAATGGCAGCCGTCAACACCAAAGAGATCGTCTCGGCGCTTTCTTCCCAGTAGCCGAGATTATCGATCAACAATAACCCGAACAACGTAAAAAAGGCTACTCGAAAGTTGCTGGCAAAAAAGGCGATCAAACTGAACAGCACGGCGATAATGACAGGAGAGCCCCATTGAATTAAGTGCTGAAAAAAGTCCACAGTAGGTTGAACGACAGCAGTAACTCCTTGAAACAACGGCTTCAAGTGGTTCTGCAGCCAAGCAACTCCGTGATCGACCCACTTGTCAAGGGGAAGTTTAGGAAGTTTCATGAGCATTCACTCCATTTCCAGCCAGCGCGGCGAAAACGGAACCCTTCACAACCACACCACGCAATTTGTTGTTTTCATCAACGACAACCGCCGGGTGGGCAAACTGCTTTTCCGCCATCAACGGAAGTAATTCGCTGACCGGGGTATCCAGTTGTACCGTCACAACATCTTTGATCACGGCATCCTCCAGCGACTTTTCTTTCTCTTTCACCTTACGGGCTTCTTCTGCCGTCAGGATACCCACAAAATTCCGCTCCCGGTCCACGACCATGACACTGGACAACCCTTTTTCCTTCATTCGCTGCAAGGCAACCCGGGGACCTTCTTTATCCCAGATGATGACTTCCGAACGCTTCATTACCGCTTCCGCTGTCAATACCTTGGTTAAGTTGACATCTTCAACAAAACGCTCCACATAACTGTTGGCCGGATTGGTCAAGATCTCCTCGGGAGTACCCACTTGCACAATGACGCCGTCTTTCATCAATGCAATCCGGTCACCGATCCGCAAAGCTTCATCCAAATCATGGGTGATAAAAACGATGGTTTTGTTCAGATTGGCCTGCAGATCGATCAACTCATCCTGCATATCTTTCCGGATCAAAGGGTCCAACGCGCTGAACGCCTCATCCATCAGTAGAATATCGGGGTCGTTGGCCATGGCCCGAGCCAGACCCACCCGTTGTTGCATCCCGCCGCTCAACTGATTGGTCCGGCTGTCCGCATAGTCCTTCAAACCGACCAGTTCCAGTGATTCCAGCGCTTTTTCCTGTCGTTCCTTTTTGGAGATGCCCTGAATCTCCAAACCGTACTCCACGTTTTCCCGCACACTTTTATGGGGGAAGAGCGCAAACCGCTGAAACACCATCGACATTTTGGTCCGCCGCATCGTACGCAACTGCCGCCGATTCATCCGGGTAATATCTTCCCCATCCAACAGCACAGAGCCTGCCGTCGGCTCAATCAGCCGGTTTAAGAGCCGAACCAATGTGGATTTGCCGCTGCCCGACAATCCCATGATCACAAACACTTCACCGGCATTCACAGAAAAAGAAGCTTGATTGACCCCGACGGTCATTCCGGTTTGCTGCAAAATTTCTTCTTTTGTCTTTCCTTCAATCAGCAATTCCAGCGCCTTTTGGGGGTTGCGTCCAAAAACCTTCGTTAAACCTTTCACTTCAATCTTTTTCACAAAATACCACCCACTGGTAGATCGCTCCTTTACCTATGTGTTTGTGAAAAGAGTCCATCAAAAACTATACCTTTTCCTGCACAAAGCAAAACCTGTTAAACGCTCCTGTTCACCGCTTCAACAAAAAAGGGTTGGTGAGTTTCACCAACCCGATGGTCCATTATACCATATTATTCGATATCACCGTTCGATCATCTGAGCGGTAACAAGAGCTTTCGCTGCCACTTGTCCGTTATGAAACACTTCCACGTCCACTTTTCCGAATTTGCGTCCCATATCGATCAACCGGGGAACCACTTCGATTTCGCTTTCCAACTGAACGGGTTTCAACATATAGACCGTAAAATTATCGGCCACCATATCGCCCCGGTGATGCCGCCGCAACAATCGATAGGCTGCCTCGGTCAACAATCCGGTCAATACCCCTGTTCCCAGCGTGCCCAACGGATCCGTCATCTGCGGGGTTACTGTCCCCCGAAAAGCAATGCCCCCGTTTCGCTCCCGCACTTCTTCAAATCCCCGGAAAATGAGATCGTTAATGGTTTCTCCCACCTGGGGCTGCTTTTGCATGTATTGGAGGGATTTGATCACATCCTGTCGGCTGATCACACCGATCAGGTGATGCTGGCTGTTGACAACCGGTAACAATTCGATCCCTTCCCACACCATTTCATGGGCAGCGGCAGCCAGGGAGGTTTTTGGAGTGACGGTGATGGGATTTTTCGTCATCACCCGTTCAATCATCTCCTCGGAATCATGACCCACCACATCTTTGGCGGTAACGATCCCGTGAAGCCTTCCGGCATCATCCACAACCGGATAACGGCTGTGACCCGTCTCTTGCACCAGCTGATGAAAGCGGGATACCGGTTCATCCAGCCGCAAATACTCGGGGGGATGATCCGGTGACAGCATATCCTCCACCAGCAGGATTTCCTTTTTGATCAATCGGTCATAAATCGCACGGTTGATCATGGCAGCCACCGTAAAGGTATCGTAGCTACAGGAGATCACCGGCAGTTCCAATTGATCCGCCAGCGCCTTAACTTCTTCCGTGGCATCAAATCCCCCGGTGATCAAGACGGCTGCCCCCCGCTCGAGGGAAATCCGGTGGACATTGTCCCGGTTGCCGACGATCAGGAGGTTGCCCGGCTCCACATATCGCATCATCGCTTCCAGCTTCATGGCGCCGATGACGAAGCGGTTCAGGGTTTTATGCAAACCGCTCCGCCCACCCAACACATGGCCGTCCACGATATTGACCACTTCGGCAAAGGTGAGGCGTTCGATCTGGGAACGATGTTTTTTCTCGATCCGCACGGTTCCCACCCGTTCCACAGTGGAAACCAATCCCTGGGATTCCGCATCCTTGATCGCGCGATATGCCGTCCCTTCGCTCACGCCCAATTCCCGGGCGATCTGTCGCACAGAAATCTTGTGACCGATATCCAACCCTTCTATGTATTGCAAAATTTGTTCATGCTTTGTGGCCACACGTGTTCACTTCTTTCTGCATGGAATCGGCTCCCTGTTTACCCTCACATTATACACAAGGAAGCGATTCTTTTACAAAAAAAAGGAGGTTGAACCTCCAAGCATTCATCAACGCCTTGCACCAAACATCCGTCTGCGTTCTCCCGTTCTCCAACTGCCGTACCGGGATTGTTTTTGCACCTCCAGCCAACGAAGACGGCGAGCGTATTCCCGCTGTACTTTTTGCTCCCGGTCCACTTCAAGCACCGCCCGCCAATTGGCTGCAATCACCAAATAGGCAAAAGCCAGCCACAGCCAGGCAAACAGAGAAGACGGCGACCACTCTCCGGATACAGACAGCTTCGGCAGGGCATAGAACAGCATCGACAAAGCCAGTACCAAAGCGATGGCGTGTTTGCTTTTGGTCAAGGTTCCACCCCCCTTTCCCTCATCCCATATCTACGGGACGAGTCGGGAAAACATGCAAAAAAAAAAAAAAACGATGGCGCTTCCACCACCGTCTCAAAAAATAGGGGGTTTTCATCCTAGTTCTATGCTAGGTCTCCCATATTACAGCGAGGTTACATCCCATTTACATTTTCTTATCGATCTGTCAAAGCTCTGTCCCTTGACCGGGTTGCAGGATCTCTCCCTGAATGCCTTTCTTCTCGAGCTCAGCTACAAAAGCGGAAGCATCCTGTTCAATCAACGGGAACGTGTTGTAGTGCATCGGGATCACCCGTTTGGCGCCGACCCACTCCGCAGCCAGCAAAGCATCTTCCGGACCCATGGTAAAGTTGTCGCCGATGGGAAGGAGCGCCAGGTCGACTCCCCCTTTCATTCCGATCAGTTTCATATCGGAGAAAAGGCCGGTATCACCGGCATGGTAGATTCGCTTTCCGCCCAGGGTCAACAGCAGGCCTGCCGGCATCCCCAGATAAACAATCTGTTGTTTATCGTCCACGGTGTATCCGGAGCCGTGGAAGGCCTGAGTCAATTTCACCTTGCCAAAGGGGAATTCATGCGCACCCCCGATGTGCAACGGATGGACATTGACCCCTTGCCAGCCGAGCCAGGTCGCGAGCTCAAAGGGAGCGATCACCATCGCGTCATTTGCTTTGGCGATCGCAACCGTATCCCCCACATGATCGTTGTGACCGTGGGTAAGCAGGATAAAGTCGGGCTTCAACTTCTCCGGCTTCACCTTTGCTGCCGGGTTTCCCGTCAGAAACGGATCAATCAACAAGGTATGTCCCTCATGACGAATTTCAAAACAACTGTGTCCATGGAAAAGGATTTTCAACAAAGCTTCCTCCTTTGCCGCTTGTTCTCTGTATTATCAGGAACGATATATCCGTTCCAGCGGTTCCGAAATGATTCGATTTAAGTCATTCATCATCGTCCCCAGGCGTTGCTCCACTTCCAAAAAGGACTTCAATCCGGGATCTGCCTGAACTTTTTCCAACAGTCCATTCAACTGTTTCACTGCTTCCTGGGACGGTGCCTGCCCAGACATCTGTGCCATCTGTACTTCCATTTGCAACTGCCGGAATTGATCCAACAACTGCCGTTTGGCTTGGTCCTTGGAAATGGAAGTCCAAGCTTGTTCCAGAACCTTCAGCTCTTCAGATTCCCGCAATGCCCGGGCCAAAGCATGAGCCTGATCATATACATTGCTCACAAGAGTCCCTCCCGACATGATGTATTTCCCACTTCAGGTTTCATTCAACCCTCTTTCATCATTGAAACCGAAATCCCGTCCGCTGTCCACTTAGCCCCTTTTATTCACCCGGAGAAACATGCTTACATACCATGAATTAGTCACAAAAGCGGAAGGGGATCTTCATGGGGCAGTCACGTGTGATGACGCAAGTCGTTGCGTATCGATATTTTACACCCCACAGCAATCTGATTATAAGCCATACACTCGCCAACCGGCTCAACCTTCCCACCCATCCGATCTGGATCACTTTCGGCTCCGCAGCAGACACCGCTTTTATCCTTCGATCTCAAATTCAGCGACCAAGGATTCTCCTTCATCCCACGCTGGCCCAGAAACTGAAGTTATTGGGTCAACGATCCCTGAATGCACGGTACGATCCCCAAAGCCGCCGTTTGCAGTTGGGACCGTTGCTGGGAGTCATGATGAACCGGGATCCTAAAGTGGGCGAAACCGAGGATCAACCTTATGGTCTGATGACCCGGTTCTTCGAAGAATGCGCCCAAGCCTGCTATAACAAAGGAGCATCCTTCACCGTCTTCGCCCCGGAAGATATCTCCTTGGCCAATAAATGTATCCAAGGTTGGACCTATGAAAACAGCAAATGGAAGCAGACCCCGTCTCCCTTGCCGGATATCGTTTACAATCGTTTGACCTCCCGCCGCTTGGAACAACAAGCGGATATCCAGCAGAAATTGCAGCAACTCCGATCTCAACGCGTGAAAATTTTTAACGAAACGTTTCTGGATAAAAAAGAAGTCCATGAACTATTGAGCAGGGATGAAAAAGCCAAGCGCATGTTGCCTGAAACCTCTCCGTATCATCCGGCCCGGCTGCAAGCGATGTTGCAAAAGTATCAGGTGGTTTTCCTAAAACCCACAAACGGAAGTCTAGGACACGGGATTATCCGGATCACCCGGGCCGACGGTTTCTTCATCTGCCAACACTCGGAACCGACAGGGACCATTACCCGCAAGTTTGCTACTTTTAAGGAGATACTGCGGCAGCTCCGTCGGAAAGTGATTCCTTCCAAGTACGTGATCCAGCAGGGGTTGGATTTGGTTACCTATGACGGACGGCCTGTGGACTTTCGTGTGCTGATTCAAAAAAACGGCTACGGGCAATGGAGGGTCACTTCCTGTGTTGGACGAATCGCCAATGATCAGCAGTTTGTATCCAATTTGGCCCGCGGCGGCACTCTTCGTAAAGCGTCAGAAGTTCTCAACTCCCTTCCGGCCCTGTCAAACAAGCCCACCGCAACTATGCTCTGCAACACGGCTTTAGAGATCGCCCAAACCTTCGAAAGGCTCGCACGAGGACATTTTGCAGAATTGGGAATCGATTTGGTATTGGATAACTGGGGGCGTCTGTGGATGATCGAGATGAACTCCAAACCTTCCAAAACGGACGACACCGTGGTCACACAGCCGGTACACACCATTCGTCCGTCGGTCAACCGTTTAGTCGATTATGTTTTGTATGCGACAGGATGGCCTATTCAACCCCCGATCCCCCGTAAAAAGTCATCAAAACCCCTGAATAAGGGGAGGAGGAAATCCCGATGAGCGGCGGTCTTCCGCACACACTAGGCATCATTGTGTGCAAAGTGCGACAAAAAGCACCCCCCCCCTTCCAAGAAACAGGATATTTTAAACAGCTGACGCTGGCAGGGAAGCCCTTTGGCATCCGCATCATCGTTTTCTCTCCGATGGACGTAGATTGGAGCCGGCGTCGCACTCCCGCCTGGCAATACAGTATGAAGGCGAAGCGGTGGATATGTTCCCAGGAGCCGTTACCTTCGTTAATTTACGACCGATGCTACTACCTCGATTCAACCCACTACATGAAATACAAACCCTTTGTGTCCCGTTTTGCCCAAGATCCGTCCATCCAGCTGCTCGGGCGGCCATTGGGAGGGAAGATGCAAACCCACCAGATGCTGTACAAACATTACGAAATACGCCCGTATCTGCCCGATACCATCAAATACACTTCACCCGCCGATGTGATCACCGCTTTGAAACAGCACTCCGCTGTGGTGATCAAACCCAACGGCGGCAGCCACGGAAAAGGAGTGGCCGCCATTCTCCCTCAAGATGAAGGATGGGTGGTCAAAGGGAGATCCCGACAAAACGGGACGGTTGCCGCTCCACTTCGTTCCCACAGCCAGCTAGTCCACTGGGTGAAGGGGTTTGTCGGCACCACCCGGTATATCATCCAACCGTACTTGGAGCTCACCACCGCTGACGGTTACCCTTTTGATCTGCGCATTCTCGTTCAAAAGGATGGACAGGGAAACTGGGTCACCACCGGTGCAGCCGTCCGCGCAGGAAAACAACATTCACTGACATCCAACCTGCACGGGGGCGGTCAAGCAAAACGGCCTGGCCCCTTTCTTTCCCGTTACTATTCCCGGGAACAGATACAGTCGATCATGCATGACCTTCGCCAATTGGCCGCCCATGTCCCCCGGCATATCGAAAGCATGCATGGCCGTTTATTGGAACTGGGGCTGGACGTTGGCATTGACCGCAAAGGCCGCGTATGGTTGTTGGAAGTCAACTCCAAGCCCGGGCGTACTGTCTTTCTTTTCACCAAAGAGAATGAAACCCGTCAGCGCTCCATTCAACTTCCTATCCAATACGCCCGATCGTTGTTGAAGAGGCAGACAGGAGGGTAAGTATGAGTTCGATTATCTGCAAAATACAAGCGTTGTCTTCCACCATGCCAGCAAAAGCCGTGAAATTGAGCACATCGTTGATGAAAGAGTGGGGATGCCACCCCGGACAGTCCATCAAAATTCGGGTGGGCAACCGGACCTTAATCACCCGGATCTTGGGTATCAACCGTAATGAATATGCCATCTATTTTCCAAAATATATCGCCCGCCAATTGGCGATTCCCTACTTTTCAGAGATCAGAACGAGTCTGCAAAACCGGGAGCTGCGCATCGGACCCGTTCTCGCCATCCTGACCACCGGATATACTGGTTCTTCCACCACCCCCTTCGGTAACCGAAGTTCGCTATTTAAGAGCTTCCTGTTGGCTGCACAGACCGACCGTCCCTTTTTCTATGTTTTTACTCCGGAAATGGTGGACTGGAATACACAAACCGTCAACGGATGGTTCTACGGGAAAGGAAAAAACGGAGTCTGTCAATGGTTTCGTCGGACAGCGCCTCTGCCCGAAGTGATCTACGAACGGATCCCCAACCGGAAAGCCGAATCGCTCCCACAAGTGAAAGCGTGCCGGGAGCGTATACAGTCCATTACCCGTTGCCAGATTTTCAACCAAGGATTCTTCAATAAGTGGTCCGTCCACGAAAAATTATATCAGCACCCTTTAACTTCAGAAAATATACCGGAAACCTATCCATCTCCGACTATACCCCTCATTAAGAAAATGGTTGACCGGCATCAGATGATCTATCTAAAACCGGACGGCGGCAGTCTGGGGATGGGGATTTTCCGGATTACGCGACACCCCCAAGGCGGTTACTACTGCCGATTCCGGGACGGGGAGAAAAATGTGCTGCGATTGTTCCACTCGATGGAAAAATTGGTCTGGCACATTTTTGGGCAGCAGATGCACCGCCTCAACCGTTACCTGGTCCAGCAAGGAATTCGGCTGGCCAAATACGACGGGCGTCCCGTGGACTTTCGCGTTCACATGCACAAAGATCGCAGCGAAGAATGGCAGGTCGTCGGCATTGGAGCCAAAGTGGCCGGGGTCGGCTGCGTGACGACTCATGGCCGAACCGGAGGATCCATGATTTCCACGTCGGAGCTGCTGCAAAAGAAATTTCCGGGAGCGGAATCCGAAATCGAAAACAAAATTCGGGATGCTTCGATTCGGATCGCCCGTACTTTGGAAGAAGAAGTAAACGGCCCATTGGGGGAGCTCGGACTGGATATCGGTATAGACCGGTATCAACATGTTTGGTTATTTGAGGTTAACTCCAAACCGGGACGGCATATCTTTCTTCATCCCACTCTCCGGGATGCAGGAAAGCAATCCGCTCGCTACATTACTGAATACAGCTTAAAGTTAGCCAATTTCGTTTAAGAAAGGAGCTGGGTTCATGTCTTATCCCAAAGCGGGCTGGATCGCTTTGCAAAAAGGAGCAAATTCACTGGTCTTTATTCCCCATCCGCGCTCCAAACCCCGATCAGACTATCCGGGAGCGCTTCGTGTCTTGTTGGGTCACAGGCTGCTGAAAACGCTGCCGGTTCAAACCCCAGCCATCCCTGTCTCGTCACCGCGACTGTTACCTACCCGGCTGATAGAATGGAAAGAAGGTACTTACAAAGCCGGACCCTTCATTGCCATCCTTACCTCCAAGGGAAATGGCAGCACATTCTGTGGAAACCGGCAAAATTTTATCGATATCATCCGAATGGGTAAACGGATGGGCGTCACCGTATTTGTACTCACGCCAGAGGGATTACAGCCTGATTCCCGTACCGTCCGCGGATATATGCTGGATACCCGCAAAGGAGGAAAAGGGTGGATCAGCGGAACCCTGCCGTTTCCGGACGTGGTCTATAACCGAATTCCTTCCCGATTCGCCGAACAACAACAGGCTGAGCAAGATGCGATCCGTCTGCTGACCAAAATGGAAAACGTCCACCTGTTCAATCCGGGCTTCTTCGATAAATGGACCTTATATCTATATCTCAAGCGCTCAGCCGAATTATGCGACCTGCTTCCCGAAACCGTCCAATGGGGCAATCGGGAAGCGTTCTTTCAGTTGTTGCAGCGGCACTCCATCCTGTATCTCAAACCGATTGACGGCAAAGCAGGACATGGAATGATCCGTGTAACCAAGCAAGATCAACACTTTGAAACGATCTACCAGACATTGAAACAAAAGCAGCGCTTCCTCTCTCAAACACGGGAAGAACTTTACCGCTTGCTGCAGACGTTGATCCAGTCCCGTAAATATGTGCTGCAACAAGGAATCCCGCTCGCCCGCTATCTTGGCAGCCCGTTTGATTTGCGCCTTTTGTTGCAAAAAGACGGAACCGGCACGTGGCAGATAACCGGCAAGGGTATTCGTTTGGCTGGACAAAAGGCTATCAGCACCCATGTGCCGATGGGCGGGTCCATTGAAGATGCTGAGGTGGTTCTAGGTTATTTGTTCAGTGAAAGACAGGCGGAGAAGATGGAAAAATTGGAGAATACCGCCATCCGGATCGCCCGGCATATTGAAGAGCAACAAGGACACACTCTCGGGGAAATGTCGATGGATATGGGTATAGATAACCAAGAAAAACTGTGGTTTTTTGAAGCCAACGCCAAGCCGATGAAATTTGATGAACCGGATATCCGGGAGCGCTCCTTGCAGCAACTGATTCAATACTGCCTGTACCTAAGCGGCTTTTCCCGGGCTGCCGCACAAGAGCGGGGGTGATGGCAATGGAAATCCAGGTACTCACCCCATCCCAGCTCAACCGACTGAAACCGATGCTCCTTCGATTTGCCAAAACCTATGGAGATAAACGCATCACCCACCAGGCCCTACGTTGGCTACGAGATTTATCCGCTGACGAATTTCCGGAAGGAACGTTGATTTCCGTCGCCATCATACAGAAACGTCTCGCCGGAATTATCGCCTTTGGCCGGTATGGTTTGGATGAAGCATTGATCGTAGTGCATCCTTCCCACCGTAAAAGCAATGTCGGGGAAACGCTTCTCTACCATGCCTTGGAGGAACTCGACAAGGTGTACACCCGTGTGGCCTGCGACAATATCCCCAGTCTAAGACTGTGCTTTTCCACCGGATTGGTTGCCTTCCGAATGTTTACCGGTCCGACGGGAAAGCCCACCTTATGGCTTGGCGGCGGAAATTGGAACCGTCATGATGTAACCGAAGACCCCGCCCGCGGATCACGCCGTTAATCCGAGGACTAGGGGCTTTTTCTTTTGAACCGGGCCTAAAACCGATCCCTTTTGCTCCTTTTGTTCCAAATTCACGAACATGTACCTTTACGGTGACATGGACAGGGACATTTAATCCCAGTCTTTTTTCTTGTTAATCAAACCTTCGGTCAACAGAAAACTTTCTAGAGACTTTTTTCTTCTAATCCAGGGCCCAGATTTTCCTTAAGACGTTTCCACTCCCGTCCCTGATGAATATACCTATAGGTGTGAACACCATCAGGAAAGGATGGACATCGTGACCTATCGTAAAAAGAAATCCCCTTATAAAAAAAAGCCGGCTCATTTATGGGAAGACGAATGGGCTTTGGAACAAATGATTCAACGGGAAAAACGGGACCGGAAGGAAGGGAAGGCGGCACACCCATCCCCTATCCCAACGCCATCAGTACATCCATCCAGCCAAGTGCCCCCCCAAAATACAAGTCTTGCACAGAATCCACCTATTCAACAGGAAAAACGGGACCGGAAGGAAGGGAAGACGAAACACCCATCCCCTGCCCCAACGCCATCAGTACATCCATCCAGCCAAGTGCCCCCCCCAAATACAAGTCTTGCACAGAATCCACCAGAGCCTTCATCTCCACCGGTTTCGGAACCAACCCAACAGCGGGAATCGTACTTCCGCAACATCCAGCAAAAACGAGCACCTAATCGGCCCCACGACCCTTTCCTTCACACCAATGATATCATAGACGGGTCAATCACCAATGAAAAACTGGATGCCAACAGTGTCGATGGCACCAAAATCCAAGTTGGGGCCATTCGTCAAGATCATCTTCAGGATCAGTCCGTCAGTACTTCCAAATTGGCCAATGAAGCTGTGACCGATGCTAAGATCGCACCCTGTTCCATTAAAGGAACCCACCTTGCTCCCGAAACGGTTCGTTCAGAACATCTGCAAAGAGAATCCGTGGAAAACAAACACCTCAAAGAAAACGGCATTTCCGGTAGCAGGCTGGAAGATGGCAGTATTGACGGACAGAAAATCAAAACAGGATCCGTGCAATCCCACCATTTGGCTCACGGCCATGTCTTAACCAGTCATATCGCGGATAAATCCATACTGGATCGCCATATCCGCAATGGGGCGATTAGTAACGCGCACTTGGCCAACAATGCCGTAGATCAGGCTAAACTAGCCAGCCACGCCGTTGGGGCCGAAAATATTCAAAAGGGGGTTGTACACACTGAGCATATTGCGGATGAATCCGTCACCGAAAAAAAGCTGGCCAAAAAATCGGTCCAACAGGCCCACCTGGATACTGGCGCGGTGGGAGCTGAAAACCTGGAGGATGATGCCGTCACCTCCTCCAAGCTGGCTTCTGATTCCGTCGGTTCCAGCCACTTGCAGCCTCATTCCGTGACCGGTCACCACTTGGCTGAACAGTCCGTAACCGCACGCCACTTGACGGAGGGGTCTGTCACACAAGATAAGCTGGCCACTTCCTCTATTCGCTCTGATCACCTTCAAGAACAAACCATCGAATCGAAACACCTTCGTTTTGGCACCATCCAAGAAGAACATTTGGGAGACCAATCCGTCACCCAATCTAAAATCGCCCCTCGCTCTGTCCGTTCTTCTATGATCGCGGAACAAAGCATTTCGAAAGAGCACTTGACTGAGCAGTGTTTAGACGAACGTCATTTGACGCCGGGATGCATCAACACCCACCACATCAAAGGAAACACGGTGACCGAATACCACCTGAAGGATGATGCCGTCACCGAAAAGAAGCTGGCTTCTGATTCCGTCGGTTCCGGCCACTTGCAACCTCATTCCGTGACCGGTCACCACTTGGCTGAACAGTCCGTAACCGCACGCCACTTGACGGAGGGGTCTGTCACACAAGATAAGCTGGCCACTTCCTCTATTCGCTCTGATCACCTTCAAGAACAAACCATCGAACCGAAGCACCTTCGTTTTGGCACCATCCAAGAAGAACATTTGGCAGACCAATCCGTCACCCAATCTAAAATCGCCCCTCGCTCTGTCCGTTCTTCTATGATCGCGGAACAAAGCATTACGAAAGAGCACTTGACTGAGCAGTTGTTAGATGAACGTCACTTGACGCCGGAATGCATCAATACCTACCACATCAAAGGAAACACGGTGACCGAACACCATCTGGCGGATGATTCTGTATCGGGAAGTAAGCTGGCAGACCGATCCGTCACTACTTCCAAACTATCCCCCGAATCCGTCTCGACGGATAAACTGATCGATTATACAGTAACCAGTACCAAGTTGGCAGATGAATCCGTTACCTCTGGTAAATTGGCACAACACAGCGTCCGCAGTGATCATCTCTTGGACAGTGTCATCCACAGCCGGCATATCGCCAAAAACCAAATACACTCCGACCACCTGGCTGAACAGAGCGTAACGGGAGAACATGTGCTACCTGAATCCATCGGTTCTTCCCACATTGGCGAATGCCAAATTCAAGCCTCCCATTTGGCTGATAACAGTGTAGGCAGCCAACATCTGCAAGCCGAGTCCATCCGGGCTGCTCATATCGTTGACAATCAAATCCAACAGGCTCATCTGGCGGATCAAAGCGTGACCAGCCAGAAAATCAAAGCTCATTCCGTCACTTCGGAGCACCTGGCGGATGAATCCGTCACCTCCCGCAAATTGGGACAGCACAGTGTCCGCAGTGATCATCTCTTGGACAGTGTCATCCACAGCCGGCATATCGCCAAAAACCAAATACACTCCGACCACCTGGCTGAACAGAGCGTAACGGGAGAACATGTGCTACCTGAATCCATCGGTTCTTCCCACATTGGCGAATGCCA
>NZ_BMHQ01000005.1 GCF_014641195.1 Marinithermofilum abyssi | reverse complement strand
AAACAAAGAGGTGAAAAAGCTGAACGTGCGGGAGTGGACCTGTCCCGCATGCGGTATTCACCACGACCGGGATCTCAATGCGGCGAAAAACATCCTCAAGGAAGGATTAAAGCCCGCAGGATAACGTATTTGGCCGTGGGACACACGGTGTCAGCTTGGGGACTGTACGGTAAGAGCCGGCAGGAAGAACCAAGAATCCCACGTCTTCAGGCGTAGGAGTGTCAATTAAAACAATGAGAAAAGTGATTGCATGATACCGGGGGGTTCGTTGTATAATGGTTCGAAAAGCAACCGGAGGCATGTACATTGCAACAAAGATCGGAAGTGGAGGCAACCAAGGAGTCGGAAGTGAAGGTAACGGTCGAAGATGTGATTTTTGCCAACCATTTGTTGAAGGACATCGTTCAGCATACACCGTTGCAGCACAATGCAGTTCTTTCTAATCGGTACGACTGCCGTTTGTTTTTGAAAAGGGAAGACCTGCAAGTAGTGCGGTCTTTTAAAATCCGGGGAGCCTACAATGCGATCCGGCATCTGCCCGAGGCAAAGCGGAACAACGGTGTCGTCTGTGCCAGCGCGGGGAACCACGCGCAGGGAGTGGCGTATTCCTGTCAAGTGTTGAAGATCCACGGCAAGATCTTTATGCCCAATACCACACCCAACCAGAAAGTCACTCAGGTGAAACGGTTTGGCGGCGATCAGGTGGAAGTGATTCTGACAGGGGATACCTTTGACGACGCTTTGGCGGAGGCGCTCCGCATGAGTGAGGAAAGGGAAATGCCCTTCATTCATCCCTTTGAGGACCCCATGACGATCGCCGGGCAGGGAACCATCGGATTGGAAATTTTGAACGATGTGACGGAACCGGTGGACTATTTGTTCGTCGGCATTGGCGGCGGCGGGCTGGCCGCAGGTGTGGCTTCCTATGTGAAGAGCTTAAGTCCCTGCACCAAGGTGATCGGAGTGGAGCCGGCCGGAGCCCCTGGGATGAAGGCCTCTGTGGATTCCGGTCAAGTGGTTGACTTGGAACGGATCGAAAAATTTGTGGACGGAGCAGCTGTCCGCCGGGTGGGCAGCATCAACTACGAGATCTGCAAGGAAATGGTGGACACGTTTGTCACGGTGGCGGAGGGAAAAGTATGTACGACGATTTTGGAACTTTACAACGAGAATGCCATCGTTGCCGAGCCGGCCGGGGCTTTGTCCATCGCCGCACTGGATTTGTTTAAAGAAGAGATCCGTGGCAAGAACGTGGTCTGCATCCTAAGCGGCGGTAACAATGATATCAACCGGATGCAGGAGATCCAAGAACGCTCCCTGATTTATGAAGGTTTGAAGCATTATTTTACCGTCAACTTTCCACAGCGGGCGGGAGCGTTGCGCGAGTTTGTCGCAGAGGTGCTGGGACCGGATGATGATATCACCCGCTTTGAATACATCAAACGAAACAGCAAAGAGAAAGGTCCCGCTCTGGTGGGGATTGAGCTGAAGCGAAAAGAGGATTATGAGCCGCTGATCCGTCGCATGGAAGAAAAAGGTATTCAGTATATGGAACTCAACAAAAATCCGACGCTGTTCAATCTGCTGATCTGACATAGAAAGACGACCGGTATTGGGATATACCGGTCGTCTTTCCATACCCAATATCCTTTCTCGCCAGGAGGGTAACTTAGTTGCTGCTACAGCTCAGACTGATTGGTGTCGATGACGTGAAGCAGTATAAACCTTCACCGACAGCCTATACCTATGCGTTGGACCGATTGAACTGCAAACGGGAAGAAACCAAAATGCAAAACCGTCCTCTCGCTTATCAGCACAAGGAAGAGAGCGGTTTTTGTCTTTATGCCTCGGCAAATGATTTAACCGAATCGATTTCAGTAAAGTTGAAATTACTGTTTCATAGTGAACAGTAATGAAGCGAGGAGTGTAACACAAATCTTTTGTGTAAATTCATTCTACGACGACGCTAGATAAGGACATAAGCTTTACATAACTAAGAGACCCTCAACAAAGGAAAAAGGGATACATCCCTTACGTAAAATACGTAAAAAAACTATCCCGAATTTTGTAATATCAGTCTGGGATGAAGGAATATATAAGTCAAGATCTACCTTTTCCACGTCCTTGGAGGATGAGGAGGGGATATATTCTGGGAAGGAGGTGTTTTGGTGGAAGCCCTTGTGCCGAGGAGGTGAATACGATGGATGTCACCGACTTTTACCGCGAGGTTAAGGATTGGGTGCTGGTTTTCGGACCAGTCGTTCTTGCCTGGTGGTTACAACATCGAAAGTCTGGCCCCCGTCGCACCATCACCTTTGTATACTCTTGGATTACTCAATTGAAAAAGAATTTGAAGATCAAACGAAAGCGTTAGAACCTGACTAACTGAAGAGAGTTAACGAGCGAAACGTCTTCTTGCAACCGGTTTGGCCTTTTTCCTCGTAGTAGGAATCATCACTCCATCCATTACCTGGGCGAAACCGAACAATGCAGGGATTTATAGGTATCTCCATCATAAAAAAACCGGAGCCCATCGTTGGTGAGCTCTGGTTTTTTTATCGGGAGCTAAAAGATAACTGAACGGAGCCAGTGTATTTGATTCCCTTCGCCATATTCAACCCTTTATACTATATTTAAATTTTAGGTTTTTTCATAGGGTATTTCGGTATTGTTATCGTTTTATAAACGATTTTACCGTGTTTTACTGCTTTGTTTGGAGCAATAACACTAAGAAAAACTTGGTTGGCCAATGATCTCTCTCCTTTCCATTCGTGTTTGCAACCTACAGTGTCAATGTATTCTTCACCCTTGATTTTGTATAGGATATGGATCTAGAAAATAAGAATGGGCATAGGGAAATTAGGATATCTCACTTATCGAAGAAGGAAGATGGTTGTTATCCTTGGCTATGCGTATCATCACGCCCTATCCATTAAGGGGCGCTCACACGTAAAGTTGATGATCATCGATGGGGAGTGATGGGTTTCATCTTCTCCGTGATCCGCTTCCCCAATTCCTTCAGCCCGTCCGGCCTTGATTTTGGCTTGTGCCGAGTGGTATCCGGTTCCCCATCGCGGATGGTGACCGCCTAATTATGCGGAAAGGAGGCGTCCACCTCCCGGGCGGTGTTCTAACAGCAACCCTGTCACTGGGCATATTAGGTTAAGTGAAATATATGCGAAGGACTCATCATTGACACCGAAAGATGGAAGCCAAAGGCCGAAGGCACGAGCTCCCTTTGTTCTCCGTATACTGTATAAGATTCCGTGATCTTTTTATGGGGGAAAATATACATGTTCATTTATTCGGACCCTGATAAAGGGAACATCAGACAGAAGATTACTGACATCGTCCGAAACACCCGACATTTTTTGATTGTTTGCGAGGATGGAATTTTCCAGGCAGAAGAACGAAACCGTTTCCTGTCCGAACTGGGGTATTTGGAACGAGCCGCCGCTATCCCTGCTGCTACTCTGGATCAACTTAATTGGCTGTATCAAAAGGCGTGTCAACTTCACAGAAAATGTTCACGGCACGTCAAAGGGGCACCGACATTGAACAATGCCGTTCAAAACTCGGAAGAACCGTCCACCGAATCGGAAGAGGGAGGGGAAAGGTATGTCCCAGTAGGAAAACACGTTCTCCCGCCGCTCCCTTATCCTTACGATGCACTGGAACCGTACATCGATGAAAAGACGATGCGGCTTCACCACGATAAACACCACAAAAGCTATGTGGAAGGTCTCAACAAAGCGGAAACGATGATGGCCCAGGCCCGAAAAACCGGGGATTTCAATCTGATCAAGCACTGGGAGCGGGAAGCCGCGTTCAACGGGGCAGGCCACTACCTCCATACTATTTTCTGGAATATCATGAACCCCCGGGGAGGCGGTGAACCGGAAGGCGATCTCAAACAGCAGATCCGAAAGGATTTCGGGAGTTTTGAAGCCTTTAAAAAGCATTTTTCCAATGCGGCTGAAAAAGTGGAAGGGGGCGGTTGGGCCATCCTGGTCTGGTCACCCAGGTCCCGCCGTCTGGAGATCTTACAAGCGGAAAAACATCAAAACTTAACTCAGTGGGATGTTATTCCGCTGCTGGTGCTGGACGTATGGGAACATGCGTATTATCTCAAATACAACGACAACAGAAAAAAATACATCCAAGCCTGGTGGCATGTTGTTCATTGGCCAGCCGTCGATCACCGTTATCAGAAAGCGCGGAAAGTGCGGTGGAAACCTTACTGAAAAAATAAGCCTATTCCTTTTAAGCAGAAAACAATTCCAGTCTAGACTCACAAAGTTACCCAACCCAAAATACCCTAATCCCCGTCAGTAAAGGGGATTGGGGTATTTGGGTTGTAGTGGTTAAGCAGCCATCTTCCGGCATTCGGTCGCACATTGCCGACAGAGATCCGCGCATTTTTGGCAGTGCTCACCTTTAAATTTGGCATTCCTGCGCGCACGCCTCACAAACCGTCGCGTATACTTCACTTTTTCGGGACATAAACCGGGAAGCCATGGAGCAGATCTCAGCACAATCCTTAAGAACCTGAATGCAATGCTCCCTAGCCTATGGGCAAATAATCATCCAACTCCTTTCAGAGGTAGCTGGTGCTATTCGAATCGGTACTGCCATAGTACCCAGCAATTTTAGGGGTTCCAATTAAAAAGGCTCTGTTATATAATAAAATCAACATAAGGATATCTGTTGTGATACAATTAAAGCGAGCGGTACGAAGGAGGATAGATTATGGCAAAGCAAAGATGTAAAAAAACGGAGAACAGTAAACAAATGATTTGTGTCGACTGTGGTATTCAAATGGCCCCATCGTATATTACACAATGTGAACATTGCTTAAGCAAAGTGAAAGAATAAAACCCTCGTCAATAAGTACGGTTACGTAATAAAGGCTACGTTGTTCGGGGAGGAAGTAAGTCACTCAGATACATCCGCTTTACGCTTATTCCATTCCAGGGAGTGGCCAATCGCCCGCAACAAAGAAAAGCTGGGGAGTTCCCAGCTTTTTTTGTCTATTAAAAGTCGATATAAAGTGCAAAAGTGTAACTCCCAATCATATCTGTACGTAATGAACCTCAAAAGTCCAGACAATTAAGTGACATTTGAAGTAAGAGATTGACGGAATTCTTTTGGAGATAGATAGCTAGCGTAGAATGAGGTCGGTCAATGTAGGCTACAATATCCGGTTTGGCTTCATGAAAGGAACGGATAAATAGCGAGGGTATAGGGCGTGCCTGACAAAAAACTCTTCAAGCAACTCTGAGGCATTCATCAACCTGGGTATTCGTACATAATTTGTACAAATTAAAGATTAGGGGGCATACCCGTTGACAAATGGTTTTGTGGTACGTTCGCTTGATGAGATTCGATTTTGGTCGCGTATTATGAAGGAACATTCGTTGTTTTTAAAGCTTGGATTTCGATGTGAAGATACGCAGCTGATTAACGAAGCGAATTATTTTTTCTCCCTTTTCGAAAGAATCGAAAATCAAGCTCATGACTTTTCTACAGAAGCGGATCCCGAACAAATCAGCAATTTTAATATGAAAGTTCATCGAGCGGCTTCTCTCATTTGGGCGTTTAAAAGAAAAGTCTTGGGTTTGATTTTGCAATGTCAACTTCCCGGAGGAAACAACTTTCCCTTGTTAGTGGATCATGTGAGTCGAGAAGCAGCTTATTTTAGAAATCGATTGGAAGAACTGAATCAAGGAAGACTTGAGCCTCTTCCCGATGCGATCATCGATGAAAATGTATTTTTCCTGCGAATCATGGCCGATCATGCTAAATTTATCGGACATCTTCTGGATCCTTCGGAAAGAAAACTGGTTGAACAGGCCCGGGAGTTCAGCCATGATTTTGACCAGTTGTTATTCCAGGCCAAAGATCTAGAGTCCATGAGACCCCAATCACAAACGGTTCCTTTGCTCGATCAGTTTCTAGATCAAAATAGGGTATCCGTTAAGTCATTGCGGGACTTTAAAAAGACGGCGCGGGAATTAATCGAGGCTTGTCGGATTAAAAGCATCATCCACCCCCTATTGGCCGACCATGTTTTTCGTGAAGCTGAGCGGTTTTTGCAAATCATCGACCTATTTGAAAGAAGTTTAACCAAGAGTTCTCCAAAGTAGGGGTAGTCTGAGATATATGTAAACGATACGGTTTCAAATGGGATAAAAAGTAAATCTCTTTAACATCAGGATGTCCGATTACATACATTCGCGGTTATTCATCCCGCGAATCTATGTCTGGAAGGCACGGAATAATGGGGAGAATCCATGTGTACTACTGTCTAACCGTAGATATCGCGCGTATACCGGACCTACCCGAAATGCTCATACCGATGCCTTCCGAAGGACATCTTAGTTGGTCGCAAGGCGAGCAGAAGGGTTATAATGGGCAATCCCCACAAAAAGAAAGCATACGGGAAGTAGACGAGTGTCGGTATACCCATAGCCGCTGAACAGAGGATGCCATGCAAATTCCAAGGGATCAGCGGTGAAACGACGACACCCGAGTCCGCTAAACTCCTTACCAGATAACGAGAAGGAACTCCCAGCTTCTCATATGAGGAACGAAGAGTTCGTCCCGGCACAATCACGGATAATGACTGATTGCATGCCAGTAATGACATAGAGATACTTAGTAAGACAGTCGCGCCGATCAATCCGCTTTTCGAACGGATGCGCTGAAGTAACGAATCAAGGATCGCATGCAACATACCACTTTCCTCCATGACCCCGTTTAAAGCCCCCGCCGCGACAATCAGTAAAACCTCATTGAACATCGGCCAGATACCTCCGCCATGGAGCAATGCTTGTCCGTTCACTTGAAGATCATATCCGAGCCACAGAGAACGTAAAACCGAGAGCCACGAATCGCCTTGTAGCGTGACGGCGAAGAGGATCCCCAATACGGTGCCGATCCCGAGATTCAGCAGAATAGAAACACGAAACATGGCCAAAATGAGCACCAGAATAGGAGGGATCAATACGTACCAGGGCATCTGAACATGTAGGATTAATTCTTTCAGTATAGGATGACTCATGGGATGAAGACTCCCGAATGTTTTGCCGTACCCAAGGCAAGAGAAGAGAAGGATACATAGGACGATCATCGGTATTCCCGTCTGCCACATTGGTTTGTAATTATCTTCCGCTTTGGTTTCTGTCATATGGGCAACCAAGTGAAACGTTCCTGAAACGGGCGATGTGCGATCCCCAACCATCGCCCCGGAGATGAGGGCACCTCCGATGAGTGCGGGGGACAGATTAAAAACGTGTGCCATCCCTGCGATAGCAACCCCCATGGTGGAGAGGGTCGCCACAGAAGAGCCCAGTGTCATCGATGAGACCGCTGCGAGTAAAAAAGCGGTTACAACAAGAAACTTGGGGTGAATCAATTGTATCCCATAGTAAATCATGGCCGGGACCGTCCCAGATGCAAGCCATGCCGAGATGATCCCAGCGATCAGCAAGAGAATGGCGACAACGAAAAAAGTGCTCTTCATTCCTTGAGACGTCGCCCGGACCACTGACCTAAATGATCCTCCATGGAAAAGGGATATCACTACGGCTGTCAGCCATCCTGCCACAAGACCAGAATACAAGGGGGCTTTTATCAATTTTATTGCAGCGATCAACCCCATGATGGAAACAAGAAAAGGTACGACAGACAGAGGCAATGGAACGGTTCGGTTTTTTTTCATGAGAATTGCCGACAGGAGACTCGCCAATTCATTGGCGTAGAGGAATCGGTGTTGCTCAGTATCTACCTTGTGGGGATGCTTAGAGCAACAATCTTTTCTCCTGTCGTACCTCCCTTCAAAAAATGATAATCTCCTTTACTTTCACTAAAATATGTTATGTTAGTTTCATGTAAGAGGAGGTGAAACACATGCAAATCACCATTACGGCCAAGCTTAAAATCCATGTGACAGAAGAACAGAAAGACCTACTTGCTCAAACTTCACACGCCTACAAGACCGGATGCAACTATGTTTCTAATATTGTCTATGAAACCAAAAATCTCGTTCAAACAAAATTACACAAGATGACTTATGTAGAGCTTCGTTCTACTTTTGGACTTCGCTCTCAAATGGCTCAATCCGTAATGAAAACCGTCATTGCAAGTTACAGGTCAGCCAAAGAAAATGGTCATGATTGGTCTTTAGTGAAATACAAACGGCCTGTGTATGATTTGGTTTGGAATCGAGACTATTCCTTAGTTGGTGGAATGTTCTCTGTAAATACCTTAGAAGGTCGTGTGAAAGTTCCTTATGAAATGAAAGGGATGGAACATTTCTTTGATGGTAGTTGGTCGTTTGGTACAGCAAAACTTATCTCTAAGAAAGGGGAATTCTTCTTGCATATTCCCATGACTAAAGAGGTTCATGATGCTGACTTGAATGAAGTGCGAAATGTTGTAGGTGTTGATTTTGGATTAAACTTCTTAGCTACAACATTTGATTCCAAAGATCAAACTGTTTTTTCAAAGGTCGCTATATCAAAGATAAGCGATGTCAGTATAGACGTACCCTTAAATCTCTCCAACAGAGAGGAACAGCTTCTGCTCGAAGACGATTAAAGAAGATCGGTGATCGAGAAAACCGTTGGATGACGCATATTAATCATGCGGTATCAAAGGCACTCGTTCAACATGCTGGTAAAAACAGCCTAATCGTCTTAGAAGATTTAGAAGGTGTTCGCTCTGCAACTGAAAAGGTTCGTAAGAAGGATCGTTGGTATTCCGTCAGTTGGGCGTTCCATCAACTACGGCAAATGGTTGAATATAAGGCAAAGTTGAATCTCTCTACCGTAGTCACTGTTGATCCTGCCTATACATCCCAAACCTGCCCCAAGTGCGGACATACAGAGAAGGCGAACCGTAATAAGCAGAAACATGTCTTCCAATGCCGTACATGTGGGTACACCTCAAATGATGATCGGATTGGAGCCATGAATCTGCACCGTAAGGGAATTGAGTACCTTTGTGCAGGAAAACTGCATCAGCATGACTGGTGCGGTGCGGGTAGCTGTCAACCTGCCCTGATGTAACATCAATTCAAGGTCAGAGTCGAAAGACGCTTGCATGACTGGATAGTTACAAGCTCACCATTTCAACGGTGAGTCGTTGACTTAAACATAATCGCAGAACGAAGAATGCAATGAAGTTTGCTATAAGGGGTGAACGTAATACCGACGTCCAGCCTGTCAAGGGTGGAGGCCGAGGGGATAGTCGCCCATACGCGAGATCGCGGGAAAGGGTGACCAAAAGCCAGAATCGGCAATTATAAATAGCGAGCGAGAAAACCCAGCCCTTTCGGGTTGGGATGAAAGCAAGCGTCGGACAAGGGAGGGGGTGCCCCCTCTTAATAGTCCGGGCTTAAATTCTCGTTGAGGATGTTTTTCGCCGCATTGAGATCCCGGTGTGGGGAACACCGCATGCCGGGACAGCAAGAGTCGGCAGGAAGAACCAAGAATCCCATGTCTCAGGCGTGGGAGTGTCAAGAGAACGAGAGCGGTTTTCAACGCGCCCATCCCGTTTTTCGAAAAAAATCAAATAAAAAATCGTTGACAAAAGGTCAGAAAAATGAGTAGAATACAAGAAACACATAAAAACCTAGTAAATTGATTGGGTTTACTTGTTTTCAGTTTTACCTGGCCAGGAAAGGTTTGCACACAATCCAGTCCATCCAGTTTCTATTTGGGTGATACATAAGGGATTGTGTAAATACAGGATGAGAACCTGTAAGGAGGAATGTATGATGGCAGTGGAAACGCAAGTCGCAGCAACTCCGGCAATTCCGAAAATCGGAGATCCGGCTCCGCAATTTACCGCTAAAACCACCTTTGGAGAAGTCAGCCTCTCCGATTACAAAGGCAAATGGGTGCTTCTTTTCTCCCATCCGGCAGATTTCACTCCGGTGTGCACCACGGAGTTCATTGGTTTTGCCAAACGGAATGACGAGTTTGCTCAACGCAATGTGCAACTGTTGGGGCTCAGTGTAGACAGCATCTCCTCTCACTTGGCGTGGGTAAACAACATCCGTGAAAAAATGGGTGTGGAAATTCCCTTCCCGGTAATCGCCGACCTGACCACCGAAGTGGCTCAAAAATACGGAATGATTCATCCCGGTGCCAACGAAACGGTAACGGTCCGTTGCGTCTTTGTGATCGATGACAAGCAAGTGATCCGCGCTATCATCTACTACCCGCTGAATGTGGGCCGCAATATCGACGAAGTGCTGCGTCTGGTGGATGCATTGCAAACCGCCGACAAACATGCTGTTGCTGCTCCGGCCGACTGGCAGCCGGGTGATGAAGTGGTGGAACCTGCTCCGACCAACTACGAAGGCCTCAAAAAGCGTCTCGAAGGCGACCTGAACGGAACAGACTGGTACCTGAAGAAGAAAAAGCTGGACAGCTGATCAACGGATGGTATTCCTTTCCTTGAGTATAGAACAACTCACCCCCGGTGCTTACAGCCGGGGGTATTTTTACTGACAAAGAAGAGATTTTTGCCAGGTTTCAATCGGCTTGTCGTCCATCTAACCCCCAGCGGTAGGCAGGGGGGTTATGAATTTCTTGAGCAAATCCGCCGAAAATACGTCTTTCTTCCCATTGCCATCTCGCTGTTCTTTTTTCATAGTATAGATAGAAAACGAGGAGGTGGTCATGGAAAAACATCCCTAAATTAAAGAATCGGGATAACTGGGGTTCTCGCTACATAAAATCATCTCCCGCTCGATATGGACTTCTGTCCTTATGATCTGCCGAGGATCCTGTTATTTTCGAGTAAAATCCTTGGTAGTTGGATATTGGACAGACTGGAACGGATTTGGTATAAAAGTCGGAGGTTGAGATTATTACATAAAAATCTCACGTAGGGAGAGGGATTATGAAACGCAAGTTAGTAGCTACTGTAGTAGCATCCACTTTGGCTTTCAGTGCACTTCCGCCGCAGTTTGCTCATGCGGAATCCACAAGCCAAAGCAAGCAAGAATTGAAAGATATCAACGAACAACAGGATGAAGTACAAAAGTCGATTGATGAGTTGGAGAAAAAGATTGCGCCTATCAAAAAGAAAGTAACTGATTTGGAAAAGAAGATGGCGGATACCAACAAGAAAATCAACGCCTTGGAGAAGGATATGAAGAAGAACAAAAAAGACCTGGACAAGGCTTCCGCTGTCTTTAAAGAACGGATCCGCATCATGTACCAACAAGGTGAAATGGGTACGATGGAGGCGCTCCTGGAAGCCGATTCCTTTGAAGAATTCCTGCAACGCTTCGAAGTGTTGCGGATTATTCTGAAGCAGGATCGGAATAAGTTTGACCAGTATTATCGGTTGTATGAGAAAAAAATGGCCATGAAGAAGAAGCTGTTGGCCATGAAGAAGAAGCAAAAGGAAGAAGCGGACAAGGCCCGGGCAGAATACGAAAAGATCAACAAAGAAATGGAAAAAACAGAGAAAAAACTCTCTTCTCTCAACTCTCGTGAACAATCCATTAAATCCCGGTTGGAAGCTGCGATCAATATCGATGCCTCCCTGTATCCGCTTCGAAACGCCAGCACCTCCGGGGTGGATCCCTGGGGCTTCTACAACCGTCAGTGCACCTCTTTCGTAGCTTGGCGGATGAACGCGAAAGGCGTGGATTTCTCCAACAACATGAAAGGAGGCCACTGGGGGAACGGGAACCACTGGGATGACAACGCACGTGCCCTCGGATACCGGGTGGACAACCAGCCCACCGTCGGCTCCATCGCGCAATGGAACTACGGCGGCGGCGGTTTCGGCCACGTGGCCTATGTGATTGCGGTGGACGGAAGCCAAGTAACCATCGAGGAGTACAACTGGGATACTCCCTATGGTTACGGCAAGCGGACGATCTCCGCTTCCGAACCCAGCAACTACATTCATATTATCAATTAACGATGAATATTGGCCCCGCATCGGTGAAACGGTGCGGGGGTTGTTTTTTCATGGAGATTGGCTTTTATTATCCGATCTATATTCGCATAATTCATTTTTGTATAATAAATTCTAAAGTGAATTCATTCGCATGCTGATAGGTGATGGAAGGAGGCGGTTTCTTGACTAAGCATCATTGGGATGAGAACGAAGCGATTTTGCACTCGTTGCAAGAGGATATTTTGGTGACGGATCCAAGTGGTACCATTTTGAAAGTGAGTGAACTGACGGGATCCATCTATGGGTTGCCTTCTGGTGAGCTGTTGGGACGTACCGTGTATGACCTGGAAAGAGAGGGGATTTTCCACCCCTGTGTGACCCCGTTGGTTGTCCAAAAAAAGGGGAAGGTCACCTTGATCCAAACGACCAAAAACGGGAAGAAGCTACTGATTACAGGAATTCCTGTTTTCGATCCAGAGGGGGAGTTGGTCCGGATCGTCAGCTATTCCCATGATGTGACGGAATTGGCAGAGATGCAAAAATATCTGGACAAAATGAAGGACGAAATGGAACGTGTCAAAAGTGAATTGGAGATATTGCGCCAACAGCAGGTTCAGGTGGACGGCCTGATCGCCAACAGTGCCAAAATGAAACAGGTGATCGGTACGGCGCTCCAAGTGGCGGAAGTGGACGTCAACGTCCTGCTGCTAGGGGAATCCGGTGTAGGGAAATCCTCGATCGCCCATTGGATTCACCAAAAAAGCCCTCGTCACAAAGGGCCTTTTATCGAGGTGAATTGCGGAGCAATCGCCGAGTCCCTGTTTGAAGCGGAGTTGTTTGGATATGAAGCGGGATCCTTTACCGGAGCCAGCCGAAAAGGCAAAATAGGCCTGGTGGAGCTGGCAGACGGTGGGACACTCTTTCTGGATGAAGTGGGGGAGCTGACTCCTGCTCAGCAAGTCAAGGTGCTGAAATTGATCCAGGAAAAGCAGTTTTACCGGGTGGGGGGAACCCAAGCGCGAAAGGTGGATTTTCGATTGATCGCGGCTACCAACCGAAATTTGGAGAAAGCAGTTGCCGAGGGGGCTTTTCGCGAAGATCTCTATTTCCGGTTGAATGTTGTCCCTGTTGAGGTGCCACCACTGCGGGAGCGTAAAGAAGACATGATTCCCCTGATGCGGCATTTCCTATCCCGATTCAATGAAAAATACGACCGCCGGCGTCAGCTGGACGAGGATGTGATCCATCACCTTCTCATCCAGGAGTGGAAAGGAAATGTCCGGGAATTAGTGAACCTGATTGAAAGGTTAGTAGTAACCTCCTCCTCGGAGATGATCACCATTGACAACTTGCCGTCACCCTATTTGCGGTCCAGCTTTCGGGAAAACGGATGGCAAAACCAACCCTTGAAAGCGGTGTTGGCTCAAGTGGAGAAAGAGATGCTGATCCAGGCGAAGCAGCGTTGCCGCACCACCTTAGAAATGGCAGAAGTGCTGGGGATCAGTCAACCTTCGGTCGTTAGGAAACTGAAAAAATACAAGATTCGTTAAGTTGGCACCATATTTGCATGTTATGAGGGCGAATCGAGGGAGTGCTACTGAGAGGGGGCAACCGAATGGGGATCATCGATTACGCGGTTATCGGGGTCTACTTCGTGGTGCTGGTATGGGTAGGAGTATATGGTTCCAAGAAGACGGCATCCACGGAGGATTACTTAGTAGCCGGCAGGCGGCTCAATGTTTGGATGTACATGGCGTGTTTGTCCGCGGTTATCCTGGGAGGAGCTTCCACTGTGGGGACAGTGAAGCTGGGATACCAATTCGGCATCTCCGGCATTTGGCTTGTGGTCATGCTGGGCCTGGGAACTCTGTTTTTGGGGTGGTTTTTGTCCAAGCGAATCGCCCGACTCCGAATCGTCAGTATCAGTGAACTGTTGGAACAGCGGTTTCACCACCATAGCCGTTTGATCAGCGCGGCCATTATGGTGATCTACACATCCATGGTCACGGTGACCCAAGTCATCGGAATCGGCACCGTTCTCAGCGCGATTCTCGGCTGGGACCTTCATCTGTCCATGATCATCGGTGGAAGCATTGTGCTGTTCTATACCATGAAAGGCGGCATGTGGTCTGTATCTTTGACGGATTCCATCCAATTCGTGATTATGACCGTCGGTATCTTTTTTATCCTGCTGCCCTTGGGATGGTCCAAAGCAGGCGGGTTCAGCGGACTTTCCAATCGGTTGGAAGGATCGTATTTTGATGTGACGGCGATTGGCTGGGATACGATCTTCTCCTTTTTCCTGTTGTATTTCCTGGGGATGATGATCGGGCAGGATATCTGGCAGCGGTTGTTTACCGCTAAAAACGAGAATGTTGCGAAAAACGGGACGATATTGGCGGGGGTATACAGCATCCTGTTCGCTGTGGCTTGTACCCTGATCGGAATGACAGCGGCGGTGCTGCTTCCGGGATTGGAAGATCCGCAATTGGCCTTTCCTAAATTGGCCACTGCCATTTTGCCGCCGGGGGTGTTGGGCATTGTGCTCGCTGCGGTGATTTCGGCGCTGATGTCTACCGCCAGCGGGACCTTGCTCGCTTCCTCCACGCTACTGGTTCACGATATCTGGAAACGCTTTTTCCGTCCGGATCTAACCGATCAGCAATTTTTACAAGCGACACGATGGACCACGGTGATACTGGGTGTGTTTATTTTAACGATGGCGGTATGGATCCAGGATGTGATTGTCGCGCTGGATGTAGCCTATGCCTTCCTGTCCGGTTCCATCTTCGTTCCGGTCATGGCGGCATTCTTCTGGAAACGGGCAACCTCCCAGGGGGTATGGCTGTCGATTTTGGTGAGCGGTGCTGTGGTATTGGCCACGTTGATTCTCAAAGGAATCACCTCGACCGATCCGATCATCTACGGCATTGTCAGCAGTTTGATCATCTTGGTCGCAACCTCCTTATTGGGCGCAAAACCCCAACCGGCTGAACAGGGAAAAAAATCCGAGGCAATCTAGATCAACGAAAGGAATGGATACCATGACAAAGTATCAACCGGCAGACTCTTTTGCTACCCCGCGATTTTCCGGTGTTCGTACCTTTATGCGTTTACCCTACAAAGAGACACTGGATCAAGGGATGGATTTTGTGGTGACGGGAATCCCTTTTGATACAGGCGGCTCCTATCGGGTCGGGACGCGGTTCGGTCCCCAGGCCATTCGGGATGCCTCGGTGCTCCTCCGACCCTACAATGTAGAGCAGGATCTCTCCCTGTTCGATTATGTATCGGGAGTGGATTACGGGGATCTGCCCGTGGTGCCGGGCTATATCCGACCTTCCTACGACCGAATGGTCGAAGGGCTGTCCCCGATATTGGAACAGGGGATTATCCCCATTGTCCTGGGCGGGGATCATTCCATCACCTTGGGAGAATTGCGGGCTGTAGCCCGGGTTTACGGAAAAGTGGGCTTGGTTCACTTCGATGCCCACAGCGATACCTGGGACAGCTACTTCGGCGAGAAATACAATCATGGGACGCCCTTTCGCCGAGCGATGGAAGAGGGGTTGATCGACCCTGCCCGTTCTATTCAGGTGGGGATGCGGGGATCGTTGTACGGTCCGGATGATTTGCAGGCGGCCAGGGATTTGGGATTTGCCGTATACAGTACTAATGACCTGCTTCAAATGGGTACGGCAACCATGGTGGAACGAATTCGGAAACGGACAGGAACCGGTCCGCTGTTCCTCTCGTTTGATATTGACTTCCTGGATCCTGTTTATGCGCCCGGTACGGGGACTCCGGAGGTAGCCGGCCCTTCCATCCATCAGGCCTTGGAGCTGGTTCGCGGGTTAAAAGGGCTGAAGTTTGTAGGCTTTGATCTGGTGGAGGTGCTTCCGTCATACGATCACGGACAGATCACGGCCCTGGCAGCCGCCAATATCGTCTATGAATTTATCACCTTGATCGCTTGCAATAAAAAAGCCGCTTCAAAGCATACGGAAGGTGCTTCAACGTGACTGCGCATTGGACAGAGTTGCTTTTAAACATGGAGGACCGGTTTGCTCCCAGCATGGCCAAAGATCATCCTAATCTGCCGGTGGAAAAAGCAGAAGGTTGCTATTTCCACGGTGCAGACGGCAGGAGGTATCTCGATTTTACTTCAGGGATAGCTGTTGCCAACACCGGACATCGACACCCCAAAGTGGTACATGCGATCAAACAGGCAGCGGATCAACTGGTCCACGGCCCCATCGGAGTCGTCGTCTATGAATCGATTGTACGTTTGGCGGATGAATTGGCACGGGTGCTGCCGGAGGGACTGGACTGCTTTTTCTTTTCCAACAGCGGGATGGAGGCGATAGAAGGGGCTATTAAACTGGCTAAATATGTTACCAAACGGCCAGGTGTCGTTTCCTTTACGGGCTGCTTTCACGGACGGTCCATGGGAGCGCTGAGTGTCAGCACCTCCAAAAGCAAGTATCGCAAGTACCAACAGCCGATGAGTCTTGTCTACCAATTGCCTTATGCCAATCCGGCGGACTGTCCGCCCCGGAAGGATCCAGCAGCCGATTGTGTTCGGAAGTTGGAACTTCAAGGGGAGAGGTTGTTTGCCCACCAAATACCTCCGGAAGAGGTAGCTTGCTTCATCATGGAGCCGGTGCTGGGGGAGGGAGGCTACATCATCCCCCCCAGAGCTTGGGTGCAAAAGGTGCGGGAGATATGCGATGAACACGGGATTCTTCTCATCTTTGACGAGGTACAAACCGGCTTTGGCCGAACCGGGGAGTGGTTTGCCGCTCAAAGCCTGGGGGTCACCCCGGATATCATGGCGATCGCCAAGGGGATCGCTTCCGGACTTCCGCTGAGTGCCACCGTTGCGTCTAAAGAACTCATGAAACAGTGGCCGATGGGGAGCCATGGGACCACCTTCGGCGGCAATCCCCTCGCTTGCTCCGCAGCGTTGGCCACATTGGAAATCATCAAGGAAGAAAATCTCCTGGAAAATGCCCGGCGAATGGGAAGCTATGCTTTCGAGAGGTTGAAGGGAATACAAGAGCGGCATCCGGCTGTCAAGGATGTCCGCGGCATTGGTTTGATGATCGGTGTGGAGTTGATCCATCCGTTCACCGGTGAACCCGATGGGGAAGGAGTCTTGCGGGTGTTGAACCATGCCCTGGACCAGGGCGTCCTCTTCTACCTGTGCGGTAACTGTGGAGAAGTGATTCGGATGATTCCGCCGTTAACGGTAAATCAACAGCAAATGGACGAAGCGCTGGAAGTACTGGATCAAGCCTTAAGCCGTTTTGAATCGGAATGTCTCTCTGATAGGGTGCAAACAGCCCGCTGATGTTTTCAGCGGGCTCAGATTGATGACAAACCTGTAGGATTGCTTCGACTTAAAAACGCCCCCCGAAGGAGTTTGCAGAGGTGAAGCAGAAGAAAGTCCGCGTATCGTTATCGTCAATGAACACATCAACAGGGGGGATCTGCGGTGAAAAAAGTGATGAATCAAGCCGAACAGATCGTTGAGGAAATGTTGGAAGGGATGGTTCAGGCCGCTCCCGGCCGTCTTCGTCTTTTGGAGGGGACGGGCGTGCTGGTACGGGCCGATGCCCCGGTGGCTGGGAAAGTGGGGTTGGTCAGTGGAGGGGGCAGTGGTCACGAACCGGCCCACGGCGGATACGTGGGGAAGGGGATGTTGGACGCGGCCGTGGCCGGAGAAGTGTTCACTTCTCCCACACCGGACCGGATTCTGGAAGCAATCAAAGCGGTGGACAGCGGAAAAGGCGTTCTTTGTATTGTGAAGAACTACACCGGAGACGTACTCAATTTCGAAATGGCGGCCGAATTGGCCGAGGCGGAAGGGATTCAAGTGGAGCAGGTTGTGGTCAATGATGACGTGGCAGTGGAGGACAGCACCCATACCTCCGGGCGGCGGGGAATCGCCGGCACCCTGTTTGTACACAAGCTCGCCGGGGCGAAAGCGGAAACGGGCGCCACTCTCCGGGAAGTGAAAGAAATCGCCGAAAAGGCGATTGCCCGGGTGCGAAGCATGGGGGTGGCCCTTACTCCCTGCACCCTCCCCGAATCGGGAAAACCGAGTTTCACCTTGGGGGAGGATGAGATCGAAATTGGAATCGGGATCCATGGGGAACCGGGTGTGGAACGGACCCGCCTACTTTCCGCTTCCGAATTGACCCGAACCCTGGCGGAGCAGATCGTGAAGGATGTGCCTTTCCGGTCCGGGGAGCGAGTGGCGGTGATGGTGAACGGAATGGGCTCGACTCCGTTGATGGAGCTGCATGTGGTCCATCGGGAGCTGATGGCTTACCTTGCCGAAAAAGAGATCGGGGTGGCCGAGTCCTGGGTGGGGGAATATATGACCTCATTGGATATGGCCGGCTTTTCACTCACGATGATCCAACTGGATGAGGAATTGGAGAAGCTTCTGGCACAACCCGTGGATACACCCACGATCAGGAGGTTTGGAGATTGAACGCCATCGAGGTAAAACACTGGTTCCGCCGTTATGCGGACCGGATCTTGGAGAAGAAAAACGAGTTGACGGACTTGGATTCAGCCGTCGGGGACGGGGATCACGGGGTCAACCTGGCACGGGGCTGGAAAGCGATCGGAAACGAGATGGAGACGTTTGACGGAGGGGTGTCCGATATTTTCCTCCTGGTCAGCCGAACGCTGATTTCTAAAGTGGGAGGGGCTTCGGGGCCTCTTTATGGAACGGCATTTTTGCGTATGTCCGCGGTGCTTAGAGGAAAAGAACAGATCGGCAAGGACGACTGGCCGGGGCTGCTGAAGGCGGGTTGTGAAGGCATTGGACAGCGCGGAAGGGTGAACGGTGGGGAGAAAACGATGTACGATGTTTGGTTGGCCGTGACCGAAGCCGCCGAAAAGAAGGAGCCGGAGGAAGCCACCCTGGCGTTGCGCCTTTTGGAAGCGGCCCGAAAAAAAGCGGAGGAAATCATTGAGCTTCAGGCGACGAAAGGGAGGGCTGCCTACCTGGGGGAACGGAGCATCGGTCACCGGGACCCCGGAGCGGAGTCGACGGTTCTTCTGTTTGAAGCCCTTCACGATACCGTCTCCAACCCGGGGGGAAGGCCATGAAAACGGGACTGCTGTTGGTTTCGCACAGCGAAGCGTTGGCCCGGGGAACCCGTGAGCTGGTTTCCGCAATGGCGCGGGAGGTGCCCATCCTGATTACCGCCGGGGACGGAAACGGCGGATTGGGCACCAGGGCCAAAGCGATCGAGCAGGCGGTCCTGTCCAGTGACTTGGAGAACGTGATTCTCTTGTTTGATCTGGGTAGTGCCTTAATGAATGCGGAGATGGCAGCGGAGATGCTGACAGCCCAGGGATACGGGATGACCGTCGTCGATGCCCCCTTTGTGGAAGGGGCGTTGGCGGCCGGGATGGCCCTCCAGGTGGGGAAAAGTCCCTCGGAAGCGGCGGCAGAGGCGGAAGCTACCCGGAATAGTCCAAAGAAGGGCTGACCCTTGGATTTGATCGGCTGTGCTCTTTTTAGAAGAAGCAAGGCCCTGTGTCGTCTTTTAAGCGCAGGGCCTTTTCTATTTCTTTATAAATCTAGATGAGAAAAAGCGGATCCATTTTGAAATCCCTTCGGATATCCATTACAATAGGAGCGGAATCCATTTCTTTAGCAGGTAAACAAGAACGCTACTTACATACACAGGAGGGTACCATGTCGAAGCTTACCTTTGATTACAGCAACGCTTTGTCATTTGTCGGCCAGCATGAGCTGGACCAAATGGAATCCAGTGTCCATGCCGCACACAAACTGCTGCATGAAGGGACCGGTGCAGGGAGTGACTTCCTGGGGTGGGTGGATCTGCCCAGTAAGTACGATCAAGAGGAGTATGCCCGAATTAAGGCCGCTGCCGAGCGGATCCGTTCCGACTCCGACGCCTTGGTCGTAATCGGGATCGGCGGTTCCTACTTGGGTGCACGGGCTGCGCTCGAAATGCTGACCCATACCTTCTACAACCAGCTTTCCAAGGAGAAGCGCCAAGGACCGGAAATCTATTTTGTGGGTCATCATATCAGCTCTACATACACGGCGCACCTGTTGGAGCTGTTGGAAGGAAAGGATGTCAGCGTCAATGTGATCTCCAAGTCCGGCACGACGACAGAACCGGCGATTGCTTTCCGGATTTTCCGGGAGTACTTGGAGAAGAAGTACGGCAAGGAAGAGGCACGCAAGCGGATTTATGCCACCACCGACCGGGTCAAAGGTGCTTTGAAGCAGCTGGCTGATGAAGAAGGCTACGAAACTTTTGTGATTCCGGACGATGTGGGAGGCCGCTACTCGGTACTGACCGCTGTGGGGCTGCTGCCGATTGCTGTGGGCGGAATTAACCTGGATGATATGATGGCCGGTGCCCGGGACGCTTCCGAAGCGTACCGCAACCCGAGCCTGGCTGAGAACCCCAGCTACCAGTATGCTGCGGTGCGGAACGCCTTGTACCGGAAAGGAAAAACGATTGAGCTGTTAGTCAACTATGAACCGTCTCTGCAGTACTTCTCCGAATGGTGGAAGCAGTTGTTCGGGGAAAGTGAAGGAAAGGACCTTAAAGGGATTTACCCGGCTTCGGTCAACTTCACCACGGACCTGCACTCCATGGGACAATATATTCAGGAAGGGCGCCGGGATCTCTTCGAAACCGTGGTAACGGTGGATCGTCCGGCGAAAGAGCTGACCATCCAGGAAGAAGCGGGCAACCTCGACGGGTTGAATTACCTGGCGGGACAAACCATGGACTTCGTCAACAAAAAAGCGTTCCAAGGAACACTGTTGGCCCACACCGACGGAGGAGTGCCCAACCTGATCGTTCAAGTGCCGGAAATCAGTCCGTATGCCTTTGGACAACTGGTCTACTTCTTCGAAAAAGCTTGCGGAATCAGCGGTTATTTGATGGGTGTCAATCCCTTTGACCAGCCTGGAGTAGAAGCTTACAAGAAAAACATGTTTGCACTCCTTGGCAAACCCGGTTTCGAAGCCGAACGGGACGCGTTGTTGAAACGGTTGGAGAATTAAGAGGACAAAGGGCTCCAAAAGGAGCCTGAGGTTGCTGATAAAGTCCTGCGCCGAAAGGCGACAGGGCTTTGTTTCTTCCAGAAACAGAGAAAAATGAAAATGTGCAAGGGAGATCGCGGCCCGTTTTCGGGTCCCCTGCTTTTCTTGGAGAGGAGCAGGGCCATTTTTTATGTTTTGGGCACACGCGGTTAGGAGGTATTGTTCTGTGACCTTGACAAGCCCCTCATGCGTGCTATCGGAGACCATGGAGCTCTTTGGCATCAGCAAACTCGCTCGATGGTCTCCTTTCTTCGTTTATAGAGTGCTTTCCCCCGTTCGCTCAAGCGGTTGGTACGCACCCACTCTTTGGCGTCCTCCCACACATGGCGGGTGGACAGTTTTGACGCAGCTCTTGCTGGTCGTACAAGAGGGACTTGAGCAACATTTTTTGTTTTTAGTTGTTGCAGTATTAATAAAATACCGATACAACTAAAACCATGGGACAAGCATACAGAAGGACGAAAAAGACGGTATCTCTGATTAACTACCACTTTGTTTTCTGCCCACGTTATCGTAGAAAAGTGTTGATAAACCAAGTGAAAGAGCGATTCAAACAGTTGGTAAAAGAAATTTGTCAGGAAAATAGCTGGGATATCCTTGCCATGGAAGTGATGTCAGATCACTGTCATCTGTTTTTAAACTGCCTACCCAGTGATTCGCCATCTGACATCATGGCAAAATTGAAGGGGGTGACTTCTAGAAAACTGAGGCAAGAATTCAATCACTTATCTCATTTGCCAAGCTTGTGGACACGCTCATTCTTTGTTAGTACGGCTGGAAACGTTTCAAGTGAAACGATCCGTCGATATGTGGAAGAACAAAAGAAAAGGGGGTGAATGGATGCCCACCATCACACTCAAGCTGGAACTGTATCAACCAACCCAATTCAAACAGGCCATGTATGAACAAATGACACAGATCAACACGAAGTTTGCAAACTGGCTCTTGCTTCATCCCGACGTGAACAAGGCGACCAGCAAGATTTTCAAGGAGTTTTCTGACGAGAAGTTCCCGTCTGCAATCATAAACCAAACGATCCGGGATGTGAAATCGCAGAAGAAACACCAACAAGCTCGGGTATTCAGGAAGATATGGTGTTCGTTCAATCAGAACCTAAAAGTCGAGAAAAATGGTGACTTCTACACGGTGTCGTTCCCTATGCTGGAGAAGCGTATCGGTGTGCCGGTTGTGGCTCGGTCATATCAGCAACAATGGCTGGATCGGATCATAGACGGAACGGCCAAACAAGGAACGGCGAAGCTCTACAAAAAGAAGCGCAAATGGTTCATTGCCTTGCCGATCACGTTTGATGTGGAAGCCAGCCAAGGCGAAAAGGTGATGGGCATTGACCTCGGACTCCGCTATTTGGCAGTGGCAAGCATCGGAACCAAATCCCTGTTCTTTAAAGGGAATCCATGCGCATACATACGCAGACGCTACGCCGCCAAACGGCGGAAGCTGGGCAAAGCCAAGAAGCTCGATGCAATCCGAAAGTCCAAGGACAAAGAAGCTCGGTGGATGAAAGATCACAATCACAAGATCAGCCGTCAAATCGTCAACTTTGCGGTATCCAACGGTGTTGGACTCATCCGCATGGAAGACTTGACGAACATCCGGAACCGGGCCAAGTCAAAAAAAGAAGCCGGACGGAACCTGCATTCCTGGGCGTTTTATCAGCTGAAAGAGATGATCTGCTACAAAGCGGAGATGGCGGGTATTCGGGTGGAGATAGTCCATCCCGAATACACCAGCCAAACCTGCAAGTGCGGTCATCGCGAAAAGGCGAACCGAAGCGGTATCCGTTTCAAGTGCAAACAGTGCGGATACACCATCCACGCTGATCTGAATGGGGCGATCAACATCGCCAAAGCGATTTCAGGGTTAGTAGCCTAGCACACTGGTAATAGGTGTGCCGCCCATCCGGGTACGTGCTAACCGGGTGGGATGGGCTGATGACACAGCCCTAGCTTGAGGGTTGCCCGAAACAGAAATGGATTGAGGGCGTTAACCACTCAAGAATCCCACGGCGACCATAGGGAGTGCCTGTGGTACTTTAGCCGTGTGGAGTGTCAAGAACGTTCTACCAAGTCCCGAACATCCGCTTGAATCCGGTTCATTTTGTCTTCTGCGTCCTCGCGCGTCTTGGCGACTACACTGAAGTAGAATTTGATTTTTGGTTCCGTACCCGAGGGGCGGACGGCGATCCAGCATCCATCTTCCAGCAAGTACTTCAATACATCGGCTTGCGGGAGCCCGTCGATTCTTTTGGCGTAATCTTTTAGCTCGCGAACGGGAATCCCGCCGATCGTTTTTAAGGGGGTGGTGCGCCATTCGGTCATTATCCGGTCCATCTTTTCTTGTCCGGCTTTGCCTTTGAAGGTCATGGAAAAAAGGTCTTCGGCATAGACCCCGTGTTTTTCGAACAATTGCTCCAACACCTGATCCAGAGTCCGGCCTTGTTGCTTGTAGTATGCGGCCATATCGCAACACATCATGGCAGCTTGGACTGCGTCTTTGTCTCGAACAAAATCGCCGAAAAGGTAGCCGTAACTCTCTTCGTAACCAAAAAGGAAGGTGTGTCGGCCCGTGTTGCGGTACTCTTCTATCTTTTCCGCGATGTATTTAAATCCGGTCAACACATCTACCATTGTGACGCCGTGTTCCCGGGCGATCACTGTTCCCATTTCCGAGGTGACGAGGGATTTCAGCACGACGCCGTTTTCCGGCAGCTTGCCTTTTTCCTTGCGTCGTTCCAACAAATAGTGCAGCAACAGTACTCCGATCTGATTGCCGTTAAAAGCGGTGTATTCACCGGCGGCGTTTTTGGCGAACAAACCCAGGCGGTCTGCATCCGGGTCGGTCCCGAGTACGATGTCGGCCTTTTGCTCTTTCGCTTGAGTCAGGGCCAAATCAAAGGCTTGCCGCTCTTCTGGGTTGGGGGAAGAGACTGTGGGGAAATCAGGATCTGGCTGCTCTTGTTCAGGTACGATGTAAAGATGGGTATAACCAAGTTCCTCCAACACTTGGCGTATGGGTAGATTGCCTGTTCCGTGCAATGGAGTAAACACGATGCGAAGGGGGTCCGGGGACGGATTTTTCTGTTGTTCCAGGGATAGTGATTTCACTTTTTCGATATAAGCGCGGTCCACCTCATCACCCAGGATGCGGATGAGCCCGGTGCGAATGCCTTCTTCTTTGGACATTGTGGGCAGGGTCAGTTCGTTCTCGATCTGCTCGATCTCCCGGATGATATGTTCCACTTTGTACGGCGGCATTTGTGCCCCGTCTTCGCCGTAGAGCTTGTAGCCGTTGTACTCCGGCGGGTTGTGGCTGGCCGTGATCATAATTCCTGCGGCAGTGTTCAGGTGGCGGACGGCAAAGGAGAGTATCGGAGTCGGACGGAGAGAGGGGAACAGGTAGACTGGAACTCCGTAATAAGCCAATACACACGCAGCTTCCTCAGCAAATTCTGGTGACATGCGGCGGGAATCGTAGGCGATTACCACCCCCTGGTTTTTTGTCTTCTCCCCTTGTGCAGAAAGAAAGCGGGCCAGCCCTGTGGTTGTTCGGCGGACGGTATAGCGGTTGATGCGATTGGTGCCGGGACCGATCAAGCCCCGCATTCCGGCGGTGCCGAAAGCGAGATGACGGTAAAAAGCATCTTCGATGTCAGTTTTGTTATACGAGGCTAACTCTTCTTTCAATTCCGGATCCAAATTGGAGTAAAGCTGCCAGCGCTGATAGGATGCGTTCATATGTCACACTCCAATATATGTATTTTGGACGCCCCTATTAAAGATATGACATAAATCTGTCCAGAGTTCAACGAAAAAATCGGTAGACTCTCGGTTTGCATAAGTCTCCGGAGAAAGCGATTGCAGATGGAAAGGAGATTGGGTATGATAGAGGCTAGTTAATTAATTTAATTTATAGGAGGTCCCCGCCGTGGAATTGCGATTTAACCCCTTGCTTGGAGATTGGACCATCGTCGCATCCAACCGGAAAAACCGCCCCACCCTGCCGAAAACGGATTGTCCCTTCTGCCCGGGCTCCGGAAAGGTGCCTGAGGATTACGATGTGCTGAAATACGATAACGATTTTCCCGCTTTGATGCCGGAGCCGCCAGAGCCGGACGCGGTTGCCACCGATTTGTACAAAACGGAAAAAGCTGTCGGAAAGTGCGAAGTGATCCTGTACTCGTCGGGTCACACGACCACGCTTCCGGAGCTGTCGGTGGACCATATCGAGAAGCTGGTGGATTTGTGGACGGAACGGTTTGTGGAATTGGAAACAGATCCGCGCCACCAGTATGTGCTGATCTTTGAAAACCGGGGGGAAGAGTGCGGAGTAACCATGCCCCATCCCCATGGACAGATCTATGCCTATTCCCACCTTCCGCTGAAGATCCGGACAGAGTTGGAGAATTGCAAGAGCCATTACGAAGAGCATGGTTCCTGTCTCATTTGCGACATGAACAAGGAAGAAAAGAAATTTGAACAGCGGGTGATTGCGGAAAACGATTTCTTCATCGCTTACATCCCGTTCTTTACCGATTATCCTTATGGATTGTTCATTGTGAGCAAAAACCACAAAACCGCTTTGAGCGACTTCACCCGGGAGGAAAAACGGAGCCTGGCTGATATACTGCAAAAGATGACCGGGGCGATGGATACGATGTTCAACCGGCTGTTTCCCTATATGATGGTGCTTCATCAACGACCGGTAAATGGGGAAGATGTGGAGGACTACTACCACTTCCATATTGAATTTTATCCGCCGCTTCGGGAGGCCGACAAAATCAAGTTTTATGCTTCCTCGGAGATGGGCGCCTGGGCTGCCTGCAACCCAACTGCAGTGGAGGAGTCGGCGAAGCAGTTGCGAAAAGCGTATAAGCAGTATCTGCAAGAGGGGAGAAAAGTGAAAGCATGAGTGTAGTGGAGCGATTGGAGGCTCGTTTTGCGGATCTGTACGGAGCGGGAGAGACGCGTCTTTTTTTCGCCCCCGGGAGGGTCAACCTGATCGGTGAACATACGGATTACAACGGGGGTTATGTGTTCCCTGCCGCACTTCCTTTCGGTACTTGGGTAATGGTTCGTCCCCGGAATGACGGCCGATTCCGTTTGGCTTCCACCCGGTTTGAAGAGAAGGTGGAGTGTGGAGCAGAAGGGATTACCTTTCGCAAAGAAGATAATTGGGCTAATTTTCCCAAGGGAGTGATCCGGGAGTTCCAACACAGGGGAGTCCATCTGAAAGGGGCGGACCTGCTTTTTCACGGCAACCTTCCTTTGGGTGCCGGACTTTCTTCTTCCGCATCCATTGAGCTGGCCACGGCGACGGCTTTGGCCGCTTTGGAGGAGCTGGATTGGGACAGGGTAGAGCTGGTGAAATTGTCCCAACAGGCGGAAAACGAGTTCATCGGGGTACAGTGCGGCATTATGGATCAGTTTGCTTCCGGTATGGGCAAACAGGATCACGCTATTTTGTTAAAATGCGACACCTTGGAATACCGGCATGTCCCCCTGGAACTGGGCGATTATTGTTTGGCTATTATTCATACCAATAAATCCCGTGGTCTCGCGGACTCCAAATACAATGAACGGCGCCGAGAATGTGAATCGGGATTCAGGGCGTTACAGCAGGTGCTGCCTGAGATCCAAACATTGGGTGATGTCAGTGTGACCCGGTGGGAAGAGGCTCAAAGAGCCGTTTCCTCCCCTATTGAGCGAAAGCGCTTACGGCATGTCATCACAGAGAATCGGCGGGTGCTGGATTCCGAGCAAGCCCTGCAAAAAGGAAATCTGCTCCGGTTTGGAGAGCTGATGAAAGCCTCCCATCTCTCCTTGCGTAACGATTATGAAGTGACCGGAGCGGAATTGGATGCTTTATTTGAGGCCGCCTGCAAGGTGGAGGGATGTATTGGAACCCGTATGACGGGTGCGGGGTTCGGCGGTTGTACGGTCAATCTGGTGTACAAAGATGCTTTGGAAAGCTTTAAAACTCGAGTAAAAGCGGAATATGAAGCAAAAACCGGGCTTCCTCCCCTCTTTTATCCCGGAGGCATCGGGGCCGGCGCCCGGGAGATCGTTAAAACAGAAACGGCGGAGTAAAGGAACGGGTGTATAAGCGACCGGTGATACAGCAGGCAGAAAGAGAGACTCATATTCCATCGTTCTACGAACAAAAAAGGAGGAAACATCATGGCGGTGCTGGTGACCGGCGGAGCCGGATATATCGGAAGTCATACGGTGATGGAACTGTTGGATCGTGGCGAAGAAGTGGTTGTGTTGGACTCTTTGCAAACGGGACACCTGGGAGCGGTGCGGGCCCATACTTTTTACCACGGGGATTTGAACGATCCAGCCCTGTTGGATGCTATCTTCCAAAAACATGAAGTAGACGTAGTGGTTCATTTTGCGGCTCACTCGCTGGTGGGCGAAAGCGTCAAGGACCCGCTCAAATATTATCACAACAATGTGGAGGGAACCCGGAGTCTGGTTGCCTCCATGGTAAAGCACGGCGTGAAGCGGATGGTCTTCTCTTCCACGGCGGCGGTGTATGGGGAGCCGAAGCACATTCCGATCCGAGAAGCGGATCCGACGGAACCTGCCAACCCCTACGGAGAAACCAAACTGGCGATTGAAAAAATGCTGCGGTGGTGCGAGCAGGCCTATGATGTGAAATCCGTCTGCCTTCGCTATTTTAATGCGGCGGGTGCCCACCCTAATGCGGAAATCGGGGAAGATCACACTCCGGAAACCCACCTGATCCCGATTGTGCTGGAAGCGGCGCTGGGACAGCGGGTGGCACTCTCTATTTTTGGGGAGGATTACCCCACGGAGGACGGGACCTGTGTACGGGATTATATCCATGTGATGGATCTCGCTCAAGCCCACTGGCTGGCCTTAAAGCGATTGCGGGAAACGGGGGAAAGCGGTGTGTACAACTTGGGCAACGGCAAGGGTTTCTCTGTGAAACAGGTGGTTGAGCGGGCCAAAGCAGTCACCGGTCGGAAGATCCAGGTGAAGATGGCTGAGCGCCGCGCCGGGGACCCGGCGGTGTTGGTCGCTTCCTCCGAAAAAGCGCGGGAGGAATTGGGTTGGCGACCTCAATACGCCGATTTGGACGTCATTTTGGAAACGGCATGGCGGTGGCATCAGACCCATCCTCACGGGTATGCTGAAGGGAAGAAGAAATGCTGATGGCAAGCCGGCTGGAAGTGGAGGATCGTTTGGAGAAAGTAAGGAACTTAATGATCGAAAAAGAACTGGATGCTGTTATTCTTCGCAAACGTCGCAGCTTCTCCTGGTTGACGGGCGGACGTGCCAATGATATCGTGCAGACCGTGGAAGAAGGCGTGGCCGATTTGGTCATCCTGCCGGAGCGGGCAGTCTGTGTAACCACGCAGATGGAAGCGGCCCGGATCCGGGAAGAAGAGCTGGACGGTCTCGGATTTGAGTTTGTCACTACGGAGTGGACGGAAGGGACGGAGCAGGCATTGACCGCCCTATGTGAAGGGCGACGGGTAGGGGCGGATGTACTTCCGGCGGCTCTGGGATTGGATCACGGTGTTTACATCGGGCAAGCCTTGGCACGGTTGACTTATGTGCTGACCCCGCCGGAGCAGGATCGGTACCGGGAGTTGTGCCAAATGGCGGCCCGAGCGGTGGAGTCCACCTGCCGGGAGATTGAGCCGGGCATGATCGAGCATGAGATTGCCGCCCATGCAGCTTCCAAAGTCATCGCCTTCGGAGCCCGGGTTCAGGTGCTCCTTGTGGCCGCCGATGAACGCATCTACAACTATCGCCACCCCATCCCAACCGATAAAAAACTGCAACGGTATGCGATGCTGGTTTTGTGTGCAGAGAAGTGGGGCCTGGTAGCCAATGTCACCCGGTTCGTCCATTTTGGACCGCTGCCAAAGGAGGTGGCGGAGAATCGGTTCAAGCTGGCCCGAATTGATGCGGTGATGAACCATGCCACCCGACCGGGAGTTCGCATCCGGGAAGTGTTTCAAAAGGGCATCGAGGCGTATGAGCAGGCAGGGTACCCGGGAGATTGGCGTTATCTTCACCAAGGTGGACCGACCGGTTACGCTTCCCGTGAATTTTTGGCCACACTGGAGAGTGAAGGGGATGTTCAGCTTTACCAAGCGTTTGCCTGGAATCCTTCTATCCGGGGGATTAAATCGGAAGATACCATTCTTGTCAAGCAGGATTCCAATGAATTTTTGACGTATACTGGAGATTGGCCTGTACTGCGAGTGGAGTTAGACAGCAGATGGTATCATCGTCCGGATATTCTCATTCGTTAAGGTTGGGTTGGTGAAAAGGGGGACAACCATGCCGCGTTCCATGCAAATTGGAAGCTTTCGCTGGATGAAGTCGATAAATAAATCGGCCATTCTCAATGTGATTCGGCTGCACGGCCCGATTTCCCGGGCAGAGATCGCCAAGCATACCAAGTTGACACCGCCGACAGTAACCAATATTGTCGCAGAGCTGTTGGAGTCCCGGTTGGTAGTAGAAAGTGATCTCGGTCAATCTACCGGCGGCCGCAAGCCGATCATGTTGACCATCAATGCTGAGGCTTTTTGTGTGGTGGGGGTATATGCCGGTGCGAAACGGGTGCAGGCGGTTTCCGCCGACTTGAACGGCAATATTCTGGAAGAGGCGGAATTGCCCATTCCTACTCGCCCGGAAGCAGATGTATTTATAGCCATAGTAAAAGAAGCCGTAAAAACCGTGATTCAAAAAGCGCGTGAGCAATCGGTTCCCATCCTGGGTATTGGTGTGGGGATGCATGGTTTAGTGGATCCGGATAAGGGGATTTCCATTTTCGCACCCAACTTGGGGCTGAAAGATATCCCGCTTCGCACCCTGCTGGAAAAAGAATTCGACCTTCCAGTGGAAGTGGAGAATGACGTCCGTGCACTTGCCTTGGGTGAAAGCTGGTTTGGTCAAGGGAAGGATGTCGGCGATTTCATCGTGGTTAATGTGGGTACAGGAGTGGGTGCCGGCATTATGCTGGAACATCGGCTGATCCATGGTCCATCCTTTACTGCGGGTGAGCTGGGGCATACAGTGATTGACCTGGACGGCCCGCCATGCAGTTGCGGCAACCACGGCTGTGTGGAAGCTTTTGCTTCCGGACCGGCGATGGCGAAACGGGCACTGGCTCGGATTCGCGAAGGAATCCCTTCCTCGTTGTCAGGGCGGGTAGAGGCAGGAGCTTCCGTCACGGGAAAAGATATCTGCCGAGCTGCTGAGGAGGGAGACCCTCTGGCCCGGAAAGTGCTGGCCGAAACGGGACGATATCTGGGTATCGGCTTGGCCAATCTGGTCAATTTGTTCAACCCGACCAAAATCATTTTAAGCGGCGGCGTGATCCGGGCTGGAGACTTTGTTTTGGAGCCGTTAAAAGAAACCGTTAAGAACCGGGCTTTATCCGTTCCGGCTAAAGAAGTCAGCATCACCGTGTCTGAATTGGGTACTCACGCTCAAGCGATCGGAGCGTTCACTCTGGTGTTGCAAAAAATGTTTGAACCCATGGGGCAGTGAAAAACACCGTGAGCAACCGGAACAAGGGGGCCGCGGTGTTTTTCCAGCTGCCGTTCCCAGCAACGGTCTTGCTTATTTCAGCGACGGAGGGTTTCTATTCTATAGATAGCGAGTAGGAAAACCCAGCCCTTTAGGGTTAGGATGAAACCGAGCGTCGGACGAGGGAGGGTGTAAACTCTCCGACAAGTATCTATGCGTTAAACTACTCGTACCTTGGGAACCGAATCACATAGGGTTGGCAGGAGGAATCAGTCCGGCTATAAAATGATTCCTGTTTCTCTAGCAACTTTTTGGGTGTTCTTTAAACAGTTCTTCCTGCGTTCATGACATGAAACTGGTATAGTGAAAGATGAAATCTTCCATTCATCGATCCGGACAGAGAGGAAGAGATGACCTTGAACCAAGATGCACACCGAGTGGAAAAACTGTACCACTATCTGGTGGGGAAGATGAAGCTGACACCGGAGCAAAAGCAGACTTTGTGGCAAGAACTGATGAATTGGTATGGCGTGCAAACGGAAGACTTACAAGCGAAGGGATCCGCAAGAGAGCAGGTACATCACCTGATTAAAAATATGGGGTGAAACGAAGAGAGCCCTTCGAAAGAGGGGCTTTCTGAAGCCTTTTGCGAGGAGGACTTTTCTTCATAATAGTAAAATACGGAAAAACAGTGAATGCGATCAATAAAACAGGCAAGGCACACAGCGTCGGTGCGTAAACATACAACAGGCTTTTTCCCAGCTGGGTGGCGGCCAATCGCCTCCAAACATTTGGCAGTCTCATTTCCCCCGTGGGCTGTGGGAAAGAAGGAGGGGAAGTTCAAGGAGCGAAAGGGTGTATAATAGAAAGAATCGCCTGCGAAAAAAGGTTGTGTCTATTTCGTGAATCCATTATAATGGCCTATAAGAAAAACAGCTTGTAAGCGCGTACATGTCGACCGGAGATGAGGAGAGGTCGTACGTACCCTTTTTCGCAGTGCACCATGGGGAAGGGGAAGTACGGCCTTTTACATCTTCGAGGGAAATGTACGGTAATTATGGGAAAAAGGAGTGAATCTGTTGGATCGGAAATTATGGGGGGCATGTCTATCTGAATTTTTCGGTACTTTTCTTCTGATCTTCATCGGTGTGGGAGCTGTAGCTGGTTGGGTACTGAATGAGCTTCCGTACAACTTGTGGGATGTCGCACTCCTGTGGGGGTTGGCAGTAACCATCGCCATCTATGTCACTGGTGCCGTTTCCGGAACTCATATCAATCCGGCGGTAACGATTACGATGGCCGTGTTTCGCGGATTTCCGTGGAAAAATGTAATCCCTTACATCATTGCGCAGGTGTTGGGTGCCTTTACGGGAGCAGCCGCGACGTACTTCCTGTATCGCGGCGCTTTTGCCCAGTTTGAAAAAACGAAGGATATCGTGCGGGGGAGTGCCGACAGTCTGGCAACGGCAAAAATTTTCTCCACCTATCCGGCGCCCTTCTTGAGCAATTGGGATGCTTTCTTTGTGGAGTTCATGATTACCGCCTTGCTGTTGATCGTCATTTTGGCCGTAGGAGATGATCGGAATCCGTTGGTGCCGGCTTTGAATCACCTGACTCCGTTGGTAATTGGCTTGACAGTGGCCGTCATCGGCGGTTCCTGGGGCAGCCTAACCGGATTTGCTCTGAACCCGGCACGGGATTTGGGACCGAAACTCTTTGCGGCTGTTGCCGGCTGGGGTCCTATCGGTTTCCCTGGACCCGATGTCTACTTCTGGGTGCCTGTGGCCGCACCGATTTTGGGCGGTTTGTTCGGCGCATGGGTCTATGATAGGTTGATTCAAACGTATTTGCCGGCACAAACAAAGGTTCCGGCAGGTCGTTCCAAAGCCAACTGAACCGTTTTAAGAAGGGCCTATAGAGACATCTTTTGGTTCCCATGATGGCAAGGCAGTAACGGGTAGGAGGAATGAAGGGCTGAATTTAGAGAAAGGGGAAATGAACATGTCCAAAGACAACAAGATGTATATTCTGGCAATAGATCAGGGAACCACCAGTTCCCGTGCCGTTCTCTTTGATCAAAAAGGCCATGTGCAAGGGATGGCTCAACAGGAATTCCGCCAGATTTACCCGAAACCGGGCTGGGTGGAACACGATGCCGAGGAGATTTGGGATACCACCTGCCAGGTGATCGACCGCTTGTTTGATGAATCCGACATCACACCGCAACAAATCGCGGGGATTGGTATCACCAACCAAAGGGAAACCGCGGTGGTTTGGGATAAAAACACCGGCAAGCCCGTCTACAACGCCATCGTGTGGCAAAGCCGCCAAACCGCCGGTATTTGTGAAGAGTTGAAGCAACGAGGGCTGAAGAAGACCTTTAAAGAAAAAACAGGCCTGGTTGTGGACGCTTACTTCTCCGGTACCAAAGTGAAGTGGATCTTGGACCATGTGGACGGTTCCCGTGAACAAGCAGAGCGGGGAGATCTGCTCTTTGGCACGATTGACTCTTGGCTGATCTGGAAGCTGACCGCCGGCAAGGTTCATGTAACCGACTACAGCAACGCGTCCCGTACGCTGATTTACAATATTCATACGCTGGATTGGGATGACGAGCTGTTGGAAATCCTCGGTATCCCGCGCAGCATGTTGCCGGAGGTGCAGCCTTCCAGCAAAGTGTACGGTTACACTGATGAAAAGATCTTCCGCGGTGCCCGTGTCCCCATCGCCGGTGCAGCGGGAGATCAGCAGTCCGCCTTGTTCGGCCAGGCTTGTTTCAAACCCGGAATGGCCAAAAATACCTATGGAACCGGTTGCTTTATGTTGATGCATACTGGTGAACGGGCGGTTCAATCGGATCACGGGTTGCTGACCACGATCGCCTGGGGAATCGATGGCAAAGTAGAATACGCTTTGGAAGGCAGCATCTTTGTCGCGGGTGCAGCGATCCAATGGCTGCGCGACGGATTGCAAATCATCGACAAAGCAGCGGAATCCGAAGAGTGCGCCAACCGGCTGGAGTCCAATGAAGGTGTTTATTTGGTTCCGGCATTTGTCGGTTTGGGTGCTCCTTATTGGGATCAGGAAGCCCGGGGTGCGATGTACGGACTGACTCGGGGTACCACTCGGGATCATTTTGCCCGTGCGGCTTTGGAGTCTTTGGCTTATCAGACGCGGGATGTGTTGACGGCTATGGAACAGGATTCCGGCATTCACCTGAAACAGCTGAATGTGGATGGCGGAGCTGCGCTGAACAATTTCCTCATGCAATTCCAATCCGACATTTTGAATGTCACGGTCAAACGCCCGACGGTAACGGAAACCACGGCTCTGGGTGCCGCTTATTTAGCAGGGCTGGCCGTCGGTTATTGGGATGACAAAGAATCCATTCAACAAAATTGGGCCATCGATGCTGAATACGAACCGAAAATGGCAGAGGAAACGCGAGAAAAACTGTATGACGGATGGAAAGACGCCGTACGCCGGACCATGTCCTATGAAAAGGTAAAAATATAATTTTTGCATCCAGGGCTCGCTTTGTTATAATATATTTAAACAACAGGAAAATCTGAATGTGTCGGGACTGGAGACGAAGAGAAGAGTCCCTCACCAATCCGAGCGTTTGTTTGCAACGGGGTGGGGACTCTTTTTGCATTTTTAAGGAGGAGACCAATGTGGATTTCCGGCAAGCGATTCAAAACCATCGCGTAATCGCCGCTTTGCGGAAAGAAGAAGAACTCGCGTCATTGGAGGGGACGGATCCGACCGTCTGCTTCTTGCTGTTTGGAGAGATCAACACTGCCGCAGATGTGGTGAAGCGGGTGAAATCGATGGGCAAACAGGTCTATTTGCACATCGATCTGGCTCAGGGGTTTGGCAATGACCGTGCCGCTTTGCGATACATCCGCTCCCAAGTGCAGCCAGACGGCATCGTATCCACTCGCACCCATTTGATTCGTTCTGCCCGGGAAGAAGGGCTGTTTGCGATTCAGCGGCTGTTTATTCCGGATACCATGTCGGTAGAAACGGGTAAACATTTATTGAAGCAGTCCAGAGCGGATGCTGTGGAAGTGATGCCTGGTGTCGTTCCAAAATGGGTTTTTGAAACCTTGCGGGACAGCCGGGATATTCCCATCGTGGCTGGTGGGTTGATCCGGGGTGAAGACGATATTCGGAGTGCGTTCAAGAACGGTGCCAGTGCCGTTTCGGTGAGCAGTCGGGGGTTGTGGAACCAGAAGGTTTGAAACACGTAAGAGAAGAGGTGATGCCAGGATGCATTTCTCAGCTAAAAGTCGTACCCGTATACTGGATGAAATGTCGAAGGAGAAGCTGGATCTATTGGTGATCGGCGGCGGCATTACCGGTGCCGGGATCGCTTGGGACGCTGCTTCCCGCGGTTTGTCCGTCGGGCTGGTAGAGATGCAGGATTTCGGCGAAGGCACCAGCAGCCGCTCTACCAAACTGATCCACGGTGGTTTGCGCTACCTGAAACAACTGGAAATCAACTTGGTTCGCGAAGTGGGACGCGAACGGGCACTCTTGTACGAACGTGCTCCTCATATTGTCCGTCCCGCTCCGATGATGCTGCCCATATATGAAGGCGGGACCTATGGAAAGCTGGCTTCTTCCGTCGGTCTTTTTGTGTATGATCGTTTGGCCGGTGTGAAAAAAGAAGAGCGCCGCAAAATGTTGTCCAAACAACAAACGTTGGAGAAAGAACCGCTTCTCCGTTCCAAAGGGTTGAAGGGATCCGGTTACTACTACGAGTACCGGACCGATGATGCCCGCCTAACCCTGGAAGTGATGAAAACGGCCGTCTCCTTGGGCGCCAAAGCTGTCAATCACGCCAGAGCGGAAAGCTTTGATTACGATGAGAAGGGCAAGTTGGCCGCTGTCGACGTGCAGGATCTGGTAAGCGGCAAAAAGTATAAAATGACAGCACATGAAGTGGTAAACGCCGCAGGTCCCTGGGTTGACGAATTACGGAAAAAAGATAACTCGCTCAAAGGAAAACGTCTGCATTTGACCAAAGGGGTTCACTTGGTGGTGGCCCATGAACGTTTTCCGTTGAAACAACCGATCTATTTTGATGTGCCCGACGGACGAATGGTCTTTGCCATTCCGCGCGGCCGCACTACTTACATCGGCACCACGGATACCAACTACCAAGGACCGATCGATCAGCCAATCATGACGGAAGAGGATCGGGATTATCTGTTGAAAGGCGTCAACGATGTCTTCCCGGATGTTCAGCTGAAACCGGAAGATGTGGAATCCGGCTGGGCTGGTCTGCGTCCGTTGATTCACGAAGAGGGCAAAAGTCCCTCGGAACTGTCACGGAAAGATGAGATCTTCCAGTCCGACACGGGACTGATCACCATCGCCGGCGGCAAATTGACCGGTTTCCGGAAAATGGCTGAACGGACGGTTGACTTGGTCTGCCGGCGGTTGTCTGGCAAAGGAATCCGTTCTTTTGTCTCCTGCCGAACGGATCGCACATCGATTACCGGCGGCGGAGATATGGGTGCTGAAGGGTTTGTCCGTTTCCGCCGCGAGTGGGTGGACAAAATGGCCCAAGCGGGTGTTGAACGGGATCATGCCGATGAATTGGTACAACTGTACGGGCTGCATATCGCCAAGGTATGGGAACGTGCCGGCGGAAATCCGGAGAATCTCCTGAAAGCTCAGGTGGAATTTGCGGTAGATGAGGAAATGGCCGTATCCGCTGCGGACTTTTTGATCCGGCGAACGGGAGATCTGTACTTTAACCGAGCCCGTTGTGAAGCCAACTTGGAACAAGTATTAGAGATTATGGCAGAAAAAGCAGGTTGGGATCAGGAAAAGAAACTGCATGAACGCGAAAAGATGGAGCATCATATGAAAATGACTCATCCTCAGGGATAAAGCATTTGGACATTGACAGAGTAGTGCCGCGGTTTTTACCTCAACTTACCGGTAAATGCTGCGGTTTTTTCTTTTTTTATAGGAGATATTAAAGATAACATTGGAAAAAAGTGCGTTTGACAGAAAAGTGAAGGTTTCTTAGAATAAATCACGGGCTAATCAATAGGCTTCCGAATTCTATGAAACTACAAAATTATCAAACTAGTGAATAAAGGAGGAAAACCTGTGAGCCTGTTTCGTAAAAAGAGCATTGATGAATTGCTCCGTACGACCAAACAGGGCAAGACCCTGAAGCGCGCCTTGGGTACATGGGATTTGACCATGTTGGGAATCGGCGCTATTATCGGAACCGGTATTTTTGTGCTAACTGGAACCGGTGCATTGAAAGCCGGCCCTGCCTTGGTGCTGTCTTTTATCGTTGCCGGCCTTGCATGTGCTTTCGCAGCGTTGGCATATGCAGAGTTTGCAGCTCTGGTACCGGTTTCCGGAAGCGTTTACACCTACAGCTATGCTACGTTGGGTGAATTTGTCGCGTGGATCATCGGGTGGGACCTGGTGTTGGAGTATTTGCTGGCCACCAGTACCGTTTCTGCCGGTTGGTCAGGGTACTTCCAGTCGTTATTAAGCGGTTTCGGCATTGTTTTGCCGGAGGCTTTGACCGCTGCTCCGGGAGCAGTACCGGGTAAGACCACTTTGTTTAATTTGCCTGCCTTTATCATTGTGATGGTGATTACCTTCCTGCTGGCACGGGGAATTACCGAGTCCAAACGGACCAACAACATCATGGTAGTCATCAAAATTGCCGTTGTGTTGATGTTTATCCTGGTCGGGGTGGGTTATGTGAAACCTGCCAACTGGCAGCCCTTTATGCCTTTTGGCTTTGACGGCGTCTTCTCCGCGGCGGCGCTCGTATTTTTTGCTTATATCGGTTTTGATGCAGTAGCGGCTGCTGCCGAAGAGACGAAAAATCCGGGTCGGGATCTTCCCCGGGGGATTATTTACTCTTTGGCTATTTGTACGTTGCTGTATGTGATTGTATCCGGCATCATGACCGGTATCGTTCCCTTCAAAAAGTTTGAAGGTGTGGACCATCCGGTGTCGCTGGCTTTGCAATTTGCCGGTCAAAACTGGTTCGCCGGCTTTGTGGATCTGGGTGCCATTCTCGGGATGACGACAGTGATGCTGGTGATGTTGTATGGACAAACGCGGATTTTCTTCGCCATGTCCCGGGACGGGCTGCTGCCCAAAGGGTTTTCCAGCGTTCATCCCAAATTCCGTACGCCCTTCGGTGCTACTTGGTTCTTGGGAACAATTGCGGCTTTGATCGGTGCGTTGATTCCGCTGGATAAACTGGCGGAGTTGGTGAACATCGGGACACTGGCCGCTTTCACCTTGGTTTCTGTCGGGGTGCTGGTACTGCGGAAAACCGAGCCGGATCTCCATCGACCTTTCCGTACACCGGGGATGCCGTGGGTGCCCCTCTTGGCTATTGCTTTCTGTCTGTTCCTGATTTCCAAGCTGGCTCCTATTACTTGGATGGCCTTCTTTATCTGGATGGCCGTCGGCCTGTTGATCTATTTTGTGTACTCGCGCAAGCACTCGAATCTCAGCAAACAAGGTGAATAATGGATAAGTCTGAAGCCCGCGATCCAATTCGCGGGCTAAGATTTGTCAGCAGTTGTATAGGAGCAGTGGGAATCCGTTCTGCTAAGGCGCGACTTTTGAACGAGAAGGGCATTCTCTAATGGATTGACCTCATTTTTTGCGAAAAAAGGAGAACACTTGTGAGAGAGTGTGAAATCCTTTAGAATGAGGTCATGATACACAACTGTCAAATTCGAAGCATGACGGGATACGGTCGAGGCGAATGCACCACAGAGGATGTCCGTTGTGTGGCGGAGATCCGGTCCGTTAACCATCGCTTTTCCGAAGTGATGGTTCGTCTGCCTTCCGGTTGGATGGCATTGGAAGAGCCCGTAAAAAAAGAAGTCCGGTCCGTTGTTAAGCGTGGTCGGGCGGATGTGTTTGTGACAGTGGAAGCACGTTTGTCCGCCAAGGAGATCAAGGTGAACGAGCAAGTGGCGGAGAAGCTGGTTCACGCCGCCAAAAAGCTGAAAGAAGTCCTGGAGTTAGAAGGTACTCTCACCTTGGCCGAGATCATGCAATTGCCGGATGTTCTTCAGGTGAAAGAAGAGGGATTTCATCCGGAAAGCCATGAACAGCAGGTGTTGCAAGCGGTAAAGTCTGCCTGTGCGTCCCTGAAGGCCATGCGGATCCGGGAAGGAGAAGCATTGGCGAAAGATCTCATCTCCCGGGTAAAAACCCTGAAAGGTTACGTGGAGGAGATCGGCCAACGGGCTCCCCAAGTGGTGGAGGATTACCGTAAACGGCTGCATCTACGGCTACAGGATTTTCTTGCCGAAGGGGTTCTGAACGCAGACCGCATTGCTGCGGAAGCGGCCATATTCGCGGAACGTTCGGATATTCAGGAAGAACTGACCCGACTCAGAAGTCATCTGGATCAGTTTTTGCATACCCTGTCCCAACCCGAACCAGTAGGACGTCGCTTGGATTTTTTGTTGCAAGAGATGAACAGGGAAGTAAACACCATCGGGTCGAAGGCGAACGATCAGGTGATCGGGTCCCGGGTGGTAGATTGCAAGAGCGAATTGGAAAAAATGAGAGAACAAGTGCAAAACATCGAGTAAACAGGTTATAATGAGATGAATGCGGATATGGCTAGAACCATGGAGCGAGGAGGTACTCTAAGTGAGTATCAAGTTGATCAATATAGGCTTTGGCAACATCGTATCAGCCAACCGGATCATTTCCATTGTCAGCCCGGATTCGGCTCCCATCAAACGGATTGTCCAGGAGGCCCGTGATCGGGGTGTCCTGATCGATGCCACTTACGGCCGCCGTACCCGTGCGGTCATTATCACGGACAGCGATCATGTCATTTTGTCTGCCGTGCAGCCGGAGACCGTTGCGCACCGTTTGCAGAGCAAGGATCAACCGGAGGAAATGGTAGACTGAAGTAGGAAAGGGTCGGTTATGGGGATTACAGACAAAAGTAAAGGTTTGCTTATCGTATTGTCAGGTCCGTCCGGTGCGGGAAAAGGAACCGTATGCTCGGCGCTTAGAAACCGTCTGCCCGATTTGACCTATTCCGTCTCCGCGACTACCCGTCAACCCCGGGAGGGGGAAGTGAACGGCGTCAACTATTTTTTTAAGAGTCATGCGGAGTTTGAACGGATGATCGAAGAAGGCAAACTGCTGGAATGGGCCAAGTATGTAAACAATTATTATGGTACCCCCCGTGAGTTTGTAGAGGAAAAACTGGAGGAGGGAAAAGACGTACTGCTGGAAATCGAGGTGCAAGGCGCCCGTCAGGTCAAAGAGCAATTTCCGCAGGGCGTATTCATCTTCCTGTTGCCGCCTTCGATGCAAGAGTTGAGGGAACGGATCCGCAACCGGGGGACCGAGACGGAAGAAAGTTTGCACAATCGCATGAAGGCGGCTGAAAACGAGCTGAAGCAGGTGGAGTATTATGACTATGTAGTCGTCAACGACGTGGTGGAAGACGCCTGCGACCGCATTCGCGCCATTCTGGTGGCGGAACACAGCCGCAAGGATCGTTTTTTGGAAAATCACCCCGATTGGCTGGAGGGATTTTGATGCTGTACCCATCCATTGATACACTCATGTCCAAAGCGGACAGCAAATACACGTTGGTTATTCTGGCGGCCAAACGGGCCCGTCAACTGTTGGACGGTGCCGAGCCGGATCTGCAGCCCCGTTCGAATAAATACGTAGGCATCGCACTAGAGGAGATCGCTGCGGATAAACTGGTACCGCCGGAAGAAGTCCGAAACCAGGAGAAATAACAACCTGTTACGGGTTGTTATTTTTTATCGTTAGAGGGGGACCGCACTATGAAAGGAAAACGCATCGTGGTAGGGGTGAGCGGTGGGATTGCCGTGTTTAAGGCAGCCTCCTTGGTCAGTCAACTGAACCAACGGGGGGCAGACGTCCGTGTCATTATGACAGAGTCGGCTACCCGTTTTGTCACCCCGTTGACATTCCAGACTCTCTCCCGCAATCCGGTCGCCGTGGATACATTTGATGAGAAGGACCCCTCTGTGGTGACCCATATCGATCTGGCGGATCATGCGGACTTGTTCGTCATCGCTCCGGCGACGGCCAATATCTTGGCCAAAATGGCCCATGGTCTGGGGGATGATATGTTGAGCACCACCCTGTTGGCCACACAAGCGCCGATCCTGGTAGCACCGGCGATGAATGTGCATATGTATGAAAATCCGGTCGTGCAGGAAAACATCAAAAAGCTTTGTCGCCTGGGCGTGCGGTTTGTGGAACCGGGATCCGGCCAGTTGGCCTGCGGTTACGTAGGGCGCGGCCGGATGGCGGAACCGGAAAAGATTGTGGAAGTGGTCGAAGAGATGCTGGCCGAACCGGGGAGCCAGCTTCAAGGCAAAAAAGTGGTGGTGACGGCAGGGCCTACCCGGGAGCCGATGGATCCAGTCCGCTACTTCACCAACCGCTCTTCCGGGAAAATGGGCTTCGCCCTTGCGGAAGCCGCAGCCGCCGCCGGTGCGGAAGCGGTGTTGGTGGCAGGCCCCAGCTCTCTCGAAACGCCCGTGGGTGTCCGCCGGGTGGATGTTACTACCGCTGAGGAGATGCTTCAAGCCGTGTTGGAGGAGATGGAAGAGGCGGATGTGATTATCAAAGCGGCAGCAGTGGCGGACTATCGGCCAGCGGAAGTGAAAGGGAGCAAGATCAAGAAAGCGGATGACCGCCTGCAGGTGGAATTGGTGAAAACGCCGGATATCGCTGCAGAGGTAGGCAGGCGCAAGGGACGTCGTCTGCTCGTCGGATTTGCCGCGGAGACGGATCAGGTCGAAACTTACGCTCGCGACAAACTGCAACGAAAAAACATGGACATGATCGTGGCCAACGATGTGTCCGAGCCTGGAGCCGGTTTTGAAGGGGATACCAATATTGTGACGGTATTTGATAAACATGGGGAAGTACTGCGGCTCCCCCAACTGAGCAAACGCGAGGTGGCCCGGCGGCTCATCCGTCTGGTAGGAGAACGGCTGGATGAACGATCATAAGCGTGTGGCACGGGTGTTTGTGGATGTACCCAGCCAACAGACAGACAGGCCCTTTGACTACGAAGTGCCGACTGCCATGCGGGATGAGGTGGAGGTTGGGAGCCGCGTCCGGGTACCTTTCGGCCCGAGGAAGCTGCTGGGTTATGTCGTAGCATTTGCTCCGGTTTCCGATGCCCCCCGCTTAAAGCCGATCCTGGAGGTGTTGGATCTGGTCCCGCCGCTGACGCCGGAGTTGGTTTCACTGGCCCGTTGGGTGGCACAGCAGTATTTATGTCCGGTGATTACGGCCCTCCATGCCATGGTGCCGGCGGTGTTGAAAGGACGCTATCAACGGATTTGCCGGGTGCATCCCGATTTTGCCGAAGAGGATCTGTTGCCGGAACATGAACGGGAGCTGATCCGACAGCTGCGGGAAAAGGGAGAGATGTCTCCCGAACAAGCGCTGAAATTGCCTCGGGTTTCTCGTTTCCTGCTGCGGCGGATGGCTGCGGATAAGCGGATCATCATCGAAGAACGGGCCGGGGACCGTGTCACCCGTAAAACGGTGATCTGGGTGGGGGCGGCGAAGACGTCGGAAGTCCTCCGACGAGAAGCGAAAGCTTTGCCTGCACAAGCCCGCCGTCAAAAAGAAGTGCTGCAGTATGTCGCGGACCATCCCGATCCGATCCCTTTGGCGCAGTTGCTGACGGAAACGGGGGCGGTTCATGCCACAGTCAAACGTTTGGCGGAAAAGGGACTGCTCACATGGGAAGAACGGGAGGAGTACCGGGATCCATTTGGAGGGCGTTCTTTTGAACGGACGGAACCCTTGCCGTTAACACCGGAACAACATCAGGCATATGATGCGATCGCGGAACCGCTCAAGCGCCGAGAGCCCCGAACGGTGCTGTTGCATGGCGTCACCGGGAGCGGGAAAACAGAGATTTATCTCCAAGCGATTACGGAAACCCTGAATAAAGGGCGGCAAGCGATCGTACTGGTTCCCGAGATCTCTCTCACTCCGCAGATGGTGCGACGGTTCAAGGGACGTTTCGGTGATGATGTCGCGGTGTTGCACAGCGGCTTGTCGGATGGGGAGCGGTATGATGAATGGCGGAAAATCCGTTCCGGCGAGGTACGGGTGGCGATCGGAGCTCGGTCGGCTGTCTTTGCTCCCTTTGAGAATATCGGTCTGATTATTATTGATGAGGAGCATGAATCTTCTTATAAGCAAGAGGAACAGCCGAAGTATCATGCTCGCTTGGTGGCGTCCAAGCGGATAGAAGCCCACGGTGCGGTGCTGGTGCTGGGAACGGCTACCCCATCTGTGGAATCTTACTATCAAGCCCGCACCGGGAAATTGGAATGGGTCACGTTGAACCAACGGGTGCATGGCCGTCCGTTCCCTCAAGTGGACGTGGTGGATATGCGAAATGAATTGCGGGGTGGCAACCGGTCCATTTTCAGCCGCCCGTTAAAACAAGCGTTGATGGAGTGCGTCGACCGAGGCGAACAGGCGGTGCTCTTTCTTAATCGGCGAGGGTATTCCACCTTCGTTCTGTGCCGGGATTGCGGCAAGACGGTGGAATGTCCCCACTGCGATATCTCCTTAACCTATCACCGGACCAACCGGACCCTCCGCTGTCATTATTGCGGCCATGCCGAGCCGGTTCCGCAAACCTGTCCCTCTTGCGGCAGCTCCCATATCCGTTACTTCGGAACCGGCACACAGCGGGTGGAAGAAGAGTTGGCCAGACAATTGCCCGGCCTGCGTGTCATTCGGATGGATGTGGATACCACCAATCGGAAGGGCGCCCATGAACGGCTGTTGACCGCTTTTGGTGAAGGAAAGGCGGATGTACTCCTGGGTACGCAAATGATCGCCAAGGGACTGGATTTTCCCAAGGTGACCCTGGTCGGTGTCATCGCTGCCGATACCATGCTGCACCTGCCGGACTATCGGGCGGCAGAACGAACTTTCCAACTGCTGACCCAGGTGAGCGGCCGTGCGGGGCGCCATGAACGGCCGGGGCGTGTGGTGGTTCAAACCTATACGCCCGAACATTACAGCATTCAGATGGCCGCCCGGTATGAAACAGAACCCTTTTATATACAGGAGTGCCGGTTGCGCAAACAGCACCGCTATCCGCCTTACTGCGGACTTTTTACCATATTGCTTTCCCATACGGACAAAGGAGCGGTGATGCAAGCAGGAATGCGAACCGTGCGGGGCCTGCAGCCTTATATGCCCGAAGGGGCGGAGATCTTGGGTCCTGTACCGGCGCCCATTCCCCGGATCAAGGATCGATACCGGCTGCAGGTCATGATCAAAGTGCCGCCACATACAGATGAATGGAACGGTTTGACGGAGAAACTGCGATCACTCTCTTTCTTGCTGGGAGACGACGAATTGCGTGTCAGTATTGACCGAGAAGGTATTTGATCTCAAGCGAACAGCACTTCAATTGGGTCGCGTCTCATACCATTTTTGAACTGAAGTTGAAGGATAAAAGGAGGGATGCCCTATGGCTATCCGAAGAATTGTGCTTCATCCCGATCCCATTTTAAAAGAGAAAGCCAAAACGGTGACGAAATTCAACGAGCGGCTGCACAAGTTGTTGGATGATATGGCAGAAACGATGTATGATGCCCCCGGTGTCGGCTTGGCTGCCCCGCAGGTGGGGATCTCCAAGCGTGTTATCGTGTTGGATGACGGCAATGGCCTGATCGAAGTCGTCAACCCGGAACTGTCGGACCTGGAAGGAGAAGAGCTGGGACCGGAAGGATGTCTCAGCATTCCCGGTTTGCAGGGGGACGTACGCCGGGCGCTCCGGTTAAAGGTGAAGGGGCAGGATCGATACGGGGAGCCCTTCGAGATGGAAGCGGAAGGTTTTCTGGCTCGGATTTTCCAGCATGAAGTGGATCATTTAAACGGTGTGTTGTTTACGGATGTGGCCGAACGGGTGTATGAGATCGGGGAGAAGGAGGAAGACGGTTCGTGAGTCAGCGTCCCAGAATCGTATTTATGGGCACCCCGGATTTCGCGGTGCCCTCTTTACACATGTTGATGGACAAGGGGTATGAAGTGGTCGGTGTGATTACCCAGCCGGATCGGCCAGTGGGGCGGAAACGGGTCCTGACGCCTCCGCCGGTCAAAGTGGCGGCGGAGAAAATGGGCTTGCCTGTTTTTCAGCCGGAACGGCTGCGGGAGCCGGAAGCGGTGGCCCGGTTTCTCGCAATGAAACCCGATTTGGTGGTAACGGCTGCTTATGGACAATTGCTCCCCGAAGAAGTACTACGGGCTCCGAAGCACGGCTGTATCAACGTACATGCCTCTCTGCTGCCCAAATACCGAGGCGGAGCTCCTATTCACCATGCGCTAATCAACGGTGAAAAGGAAACTGGCGTTACCATTATGTATATGGTGAAAGAGCTGGATGCGGGGGATATACTGAGCCAGCAGGCGATCCCGATTACGGATGAAGATGATGTGGGTACTTTGCATGATCGTTTGGCCAAAGTGGGAGCGGATCTGTTGGCGAAAACGCTGCCGCCGCTGTTGGAAGGCACGATCCAACCGATACCCCAGAACCCCGCCGAAGTTACCTATGCTCCCAATATACGGAGAGAAGATGAAAAAATCGACTGGACCCGCCCAGCCCGCGATTTGTTTAATCAAGTACGCGGATTGCGGCCATGGCCGGTGGCTTTCACCTTATGGAAGGGAAAGCCTCTCAAGATATGGCGGGCGCTTGTGCTGGAGACGGAAACGATGGAGCCTCCCGGAACCGTGCTGCGGGTGGATGAAGCCGGCGTGGTAGTGGCTGCCGGAGAAAATGCCCTCCTGATTAAGGAACTGCAGCCTGCCGGGAAAAAGAGGATGACAGCAGACCAATTTGCCCGTGGTCGCAACATGGAACCAGGAGAACGTTTGGGGGAAGATTCATGAATTGGCAGCCGACAGCCCGGGACATTGCCCTCGATGTCCTGATCGCTGTGGAGAAACAAGGATCTTACAGTAATTTGATGTTGAACGATGCCCTGAAAAAACATGCCCTCTCTTCCCGGGATCGGAGGCTGGCCACGGAACTGGTTTACGGCACGATCCAGCGGCAAAATACCTTGGACTGGATTTTGAACCGCCTCATCAAAAAGGGCGTCCAGTCCCTGGAAGCATGGGTACGCCAGCTGTTACGGATGGGTCTGTACCAAATCCGCTACCTGGACAAGATTCCTTCCCGAGCGGCAGTGCATGAGACGGTACAAATAGCTAAACAACGGGGCCATAAAGGCATCTCCGGACTGGTCAACGGCGTACTCCGCAACTATTTGCGCCGGGAGCGGGAATGGCGGCTGCCGGATCACCCGAATACCGTGCAGGAAATGGCGCTGGTTACCTCTCATCCCAAGTGGCTTGTCCGCCGGTTGCAAGAGGTGTATGGTGTTGAGGAGACTTTTGCCATACTGCAGGCAAACAACCGGCCGCCCAAAACGGCCCTGCGCGGCAATCCGTTGAAAGCGAGCCGGGATGCCTTGATAAAACGGCTGCGGGAAGCTTTTCCGGAAGCGAAGGTATCCCCGTCCGAGGCAGCACCGCAGGGAGTTGTGCTGGAAGGGGCGGGGAATGCGGCGCTTCATCCGTTGTATCAAGAAGGATGGTATACCGTGCAGGATGAGAGCTCCATGTTGGTGGGTCATTTGCTTGCGCCAAAGCCCGGTGAGCGGGGGCTGGATGCTTGCGCAGCGCCAGGCGGGAAAACAACCCATCTGGCGGAACTGATGCAGAATCAAGGCAACCTGCTCGCCTGCGATATTCACCCCCACAAGGTGAAGCTGATTCAGAAACATGCCGAGCGGTTGGGGATCTCCATCATTGAAACCCGGCAGGCGGATGCCAGGGAACTTTCCGGGAATGAAACCGACACTTTCGACTTTGTCCTGTTGGATGCGCCTTGTTCGGGATTGGGTGTGATTCGTCGCAAACCGGATATTAAATGGAGCAAAGAACCGGAAGAAGTGGAGCAGCTGGTCCGGTTACAACGGCAATTGCTCAAGGCGGTTGCCCCACTGGTAAAGCCCGGCGGCGTTTTGGTATACAGCACCTGTACTCTGGAACCCAAGGAAAACCGGGAGCAAGTCGAGTGGTTTCTGGCCAAGCATCCGGAGTTTGAATGGGATGCTTCCTTTGTCGATGGGCTGCCCAATGACGTACAAAGAAAAGTGCGGGTAGAGAAGGGGAGCGTACAGATTTTGCCGCATCATTTGGACAGTGACGGCTTTTTCATTTCGCGGTTGCGGAAGAAGTCCTCAGCTGAATAAAGTGGATCGGGAACACCTTCCGATCGGCTGCTGCTGCGCTGATGTGCCTATCGCTGATGAACCGCCTGGGCCCTCCCTCTGGGTTGGCGCAGCTTAGCAGCTTACGGCATCAGATCAAACGTTTCCGTTGCCTCCGTCATTTCTTATGCCGCATTCCAATCATAGGGACAGCCTTGTTCGGCGAGGCTGTCGGGGTCGCATGGACAGAGGAAAGCGAAGAGAAATCTTAATATTGGAAAATATGGAGAACGGTGATGTTAGATGGATACGGAATTTTTTGTAAAGATCATCATTGCCAATCCGTGGGTAGCGTATGCGATTTTAGCCTTTGTCTGCCTATTGGGCGGGATATTGGTATGGCGGGCGAGCAAAGGGGATGAAGTTTCTCTGTTCGGTTTGCAGGTGCAATCCAATGAGCGGTTAAAAGAGTTGCAACAGCAGTACAAAAATATCGCCGAAGATAACAAACAGCAACAGTATGTAATCAATGCTCTTCGAGTCTTGTCCGGCGAAATCGCCAAACTGGTCGCCCGGGATTATGATCGGTTTGAAGAACATCGTAACGGAATTTATCGGTATTTTTTATCCAGTGTGATGGCCTCCATGGCGATCAACAAAGCCAACAATCCCAAGGTGTGTATTTTTGTCGATGCGGGGGACGGAACCTTAAAGGTGCATGAAGCCGCCGCTCACAGTCCGGAAGGGATGAAAAAGCTCCGTTTGCCGATTGCGGATTCTGCAGCGGGATACACCTTTACCACCGGCGAGATCTTTTTTTCCGGCGAGATTCACACTCCGGGGAGCCGATTTCGGAAGCACCCCAAAGCGCAATCCACTTACCACTCCCTTATTTGTGTGCCGATTCAGGTAGGAGATCAGGTGCTGGGAGTGCTCAGTGTGACTGGAGATGAGGCAAAGTCCTACACAGAAGATGAAAAAAGCTATCTATCGGCTTTTTCCAACAGTATTGCCCCACTGCTGTACATGGAGCTGAGAGGGAAAGTGCCGATTTCGTGACTTTTGGTTTTAGTTGAAAAGCGCCTGTAGCATCCACTTCAGCCGGACCAACCGGCAACGGGTCTGACGGCAGAACCCTTCATCCGGATATGGTTGATACCGGAGGTAGCGGCATGGCAGTGAACACTGTCACATATAAAGAATACGTACAGCCTGATCGTGTCTAGTCGGGCTCTAATTTGAGAATCTCGTGCATACGAGATTATTTTTTTGTTTTTCCCTTCACTTACCGGGTGCCTCATCTCGGTATACCTTGCCAACCCGTTGGAAATGGTAAAGGTGTGGTGATGTGGAATGAAAAGGAAAATGCGACGGAGAAGGGAACGGACCAAGGAAAAAAAACTGCAGGAACGCTCCCAAAAACAATTGCAGGATAAAGTGGGGGATCGGAAAGTCTCTGCCGATCTCGAAGAAAATATTCGTTTTATCAGCCAGGTGTTGGGGGACGGAGCGGATTTGATTACCCGCAAATTCACCATCCAGTATGCCCCTGATCGCCAAGCGGCATTGCTCTATCTCGATGGCATGTCCAATGTACCGCTGTTGGACAACTTTGTGCTGCGACCAATGATGCTGCAGGGCGAACAAGTCAAAAACAAAACCGAGTTATGGGATCTCATCTTTGAAAGCTTGCTCCATACAGGGGAGACAAAAAAGCAGACGGAAATGCGATCCATGGTGGAATCCCTGCTGTCCGGGGATGCCATTCTCTTTGTGGACGGGTGTACGGAAGGGGCGGTGATCGGTGCCAAAGGCTGGCAACAACGGGGAGTGACCGATCCCAAATCCGAATCGGTGATTCGTGGATCCCGAGAAGGATTTACTGAGAATCTCCGGGTAAATACGGCTTTGATCCGCAGGCGATTAAAGGACCCGGATCTCCGTATGAAAAACTATAAAATCGGGGTACGTACCAACACCAATGTTTCTGTGATGTATATCGAAGGGGTGGTGGATGATGCCGTTGTCAAAGAAGTGGAAGACCGGCTGAAATCCATCGAACTGGACGGGATTTTGGAAAGCGGGTATATCGAAGAAATGATCGAGGACACCCATTGGACTCCTTTTCCCGGCATTCAAAACACCGAACGTCCCGATGCAGCAGTGGCTAACTTGTTGGAGGGGAAAATCTGCATCCTGGTGGACGGAACTCCGAACGTGCTGATCGCCCCTGCAGTATTCTCCCAATTTTATGCGAGTCCCGAGGATTATTACGAGCGGTATCTCATCGCTACGTTTCTGAGGGGACTCCGTTTAGTAGCATTTCTGACCGCCCTGTTGCTGCCGGCGTTGTACATTGCCTTTATCTCGTTTCACCCGGAGATGATTCCTTCCAAATTGGCGATCGCTATGGCGGCAGGGAGAGCGTCGGTGCCCTTTCCTTCCATAGTAGAAGCCTTGGTAATGGAAATCAGTGTGGAAATCTTGCGGGAGGCAAGCGTTCGTTTGCCCGGTCCTATCGGTCCGACGATTGGCATTGTAGGGGCGCTGGTCATCGGCGAAGCGGCAGTGTCGGCCGGTCTGGTTTCCCCGTTGATGGTGATTGTGGTAGGGATGACCACCATCAGTTCCTACGCAAACCCCAGCTACAATGCGGCGATTTCGGTTCGTTTGCTGCGGTTTCCGTTTATGATCGTGGCCGCGGCTTTCGGACTGTACGGCATCATGATGTCGCTGATGATTTTGTTGGTGCATCTAATACAACTTCGTTCTTTCGGTGTACCGTATATGTCGCCGCTTGCCCCGTTGCGCATCAGTGATGTGAAGGATACGCTGATCCGGGTTCCCTGGCCGTGGATGAAAAAGCGTCCCGTCACTTTCCGGCCGGGAGACGATCGCAGAGAGGGGGAGACGTAAGCCATGGACCCGAGTTCCAAACAGGGAAAAGAGCAACCGATTTCCATCTACCAGGGTCATGCACTGATTGTGACCACGGTGGTCGGCGTGGGGGTGCTGTATATGCAGCGGGGGATTGCCCAGACTGCGGGAGCCGATGGTATTTGGACCATTTTGCTCGGCGGCTTGCTGGCCATGTTGGAGTTGTATATTCTAACCAAACTGCTGCAACGGTTCCCAAAACAACACAGCACCGTTTGGATGCCCCGTTTACTGGGATCTGAAAAACGTTCCGGTGTGGGAAAAATCCTGGCTCTTCCTTTCTTTTTTGCGATAGCTCTGTTTTGGATTTCCGCTTCTGCTTTGGCCTGCCGCACTTTTGGAGAAGTGTTGGTAACGGCAATATTTCCGCTTACTCCGATGAGTGTGATCCTTTTGACCCTATTGGTAACGGCCGTTTTTGTGGCCAGCACCCCGGTGGAAGTGATCGCCCGTTTCAATGAATTCCTGCTGCCGGTGCTGTATTTGCCTGTCATTCTTATTTTTGCCGTATGGGCGAAAGAAGGGGAGTGGCTCAATATGCTCCCATTGTTTCAGCTGTCCTGGAAAGAGGCGGGGCTGGGCATTTTGGTGTCCTTCTTTGCTTTTTCCGGATCCAGTATTGTGTTTGCCTTTATGGGCTATTATCAACAGCCGGAAAAAGCGGTAAAAGCACATATGTCAGCGATAGCGGTCATTATCCTGATCTATTGGATTGTGACAGCCGCATCCGTTGCCGTTTTCGGCCCCGATGAGTTGAAACGGTTGATGTGGCCGACACTCGATTTGGTCAAGAGTGCGGAGTTCCCGGGAATGATTTTGGAACGGTTGGAATCCGGGCTGATAGCCATTTGGGTAGTGGCGGTGTTTACCACACTGGTCAACCTGCTGGCCGCCCTGATCGATATCATTGTCCGCCTGTTCCGGATACAGGATCGATCGCGAAAATGGATCGGGCTGGCATTAATCCCGGTGCTATATTTTCTGGCGATCTGGCCTAAGGACATTCAAGATCTGTTCTTTTGGAACTGGATCGTCGGGGTGTACAGTCCCCTCGTATCTATAACGGTTGGTTTGATTTTGCTGGCAATCGCTTTATTGCGGCGGAAGAAAGGAGGAGACCCCCATGTTCCCACTCCTCCGACCAGTTAGAGGATGGGCCGTCCTGTGTATGCTACTGGCATTGACCGGATGTTGGGACGCCAGGGAAGTGGAAGAGCGCACTTCCGTGATTGCTTTGGGTGTTGATGCGCACCCTCAGGGATATGAAGTGACGGTCCAAGTACCGAATCCGTTGAAGGTCGTGGGATCCGGCGGATCCGGCGGCGGGGGCGGCGAAGGCGGTCAAGCTGCGGTACAGCTTTTTACCGGGGTGGGAAAAACCCTGAACGATGCGATGAATGAGATTCGTAATCAAACCAATCAGCGGATCTTTTTCGGACATACCCAGTTGCTCATGCTCGGCGATCAGATGGCACGCAAAGGGATATCCGGAATGTTGGATGCTTTACGCAGGCAACAGGAGATTCGGCGTCGCCAATGGGCCTTGGTGGTAAAGGGAAAAGCCAAGGATGCGATGAAAGCCAGTCCCAAACTGGAACAGATTCCGATGGAATACATGGTCTACTTGATTGCCAATGGTGTACGGGAAGGCCGTTATTCCAGTGAAGGGTTGAGTGACCTGTATTCCAACATCTTTAATCCCGGGAAACAGCCGATACTCAATTTTATCGAAGCAGAGCCGGAAAAAGTCCGATGGTTGGGGCTGGCGATCATGAACAAAGATCGTATGGTCGGCTTATTGCCCAGAAAAGAGAGTCAAGTCCTGCTGCAATTGCGCGATGAAGAGGTAGGTGAATCGTTTAATACCCCCTGCCACAAGAGAGGTTATATCGTTTTTCAACCTCAAGGTTTGAAGCGGGATGTTCGGATCCAGTTCCAAGGAATCAGGCCGGTTATTCGGGTGAATGTGGATCTTCGGGGAGAAATTGTGGAAAAAAGTTGTGATGTAGATTTGAGCCGGGATCCGGTCATTCACGCTCTAGAAAAGCAAGTCCGGCGCCGTTACGAGCACCTTGCTCAAACCATGGTGGCAAGATTGCAGAAGCAATTCCGAACGGATGCCTGTAACTTTGGAAACCGGGTCCGGGCGTATTATCCGCAAAAATGGAAACAGCTCGACTGGAGTGAAGCCTTTTCCCAGGCGGATGTCCGGGTTAACTACCATGTGAAGATTCTGCGGATCGGTTTGGAAGCGAAATAAAGCCGAGGAAACAATAAACGGGAATCCAACAACCATGGATGGCGGGGTTTTATGGGGGACCTCGTCTTTTTTTGTCGGAGTTTCTCCATATCCCTATACCTTTTCATTCTCTTGCGGGCCTGATATAATAAGGAAAGTTTTGAGGAATGTTTTGGACATTATTTATTTGGTGGGATTTTTTCATGAAAGCTTTTGTGTACGACCGAACACATGCCGATTGGAAAAACTGGGTGCAGGAGCGGGGTGAGCCCGCTTTTCGCGCCAGTCAAATCATGGACTGGATATATCAAAAGCGGGTCACTTCTTTTGAAGAGATGAGCAACTTGCCCAAAGGGCTGCGTCAATGTCTGAGTGATTCTTTTGATTTTGCACCCTTGGACAATATTACGACGCAGCAATCTGCAGACGGAACGGTGAAGTTTTTGAACCGTCTCCATGACGGGCATGCTATCGAAACGGTCATCATGCGGCATCATTACGGCAACAGTGTTTGTGTCACCACCCAGGTCGGTTGCCGGGTCGGTTGTACGTTTTGCGCCTCTACCCTGGGCGGGTTGAAACGCAACCTGAATGCCGGAGAGATTGTGGCGCAAGTGGTGGAAGCGCAGCGGTATCTGGATCGGGAAGGCGAACGCGTCGGCTCGGTAGTGATCATGGGTATTGGGGAACCCTTTGAGAACTACGATGCGATGATCCAGTTTATCCGCGTAATCAATGACCCCAAAGGCCTTCATATCGGCCAGCGACACATTACCGTCTCCACGAGCGGGATCGTGCCTAACATTTATCGTTTCGCCGATGAGGGATTGCAGGTGGTATTGGCCATCTCCCTCCATGCTCCCAATCAGGAGCTGCGGGCGAAGTTGATGCCGGTCAGCCGGCGCTTTCCTCTGCCGGAGTTGCTGGAAGCTTGCCAGTATTACATGGAAAAGACGGGGCGTCGGATCACGTATGAATATGCCCTTATCGGAGGGAAGAACGATCAACCGGAACATGCTCATGAACTGGGGCAGCTTCTGGCCGGAACCCACTGCCTGGTCAATCTGATTCCGGTCAACTATGTGCCCGAGCGCAATTATACGCGAACCCCCCGCAATCAGATTTTCGAATTTAAACGAATCCTGGAAGGATACAAGGTGAACACCACCATCCGCCGTGAGCATGGCAGCGACATTGATGCCGCTTGCGGACAATTGCGGGCTAAACATATGGATTCCGGACAAAAAACATCGTAAGATGATATCGGGAACAAAACCAACAACATGAGCTCTCGACTCCAAGAGGAATGGCGGTGAATTCCCGCTGTTGGAGAGGGAAAGGGGTAACCGTGATGGAAAAGGCGTGGCAAACCCACAAAGGTCGTGTTCGCGAATATAACGAAGACAGTGTGGGCCTTTTTCAATCGGACGAGGGAGTGACCGTTGCTGTCGTGGCTGACGGCATGGGAGGGCATCAGGCTGGTGACGTGGCTAGCCAATCGGCGGTCCGCATCATCCGGCAAAGGCTGATGTCCCTGTCACCCCGCATGGACACAAATGAATTGCGCAGGCGCTCGGAAGAGGCCGTGCTGGCGGCCAACCGGGAAGTATACCAAATGGCCGCTTCGCATAAAGGTTACAAGGGTATGGGTACAACCGTCATTACGGCGGTACTGTCTCCGGAAGAGGTGGTTTTGGCCCATATCGGTGACAGCCGGGCGTACCTGTTGCATAATGAAGGATTATACCAATTAACGGAAGATCATTCCCTGGTGAATGTGTTGAAAAAACACGGAGAGATCACGGAAGAGGAAGCCAAAGTGCATCCTCAGCGCAATGTGTTGGTCCGTGCCTTGGGCACCAACGAAGAAGTGGAAGCCGATATGATCGTAACCCCTTGGTATGAGGGAGATACGCTGCTCTTGTGCTCCGACGGATTGTACAATATGGTCGGAGTGGATGAGATCGGAACCATTTTGACCTCGGGACTGTCGGTGCAGGAACAGTCGGACCTTCTGGTGGAAAAAGCTTTGGAAGCTGGTGGGGTGGACAATATTTCAGTTATTTTGATCAAACACACAGGGTTGAAAACTTCAAACGCCTAGATTGAATGGGAGCGGGGTGATTTGTCAGTGGAAGGGAGAAAGTTGGGTGGTCGTTACGAAGTGATCAACCGCGTGGGTGGCGGCGGTATGGCCGTGGTCTACAAGGCCCGGGACGTGCTGTTAAACCGTTACGTGGCGATCAAAGTGCTCAATGAGAGCTTAAGTAACGACTCCGAGTTCGTGCGCCGGTTCAGTCGGGAAGCGCAGGCGGCAGCCAGTTTGTCGCATCCCAACGTGGTTAGTGTTTATGACGTGGGACAGGAAAATCATACCCATTACATTGTGATGGAATATATCGAAGGTCCTACACTGAAAGAATATATACAGCAATACGGTCCGCTGACAGCAGAAGAAATTGTGTCGATCGCATCTCAGATTTGCGATGCATTGGCACATGCCCATGAGAATCAAATCGTTCATCGGGATATTAAACCGCACAACATCCTACTGGGACACAACGGTCGGGCCAAGGTGACGGATTTCGGCATCGCACGTGCCACCAGTTCGTCCACCATCACCCAAGCGGGTTCGGTGATGGGGTCGGTTCATTACTTTTCTCCGGAACAAGCCCGCGGCGGAGTGATCGGGGAAAAATCCGATATCTACTCTCTCGGTGTGGTCATGTATGAGATGGTGACCGGGCGACTTCCTTTTGATGGGGATTCCGCCATCAGTATCGCCATGAAACACTTGCAGGAACCGGTGGAGGATCCTGCACAGTTGAATCCGGATATTCCGGAAAGCATTCATCATATTGTCCTGAAAGCATTGGAAAAGGACCCGGAGAATCGCTATCCATCTGTGCGGGCGATGAAACAGGAAATCGATGCTGTCTATCATCATGACCGGTTGCATGAGCCGGCATGGCGTTCCGACGGGGATACCAAGCCGTCGATAAACGGATTGGGTGCTACCGGTGCCGCGGGTGCTGCCGCTGCCGGGATAAGCGGAAGTCAAGCGCAATCCCCGACCAAAGTGGGCGATCAGACGATGGCCAACCTGGAACGGCTGCGCCATGTCCCGGCGGATAAGGACAAAACCATGCTGGAACGCACGGTGGTCTGGCTGGAAAATGTGCAGGCCAACATGCCCTGGTGGCAAAAGGTATTGTTCGGATTGTTCACCTTCTTCGTCATCGCCGGGTTGGCCCTGTTCACTTTTGATGCCGTCATGGGCTGGATGTCCAATGACGGTGAAGATCCGCCCGGTCAAGTGCAGTCCAGCGATGCTCACATGGTGGATGTGGTCGGCAAAAAGGTGGGAAACGCAAAGAGAATACTGGAGAGACAAGGGTATAAAAATATTGCTGTGACGACAAAAGAGGGAGACAGCAGTTACGGCCCGGGGGTTGTGTACAAACAAACCCCCGAGGCTGGCACTTCGCTGGACAAGGACCAAAGAGCGGACACGGAAGTGACGCTCTTCGTCAATCCACCAGGCGGTATGGTAAAGGTGAAAGATTTTACTGGTTTATTTCAATCGAGAATCGACAGTATGAAAGGTCAGTTGCCTTATAATATCGAGTATCATTTTCATGATGCCACTGACCGGTATGAGCAAGGCAAGGCTTTTGCTTCCCGCCCTAAAGCTGGGGATTATGTGAAAAAAGGGGATACGGTAGAGGTATGGATCAGCAGCGTTGGGCAAAATAATCCACCACCTCCCCAATAATTGATAACTGACATGGATTCGAGCATAATGAGAACGAGGGAGCCCCTCGTTCCCTTTTTGTAAATAAAGAAAACTTTTGAAGGAGGGACGCTATGCCGGAGGGGCAAATCGTGCGGGCAGTGGGCGGGTTCTATTATGTGCGGACTCCCGATGGGGACGTGCAATGCCGCGCCCGGGGCATCTTTAAGAAACGAAAATTTTCGCCCCTGGTGGGAGATCGCGTCACGTTTGAATGGACAGCGAACGGGGAAGGGGTTGTCACCCAGGTGGAACCCCGTAAAACGGAACTGGTGCGACCGCCCATTGCCAATGTGGAGCAAGCGGTCGTTGTTTGTTCATTGAACGAACCCCGGTTTCAACCGGAGCTGCTGGACCGTTTTTTGGTTCATTGCGAGCATGAAGGGTTGGAGATTCTGATCGTGCTTACCAAGCTGGACTTGTTGGAAGATCCAAATGGACTGCGGCAGATTCGGGCCATGTATGATCCGGCCGGCTATCGGATCGTAGCCACCAGTATTAAAACTGGGGAAGGCATCGAAGTAGTAAGAGAGGAGCTGACCGGACGACTTTCCGTCTTTGCGGGGCAGTCCGGTGTCGGGAAATCTTCGCTGCTCAATCGCTTGTACCCGGACTTGGAGTTACAGACCGGGGCCATCAGCCGCAAACTGGGCCGAGGGCGGCACACCACCCGCCATGTGGAGCTGCTGGACCTCCCTGAAGGGGGACAGGTAGCGGATACACCCGGATTCAGCCAACTCGCTTTTCAACATATGGAGCCGGTGGACCTAAGTGATTGTTTCCCGGAGATGCGGCTGCGAGCGCCCGATTGCCGCTTTCGGGGATGTCTTCATAAAAACGAGCCGGATTGCCGGGTGAGGGAGGCGGCAGAGAACGGGGAAATCGCTCCTTCCCGTCATCGACATTACCTGCAGTTCCTTGAAGAAATCAGCGAACAGAGGAGGTACTGACCATGGTGAAGATCGCACCTTCGATTTTGTCTGCTGACTTTTCCCGGCTGGGTGACGAGATTCGGGAAGTGGAAGCGGGCGGAGCCGATTGGATTCATGTCGATGTGATGGATGGACATTTTGTACCCAATATCACCATCGGCCCGTTGATTGTGGAAGCGATCCGCCCACATACGGAGCTGCCGCTGGATGTTCATCTGATGATCGAGGAGCCGGATCGCTATATCCCGGCATTTGTCCAAGCGGGGGCGGATTGGATCTCCGTGCACCAGGAAGCTTGTCCCCATCTGCACCGCACGCTGTATCTGATCAAAGAAAGCGGAGCGAAAGCAGGGGTTGTGATCAACCCGGCTACTCCGGCATCGGTTTTGGAGCCGGTATTGACAGATGTGGACCTGATTCTGCTGATGACGGTGAATCCCGGTTTTGGCGGACAAGCTTTTATCCCGCAGGTGACTAACAAGATTTGTCAGGTTTCCCGTATGCTGAAGGAAGCGGGCCGGGACGATGTATGGATCGAAGTGGACGGGGGGATCAATGCGGAGACTGCCGCGCAAGTGACGGAAGCAGGGGCTCAAGTGTTGGTGGCCGGTTCCGCGGTGTTCGGACAGGCCGACCGAAAGCAGGCCATAAAAGAGATTCGTCAAGGGGCCCTCGCGGGAAAACAAAAGTAATCATGTGGATTTGAGGGTCAAGGAGATTGGGAGGGTTACAGAGTGAATCGACAACGTTTGTTAACTATGATTGAGATCGCGATAATGGCTGGAATCGGGGTGTTGTTCAGCACTTACATCACCATTCGGGGATTGTGGCCACAAGGGGGCTCCGTCAGTTTGGCGATGGTTCCGATTGTCATCCTGTCTTTCCGGCGGGGCTGGGTGGCCGGAGTCATTTGCGGTTTGCTGGTGGGGATGTTGAATTTTGTGCTGGCTGCTACCCCGCCGGTGCATCCGGTGCAGGTGGTTTTGGATTACCCTTTGGCCTTTGCTTTGCTGGGCACTGCCGGATGGATTCGGCTTCAACCAGGGGAAAAGGGTACGTTCTGGAAGGTCGCAGCAGGAGTGACATTGGCCGGCCTGCTGCGTTTTCTGGCGCATTTCATCTCCGGTGTCGTCTGGTTCGGTTCGTTTGCGCCTAAAGGGATGTCCGTATGGGTTTACTCCTTCCTCTACAATATCTCTTATATTCTCCCGGATATTCTGGTTTCCACCGCTGTGATGGCGTTGCTGATCCGTAACGCCCCGCAACTGATTCGGGTGAACCAATGACTCCATCTCGCCGCATTGTGATCGTAGCGGGAGGAGAGGTGGAAGCCGCTGATTTGGAGACGATCCGACCGGAAGACCGGGTGATTGGTGTCGATGGCGGTGCCCGGAGCTTGGTGATGCACGGGTGTCTGCCGGATGTGGCAGTGGGAGATTTTGATACGGTTGGCCCTTCCTTGTTGGAAGAGCTGGAGAGAAAAGGGGTACAGGTGGATAAACTGCCGACAGCCAAGGATGTGACGGATACCCATTATGCCTTGGAGAAGGCATTGGCAGAGGAGCCGACGGAAATTCTGCTGTTGGGTGCGTTGGGAGGCGCCCGGTTTGATCATGCCCTCGCGAATGTTTTTTTGCTGGAAAAGGCGAGCGCATCCGGCATCCCGGTGAAGATTCGCAATACCCGGAATCGGATGATCCTGCTTCAGGGAACCGAAGAAGTGACACTGGAACGGGAGGGTTACCGTTATATCTCTCTGTTGGCATTGAGCGATACGGTAAAAGGAGTCACGTTGAAAGGATTTTTATATCCGCTGGAGGATGCGGTACTCCTTCGGGATACTCCGCTGGGGATCAGCAATGAATTGGTGGAAGGGAAAGGGCATATACAGATAAAGGAAGGCAAACTGTTGGTTATTCAGAGCAAAGATTGAAATGGGCTCCCATGAAATGATGTTCTAGGGACTAATTCCCCCCTATAGAATATAAATAAGTGACGGGGCGAAGCTTCGATGACCAACAGGTTAAAGGAGGGACCGGGGTGAAATTTTACACCATCAAACTCCCTAAGTTTCTCGGCGGAATGGTGAAGGCGCTGCTGGGTGTCTTCAACAAAAACAAATAATCTCCATTCCCCCCTTTCCTTTTATACGGTGCGCAACCACGAGCGGCCCGCCCTCCTTCGGGATTTGGATTGATGGATACGCCTGGGCATCCGGGTGGTTTCGGCGTGAGCGTACCTGGTATTTATTTATCGATTTTTTATAGCAAAAGCACCTGCGGAACTCCGCGGGTGCTTTTTGTTCGGTCATGAAAAAACCCGGCGCCTTTAGACGCGGGTCACTTTTCCGGATTTGAGAGCTTTGGTGCTGACGTACACGCGCTTCGGTTTGCCGTCGACCAAAATGCGGACTTTTTGGACGTTGGCTCCCCATTTCCGTTTGTTTTTCCGGTTGGAGTGGCTCACTTTGTTACCGGTGTGCCCCTCTTTGCCGGTGACGTAGCAACGACGTGCCATTGATTTCCACCTCCTCGTGCGTGCTGCCGAGAAAAAGACAGATGACTCTCCGATGGAGAATCCTTCGGCAGAAAATGCCCGTTAACACCGATCCGCCATCCGGCGGCGATACCTAAACATTGTAGCATACGTCTTTCTCCCTTGCAAGAATGGGAAGGCTCAAGTAAGATAAGTGTGGATTCGTTTTTCTGTTGCAATAATATACTAGTAGAATCACCTTCACACCCCTAGGTGATCATAAGGAAATGATTAGCGCTGTGTAACTGGTAAGGGCTTTCTTTAAAAAGCTTTTTGTCCTGCGGTACATCTTTCTCGCAGGCGCTTACCGTCCGGTGATTGTACATCGCGTAGACAAACAAACGGGGTATAGCAGGAAGTTCGCTTAAGGCGGATAACCGGGGCACTGTACAATAAGTGCCGAACGATGAAAGCTATCGCTGTCAGGGAGGAATGGAAATGGCGATGGATGTTTCAACATCTTATGGTCAAATTGAAATCACGGATGAAGTGATCGCCACGATCGCCGGAATCGCAGCAATGGATTGCTACGGGCTGGTGGGTATGGCATCCCGCAGTCAGTTGAAAGACGGGATTGCGGAACTCTTGGGCCGTGAAAAACTGACCAAAGGAATTGAAGTGCGCACCAATAACAATGATGTGGAAATCGATATGCATATCATTGTCGGTTACGGGACCAAAATCTCGGAAGTAGCGCACAATGTGCAGTCCAAAGTAAAGTACACCTTAGATCAAATGGTGGGTATTAAAGTAAGCGATGTCAATATTTTTGTCCAAGGTGTACGGTTGGTGAACGAAGAGTAAGGGGGACCACTGTTGGTAAAGCAGATTGACGCTAAAGGATTTTCACAAATGATCCGCGCCGGCGCTGAAAGATTGAACAATAACGTGGACGCAGTCAATGCACTCAATGTTTTTCCTGTGCCGGACGGAGACACCGGAACCAATATGAACCTGACGTTGACGTCGGGAGCAGGTGAGCTGGAAAAGGCTTCCGCTTCCCATGATCATGTGGGACAGTTGGCACTGGCCTTGTCCAAAGGACTGTTGATGGGGGCCCGGGGCAACTCGGGTGTGATTTTATCTCAGCTGTTCCGCGGTTTCGGGAAATTCCTTTCCGATAAGGAAACGGTGAATGCCCGCCAACTGGCAGAAGCGTTGAAGCGCGGAGTGGAGACCGCTTATAAAGCGGTGATCAAACCCGTGGAGGGAACTGTGCTGACGGTTGCGCGGGAAGCAGCGGAAAAAGGGGTTTCCGTCTCTCGGCAGATAGAAGATGCCGCGAAGGTGATGGAGGCGGTGTTGGAAGAGGCGCGAGCCTCTTTGGCAAGAACGCCGGAGCTTCTTCCGGTACTGGCCCAGGCGGGAGTAGTGGATGCCGGAGGACAGGGACTGGTCTTTATTTATGAAGGGTTTTATGCGGCTCTCTCCGGAGAGGAAATTACGTATACGGTATCCGATACTCGGTCAAAAGGGAAGGAAGAAGAGTCTCTGGGTGAAATCGCCCACCGCAAAAGCGCCCAGTCGCAGTTTGAAACAGGTGACATTGAACACGGCTATTGCACCGAATTTATGGTCAAGCTGAAAGTGGTCGAAGACGAGGCTCCAGCTTTTGATGAAGAGAGCTTTCGCAAAGAGATCGGGGTTTTCGGAGATTCGCTGCTGGTCGTTGCAGACGAAGATTTGGTCAAGGTACATATTCATGCGGAACATCCGGGTGATGCCTTGAACTACGCCCAGAAATACGGGGATTTGACCCGCATCAAAATTGAAAACATGCGGGAGCAGCACACACACATTCTGGAGCAGGAGGCGGGCGGCGAAGCCGGCCAACCGGACAAATCCACGAAAACTCCGGAAGAGAAAAAGCCCTACGGGATCGTAGCGGTAGCCTTTGGGAAAGGTGTGGCTGAAATCTTTCGAAGCCTGGGTGTAGACGTGGTAATCGAAGGAGGGCAGACGATGAATCCCAGCACGGAGGAAATCGTGCGGGCTATCGAATCGGTCCATGCAGATCACATTATCGTCTTGCCGAACAATAAAAACATTATTTTGACCGCGGAACAGGTGGTCGATCTGGTAGAAGTTCCGATCACTGTCCTGCCCACCAAAACCATTCCGCAAGGATTGTCTGCCCTGTTGGCCTTTAATCCCGAGTCGGATCCGGAAGCAAACCGGGAACGGATGCTACAAGCGGTTCATCACGTCCAATCGGGTGAAGTAACTTATGCGGTGAGAAATTCCCAGTATGAAGGCGGAGAGATCAAAGAAGGAGACTTCCTCGGAATCCGCGAAGGAAAAATTGAGACGGTGGGTGACAGCCTGCTGGCGGCGTCCAGTGACTTGCTCACCAAGATGTTGGCGGATGGGGCTGATGTGGTCACGGTGATTTACGGACAAGATGTAACCGATGAACAGGTGAAGGAGTTGACGGATTTCCTGGATAAGGAGTATCCGGATGTAGAGTGTGAAGTTCACTATGGCGGACAGCCTTTGTACTTCTTCTTATTCTCAGTGGAATAAAATGGGGGTGCTCCAATGGCAAAAGTACATGTGGTAACGGACAGCACGGCTGACATCCCTGCGGAGTTGGCAGCGGAACTCGACATCACCATTGTACCGCTCAAGGTACATATGCAAGGGAAATCGTATTTGGACGGCGTAACGATTCAACCGGAGGAATTTTACCAGCGTCTGAAAGAAGTGAATGAGATGCCGACCACGTCCCAGCCTTCTCCCATCGATTTTGTGGAGGCTTACCGGGAAGCGGCGAAAGATGGAGATACGGATATCCTGTCCATCCATCTCTCTTCAGCCTTCAGCGGAACTTATCAATCGGCCCTGCTGGCACAATCGATGGTGGAAGATGAGTTTAAAGTGACAGTGCTGGATTCCAAAACAGCCACATATGCTATCGGATCGATTGTGGTAGCTGCTGCCCGGGCGGCCAAAAACGGCAAGTCCCTAGATGAGTGTGTGGCCATCGCCCAGAACATGATAGAAAAAGAGCGGGTCTTTTTCCTGGTGGACACCTTGGAATATCTGCAAAAAGGCGGCCGGATCGGTAAGGCTTCTGCCGTGGTCAGCTCCTTATTGAATATTAAGCCGATTTTGTCCATTACTCCGGAGGGAGAAGTATACGCAGTAGACAAAGTTCGGGGCAAAAACAAGGCGACCGTCCGTCTGTTTGAATTGCTGCAGGAAAATGTACCGGATGAGCCCTATGAGATCGCGGTATGTTATACGGACAATCGCGAGGAAGCAGAAACATGGGCAAAGCAGATTCGAGAACGTTTCGGTGTCGAGGAGGTCATGGTGACGGAAATCGGTCCGGTCATCGGCACCCATGTGGGCCCGGGTACCATCGGGGCTATCTGTTATCCCAAGAGTTCCTGAGTATGAGGTATCAGGCCTTGTCTGATCGGGAGGGATGAGTATGAAGTATCGCTCGGTTTTTGATATTATCGGCCCGGTTATGATCGGCCCTTCCAGCTCCCATACCGCCGGTGCGGCGAGGATCGGCCGGACTGCAAGAGCACTGTTCGGCAACAAACCGGATAAAGTGACCATTACTCTCTACGGTTCCTTTGCCAAGACCTACCGCGGCCATGGGACGGACATCGCGATCGTCGGCGGTTTGCTCGATTTTGAACCCTTCGATGAACGCATCGTCCGTTCCCTGGAGATCGCCAAGAATGAAGGAGTAGACGTGACCTTTGTGGAATCGGAAGAGGTTCCCGATCATCCCAATACGGCGAAGATTCGGATGGAAGACAGCTCGGGTCACGTCATGGAAGTGACAGGGATCTCCATTGGCGGCGGGAAGATGGAAATCGTGGAGCTGAACGGGTTTGATCTGAAATTGTCCGGGAGTGCTCCCGCCTTATTGATCCTGCACAAGGACCGATATGGTGCGGTGGCCCAAGTCGCAACCGTACTTGCCCGCCATCAGATCAACATTGCTTATATGCAGGTGTCCCGGAAGGAAAAAGGATCAGAAGCTCTGATGATCATTGAAACGGACCAAACCGTGGAAGAACCGGTTCAAAAAGAATTGTCCGATCTGGATGGAATTCACGGTGTAACGGTCCTTTGACCGGCAAACATAGCTGTCGGTAATCAGACGCCGCCAAGCTCACTTGGTTGGCGTTTTTCTTTTTGCAGCGAATTTACGATGGTGTATTTTTCTGTGATACAATAAGGGTTGCAGGATGCTTTTTGTCCTGCTGGAGAGGATATGCAATGTTTGAAGGAGATACAGTATGTCAAAGGAGCCGGTGCTATGGATTTTCGAACGGTAGCTGAACTGGTGGAGATCGCTGAATCAGAAAACCTTAAAATTTCCGAAGTGATGATTCGCAAAGAAATAGAGACGACTGGACAAACGCGGGAAGAAATCTTCCGCCGGATGGCGGAACAGTTGGATACCATGGAGAAGGCCGTTCAGAGGGGGCTTACGGAAGAGATCCGCTCTCAAAGCGGACTATCCGGCGGGGATGCCCGCCGGATTCGCAAATATATCGAGGAAGCAGAGGTGTTGCTTTCCGGTGCGGACGTGCTGGATGCCGTCTCCCGCTCCATGGCTACTTCGGAAGTGAATGCGGCTATGGGGACCATCGTGGCAACACCGACCGCAGGTGCTTGCGGTATTTTGCCCGGCTGCCTGTTTACCGCTGCGGACCGGCTTGGATCGGATCGGGAAACGATGGTGCGGGCCTTGTTTGTAAGCGGCGCCATCGGCTATTGTATCGCAAACAATGCATTTATCGCCGGTGCAGCTGGAGGCTGTCAGGCGGAAGTGGGTTCCGCAACAGCCATGACGGCGGCTGCGGTGGTGGAGATGGCGGGAGGGACGCCTTCCATGTCAGCGGAAGCCGTATCCATCGCATTGAAAAACATGCTGGGCTTGGTATGTGATCCGGTAGCGGGCCTGGTGGAGGCTCCCTGTGTCAAACGAAACGCGATGGGCGGCGCTATCGCCATGGTAGCGGCGGATATGGCCATGGCTGGGGTGAAGAGCGTCATTCCCACCGATGAAGTGATCGCAGCCATGTACCGCATCGGCCGCGATATGCCCGTCTCCCTCAAAGAAACGGCGTTGGGAGGCTTGGCAGCCACTCCCACCGGTCGCGCCCTGGAACGTAAAATCTTTGGGAAGACGAAAGAGTAAAAAGATGGACTTAACAGCGGTACCAGTAACCAAAGTGGACGGGGTGGGAGAAAAGCGGGCAGAGGACCTTGCACAGTTGGGAATCACCACGGTCGCCGATCTATTGGAACATTACCCCTATCGTTACGAGGATTATCGACTGGTCAGCCCAGCAGAAGCGGTTCATGAAGAAAAAGCAACCTTTCGCGGACGGATACAGGGATCTCCCAGCGTTCGTTGGTACGGGAAAAAGAAATCCCGCATGTCGGCACGACTGGATGTGGATGGCGTAATTGTCCAGGTGGTTTGGTTCAACCAGACCTTTTTAAAAAACAAATTGAAACCGGGGCAGTCCTTGATAGTGTCCGGTAAATGGGATGCCCACCGTCTGCAGCTGACAGCCGATCGGACGTTTGTATCGGAAGCGGAACAGCAAAAGCAGGCGGGCCGTCTGGAACCGGTCTACTCAGTAACCGGATCGTTGAGCGTATCTTGGATGCGAAAAACCATTTACCAGGCATTTGTTCAATATGGCCGGGAAATCAAAGAAGTGCTGCCCGAATACCTTCTCCAGAAGTACAAGTTGATCGAGCGACCCAAAGCCATGTATTTTCTTCATTTCCCAAAGGGGAGAGAGGAAGGCCGGCAAGCCCGGCGGCGAATGGTGTATGAGGAGTTCTTTTTATATGAATTGAGGCTGCTGAAACACCGCTTGGAGACGAAGGAAAAAGGAAAAGGAACTCCTAAGAACTTCGACAGACAGAAAGTGAACGATTTTATCGATCAGCTGCCTTTTCCTTTAACAGGAGCGCAACGGCGGGTGGTAGACGAAATTCTCGGAGATATGGAAGCTGCAGGTCAAATGAACCGTCTCTTGCAAGGGGATGTGGGATCCGGGAAGACGGTAGTGGCAGCGATTGCTCTGTATGCCAATTATTTGGCCGGGCATCAGGGAGCGTTAATGGTACCTACGGAAATCTTGGCGGAACAACACGCCCGCTCTATTCGGCAGTTGCTGGAACCGACGGGACTGCAAGTGGCATTGGTAATTGGTAGCTTAACGGCCCGCGAGCGGAGAGAAGCACTGGGACAAGTGCAAATGGGTCTGGTTGATGTGGTGATCGGAACCCATGCCTTGATTCAGGATGGAGTGGTGTTCCACGATCTCGGTTTGGTCATCACCGACGAACAGCATCGTTTTGGCGTAAAACAGCGGGGAATGTTGCGGGAAAAAGGACGGGCTCCTGATGTGTTGCACATGACTGCCACCCCGATTCCCCGGACGATGGCAATCACGGCTTTCGGGGATATGGATGTTTCCACCATTGACGAACTTCCTGCCGGCAGGCAGCCGATCGAGACGCATTGGGTCAAAACGGATCTGTGGCCTCGGGTGATCCGTTTTATACAAAAGGAATGCCGGAAGGGAAGACAGGCCTACGTTATCTGCCCCTTGATCGAGGAATCGGAAAAAGTGGATTTGCAAAATGCCCAAGATGTTTTTGAAGAGCTGACGGTAGAACTGGCTCCCCTTCGCGTCGGCTTGCTTCACGGCAAGATGTCGCCGACGGAAAAGGAAGAAGTGATGCGCCTTTTTGCAGAAAACGAAGTCCAGATCCTCGTATCGACGACGGTGGTGGAAGTGGGAGTCAATGTACCGAATGCCACGGTGATGGTGGTTTATGATGCGGATCGGTTCGGGTTGGCGCAGCTCCATCAATTGCGCGGCCGTGTGGGACGGGGACAACATGCTTCTACCTGTATCCTGGTGGCCGATCCCAAGTCGGAAACAGGGATTGAGCGCATGCGTGTAATGACGGAGACGACGGACGGTTTTGAAATCGCCCGGCGCGATTTGGAGTTAAGAGGTCCCGGAGATTTTTTTGGCGTAAAGCAAAGCGGGATGCCTGACTTTAAAGTGGGGGATCTTGTGGAAGATTATCACGTATTGGAAGTGGCACGGGCCGATGCTGCCGAATGCTTAGCTTCCCCCGGCTTCCTGGATCACGAATCCTATGCAGGTTTGCGCCGGTTTTTGGATTCACAAATATCCAACGGGTCCAATTTGGATTGACAAGTTCTTATTTCCGAAGTGGTACATATAATGGTTTGTGTGTGAGCAACCGAAAAACCTAGAGGAATGGTGGTTCCTCTAGGCTTAGTTAAGATGGTTGTATGAGCCCTGCTAGAAGTAGGGGGTTTTTTTTCTGCCTCTTCTCTTGCACCTCCGTCCGTACCGCTGTGACAACTGCATTAACGTCTCGACCAGTCTGACGACCGCAGAGAATAACAGTACCCATCTCTCCACGTTCGCGTCCTCCTTTCAAAAGATTTCGACGGTCGAGCAACAGTCCAGCCAACTCCGGTTCAGCGAAGAGATCAATCCGTACAAGGTGCGGAGGAGATGGTAATCATTGTTAGCCGGCGGTTTACTGAGGCGAAGATGTACGCTTGGGCGGTTGTTGTCCAATCTTTCGGAAAATTGGGGTACTCCTACACTAGGTAGTTGGCCTAATTCTAATATACCAAATAAGCCTAATGATGTAAATACATAACAAATGAATTTTTGCTTTTTTCGCATATCCGGAAAAATTTTTTTATCTGCAAAAAAGTTGTTTTATGATGTGGATTTGCCTGTTTCAACCTAAAGAAAATCAGTCCTTTTTTGAAAAAGATGCATAGGTATAAATGGAATCGATTCAATCAGGAGGAAACGAAAGTGAATCAAAAACAACTCCTTTATCACGACTTTGCACGAACAGTCAACCGGACTTTGGGACGGACTGCGGTCACTGTGGAACGCATTCATCGTACGGTGGAAGAAGCCAAACGGGTACGGCAAACGGGGGGGACCATGGCTTTGTTGCAATATGTGAACGGGTTGAGTGAGCGGTTGTTTTCACCCGTAGAAGTTGAAAAATTAAAGCAATCTCCCCGTAGAACGGAGTTATCCAATCGTATGTTGGATTTGTTGGTAAAGGAAAAAGTGTTGACCCCCAGTCAAGCCATGATGCTGAAAGGAATGGTCCGCTGAACTCTAAATTGGGTGGCCTTCTGGGCAGATGCCGAGGACAGGCAAAAGGGCAATGACATATGGTATTAATGTATCTGTGATAGGCATCTGATTCTGCCCTCTGAAAGGAGGATTCACCCTTTGAGGAAACGACCTCACCCCCCAAAAACTTCATCTTCCGACAAGGAAGAAAAACGGGGTCTGTCAGAGACCAAGGAAAACCAGGGTCGGTGGAATTGGCTGAGAAACCGAATGGAACAATGGATGAAACAATTTCCACAATCAAAAGAAGGCGCTCAGCCGCCGGAGCCGCCCCGCGGTTTTTCCCCTTATCCGCCGGAACCACCTCGAGAAGGGTGGGCAAGGGACCCCTTTGGACCGCCGCCATGGCTGGAACCGCCTCGCAGCAGTGGGGACAACAAATACGGAGAAACAAAACGACAGCCGCATCCGGTACCTTGGATGGACGGTATGGGATTCTGGGATCCTCCCTTTGCCGATGAGTGGATGGAGGCTCCCCCATGGGAACGTCGGGATACCGGCCGACAAGGAGGTTCTTCCCATACGCAACAAGATGCGCCCATTGAGAAATCCCGCCAAATGCCGTCGGAAAAGCTGCCGCAAACTTCTCCATCCCAATCAAAGCCGTATCGGGATTGGGAAGATTTATCCACCCAAATGGATGAGACAGAGACCATTGAAAGTGCTCGTGTGCGCCAATTTCGATCCGGCAAACGGAAAGAGCGGAGGGTTACCCGAAGAAAAAAGTGATTTCATCCACCTGCGGTATATTTACCCGCAGGTTTTATTTTTTAAACCATAAAAAAGAGCCCGCGGGCTTGGCCAGCGAGCTGATGGTATTCGCCATTGGCGAATACTGAATGGGAGAGGAGAAACCGGAGGAAGAGCTTATGGGGAAACGTAAGTCTTCTCCGCGGTTTGACAGCATCTCCCGACGCCGTCACCCCTATCCTTTCCCTTGATAAAAAAAATATACCTGTTTGTCCAGTATTTTTTTCAGCTTGGGACAGATTTTCAACCAAAAGCCCTTTATGGTAGGATTAAAAAGGTTCTATCGTTTGAGACGAGGTGGCAATATGCGGATCATCGCCGGGATGGCTAAAGGGATTCGGTTGAAAACCGTTCCCGGTACCAAAGTACGTCCGACCACAGACCGTGTGAAGGAATCTCTTTTTTCCGTCATAGGCCCTTTTTTTGACGGAGGGTGGGTGTTGGACTTGTTTGCCGGTTCGGGATCACTGGGGTTGGAAGCTCTCAGCAGAGGAGCTGAACACGCTGTGTTTGTGGACCAATCCCGGGCGAGCATCGAAGTGATCCGGGAGAATATCCGGGCAGCCAGAATGGATGAAAAAAGCGAGGTGTACCGTAAGGATGCACGTGCAGCCCTGCGGGTGCTTATCCGGAGAAATGTCCGGTTTCGGTACATATTCCTCGATCCGCCTTATCATGAACCGGTCTTGAACCAAACATTGCAGATGATCGGGGAAAATGATCTGTTGGAAGGAGGCGGAGTGGTGGCAGCCGAGCATGCCTCGGATCATCGATTGCCGGAACAAACGGGGGAGTTACAAGTTGTGCGTACCCTTACATACGGAGACACCACGATTGACCTGTATCAACAAGAGGAAAATGGCAGGGGGTGAAGCGGATGAGGCTGGCGGTGTATCCCGGCAGTTTTGATCCGATTACGAACGGACATCTGGATATTATTCGAAGAGGAGCCCGGGTGGTGGACAAGCTGGTAGTAGCCGTACTCCACAATTCACAAAAAACCCCGCTGTTTACGGTGGAGGAACGGACGGATTTGATTCGCCGGGTAACGGTGGATATGGACAATGTGGAAGTAGACAGTTTTGACGGTTTGCTGGTCAATTACATTCACAAACGCAATGCCAACGTCATTTTGCGTGGACTGCGAGCAATTTCTGATTTTGAATATGAATTGCAGTTTGCATCCATGATGAAAAAAATGGATGAAGAAGTAGAGACGCTGTTTATGATGACCAATAACCGTTATTCCTTTTTAAGTTCAGGTATCGTCAAAGAGGTGGCCCATCACGGCGGTGATGTGTCCGACCTGGTTCCGCCCTTGGTGGACGAAGCGCTGAAGGAGAAATATCAAAATAGCTGAACAATATGGTGAAGTGGTAATGATGAGTAGTCATCTCTTTTCGGATGACGCACCTGTACCGTTCTGGTGACAGAGCTCTTCTGCAAATAAGCGGCTCTTAAACGACGTTCTACGGATATCTTCGACGTCGGAAAGTGCTCCGCGAGCAGAAGAGCTTTCGTTTTCCGTTTTTACGGGCTGCTTTTCATTCGTGCATATCGGACCAAGTGAATCACCACAGCTACAGCCAAGAGGGTCCCCATGAAGGCGAAAAATCGGATACCGATAAAATCGGTCCACTCCCAAAACTGAGCCCAACCGCCAGAAGGGGCATCCCGGAAGATAGCGGGGATGGCGGTGTTTGATTGTGCCATGTACTGTTGCACGGGCTTATGAATGACCAGTGTGATGACAGCGGCGAGACACCCGTGCATCAAGCGGGCTATACAATAGGGTGTGTACCGGATGTCCGTTTTACTGAGAATACTGGCAACCTGGGCATGAACCGACAAGCCGCTCCATGCAGTAACTGCACTGACCACGGCCAGTTTGTGGAGCAAGTTGACGGTTTCCGGGGCTTGGCTGGCGGATTGGGCCCCCAAAGTGGTCTCCAGGGTGCCGGCAATCAATGAAGGAGCCAATTCTACGGGGAGATGGAGGAAGGTAAACAACACCCCGATTCCGGCGGTTAACATGCGGGTGATTCCTACTTGCCCCAGAATGGACATCAGGACAGAAAATAAGACGATAAAACCACCGACAACCAGCAGGGTCTGAATGGCGGAAGAGACGGCATTTCCCATCAGTTGTCCAACGCTGCGGCCATCTTTCAAACGGGCGCGATGCATGGCTTGCAATGCCCGGAACAAAAAAAAGCGGGAGTCGACGGCAGCTGTCTCCGTTACGGGTGCGGCCGGGTCATGAAAGCGCATGAGCAGCCCGACGATCAAGCTGGCCGAATAGTGGGCGACAGCAATCGTCACCCCTAGGGTGACGTCGTGGAAAAAGCCCACAGCGATGGCTCCGAACAGAAATAAAGGGCCGGCCGTATTGGCGAATGAAACCAACCGCTCTCCTTCTGAACGTGTGATCAGTTTTTGCTCCCGGAGCCGGACAGTCAGTTTGGGACCGACCAAATAACCCGAAGCAAAAGCCATGGCCATGACAAAGGCACCTGTCCCGGGCACACGGAATAAGGGGCGCATCAGAGGTTCCAACAGAACGCCGAAAAAGTGTACCATCCCAAATCCCAGCATGATTTCCGAGGCGATAAAAAAGGGCAGCAATGCAGGGAGGACGACATCCCACCAAATTTTTAACCCTTTAAGAGAAGAGTGGAATACTTGTTCCGGGAATATGATAAGAGAACATAAAAGAAAAAGGGAGACGGTACCCAGTGCGGCAGATTGTAATCGAGCACGGAGGACTGGGGGTCGAGGTTTCATGGACATCCTCCCGTTCATTGAAAGGGTTGGTACATGTCTACGCTGTCCCGCGCATAAATAGACCGCCTGTCTCACTGTGTCGCGTGGCGAGAGGAGGAATCAACATGAACAGACCCCGTGTCGGCCTTGCTTTGGGTTCCGGAGGAGCTCGGGGAATCGCCCATATTGGTGTATTGAAGGTGCTTCAGCAACATGAGATCCCGGTTGATTTCGTCGCTGGAAGCAGCATTGGCAGTTTGGTGGGCGTGTTATACGCCAACGGGTTGGATCTGGACATGTTGGAACAGCTGGCGACACACCTTCGCCGGAAGCATTGGCTGGATTTGACCGTGCCCAAGCGGGGATTTGTGCTGGGAGAGAAAATAAAGGAGATGATTCGGCTTTTGACCCAGAATAAGGCGTTGGAACAGCTGAACATCCCCACAGCGGTTGTGGCGACGGATTTGGTAAAAGGAGAGCGGGTAGTCTTCACCTCGGGTCCGATCGATATCGCTGTTCGGGCCAGCATTTCCATTCCCGGCATTTTTGAGCCGGTGGAATGGGAAGGGCGGACCCTGGTCGATGGTGGCGTGATTGACCGTATCCCCATTACAGTGGTAAGGGATATGGGTGCCGACATCGTGATTGCGGTTGACGTGGTCCCGCGTACTTCCGTGTTAAGAGTAGAGAGTATTTTTGATGTGATTACCCAGACGCTGAGCGTGATGGAACGGGAAATTTTGAGCCAGCGCCTGCTGGAGGCGAATGTACTGATTCACCCGGACCTGGCGGATATTAGCGCGACAGCCTTTACCCGGGTAGGAGAATGCATCCGGCGGGGAGAAGAAGCAGCATTAACGCAAGTGGACCGGATTCGGGAGATGATCTGAAGCCGGAGAGGGGTGGAAAGCGCGATGATGAACAAATCGAATCCTAGTCGATCTTGGCGGCCGTGGTTGATTGCAGGAATCGTGACCGTACTGCTGGCGGGTATCCTTTTTTTTATCCCGGTTCCTTACTATGTGTTTCAACCGGGTTCGGCACTGGAAGTGGGACCGATGGTGCATGTAGAGAAACTCTCGTATCGGGAAAAAGGAAGTTTTCTGTTGACAACGGTGGCCGTGCGGGAAGGCAATATCTATGGCTATCTGGCCGGACAATGGAATCCCGAGATTGAGCTGGTACCTAAAAAGGAAGTTCTGGGGGAAGGAGAAAACTCCCGGGAATATTATGAACGACAGGAAAAAGTGATGAAGCAGTCGGAAGAAAATGCGGTTATTGCTGCTTTTCGGACAGCGGGACGCCCTGTGAAAGTGAAAACGGTGGGTGTGGAAGTGTTTCGGACGCTGGAAAAGATGCCGGCCCAGGGCGTACTTCAAAAAGGGGATCTCATCCAGCGGATCGACGGTCAACAAGTAGAGACAGCGGAGGAATTGGTGAAAAAGCTGTGGGATCGGAAGCCCGGCGATCAAGTACGAGTCACGTTTTTACGAAAAGGGAAGGTAAAGACCCGGACGTTGCGACTCGCTGTGTTAAACGGGGAGGAAAGGGGAATCAAACGGGCAGGGATCGGAGTCGTTCCGGTTACCAAACGGAAAGTGGAAACAGATCCTCGTGTCCAGGTAGATGCGGAGCGCATCGGCGGTCCTTCCGCGGGGTTGATGTTTACCCTGGAAATCATGAATCAGTTGCTGTCGAAGGATCTTACCCATGGACACCGGATCGCAGGCACTGGTACCATTACGCCTGATGGGGAAGTAGGGCAGATCGGCGGTGTGCAGCACAAAATTGTCGCTGCAGACAAAGCCGGAGCAGAGGTGTTTTTTGTGCCGGCGGATACCCATCCTTTTGATCAAAATGAGAAGCTGGCCAAAGCAACGGTAAAACGAATCGGAAGTAACATGAAGGTAGTCCCGGTTCACGATGTGAAGGAAGCGGTCCGCTTTTTGGACAGCTTAAGTAGAGTGAAAAAAGCGGCCTAGCCAGGAGAATCATTGACAGGACCCTCTTTTTTGGCATATAATTACCCTGTTTTGATAAGGAGTAGAAAACATGCTGATTTCCTTTCGGAAGTTGAACCGAGGCACCGATATCATCGAACAGGAAGATCGCGTGGAACTGAAAGGTGCGGAGCGGGAACACCCCGACCTGGTTCATCTGGAACCGGTGAAGGTTCGGGTGCAGGCATGGAAAGATGGGGAGACCTATCACGTACATGGTAGGCAATCCACTGAGGCAGAGTTTCGCTGTTCTCGTTGCCTGACGACATTTTCCCGGCCCCTGTCGATGGAGTGGCATCGCATATTGACAGACGCGGAGCCGAAAGAGGACGAAGAGGACGCGGTGCAGGTCGATCCGGACCAACCGGTGGATGTAACCCCGTTTATTCGGGAAGCATTGTTGCTTGAATTTCCTCTGGCTCCTGTTTGCAGAGAGGATTGTAAGGGGCTGTGTCCCGCATGCGGTGTCAACCGGAATGAGCAGACATGCCAATGCGATACCCGCCCTGTTGATCCGCGCCTGGCGAAATTACAAGAACTCCTAGACCGTGAGGAATAACTTCTCCGGCTGTGATAAAATGGACGAGGGGGTGAGATTCATGGCAGTACCTTTTCGGCGGACTTCGAAAACCCGGAAGCGCAAGCGCCGCACCCACTTCAAACTGGCAGTGCCGGGGATGGTGCGTTGCCCGCAATGCGGTGAAATGAAACTGTCCCACCGGGTATGCAAAGAGTGCGGTTATTACAAAGGAGAAGAAGTCGTGAACGACTGATTCTTTGCGGGGCGGAAACCTTTCGTTTCCGCCTTTTTCACATTCCTCGGCATTCAAACGTCAACCCCCGGTTGCTTTTTGCCGGGGAGTTCTTTTATACTGAATTAGTACTTGGTATTAAAATGTGGTGTTAAAAGGTGGTGACGACACCGCTGTGCGTCTGCCAAAAAAAGAAAGACAAAAACAATTGCAACTGTTTCTGGAGGCCGAACCGTTTCTGACAGATGAAGAAATGGCCCGGCGCTTCGGTGTCAGTATTCAAACGATACGTCTGGATCGGATGGAATTGGGGATTCCGGAACTTCGGGGAAGGATCAAGCAGATGGCGCAGAAGAATCTGGACCGTGTGCGCTCCCTTTCCCTGGAGGAAGTGATCGGCCAAGTGGTGGAGCTGAATCTGGATCACAGCGGTATTTCCGTCCTGGAGATCCGGGAGGAGCATGTCTTTGCCCGAAATCAGATCGCACGGGGACACCACCTTTTCGCACAGGCGAACTCGCTGGCGGTCGCCGTTGTGGATGCGGAACTGGTCTTGACGGCTACGGCAAGTATCCGCTTTGTGCGTCCGGTACGTTTGGGCGAAAAATGCGTGGCGAAGGCGCTGGTTACCAGACAAACTCCCCATCGCACCCAAGTGGATGTTCAAACTGTTGTCGAAAACGAGACCGTCTTCCAGGGTGTGTTCGATGTTTATCGCTCAAAGGAGGACAAATGATGCGCATTGCATTGGACGCTATGGGGGGAGATCACGCCCCCGCCGCCATGGTGGAAGGTGCTGTCCGGGCGGCAAATGAGTGGTCAGATGTGGAATTCCATTTGCTGGGGATGGAGGAGCGCATCCGCCCTTTGCTGGATGGGCAAGCTCCTGCCAACCTCAGGCTTCACCCCGTATCGGAAGTGATCGGTACGGGAGAGGAGCCGGTGCGGGCAATCCGCCGGAAAAAAGATTCTTCCATCGTGGTCGGTTGCCAACTGGTGAAAGAAAAGAAAGTCGATGCGTTTATCAGCGCGGGCAACACGGGTGCCTTGATGGCGGCCGGCCTTTTGGTGACCGGACGCATGAGCGGGATAGACCGGCCTGCATTGGCGCCCGTCTTTCCCACCATGGACGGGAGAGGAATGCTGGTCCTCGATGTAGGCGCCAACCCGGAAGCCCGGCCGGAGCATTTGCAGCAGTACGCCCTGATGGGCAGTATCTATGCGGAAAAAGTGCTCGGCATGAGACAGCCGCGTGTCGGATTACTCAATATCGGCACTGAGGAGGGCAAAGGAACCGCCCTGACCAAAAAAGCCTTTGAAATGATTCAGCACTTGCCTGTTCATTTTGTGGGCAATGTGGAAGCGCGGGATGCATTATATGGTGTGTGTGATGTGCTGGTTTGCGACGGCTTCAGCGGGAATATTTTGTTGAAGAATACCGAAGGGGTTGCCAAAGCCATCCTTGAACGGCTGAAGGCGGAATTCACCCGCACCCTCTGGACCAAATTGGCGGCTGCCGTCCTTCGCCCGGGTTTAAAAAGCTTTGCTTCTGTCATGGATTATAAAGAGCATGGCGGGGCTCCGCTCTTGGGGCTGAGCGGTCCGGTGATCAAGGCGCACGGTTCATCTGACGCCCGCGCTGTATTTCATGCGGTCCGGCAGGCCCGGCTGTTTATTGAGCGGGAAGTGATTTCTCATATTCATGAGGATTTAGAACGCGTGGAGAGGGGTTAATGAGATGGCATCGGTGGGGATCATCGGCACGGGCGCTTATCTGCCCGAAAAAGTCTTGACGAATGCCGAGTTGGAAAAAATGGTTGACACCAGTGATGAATGGATTCGCAGCCGTACGGGGATCCGGGAGCGCCGAATCGCAGCTGAAAACCAGGCATCTTCCGATTTGGCGGTGGAAGCGGCGCGGCGGGCCTTAGAATCGGCGGGGATCTCGGCAGAGGAATTGGACTTGATTATTGTCGCCACTGTCACTCCCGATATGATGTTCCCGGCTACCGCTTGCTTGGTGCAGGAAGCAATCCAGGCCAAGAAGGCGGCTACCTTCGATTTGTCCGCGGCTTGCACCGGCTTTTTGTACGGAATCACCACAGCTGCCCAGTTTATTCAAAACGGTGTGTATCGCCATGCTTTGGTGATTGGAGTGGACTGCCTGTCCCGGATCGTGGACTGGACAGACCGAAACACCTGTGTCCTGTTCGGGGATGGAGCCGGTGCCGCCGTGTTGGGTCCGGTAGATGAGGGCGAGGGCTTCTTGGCTTTCGATCTCGGAGGAGACGGTTCCGGCGGCCATCAGTTGAAGCAGCCGGCAGGGGGATCCCGGTTGCCCGCCACGATGGAAACAGTGGAGAAACAGCTGCACACGATTTCCATGAACGGACGGGAAGTGTTCAAGTTTGCCGTGCGGGTACTGGGTTCTTCCGCCGAAGAAGCATTGCACCGCGCTGGGTTGACCAAGGAAGATATCGATTTTCTGGTACCCCACCAAGCCAATACGCGGATCATTGAAGCGGCGGTGAAGCGGTTGGGGTTGTCGGAAGATAAAGTGATTGTCAACCTGGACCGCTACGGCAACATGTCCTCCGCCTCCATCCCTGTGGCGCTGGATGAGGCGGTCAGAGCCGGAAAGGTTCGCAAAGGGGATACCCTTGTTTTGGTAGGCTTCGGCGGAGGTTTGACTTGGGGATCCGCTGTCCTGAAATGGACAATGAGCTGATTCGATCATCACGCTAGAAGAGGGGTGAAAAGATGGGAAAAACCGCGATTCTCTTTCCCGGACAGGGCTCGCAATCGGTTGGGATGGGTCAAACGGCGTTCCAGGCGGATGAGCGTGCTCGGCAATGTTTTGAGAAAGCAGATGATATCCTGGGCTACTCTTTGTCCCGCCTGTGTTTTGAAGGACCGGAGGAAGAGCTTCGTCTGACGGCCAATGCCCAGCCAGCCATCCTAACCACCAGTGTGGCACTGTTCCGGATGTTTCAGGATGCGGACATCCGTCCCGACTTTGTCGCGGGTCACAGTCTGGGGGAATATTCCGCCCTCGTAGCGGCGGAGGCTCTTTCCTTTGAAGAGGCTGTACTGACCGTACATCGTCGGGGACTCTATATGGAAGAGGCTGTTCCTGCCGGCCAGGGGGCAATGTCTGCCGTCATCGGCCTGGATCGGGAACAGGTGGATGCGGTCTGCCGGGAGGCTTCCACGGAGGAACAAAGCGTGGAACCGGCCAACTATAACTGTCCGGGACAATTGGTGATCTCCGGCCATGCCGAAGCGGTAAAACGGGCAGGGGAAGAAGCTCAGGAAGCCGGTGCACGGCGGGTGATCCCACTGTCGGTAAGCGGTCCTTTCCATTCCCGCTTGATGCGTCCTGCTGCCGAGCGTCTGGAAAGTGCCTTGAATGAAGTGACGATCAGGGACGCCGCCGTCCCGGTAGTGGCCAATGTAACCGGTCAAGCTGTACAATCTGCGGAGGAAATCCGCAGGTTGCTGGTGAAACAAGTGGTGTCTCCAGTCTTGTGGGAAGACAGCATCCGTTGGATGCTGGATCAGGGAGTGGACACGTTTGTGGAAATCGGCCCGGGCAATGTGTTGACCGGGTTGGTTCGCCGGATTGAACGGCGGGCCAAGGCTGTCTCCATTCAAGACCCCGCTTCTTTGGAAAAGGGGCTGGATTCCCTTCAATGACATCATGGTGGCTGGAAAATGAACCGTTTTTGAGAGGAGGAGTTCGATGCTTACTGGAAAAGTAGCCATGGTGACCGGCGGATCCCGAGGTATTGGCCGAGCCGTCTCCCTGGAGTTGGCAGAGGCGGGAGCCGATGTGGCAGTGGTGTATGCCGGTAACCGGGATGCTGCGGAAGATGTGGTGAACCGCATCCAGGACCTGGGACGCAAAGCGGTCGCCATCCAGGCGAACGTCTCGGATGCGGAACAGGTGGATGCGGCGGTAAAGCAGGTTGTATCCGAATTTGGCCGGGTGGATATCCTGGTGAATAATGCCGGTATCACTCGGGATATGTTGCTGATGCGCATGAAGGAGGAAGACTGGGATCAGGTGGTCGATACCAACTTGAAAGGGGTCTTCCTCTGTACCAAAGCCGTCAGCCGTCCCATGGTGAAGCAGCGGTTCGGACGGATTATCAATATCAGTTCTGTGGTGGGTCTGATGGGTAATCCGGGACAAGCCAACTATGTCGCCGCCAAAGCCGGTGTTATCGGCTTGACCAAAACCACGGCCAAAGAACTGGCTGCCCGCGGGGTTACTGTGAACGCCATCGCCCCCGGTTTCATCGAGACCGATATGACTTCGCAGTTGGGCGAAGATGTACGCGGGGAGTTGTCCAAACAAATCCCCCTCGGACGATTGGGCGCACCGGAAGACGTGGCCAAGGCCGTTCGGTTTTTAGCCTCTGATGACGCGGCCTATATCACCGGGCAGACGCTCAATGTGGATGGCGGCATGGTGATGGCTTGAGAAAGCCTCACTGCGGTGTAGGCAAGCGATAGAGAATCAGCTCGTGAACCGTTTCTCATCGAGCTCCTTTGGCAGTACAGAAAGAGAGCGAGAGGGAAAAAGACGCTGCTAGTTTTTTTATGATACATTTCGTATAATACGAAAGGGAGGTGAAGGAAATGGCAGATACATTGGAACGCGTGCAACGCATCATCGTGGATCACCTGGGTGTAGATCCTTCCGAAGTAACGCCGGAAGCTTCCATCAAGGATGACTTGGGAGCCGACTCCCTGGCAGTGATGGACTTGATCATGGAATTGGAAGATGAGTTCCAAATGGAAATTTCCGATGAGCAAGCGGAAAAAATCAACACCGTGGGAGATGTAGTCAATTACATCGAATCTCGTTCGTAATAGTGGAGTCAAGTCCCGTTGTGCAAGACGGGACTTCTCTCTCCCACTTACAAGTAACCTCCCATTCTCGTTATGGATAAAAGGCGGTGAATTCTCGTGAACAAACGGGTAGTCATCACCGGTATGGGTGTCATATCGCCAATCGGCAGTGATATATCCACGTTTTGGAACAACTTGATTACGGGTGTTTCCGGTGTGGGACCGATCACCCAGTTTGATGCCAGCGATTTCGCAACCAAAATTGCGGCAGAAGTGACTGATTTCGATCCGCTGGATTACATGGACAAAAAGGAAGCCCGGCGCATGGACCGGTTTGTCCAGTTTGCCGTGGCTGCGGCGAAAATGGCGCTGAAGGATGCGGAGCTGGATATTGAAAAAGAAGATCCGGATCGTGTCGGTGTCTATATCGGTTCAGGGATCGGCGGTCTCCGAACTTGGGAAGAGCAGCACAACATTTATCTGAAACGCGGCCCGAGACGGGTCAGTCCTTTCTTTATCCCGATGATGATCGCCAACATGGCTGCGGGGCAAGTCTCCATCCAAACGGGGGCCAAAGGGCCGAACAGCTCGGCGGTTTCCGCTTGTGCGACTGGGACTCACTCTATCGGTGATGCGATGAAAATCCTGCAGCGCGGCGATGCCGACGTGATGATGGCCGGCGGTACCGAGTCCACTATTACACCGATGGCTGTTGCCGGGTTCAATGCTCTTCAGGCTCTGTCCACCCGCAATGACGAGCCGGAAAAAGCCAGCCGTCCCTTTGATAAAGATCGCGACGGCTTTGTCATGGGTGAGGGAGCTGGTGTGCTGATTCTAGAAACCCTGGATCACGCCCTGGCCCGCGGAGCTGATATTATCGCCGAAGTGGCCGGTTACGGCATGAGCGGAGATGCTTATCACCTGACCAGCCCGGCACCGGAAGGAGAAGGTGCGTCGCGGGCGATGCTGCGGGCGATCAAAGATGCCGGTCTGCAGCCGGAGGACATCGACTATATTAACGCCCACGGCACGTCCACCGAGCTGAATGACAAGTTTGAAACCCTGGCCATCAAGAATGCCTTTGGAGATCATGCACGCAAACTGGCGATCAGCTCCAGCAAGTCCATGTTTGGTCACTTGTTGGGCGCGGCAGGTGGAGTGGAAGCCATCGCTACGGCGCTGGCATTGAAGGAACAGATTCTTCCGCCGACAATCAATTATGAGACACCGGATCCGGAGTGCGATCTGGATTATGTCCCCAATGAAGCACGGAAGGCCCCGGTCCGCGCGGCGTTGTCCAATTCCCTCGGATTTGGCGGACATAACGCGACCATTGCGTTGAAGACATACGATGACTGAGGCCCAATAAGCAGGTGGTGAAAGCGGATGAACCTGGCCGAACTGGGAGAGAAGATCGGCCTCGCGTTGGAAAACGAGAAACTCTATTTACAAGCATTCACCCATACCTCGTATGCGCACGAAAAAAAGGGCGATCGTTCCCAAGAGGACAACGAACGGTTGGAGTTTTTGGGGGACGCTGTGTTGGAGTTGACGGTTTCCGAGTTTTTGTTCCACCGATACCCTCAGCTGAATGAAGGGGATTTGACGCGAATGCGTGCCAGGGTGGTGTGTGAGCCCTCCCTGGCCGCATTTGCAAAAGAATTGGATTTTGGCAAGCATGTTCGTCTTGGAAAAGGAGAGGAGTTGACCGGGGGCAGAAACCGGCCCGCCCTGTTGGCCGATGTGTTTGAAGCTTTTATCGGCGCTTTGTACCTCGAAAAAGGATTGGACGGAGTCAAAGGGTTTTTGCAATCGGTCATCTTCCCTCGTATCGATGACGAATGGTTGGCACAGGCCACCGATGCCAAGAGCCAGCTGCAGGAAGTGGTGCAGCAAGAACGGCTTGGCAGCTTGGAGTATCAGATCGTGGATGTCCAGGGGCCCGCACACGACCGTCAATTCGTAGCGGAAGTCTGGCTCAACGGACGCAAACTGGGGCGGGGCTCCGGCCGCAGCAAAAAAGAAGCGGAACAACGGGCAGCCGCCGAAGGGCTGCAACAGTTTCAAAAACGGAACACCTGACAACCATCGGCGCCTGCCGGTGGTTTTTTTGTTGACTACAGGGATATGACCGGGGGAAGAAGAAAACGGTAAAGCATAGGAGTACCGTCCATTGAATGGTTTTTATAGAGGTAGTGCCTGAAACAGAAACGGACTGAGGGCGCTAACTACCCAAAAATCCCCCGGCGCCCGAAGGAAGTGCCCCTTGGGGTAATTACAAGACGTCACTTTTGACGACGATCTCTAGGATGTGTCTGAAAGGAGAGGTTCGAATGTCCCAAGCTGACTATGAAGACTTTGCAAAGCTGGAAATCCGCGCTGGAAAAGTGATCCATGCCGAGGCGTTCCCCAAAGCACGGAAACCGGCGTTTAAACTGTGGATCGACTTTGGGGAGTACGGTGTGAAAAAGAGCAGTGCACAGATTACCAAGCTGTATTCACTGGAAGAGCTGCCAGGAAAGCAGGTGTTGGCAGTAACCAACTTTCCGCCCCGTCAAATCGCCGACTTCATGTCGGACGTGCTGGTGCTGGGAGTCATGCTGGAGGGCGGGGAAGTGGCATTGATCCAGCCTGACCGTGAGGTGCCGCCTGGCAAACGAGTGTTGTAATTTTAAATGGATGACGGGAATAGGGTCCCGTTTTTTCTTTGACGAGAGATCAAGAGGAGTCGGGATCGATGAAAGGATACAATTTGTTCACAGGATTTCCTTTTTCATAGGGGGAAATGTTTCCTCTCAATGGATTGCAACTATGTTAAAATTATTTATTGCCTTTTACGGCTGGATTGAAAGGAGGGAAGCAGGATGCATCTCAAACGGTTGGAACTGAACGGATTTAAATCCTTTGCCAACCGGACCGAGTTGGAGATCGTTCCAGGGGTAACGGCTGTGGTGGGCCCCAACGGTAGCGGTAAGAGTAATGTCACCGACGGAATCCGCTGGGTACTGGGGGAACAAAGTGCCAAGTCCTTGCGGGGAGCCAGCATGCAGGACGTGATTTTTTCCGGGAGCGACTCCCGCAAGCCGGTGGGTTACTGTGAAGTTTCCATTACGTTTGACAATACTGACCAGCGCTTGAACCTGGATTATTCGGAAGTTACCGTGACACGTCGGGTATACCGGTCCGGGGAGAGCGAGTATTACATAAACAAACAGGCTTGCCGCCTCAAAGATATCACGGAGCTTTTTATGGATACGGGGATCGGGAAAGAAGCCTACTCGATGATTGGACAAGGGCGGATTGACGAGATTCTGAGCACGAAGTCTGAAGACCGCCGGGCGATCTTTGAAGAAGCGGCAGGGATAGTAAAATACAAAACCCGCAAGCGGGAAGCGGAAAAGAAGCTGGATACCACCGATCAGAACTTATCCCGTATTTATGATTTGATCAGCGAGCTGGAAACGCAGGTGGAACCGCTGGCGGAACAAGCGGAAAAAGCGGAGAAGTACAAACAATTGAAAGAAGACTTATCCCGTACGGAAGTCGGGCTGTATGTCCATCGGATTGAATCCTTGCACCAGGCATGGCAGGAAGCGACGGAACAGTTGAAAGGACTTTCCGGGGAACGGGAACACTGGACGGAAGAAGTTCAACAACGGGAAAAGCTGTTGGAAGAACTTCAAGCCCGGATCAAACATCAGGAACAAGAGTTGGAACGCCTGCAGGTAGTTTTGCTCCAGGTCAGCGAAGAGCTGGAGAAAGCGGAAGGGCAGCGGGAAGTGTTGCTGGAACGGGCGAAAAACCGTACCGAATCCCGGGAGCAGACCCGGCGCCAACTGGAAGAACTACAAGGGGAGAAAGAGCGGGTAGAAGCAGAGCATACCCGTCAGTTACAGCAATGGGAAGAAACGAAGAAGCGCTTGAGCGAGGTGGAATCCCAGCTGCAGGAGGCAGAAGCGAAACTGGCCGAGGCGGGTGCCGCCGAGAGCGGCAGTCTCGATGAGTTGAAACAGCGTCTGCAAGCCTTGATCAATGAAGAAACGGCCCTGAAAAGCGAAGAGCGCCACCTTGCCGAGCAGCAGGAGCTCCGTACAGATCGGGAGGAAGTGCTGACGGAAAAGGAAGGGGACCTGGAACGGAAAGAACGCGTCCTTACTCACAAGATGGATGATTTGATCAAAAAAAGAGACGAAGTGGAAACAGCGCTGCAAAAAAGCATCCAATCGTATATGGAGAGCGAGGCGCGGCGACAGCAGCTGGAACAGAAATCGGCTGCCCTTTCCAGGGAATTGCGGCAGGCGGAGCAGCGCTTGGATGCGCTTCGGTCCCGCCGGGAAATTGTGAAAGATATGGAGGCGGATCACGCCGGTTTTTTGCAAGGGGTGAAAGAGGTCCTCAAGGCACGGGACCGCGGAAATCCCCAGTTGAAGGGCATTCACGGCGCGGTGGCTCAACTGATTCAGGTGCCGGCGGAATTTGAAGCGGCGATGGAAACCGCATTAGGCGGAGCGATGCAGCATTTGGTGGTGGAAGATGAAGAAACCGGCCGCCGCGGGATCCGCTTTTTGAAAGAATCGCGGGCCGGGCGAGCCACGTTTTTGCCGCTGGATGTCATCCAAGGCCGATTCATTCCCGCTTCCGAGCGAGACAAACTGGCATCGGCGGAGGGGTTTGTCGGGATTGCGGCGGATCTCGTGAAAACCGAAGAGCGCTACCGCAAGGTGGTGCAAAGCCTGCTGGGTCAGGTGATCGTTTCCCGAACCCTGGAGGATGCCAACCGGATTGCCCGCAGGGTGGGGTACCGTTTTCGCATTGTCACCTTGGACGGGGATGTCGTCAATCCCGGCGGCTCAATGTCCGGCGGAAGCCGCCAAAAATCGAAATCCAATCTGTTGGGACGTTCCCGTCAAGTGGACGAGTTGGATCAGCAGATTGCCGAAGCGGAACAAGAGTTCCAGCGGGCCCGTGCTGCAATGGAAAAGCAGTCGAAGGAAATGGGGCAGTTGGAGAATCAGCTGGAGGCTCTGCGCAAGAAGGGGGAAGAGCTTCGCCTTCGGCAACAGGAGCTGAAAGGCAGCGAACGGGAGCTGGCTGCGGAGAAACGTTCTATCGAGGCGCAGTTGGAATCGGTGCGGAGCGATCTGGAAACCTTGTTTCAAGAGGGAGAGCGAACCGATGAGAAGCGGGCGGAGCTGGCGAATCGGCTGGCCCGCGTTCGGGAAGAACAGCGAGAGGTCGAGGCGCAGATCGCCGCTTCCCAGGAAGAGTTGGAACAGCAGGCTACCGAAAAGGATGCCGCTCACCGGGTGATTACCGACTGGAAAATCGAGGCGGCCCGTTTGAATCAGGAGCGGGATCATCTTGAAGCGGATTGCCGCCGCTTGCAAAAAGAGCTGGACCGTATCAACCGGCAGATTGAAGAGACCCGGGAACAACTTGCCCAGTTGGAAACTGGCGTGGCGGACAACGATAAGGAAACGGAACGTCTGGCTGAATCGGCGCATCGTCTGCGGGAGGAAAAGGCCCGGATACTGGAACAGCTGCAACAGGCCAAGCAAGGCCGGGATCAGTTGCAGGCGGAACGGAGCGAGAAAGAGAAGCATTGGCGTGAAGCGCAGCAACACCTTCGCAAGCAAGAAGAAACCATTCATCAGCAGGAAGTGCAGGTCAACCGGATGGATGTGGAGCTGAACCACTTGTTGGAGAAGCTGGCGGAGGAGTACGAAATCAGCTTTGAACTAGCCCGGGAACGATATGAAAAACCGGCGGATGCCAAAGAGGCGGAACGGGAAGTGCGGTCGCTCAAAAGCCGGATCGCCGCACTGGGCGAGGTGAACCTCGGCGCGATCGAAGAGTTTGAGCGGCTGAACGGACGTCTGGACTTCCTCAAAGGTCAACGGGATGATTTGGTGGAAGCCAAAGAATCCCTCTTTGACGTGATCCACACCATTGAATCGGAGATGTCCCGCCGTTTCCAGGAAACCTTTGATGCGATCCGCGCGGAATTTCAGGATGTTTTTGTTAAAATGTTTGGGGGAGGACGTGCGGACCTCCGCTTGACGGAGCCGGAAAATCTGCTGAACACCGGCATTGAGATCGTGGCGCAGCCGCCGGGGAAAAAACTGCAAAACCTGGGTCTCCTCTCAGGCGGAGAGCGGGCATTGGCCGCCATTGCCCTGCTGTTTGCCGTCCTGCGGTACAAGCCGGTTCCTTTTTGCGTGTTGGACGAGGTGGACGCTGCATTGGACGAAGCCAACCTGACCCGCTTTACCCGGTATCTGCGGGAGTTTTCCCAAAACACGCAGTTTATTATCATCACTCACCGCAAGCGGACCATGGAAGGTGCCGATGTCTTGTACGGGGTGACGATGCAGGAAGCGGGCGTGTCCAAAATCGTTTCCGTAAAACTGGAAGACTACGAGGAGCAAAAGGAAGCGGCAGCGGCACGGGAGTAAAGGAGGACGAGCGATGAGCTTTTTTAAACGGCTGAAAGAAAAAGTATCCCAAACGACGGGTTCGGTGACGCAAAAATTTGTTTCCGGATTGAGCAAGACCAGCTCTTCGTTGGTGGGCGCGGTGGGAAGCGTCCTCAACCGCAGCAAGATCGACGAAGAGATGTATGAAGAACTGGAGGACATCCTGATCGGCGCCGATGTCGGAGTAAACACCACGCTGGAGATCGTGGACCGCTTGCGGCGGGAAGTGAAAGAACGCAAAGTGAAGGAACCGGCGGAGTTGCAGCCGATCCTCTCTGAAATCCTGGCGGACCTACTGCGCGGGGAAGATGGACAGCAGGGGATGAACATCCAAGCCGAAGGCCTGACCGTGATTCTCTTTGTCGGGGTAAACGGGGTGGGCAAAACCACTACCATCGGCAAGCTGGCCAATAAGTATAAACGGGAAGGGAAAAAAGTGATCCTGGCTGCCGGGGATACCTTCCGGGCCGGTGCCATCGAGCAGTTGGAAGTGTGGGGAGAGCGCGTCGGTGTCGATGTGATCCGGCATCAGGCAGGTTCCGATCCTGCGGCGGTGGTTTTCGACGGCATCCAGGCCGCCCGTGCCCGCGGGGCTGATATTTTGCTGTGCGATACCGCCGGCCGCCTGCAAAATAAAGTGAACCTGATGGAAGAGCTGAAGAAGGTGCATCGGGTTGTGAAGCGGGAGATACCGGATGCCCCCCATGAAACTTTGCTCGTGCTGGACGCCACCACCGGGCAAAATGCCTTGCAGCAAGCCAAGATTTTCAGTGAAGCGGTGGATGTGAGCGGGATCGTCCTCACCAAGTTGGACGGTACAGCCAAGGGTGGAATCGTCATCGCGATCCGGCACGAGCTGGGCTTGCCGGTGAAATGGGTCGGTCTGGGTGAAAAAGTGGACGACCTGCAGGAGTTCGACCCGGACCAGTATATCCATGCCCTGTTCCAGCAGGAGATCGAGAAAGCGGAAGAGTGAAGTGATGGACACAGGTGCCGGCCGGTGTACGTCCTTCAAAGGCCGTGCATTCTTTTTCTGTACACAGACTGGAGAGTATGCTGCAAACGAGAGCTTGTGTTCTGCAGCGACTTTTTCGAATTTGACCCTTTCAAGGTAAATCCCTTGACACTGACTCCGCGATCCGATATGATACTCATTGTGTAAAGCGGTTTTCCTTGACGCCTGTTTGCGAGGTGGCCCGAGTGCTGGACAAGACGACACGCGTCAATTTGCTCTATGACTTTTATGCTCCGCTTTTGACCGATAAACAGCGGATGATGATGGAGCTGTATTATCACGAAGACTGGTCATTGGGTGAGATCGCCGAACATTTCGGGATCTCCCGCCAAGCCGTGTTTGAAGCTGTCAAACGGGCGCAAACCGCTTTGGAAGACCTGGAGAACCGACTCCATTTAGTGGAGAAACATCGGCGCCGGCAAGAGATCGCCGAACAAATCGCAGCCAAAGTGGACGGAACAACAGTAGCAAAAGATGTCCAAACATTGCTGGATGGGCTGATGGATCTGGATTGACCGGCGGCACGAAAACACTCCAAGGGAGGCGGCACGATGGCATTTGAAGGTTTGTCCGAAAGGCTCCAATCTGCCTTGCAGAAATTGCGCGGCAAAGGCAAAGTGAGCGAAGCGGATGTAAAAGAAGCGATGCGCGAAGTGCGTCTCGCACTCCTGGAGGCTGACGTCAACTACAAAGTGGTGAAGGATTTTATCGCCAAAGTGCGGGAGCGGGCCGTCGGACAGGAAGTGCTGAAAAGCTTAACTCCCGGTCAGCAAGTAATCAAGGTGGTCAATGAAGAGTTGACCCGGCTGATGGGCGGCGAGCAGAGCAAACTGGAGCTCAAGTCTAAGCCTTCCGTCATCATGATGGTGGGTCTGCAAGGGGCCGGTAAAACGACCACCACCGGGAAGCTGGCGCATTATCTCAGTAAAAAGCAAAACCGCCGTCCGCTGTTGGTAGCGGCGGACGTATACCGCCCGGCAGCGATCCGGCAGTTGGAAGTGTTGGGTGAGCAGATCGGGTTGCCGGTTTTCTCCCTAGGGGATAAAGAAAACCCTGTTCGGATCGCCGAAGAAGGGGTTGCCCGCGCCAAAGAGGAAGGCCACGATGTGGTTTTGATCGACACTGCCGGACGCCTTCATATCGATGAGAACATGATGGACGAGTTGAAGGCGATCCGTGAAAAGGTGAAACCCGATGAAATTCTGTTGGTGGTAGATGCTATGACGGGTCAGGATGCCGTCAATGTGGCGGAGAGCTTCAATCGGGAGCTGGAGCTGACCGGTGTCGTGCTGACCAAGCTGGACGGCGATACCCGTGGTGGTGCAGCACTCTCCGTCAAAGCGGTCACCGACCGTCCGGTGAAGTTTGCCGGGATGGGCGAGAAAGTAGATGCGCTGGAGCCGTTCCATCCGGACCGGATGGCTTCCCGGATTCTCGGCATGGGTGATGTGCTCACCCTGATCGAGAAGGCCCAGGCCAACGTGGATGAAGAAAAGGCGCGGGCCCTGGAAAAGAAAATACGCACCCAGCAGTTTACCTTTGATGATTTTCTGGATCAGCTGGAACAGGTGCGCAACATGGGGCCGCTGGATGAACTCCTCGGCATGATGCCGGGCATGGGGCAGATGAAAGGAATGAAAAACCTGCAAGTGGATGAAAAGCAGCTGACCAAAGTGGAAGCGATCATCCGCTCCATGACCAGGGAGGAAAAACAGCAGCCTGAAATCATTAACGCCAGCCGCAGAAAGCGGATTGCGGCGGGAAGCGGGACGACGGTTCAGGACGTCAACCGCCTGATCAAGCAGTTTACGGACATGAAGAAGATGATGAAAAAGTTTTCTGCCATGTCCAAGGGCGGCAAGAAAAAGCGTCGCGGATTTCGTTTTCCGTTTATGCAATAGATAAGATGTTCATCCTGATAGGGAGGTGAAAGCAAATGGCAGTAAAAATTCGTCTGAAGCGCATGGGTGCCAAAAAAGCGCCTTTCTACCGCGTGGTCGTGGCGGATTCCCGCGCACCCCGTGACGGTCGTTTTATCGAAGAAATCGGGTACTACAACCCGTTGACCCAACCGGCTCAGGTGAAAATCGACGAAGACAAGGCCCTGAAATGGCTGAACACCGGCGCTCAACCGTCGGATACCGTCCGTAACCTGTTCCGTAAAGAAGGGATCATGAAGAAACTGCACGAAATGAAAAACCAGAAATAAAACCCTGCCTGATTCCCCTCAGGCGTAAGGGGGACTGGTTGTGAAGGAACTGATCGAAGTGATCGCCAAAGCACTGGTGGATCACCCGGAACAGGTTCGCGTCCGCGAGCGGGCCGGGGATCAAGCCATCGTGTTTGAGCTCTCCGTCGCACCGGAGGATATGGGCAAAGTGATCGGCAAACAAGGCCGAATCGCCAAAGCGCTCCGTACGGTGGTGGGAGCCGCGGCGGTAAAGGAAAAGCAACGGGTCGTGGTGGAGATTGTTTCCTGAACGGGCGCGGTCCCTGATTTGCGGAAAGGAGGACGGGGGCTTGCGTGAACCGGACTGGTTGATCGTAGCAGACATCAACAATACCCACGGAATTCGCGGGGAGGTTCGGGTCACCCCCCGGACCGATTTTCCCGAGATTCGTTTTGCCCCCGGTGCCAGGCTTCTTTTAAGGCATCCCGGCTTAAACGAGCCGATTCCGCTGACGGTGGAACACTGCCGCAATCATAAAAAAGGGTTGCTTCTCAAGTTCCGGGAGTGGGATAACATCAACCAAGCAGAGCCTTACAAAGGAGGCCAGTTGGTGGTGGACCGCTCGGACACCGTGGAAAGTGAAGAAGGGGAATATTATTTCTTTGAAATCATCGGTTGTGAGGTCGTCACCACAGAAGGTCGAAGCCTCGGTAAAATCACCGATGTCCTGGAAACGGGAGCCAATGATGTCTGGGTGGTTCGCCCGGAAAAAGGCGGCCGTGAGCTCCTCATCCCCTACATCGATGATGTTGTGAAAGAAGTCGATGTGGATGCCAAACACGTGGTGATCCAGTGGATGGAGGGGCTGGATAGCTGAGGTGAGACCATGCGTTTCGACGTTCTGACATTGTTTCCAGAGATGTTTGAGGGGTTTCTTTCCTCCAGCATCATGAAGCGGGCGATTGACCGGGGATTGGTCGAAGCTCATATCGTCAATTTCCGGAAATACAGCACCGATAAGCACCGCACGGTAGACGACATGCCTTACGGGGGCGGCGGCGGCATGGTGCTCAAACCGGAACCGTTGTTTCGTGCCGTAGAGGATCTCGTCGGCGGTGAAACGGAGCGGCCGCCCGTGGTGTTGATGAGCCCCCAGGGAACTACCTTGACTCAGCAAAAAGCGGAGCAATTGGCCAAGCATCCCCGGATCATACTGATGTGCGGCCACTATGAAGGGTTTGACGAACGTGTCCGTCAGCATCTGGTGGATGAAGAAATCTCCATTGGGGATTATGTGCTGACGGGCGGCGAGCTGCCGGCAATGGTGGTGATGGACAGTGTGATCCGTTTGATTCCCGGCGTGCTGGGGAATCAAACGTCTGCTGAGGATGACTCCTTTGCCACGGGGTTGTTGGAGTATCCGCAATACACCCGCCCGGCGGAGTTTCGCGGGATGAAAGTTCCGGATGTTCTCCTGTCGGGACACCATCAACAGATCGAAGAATGGCGTCGTAAGGAATCTCTTCGCCGTACCTGGGAGCGCCGTCCGGATCTCCTGAAGACCGCTTCCCTCACCCCGAAGGACCGAGCGTTTTTGCAGGAACTGGAGAAACAGGCGAGGGGGCTTGACCGCTGATTGTTTTCACTTCGGGCATGTGTTACAATGTTTTTTGTGCTCGATGGGCTCGAGGGAATTGAAATCATGCGGATAAATGAATATAGCTAGGAAAGGAGGAGAACGCTATGCATCCGGTAGTACGTGAAATCACCCAAGAACAACTGCGCAATGACATTCCCGAGTTTCGTGCGGGGGACACTGTGCGTGTTCATGTGAAAGTTGTGGAAGGTCAGCGTGAGCGGATTCAGGTATTTGAGGGCGTGGTAATCCAACGTCGCGGCGGTGGCATTTCCGAGACCTTCACCGTTCGGAAAATGTCCTACGGTGTCGGTGTGGAACGTACCTTCCCGCTGCATTCCCCCCGGATCGACAAGATCGAGGTGGTGCGCCGCGGGAAAGTGCGCCGTGCCAAACTGTACTATCTCCGCAAACTGCGCGGGAAAGCCGCTCGAATTAAAGAAATCCATCGGTAAGACTTTCAAGGGCTTGGGAAACAAGCCCTTTTGTCGCTTTCTTTCTGAAAACTCTCCATTGTGGTGTTGGTATTGCGATAGTCAGGAGGAGCTTCATGAGCGAGTTCATCCCCCGTTCCGCCAGACACGGACGACGTCGCAGGCGGGACCGGAACGAAGCGTGGGAATGGGTTCAGGCGCTGGCCATTGCGATCGTACTGGCAATGGTTATTCGCTATTTTGTGTTTGAGCCCTTCAGCGTTTCGGGTCCCTCGATGTTGTCCACCTTGCATGACGGCGATTTGGTCATCGTCAACAAGTTGATCTATCAGTTTCGCGCACCGGAAAAAGGTGAGATTGTGGTTTTTCACGCCACGTCGAAAAAAGATTACATCAAGCGTGTGATCGCTTTGCCCGGACAAGTCGTATCTGCGCAGAACAACATAGTGCGAGTGGACGGAAGGAGTATCGACGAGCCCTACGTGGATGAGGGAAACCGGACGGCGGACTTCGGTCCGGTTGAGGTTCCCCCCGGGCATATTTTTGTCATGGGGGATAATCGGATGAACAGCAGCGACAGCCGGGAGTTCGGACCGGTGTCGATGGACCAGGTAGTCGGCCGGGCCGATGTCATCTTCTGGCCGCTCAGTGACTTTTCGTTTTTGTGGTAGCAGTCGAAGCAGGTGAAAATCATGGCGATTCAATGGTTTCCCGGCCATATGGCCAAAGCACGCCGACAGGTAGAGGAAAAGCTGAAGCAAGTGGATATGGTATTCGAGTTGCTCGATGCCCGTTTACCTTTGTCCAGCCGCAATCCGATGATTGATGAGCTGGTGCGTCGCAAGCCGCGCGTCATTTTGCTTACCAAAAGCGATCTGGCAGATCCGGAAGCGACCCGGGCATGGAGCGAGCATTTCCGTGCCAACGATATCCAGGTGCTTCCCATCGATACCTTGTCGGGAAAAGGAATCAAAAAGATCACTGCGGTCAGCCAGGATCTGATGAAGGATAAGTTTGAAGACATGGAGAAGAAAGGGATTCGGCGTCGCCGGATCCGGGCGATGGTGCTGGGGGTGCCCAACGTGGGCAAATCTGCACTCATTAACCGGTTGGCGGGAAGAAGTGCCGCCAAAACCGGCGACCGTCCGGGCGTAACCCGCTCTCAACAGTGGATTCGGGTTGGAAATGGGTTGGAGTTGCTGGATACCCCGGGAATCCTGTGGCCCAAGTTTGAAGACCGCCGGGTAGGTCTGCGTTTGGCCGTCAGTGGTGCTATCCGCGAGGATATCCTTCCAGTGGAGGAAGTGGCCTTGTTTTTATTGGAATACTTGGCTAGTCGGTATGGCTCCCTGCTGGAAGAGCGTTATAAACTGAAGCCGACAGCCGAGTCGGATCCATTAGCCCTGCTCGAAGAAGTGGGCAGCCGCCGGGGCTGCATGCGCAAAGGCGGCGAACTGGACTTGGAAAAAGCGGCGGAAGTGGTGTTGCGGGATCTCCGCTCCGGCCGGATCGGGAGGGTTTCCTTGGAGCTGCCGGAAGACTGGGAGCAGGATGAAGAGGAGGAAGCCCATGAAAGTCAAGGGGACGATACGTGAGATTAAGGAGCGCCTGAACCAGGGAATTGGAGTGACCGACGACTGGATTCAGGCGTTGCTCCGCGACGAACGGGCCGGTGTGCAAAAACTGGCTCAGGGCTATTTGCGACAACAGGAACGACTGCGTCGGGAAACAGCCCGAATCGAAGCCATGTGGCAGTTTGAACGTACATACCGACAAAAGGGATTTCAGGCGATTGCAGGAGTGGATGAAGCGGGACGCGGTCCGCTTGCCGGTCCTGTTGTCGCTTCTGCTGTCATATTGCCGGAAGATTTTGATGCTTCCGGACTGAACGACTCGAAAAAGCTGACCGAAGAAGAACGACTGGCTCTTCGGGAGCGCATTTTACAAGAGGCAACAGCCGTCGGAGTGGGAATCGTGGACGCGGTGACGATTGACCACATCAATATACTACAAGCCACCTATGAGGCGATGCGACGTGCAGTGGCAGATCTTCAGCCGGCGCCGGACATACTTTTGCTGGATGCGGTACAGGTGCCGGGGCTGTCCATGGCGCAACATCCCATCGTCAAAGGGGATGCCCTCAGCCATTCCATCGCGGCAGCATCCATTATCGCCAAAACGACGCGGGATGAGTGGATGCGGGAGGCGGCACAGCAGTTTCCAGAGTACGGGTTTGACCGGCATATGGGGTATGGCACGCCGGATCATTTGGCGGCCTTGGCCAAATGGGGCCCTTGCCCTTTGCACCGGAAGAGCTTTGCGCCGGTGCGCGCCCTTATGGACGGTGAGAAAAGTCAGGAATCCACGGGGTGATGCAGGTGAAAAGGCAACAGGGCCGGGAAAGACGGCCGTTGGATCGGCGCAAAGAGACAGGTAGGATCGGTGAGGAGATCGCCCGCCGCTTTTTGGAGAACAAAGGATGGCATATCCTGGATACCAACTGGGCCAGCCGATTAGGAGAGTTGGATATCATTGCCCAATGTGAGGCCGGCCTGGTGATCGTAGAAGTGCGCACCACTCGGGGATCACGATTCGGCTATGGGTTTCAATCGGTCGGAATGCAAAAGCAGCAACAGGTGCGAAAGCTGGCGTTGCAATATGTCCAAAGCCGCCGGCTCTTCCATCTGCCCCTTCGGCTGGATGTGATCTCGGTGCTGTTGTCTTCAGAAGATACTCCCATCCGCGTGGATCATATTGAAGGCGCCTTTTAATAAAAAAAGCTTCCCTTTTGGGAAGTGAGCCTGTTGACAAAGTAGTAGGTCAACAGATTAGGATTGAATGTTTCACACGGAAACCATCACCAGGGAACATTGTACATTGTGAATATAGATGAGTAGGTGTTGGTTGAGGAAAGTCTTCAACGGATCGTTAGCGATTAGGTGGCAGAGGTTTAAAGGAACGGAGGATATGGAAGAACTCTCGCTCACCCTTTTTTTTATCCGAGTGAAGGTAAAGTTCATTGATAGTAACCGAGTAGTTCAACCCCTGATGGGTAAATTGAGCAGTATAGATTCTATGTTCCAAATGTTCTTCGTTTGGCTCTTCAAGTTCCCAGTGGACTTCGATAGGTTTGCCGGCGATCGTAAGCGTCTTTGTGTGTTTGCTGTATGGTTTATAACCATTATTCGGGAAGTTATCCACTATGATTCTTCCATACTCTAAATCCTCCATTTTATTATCAATATATGGATTTGGTTGGTTGTCATATACCATGATCAACTGGGTTCTAGTTTTAGATGGATTCGGCCACAGTGTCACATTAAGAAAGTCGGGATTAAAAAAGGTGGTAGGAACGAGCAATCTGTCCCGGTACGTTAATTGATCCAGCTTCTGAAGATCTTTGGCGTCCTCGCCTTTGAAGTCATCACGTTTATCTTTCGGTATGGTATGAATTAACCGTTCGTTGAGAGGGACATGGTCGTATTTTCCCGCGTGGAGGGGGGCACTGTCGTGTTTTCCTGAGCCCTGAGCAAAGGTCCAAACGACATAAGCCAACGTACCAACTAAAAGCGCCGTGACACCGAAAAAAACAACCCGACCTTTTGTCAAATGAACCAATCCCTTCGTGCGGATTCTGTTTCCACCCTTCCCTTATTACGACCATCAGGGGCTCACGTAGGTTCCCATTCTGCTTTGTTATTCGTAAGAGTAAAAAAATTTCTATCCACTTCACCTTGTTCCTGCTTCGCCATCGGAAGGAGCAGGGGCTCGAAAACGGGTCGCGACTTCTTGTTTTCTCGACAAATTTCATTTTTCTTCCAAACCAAACACCCCAGCGGACCGAATTCCTTTTGGTTCGCTGGGGTTTGTCATTAACCTCGCTTCCCTTTTGGGAAGTCTTTTTTTATGATGCGGTTTCCGCGTGGGATTCCAACAGTTGTTGGTATAAATGATCGCCTCCGATATGGATCCGCAGCGAGACCCGGTCAGCCTGTTGTTGCTGCCATTGGTACAATTGTTGAAACACCAGGTAGATGCATTTTTTGACCTCAATATGGGGATACAGCTTCAGGTCGACAAATAGACTGTAGACTTCTCGCTCTTCTACCCGGTGGGTGTGAACTTTCAGCATCTCAAAGGTGTTCTCCAACCCTTTCAACACATAGGTCAGCCATTCCGGGCGGTGTTTTTGTGACTGTTCGTCGAGAAAATGAAAGGTAAATCCCATCATGGGAAAACGATGAATGTCTTCTGCGGAATAGGAGGTTTGATCGTGATTTTTCGCATCGTACAAGAAAAACTCGATATGTATGTGATGATGGACATCCTCGTGAGAAGACAGGCGCTTCAGCTGTTCGGATAGTTCGGCATTCTCTTTTTGCAACCGTGAAACCTCCGTCAACAGCTGTTTTCGTTCTTCATCCCGATCGTTTCCCCTGGTCGCCGAAGTGGGATCGGGATCAAAAAAGCGCTTGATTTTTGAAAACATCCGCTCTCCTCCTTCACCCTACTATGAGAATTATACTAGATTCCACCGACAGAAAAAACCATCATCACGAACGACAAAAAGTGATGTCGATCGTAACGGATTTCATGCGCTGTTTTCATACAAATTGGCAGTCCTTTGAACGAGGAAACAAACAGGCCTGACCCTGTTAGAGGGACAGGCCTGTTTATGTATGGACCACCGGGCAGGTGAGTTCCACCGAATGATCAAAAGAGCAACTTACTTTGGAACAGCTTTGATATGGGAATCAGAATCCAGTGTGCGGTGCAACCGTTCTTTCAGTGAACGGGTCTCTTGCAAGGCGTGCCAATCATTAAAAATGCCGCGGAGCATTTTTTCCACACGGGAAGCTTTTTTTTCATTGGCAATCTGGTGCAGATAATCTTCCATTGATTGCAAAATCTTTGTCTCTCGGGCGTTTAAACTAATGACTAACGTTTCTCTTTCTTTTTGGGTGAAGTCCATTTGCTTGGAACTCATGGCGGTTAGACCTCCTTCGTATCCATCGATACCATTGTAACTGATCCACGATACTTGGACAAACAAGGATCCTGAAAAAAATCCATTAAATGGTTAGTGTTGCGCAATTCTCCGCCACGTCACATTATAACATCTGCTGAGCTTCATAACCGAAGATTTTACAGGGATTTTTAAGGGGAACGGTGAAACAAGGGGATCCGATCTTGACAATCGGGTACTTCATTTCGTTAGCGGGTTTATCATGGATTTCCCGATGGAGAAACCCCTTGTACCGGGCAAGAAAAGCATCTTGACGCTATCGGTTAAACAAGCGGCAGACGAAAGGGTTGAGCAATCAGAGTTAAATATTCCAGTGGATGGAACAAATCAGGTAAAGATATTTGCTCCGGGTTGGGGTACGATGGGGATAATCCACTATGGGAGGTTCCGCGCTATGGTCATCTTGTCTGCACTGGCGGACGAAATTTCCCCCGACCTGAAGACCCAACTGGACGTGCTGGAGTCGGAAGGGATCCGGCATATTGAGCTTCGGGGGATCTGGAACAAAAATATACTGGAGTTAAACCATAATGAATTAACCACCGTAAAGAACAGGATCTATGGTCGCAATTTTCGAATCTCTTCGATTGCGACTCCGATTGGCAAGATCGGAATCACTGAGGACTTTGAAAGGCACCTAATGTTGTTTAAACGGGCGATCCATGTGGCAAAGTGTTTCGATACCCCTTATATCCGGATTTTTTCGTTTTTCATTCCGCCAGGGGAGAATCCGGAGGATCACAGGGACGAAGTTCTGAAAAGGGTGAGGATCCTGGAGGAGAAAGCCAGGGAGGCCGGTGTAGTTTTGCTTCATGAAAATGAAAAAGAGATCTACGGCGATACAGGGAAGCGGTGTCACGACCTGCTCTCTTTCTGTCCATCCCCCCATTTACGTGCCGTGTTTGATCCAGCCAACTTTGTACAGTGCGGGGTGCAACCGTTTTGTGAAGCCTACCCGCTGTTGAAGGATGATATTGAGTGCATCCATATCAAAGACGCCTTGTTTGAAGGGGGTAAGGTGGTTCCCGCGGGACAGGGAGACGGGGAAGTGGAGGATTTATTGCGAGCGATCACTTCCAGAGGTTATCGGGGATTTCTTTCCCTGGAACCTCATCTGTCAACGACGGGTAAGTTTGACGGATTCAGCGGTCCGGAGCTGTTTCGGGTGGCTGCCCGTGAACTGAAAAAGTTACTAAAAAAAACGTCCATTGAATGGTATTGATTTCATAAGGAGGACAATATTCGATGGCGAAAGAGATGGGATTTGCGATTATCGGCGCCGGTGTCATCTGCCATACACACGCGAAGGAAATCAGTGAAATGGAAGGGGCCCGACTGGTGGCAGTGGCCGATGTTTCGGAGGAAAAGGCCCGGAAGTTCGGGGAAATGTACGGTGTGGACTGGTACCGGGATTATCGTGATATGCTGAAACGGGAAGAGGTAGATATCGTCAATATCTGCACACCGAGCGGTTTACATGCGGAGATGGCGATCGACGCGGCTAGGGTGGGAAAACACGTGATCGTGGAAAAACCGATGGACATCACCCTGGAAAAAGCGGATGCCATGATTGAAGCATTCAGGAAGGCCCGCAAGAAACTCTCGGTCATTTCACAACACCGATTCGATTATGCAACTCAAAAAGTGAAACGTGAAATCGCGGCGGGCTCCCTGGGACGGCTGGTAATGGCCGAAGCCGCGGTGAATTGGTATCGGCCCCAGGCCTACTATGACAAAGATGCATGGAGGGGGACCTGGGAGCTGGACGGCGGGGGATCCCTGATGAACCAATCCATCCACACGATCGATCTGCTTCAGTATCTTATGGGTCCGGTGGAAAGCATTTTCGCGCAGGGAGGGACTTTAACCCACAAGAGAATTGAAGTAGAAGATGTCGCGGTTGCCACGGTGAAGTTTAAAAATGGCGGAGTGGGATCGATCGTGGGAACGACCTCCGCTTATCCAGGGTTGACCACGCGTCTAGAATTGTTCGGAACGGAAGGTTCCGCAGTCATTGAAAATGATCGACTTACCCACTTCTATCTCCGGGCGAAGGAGGAAGGGGGGAGACCCGTAAACCTGGCAAGGGTTGGTCAACCGGCGGGTGAAACCGGGGCCTCCGATCCAGCAGCCATTCCGGGACGGTCCCACCGGGAACAATTCATCGATATGGTACGGGCGATTCGGGAGGACCGGGAACCATCGGTTAACGGAGTGGAGGGACGAAAGCCCCTGGAGATCATCCTGGCTATCTATCGGTCGATCGAAACGGGCCGTCCGGTTCATTTACCTTTGGTTGCGGAAAGAGGACGGCGTTGAACTTGTGACTGGGACGGATAACGGGGGGAATCAGGTGATTGAGCTGTTTTACAGGAATCGATCCATGGAGGCGAGAGATTTTGAGTTTCATTCCCATGATGCCTTTGAAATCTATTATTTTCACGGAGGAAGCTGTACCTATTTGATTGCCGACAGAATTTATACTTTATCCCCCGGAGATTTAATCATCATGCACGGAATGACTCTGCACCGCGCAAACCCGGACCCCTCGGCGGAATATATCAGGTCCATCATCCATTTCGATCCCCGTTATGTGGAAAATTTCCTCCGGCAACCAGGTATGATCGATTTGTTAGTCCCCTTTCGCCGTTTGAAAAACTACCGGTTCAAACTGTATGGAAAAAAGAGGCGACAAACCGTTGAAGACGTGTTAAGGGAAATGGCCCGGTGCAATCATTCACCGGACCTGTTGGCCAGTCAGCGTTATCTGGTTTGGTTTCTTCAGTTGCTGATTGAAATCAACGAAGAATATTTGATCCTTGACGAGGGAAGTGACCGTTCCACCGAAAAGGAAGGTATCGTTCAGCAGGTTATCTCTTTTATTGAAAGGCATTATTCCGAGGATCTGAACCTTGACCGCATCGCCGGAGAACTACATCTTAGCAAGTTTTATCTTTCAAGGGTGTTCAAAGAAGTGACGGGTGTGACCATTATGAACTATCTCATGAACCAGAGGATCAACCAGGCCAAGGTATCCTTTCTTCTAAACCGGGAGCTTACGGTAACGGAAATGAGTTATCGCACAGGGTTTAAGCACCCGGCCCATTTCAGCCGGGTATTCAAAAAGCAGGTAGGCATCACCCCCGATCAGTATCGGAAGCGTCTTCGCGACCAGGAAGAAGGGTAGCGTTGACTCCGCGATTGAAAGAGATAAGGCGGTTTAACAAGCGGGGGAGAGAAAACGAAACAACGGGGGGAGCTGGATGAAATTCTCCGTCTTTACCGTCATGACACCGGAACTGACACCAGAGGAGCTGGTAGCCGCTCTGAAGGAATACGGCTATGACGGAGTGGAATGGAGGATGAAGGATGTTCCGGAAAGCGCGGTGAAGGAAGCGCCTTCTTTTTGGGGAAACAACCGCTGTTCCATCGGTGAAAGCGCATCCGATTGGGAGCTTGGCCGGATTCGTGAATGGACCCGTCAAAGAGGACTTTCGGTTGTGGGTGTCACTCCGTATCTAACCGCCGGCGACCTGGAGGGGACGGAGCGGGTGATGCGGGTGGCCAAAAAACTGGGAGCCAGGCAAATCCGTGTGGGTGTTCCGTGGTATGGGCCGGGAGCGAAGTATGACGAACTGTTTTCCCAAGGGGTGGAATATCTCCGAGGTGTGGAAGCCTTATCCGGGAAGTACGCAGTGAAAGGATTGGTGGAAACCCACCACGGAACAATCGCTCCCAGTGTCGGTCTGGCTTACCGCCTGGTTGACGGATTGGATCCCGACCGCGTCGGAGTCTTGTTGGATCCCGGAAACATGGTGCATGAAGGGTATGAAGCTTACCGGATGGGGATGGAATTGCTCGGTCCATATCTTGCCCATGTCCATGTGAAAAATGCCTGCTGGGTACGGAGGGATGGCGGGAAGTCGTGGCATGTCTCCTGGTGTTCGCTTGCCGACGGAATCGTGGATTGGAAGCGGGTGTTGGCGGACTTGAAGTCCGTCGGATACAACGGTTACCTCTGCTTCGAAGATTTCAGCGACGTTCAGCCGAGCCGTGTCGTGCTGAAACAAAACATTGAATATCTCCGCTCTTTGTTGTGATTGATTTTGTAATATTCTATTAACTGTAACCATCTCTTGAAGGGAGTAGTGATGCATGCGTATCCTCTATATCGACATCGACTCGCTCCGACCCGATCACCTGGGATGTTACGGGTATCACCGTAACACTTCTCCGGTGATTGACCAACTCGCCAAAGAAGGGGTGCGTTTTACTGAGGTTTATGCGAGTGACGCCCCCTGCCTACCCTCTCGAACGGCTTTGTTTAGCGGCCGATTCGGGATACACAACGGTGTCGTCGGCCACGGAGGGACTGCCGCGGAACCTTTCGTGCAAGGAGCGGGGCGGGGGTTCCGCAGTCGCCTCGGAGAAAAGGGTTGGCTCGCCACCCTCCGCCAAGCCGGATTGCTCACGGCAACCGTCTCCACTTTTGCTGAACGCCACTGTGCCTGGCATTGGTATGCCGGTTTTAATGAAGTGTACAATCACGGGACATGCGGAGATGAAGTGGCACATGAAGTCCTGCCCTATGCTCTTCGGTGGATTGAGGATCATGCCAGTGATGAACACTGGTTCCTTCACGTTAATCTGTGGGACCCCCACACTCCTTACCGCAGTCCGGCCGATTATGGCAATCCGTTCTGGGAGGAGCCGGCTCCCACTTGGTTGACAGAGGAAATCCTGGAGAAGCACCGTGCCGGCTTCGGTCCGCACAGCGCTCGGGAACCGCACGGTTTTGGCGGTGAAAACACCGACCGTTGGCCGCGCGTGCCGCGGGAAATCGGATCGTTGGAAGATTACAAACAATGGATCGACGGTTATGATACCGGGATTCGCTATGCGGACCAGCATGTGGGGCAATTGCTGGATACCCTTGAAAAACTGGGTATTCTGAACGATGTGATGATCATTGTCAGCGCGGATCATGGCGAAAGCCAGGGTGAAATGAACATTTACGGCGACCACCAGCTGGCCGACGCATTTACCTGCCGGGTTCCGTTGATCATCAAAGGTCCAGGGGTGAAAAGCGGGGTGGTTGACAAGGAGTTGCATTATCATCTCGACCTGGCGCCGACGATCTGTGAGTGGCTGGGTGTGGACGTTCCGTCGGACTGGGACGGGCAAAGCTTTGCTTCCACCTTGCGTTCGGGGAAGCCGCATGGTCGGGACGGATTGGTGATCAGCCAGGGTGCCTGGGCCTGCCAACGGGGTGTGCGTTTCGGAGACTGGTTGTTTTTGCGGACCTACCATACGGGGCTGAAAGATTTGAAACCGGTGATGCTCTTTAATCTCCGGGAAGATCCGCACGAAACGAAAGATTTGGGCAGCGATCGACCTGAGGTTGTCAGGGAAGGAATGGCCCGACTGGAGAGTTGGCTGACCAAAGCCATGGAGGTATCGCCGCAAAAAACGGACCCCATGTGGACCGTCTTGCGTGAGGGAGGCCCGTTCCATACCCGGAACATGCTTGAGTCGTATGGCCGGTGGTTGAGAGAAACGGGCCGCGGTGAACATGCCGCGTTTCTGGAGAAAAACCCATCTGGATTGCACGAGCGGCAGCGAAAATCCATCTTGCGGGGATCATGATGGATCGCGTTGCTCCTCAACCAGAAGGTAAAGGGAATCGTCGTTTATTGCCAGTGGCGATTTCAGTGGTTGCCAATCGATTTTGTGGTTGCGGATTTTCAAACCGCAATTCGGCAATGAATTGGACAACCTTTGAATTTAAGGGGGATCTTTAATATCAACACTGTTTCATGCACCCTTCGGGGTGTCTTTTTTCTATGGGAAAAACAATGATCGAGAAGGGATTACCATGTACTGGAAGGAGACTGGGTGACGGTTTGGCGGTCGGGACGGGCGGTTGCTGCTGGGATGTGTCCTATTGGATACGGGTACGAGGTACTGGTTCAGCTTCACGACGGGCCACGTAAAACCGGCGGCGTGGTCCAGCCTGATCCAGCCTAACGGATGAAGACCGGGCGGCCCTGGCGGAGCTGGCGCTTTCGGTCAGAGGCCGAGAATTGGTTTAGGGAAATGACAGGGTGGAAGAACCTAGAAAATTATGTTCAAGGGATGATTGCGCAATTCTCCGCCACGTCACATGATAACAGCTGCTGCGTTTCATAACCTGATTTTTATTCGGATGGTTTTCTTCAGCCCCGTGATTCATTTCCCGGGCAATCACATAGATACTTGCAAAAAAAGGAGCAGAATGTTGTCGGAAGTGACAGGAGATCGACAGTACTTGGAAGAAAGATGCAAAAGAAGCGATCATTCTACTACATGGAGGAGACTATGTACGCCAAATTGTTTAGCAGTGCCGTTTTAGGGATTAATGGATACATAGTGGAAGTAGAGGTGGATATAAGCAACGGATTGCCGGTTTTCGATCTGGTCGGGCTGCCGGACTCCGCCGTACGGGAGTCACGAGAGCGGGTCCGTGCGGCAGTGAAAAACAGCGGTGCCCAGTTCCCGTTACAACGGATCACCACCAACCTGGCTCCCGCGGATTTGAAAAAGGAAGGCTCAGGCTTTGATTTGGCCATCGCCTTGGGAGTGATGGCCGCCAGTGGTCAAATCCCTGTGGAAAGGCTGGGTCGGGTGTTGTTTTTGGGAGAGTTATCATTGGACGGCACTTTGCGTCCTTTGACCGGGGTATTGCCGATGGTGATGGCGGGGAAGGAAGCCGGTTTCCAAGAGGTATTGCTGCCCCGGGCTAATGCGGCGGAGGGGGGACTGATCGAGGGAATGGAGGTCATTCCTTTGCACTCCCTGACGGAAGCAGTCCGGTACCTTCGGGGCGAGGAAAAACCGGCGGAATGGAAGGAAGATTTTCGTCATGCGCGACAGGAGCCGGATAGGATCGAGGACTTCGCCGATGTTCAGGGACAAGGGCATGTCAAACGTGCCATGGAAGTGGCGGCGGCCGGAATGCATAACTTGTTGTTCATCGGTCCGCCGGGATCGGGAAAAACCATGTTAGCCCGCAGAATCCCCTCGGTATTGCCGGTGATGAATATGCAGGAGTCCCTTGAAGTGACAAAAATCTGCAGTATCGCCGGTCAGCTGACTCATCGCGGCATGTTGGTGACTCAGCGTCCTTTTCGCTCGCCTCATCACACGATCTCCCAGGCAGGGCTGATCGGGGGCGGAGGAATTCCTAAGCCGGGAGAAGTCAGTCTTGCCCATCGCGGTGTTCTCTTTTTGGACGAGATGCCCGAGTTCTCCAAAAGCGCTTTGGAAGTGCTTCGCCAACCGTTGGAAGACCGGGAAGTGACCCTAAGCCGTGCTCGAGCTGTGATTACCTTCCCCGCTGAGTTTATGTTGGTTGGATCGATGAATCCCTGTCCGTGCGAAGAGTATCATTGCCAAAACTGAATTTCACGAAGACCGTCGCCACTTTTCTCCCCGTTTCGTTCAGGTGAGTATGTACCCGTACCTCTTTGACTAAAGACTTCACGATGGCTCGCCGATCCTCGAATGTCGGTTCCTTCGCTAACTTTTCCCGCAAGTTGTTTAACAATTCTTCAGCAGAGTTGAATTGCTCATCAACCCAGCTTTGAGACTGCCTTTCCTGATCAATCTCGTTGATACGTTTACGCAGTTCCGATTGTTCCTTTCGGATCTTTTGTAGCTGTAGTTCGACGTCTTGGTTGCTGATTAACTGTTTGCGAAATAAATCGAGGATGGATTGTTTCTCTCGGTCCTTTTCCTGTAAGGTCTGTTCAATTAACTCTTTCTCGGATGATAAGTCCGTCTTTACCACACGTTTTTCTTCCATGCTAGCCGACAACTCTTTAATGGCTTCCCCAGGAGATAAGATGAAAGCAACACATTGATTCCAGATTGTATCCTCCAGCCACTGTTGAGGGACATTCTTGGAACGACACTTTTCATTTAAAGGTCCTCTGTAAGCATGTTTTCCCCCACAGACGTAGTACGCTTTAGGCTTTCTTTTGGATCCGGGATAGCTGACTCCTACATATGTCCTTCCACATTGTTCGCACTTGATGAGACTTCTTAAGAGGTATTTTCGACGGCTATTTCTGTCTGCCTCAATATGATTATCTTTTAGAACTTGTTGGGCTTGTTTCCAGACTTCTTCGGAAACGATTGCTGGTACCTCACGAGTGATAAGGTTCCGTTCTTTTGTTGTTCGTTTTCCATAGTGGTGAATCCCCTTATATGTAGAATTTACCACCATGTTACGGATCCGACTGGGGCTCCACATTCCGGCCGTATTTACCTTTCTTTTGCCCCTTTTAACTTGTCGACCGTCTTTTTTGTAGGAAGGAGGGATTCCTAGGGAATTTAGGTAATCGGCTACCTTGATGGTGGAATATCGTTGGGTTGTTATCAGGCGGTATATGAGGCGAATGACATCCGCCTCACTTATGTCCATATCTGGTAAAGGATCTTCGTTCACTTCAAGGTAACCTTCTTGATTGGTTCGATATCCGTAAGGAACAATCCCACCTAACCATTTTCCACTGCGAGCGGCACGGTTCGCTCCATGCCACATACGTTCCAAGATTGTTTCCCTTTCAAGATCGGCTACACCAGCCAAGATGGTCAACATAAAACGGCCATTGGGATTGCCTGTATCAAAGGGTTCGGACATGCTACGGATCGTTACACCATGTTGTTCAAGCTCATAGACCGAGTTAAGGATAATTCGAGCGGATCGTCCCAACCGATCCAAACGATAAACTAGGAGGAGATCAAACTGGCCAGCGTAGGCATCTTTAAGTAGCCGAGCACCGTCTTCTCGTTCATCCAAGGGGATAGTTCCTGTGATGCCATTATCTTTGTACCATTCCACGACATTTAGTTGATGTAGGTCACAGTACTTTCGAGCAAACTCCAGCTGATTTTCAATTGTTCCGCGATCTTGTTGATCTTCCGAAGAAACCCTGGCATAGACGGCGACTTTCATATTTCTCCTCCTGTGCGGGTTTGTTCACATAACTTCTCCCATTCCCCTTGAAGTTGAAATATCCTTAATCGAACGGTGACAATCTCCTCAAGCACATTAAAATGCTCAGCTAATTCCCATGGATTATCTATCCCATTCATCCGAGCTTTAACCAGCTTTTTGAATGGGATGAGATAGGAAGCCGCCCAGCGAAGTGCTCTTTCTTCGCACTGGCTTACATTCAAGCGATCACTGTAACGGTAATGGGTTTTACAAATGGAATAGGTAGTTGAGGTAAAGTGATGACCAAGTTCTTCGGCTAGGATTGAACGTAATGCAGCATGTTGATGTTGAAGTGAGCTACTAAGTCCGATAACAGGATAACCGCTTTTGGTTTGCCAATAATAGCCGACTAAAGGAGTGCGAAACGGATACCATTCAACAATAATGTTCTCTTCGTGGGCGAGATGAAAAAGGCCAAGTGCCAATCCATACCCCCCTTGCATTTGTCTATGAAGTTGTCATAAAAAGATCGCCGATGCGAACGTATGTTCCCTTTTTATTATAATTTAGGTACAATGGTAAAACAACATTTCTTTTTTCAGGTGTTAAACCAAATGGGAGGAAGCTTTTTAAAAAGTAGTTCAATAAGGAGGGATACCATCATAGACAAAAATATTGCGGGATCATGGGAATGGGATGAACAATTGGAGAAATGGATTAGCCAACTGGTATGGTTATCAACCAAGCATGTAGAGGTCATTGTACACAATGAAGTGACCCCGCAGAGATTAGAAGATATCGAACGGCAACTGAAATTATTGAGTAAACGGGAGCAAGAACTGAAAAAAGGAAGCTGCTCAACATCTTCTTCAACTACATAACGATTCACGTTCTTGGAACGGGATTATTAGTACTTATTTTTGTTTAAATGTTTTGCGTTTCCTTTAATTCAAAGTTCGATTGAAATCGCAAAAGAAGTTATGAAAGTTCAATCAATCCCGTACTTCTTCCGTATAAACTCCTTAAAGTTCTCGACATCCTCCCGCGCTTCCTTAGGCCAATCTGCCATGGGGTCATCGCTTCGATGGGCGGCTTCGGTTTCAATTCGGGAAGGGATGTCAGTACGACCGAGGAGGTAATCAACGGAGACATCAAACAGATCAGCAAGTTGTTGGAGAGATTTATAAGGAGGTTCACGTCGACCTTGCTCGTAATATCCATAGGCGCTTTCAGTGATGCCTAATTTTTTAGCGACATCACTTTGACGTAAACCATGTTGTTGTCTTAATTCTCTGAGGCGAGTAGCAAAAATGTTCACTTAGACTACATCCCTTCCGTAGCAACTTCAAGTTAAATTCATTATACAACTGAATGTTGGGTAAAAAAATAAACACAACAAATTGTTGTGGTTGCTATTGACAATCCAACAGTTAGTTGTGTTATGATATACACAACAAAACGTTGGGGGGTGATAACGGACATGAAACGGCGCTACCAATTAATACGTTTCCGTAAAGAACGAAATTGGTTTCAAAGGGATGTTGTTACTAAGTTAAATAAGGAGTATGGATTCAACATTAGTGTGAGTTATTATGGGATGATTGAGCAGGGGACTAGGACTCCTAAGCTGAACTTAGCTTTTGCCATTGCAGATGTCTTTGATAAGAGTATTAGCGAAATTTTTTTTTGCAATCAACACAACAAAATGTTGGGTTAGATCGTTGATTTAAAACCTACTGATCCGAAGGGAGGTAAAACTAAATGTCCCAACAGCTTAACGTTAAGCACCCAAGAGGTATCAAATTCGAAGCGAGTTATGAACCAGACATGAAAAGGATGGTTAAGGCACTCAAGATCGTACTCGAATCCCAGCCGACTAAGAAGATCGAAAAGAAAGCTGCTAACTCTTGAGAGGAGGTAAATCGGTGCACTTCGAGGGAGTGGAACGAATCGTTGGCAAAACTGACTACGGTATTCCAAAGGTCCTGATTTATTGGAAGAGTCCTAGTGGTAAGGATTGCGGGTACATGTCCATCCCTAAAGCAATAACTCTCCTGGAAACAAAGAAAAAGCCCATTGAAAAGGGCCGATAAAAAACTCTTGACAAGATCAGTTTATCATACCCGGAGACAAACCGGAAGGAGAGCGATCCATGGGCACTTTGACGCTGGTTAACCACGAAAAAGAAGTGACGCTGTACCACCTTTACAAACACAAGGCCACGGTGAAGACGAACGAAACAGTCAATCCAGATGATCTGGACTCGGTGTATGAGGTGGCATATAAAGCGGCAGTCCAGTCGGGTTTCCACCCCTGCGGTTACGATCTACTGAATCCTCAAGTCAAAACCATCGACAAGAATGTTCACGAAGTGATCTGGATATCTGCCGTTCATTGCGACTGATCCAGAAAGGAGAGAGAATATGGCCCAAGTTAAACAATTGCCGCAGGATCGGCCCCAACCTAAGGGACTTATCACTCCCGCGGCTTCAGTTGAACAGACCCTGGAGCAGTTCCACATCTACCAACAGATGAAATCCCGATTGGGAACCACAGATGACTTTCAGAACATTAGCGGCAAGCAACATCCCAAGAAGAGCTTTGTCCGTAAGGTACAACGGTTTTTCAACGTTTCTTGCGAAATTATCCAGGATGAACCACTGATTGATCCCAAGACAGGAAAGATGATTGCTTGGTTGGCGAAGGCTCGGGCGACTCATGTGGAAACCGGGGCCTATCAGGAAGCGGACGGATCTTGTGGGTTTGAAGAGAAAGTTGAAAAACAGCGAACTCTCCATAACGTTCGCGCCCATGCTATTACGCGAGCGAAAAACCGGGCCATCCTGGACTTAGTTGGATTCGGGGAAGTTTCCGCCGAGGAGATTGCCGAACGGAGCGAACATCATTGTCCACCGCAACAGAGTTTCCGAGAGACGGGACAACGAGCACAAGGGCTTGCAACGGAGGCTCAGCGGCGGAAAATATTCGCCATGGGTCAAAAAGAAAAAGGCCTGACAGAGAATCAGCTTCGGAAGCTGGTGAAGTATCAAACTGGAAAAACATCCACTTCGGAGATGACCAAGAAAGAAGCCAGTGAACTGATCAAACTGATGATCGAAATGAGCGGAGCGGAGTTGGTTCAATTAATTGGTGAGAAAGCATTGGGTACCAAGTTGGATGATCTGCCCGAGGCGGAAGTGATAAACGGGAGCGAGATTCAGGACGATGAGCTAAAGGAGTTGGGGCTGGCATGATGATGAATGATCAAGTTCCTGTGTGGCTTTAGTGCGATGATGAAGACTTGGTGGCGGATCTGAGGGCTCACCGTCAGATCTTGAAAGAGGAGAAAAAAGCCCTTCGTTATGCGAAAGAGGCTGGAGACTACAAAAAAGCATGCCGGGTTCAAGCCGACATGCTTTGGAGAGAATCTGAAATTCGCAAGTTGGCAAACGAATTATACGATTCGTCCAAAGTTTACCATAACGCAATTTAAAAAACAAACGGCCCACCGGGAGCCGCAATCCCGGACACATCATCAAAGGAGGAAAAAGCCCATAGGAACGATCACCCGAGAAACCCGGAGAATGGCTTATGAGCGAGTTATAGAAACAGCGGAAACCAGACGTCAAATTGTGTTGCGGGAGTTACGGAAATGTCCTCGACTAACCGCTCGTGAACTTGCGATGAGGTTGTGGAAACAGGGGATCATCCCGACACCGGAACGGAATTTCGTCCATCCGCGCTTTACAGAGATGGTGAGGATGGGCGAGTAGCAGTGATAGGGAAACGGACATGTAGCAAATGCGCGGTATATGTTGCGGTGGATCCACGAGAGAGGGCGCAGGGAGTTTTAGATTTGTAAGGCAGGAAAGGTGTCTTGAAGGAGGTGAAAAAATGGCTGGTGTGCCATGGATACGAATTTCAACCAGCATGTTTGAAGACGAGAAAGTGAAATTGATTCAAGCATTGCCTGAAGGGGATACTCTCGTTGTTATATGGATACGGTTGTTGACGATGGCCGGAAAAACGAATGATAACGGTTATATCTATTTGAGTGAAGGCACCCCGTATACTCCACAAATGCTTTCGGTTATCATGAACAAACCTCAACCAGTAATGGACTTGGCACTTCGAACCTTTACTGACTTTCAAATGATAGAGGTAGACGAAAAAGGTATCTGCATTCTTAACTGGGAGAAGCACCAGAACATTGAGGGATTGGAGAAGATTCGAAAACAGACTAAAGAAAGGGTTAAACGCTATAGAGAACGCAAGAAAAAAGAACAACTGCTATTACCTAAGGGAAAATCCCAAAACGAAGATTGTAACGTTACAGGTAACGCTACAGAAACGCCCGGTAACGCAATAGATAAAGAAGAAGATAGAGATAAAGAAAAAGAGAGAGACAGGAGAGAGAAAGAAAACCTCTGCTTCAAAGAAGACATCGAAGCCTTTGTTGAAACCCAAATGGCTTCCAACCCCTTATTGGTAAGTCCAAAACTATTAGTAAAATACATCGATTGTATCAGACTGACGCGAAAAACCACCCGGATATCCCGAAACATTGTCTTAAAACTCTGGGAGAAGTGGCAACAATACAGTCCAGCAGTGGTTACTTACGCCATGTGGGTACACGTGGAGAAGCACGATGACAAACGAGAAGAGTACACGCTAGGAATCATGCGGGGAACCGATGAACATGAAGCGAACCGTAAGCTCATCATGCTGAAAAACAGACGACAACCTGCTTATAATCAACCGCCTTCACGACGTGTAGACGAGGAAGAACCAGAGGTTATTCGACGGATTCGCGAGATGGAAAAGGAACTGCAAGCGGAGGGATAATCCGTGGAGTTAACGTTGCCCTGTAACACCCAGATCGAAAACGAATTAATCGGCGCCATGATCGTGGACTCGGAATGTATTCCCGATTTAGTGGAGCTATTGCAACCCGAGGACTTTTATCAGAGAAGTCACCAGCAACTGTGCCGGAAAATCTTTGAGTTGTGGCGGAAACACAAACGGATTGAACTGGCTTCTGAGTTGCAACTGTTAAGTCAGTTCAGCGGACTTGCCATCAGCGCTCTAACGGAGATTTGTGGGGCAGTGATCACCACCGATCCGGAAACCCTTCGGTATCGGGCCGACCGACTTAAAAGCATTGCCACCCATCGACGATTTGTCCAATTCGGAGCGGAAGTGGCGGGCATGGGTTATCTGAAGGGCTCTGAAGAGATTCGGGAGATGATCAATCGTGCGGAAGCCAAACTCTCCCGGATTGCGGAAAACCAGCTCTGTGTTCAGACGATGAGCACCGCCCAAGAGGCCGTGATGCGGTACGCGGATCGGTTTGATGAGCGAATCAAGAATAAATCATTGATTACAGGAGTACCGTCGGGGTTGTTGGATTTGGATCGGTATACGGCGGGGTTCCAGCCGTCGAGCTTGGTGGTTATCGGTGCCCGCCCTTCGATGGGGAAAACCTCCTTTGCCATGCAAGCTGCCTATCACATGTCCGGTGTTAAGCAATTGCCCACCCTGGTTTTTTCTCTGGAGCAGCCGGAAGAGCAATTGATGGATCGGATGGTGGCCAATGTCGCCCGGGTGGATCTACACCATATTAATACGGGCTTGGTTAAGGACTCGGAAATTCAACGGTGTACTGATGCCATGGCGAAGATTGCGGAATGTAAACTGACTATCGACGACGAGGGCGGGGTCTCTGCAGCAGAGATCAAAGCGAAGACCCGGCGAGCGATGCGGGAAATGGGTGAACTCTCCTGCATCATCATCGACTACCTAGGGGAGATGGCACCACCGGAGCGTGGCATGAGTCGATATGACGCGATCTCTGAAAATGTTCGCCAACTCAAAGCCATGGCAAAGGAGCTGAAAGTTCCGGTCATTGTTTTGGCTCAACTCTCTCGCGCTGTGGAACAGCGACAGGATAAACGACCGGTAATGTCCGATCTTCGGGAATCCGGAGAGATTGAGCAGGCCGCTGACGTCATCCTGTTCCTCTACCGTGACAAATACTACAACTCCGAGACAGAGATGGGGGATTTGGCGGAAGTGATCATTGCGAAAAACCGGAATGGCCCGAAAGGTACCACGAAATTTTACTTTCATGAATCCTACACGCGTTTTGATCCCATCCAGAAGGGAGCGGTAAACCAATGAATATCAAGATTGGAAAGTACACATTGACGTCAGACGGAAAGTACAACCTGACTGCCAATTTTTTTGTCAAATCAAAGCCGAAAAAACGGCGGGGAACCCTATCAAACATTAAGGCCTGTATCACTAGAGGATTTCTGCAAGTGGGTACTGGATCGAAAAGGTTATAAAGAGCCAAGCGCAGAGTATCGAAGAGCTTCGGATGGAAATTCTTACGGCCAAGGCAGGATTGTTGAAGCGATTCAAGCGATGGAGGGATCAAATGATGATTTGCTGGTTTAAACCAACCAAAAAAGCCCGGATCACTTGCAAAAAGTTTTATCAATAAGAAATAGGATTGCAGACACCGCGATAGAGGTCAAAAAGATATGTGGTCGGTACTAGACCCCTCAAACAAATTTAAAAGTCCGCTATCAAAGTCACACAGGCTGAGAGAGGGTTGTTAAGGAGGGGAGTTAAGATGAAGCAAATGGATAATCAGAAAAAGCAGTTACACATTGCTCAAGCGGATGAGTGTTCTACTGATCACAAGCTGTCTATTGATGAACAACTGGATGAGATCAACGACTTGGCGGTATTGGCCCGCTTGTTTCCAGAAAATATGTCAGAATACCATGAACGACGGGAGAAAGTGAAGGATAAGTTGTCAGCGACCGTTACGAGACAGGGCGATAGAGACGAAAAATAAACGGTCAGGTATTTAGACCCCTAAAAAAGAGATTGGAAGGCGTCAGCGGCCTCACAACAGCCGAGAGGGGATCTATAAACGGAGAGAAGGAGCAAGTAGGAAGTCTGATGAATGATCCGCTTTTGAAGGCATTGGAAAACCTTCAAGAGGCCAGCGTCAAACTACTCCAACGAAGTCTAAAAGAAAAGATACGTATAGCGATGGATGCTATTTGCGATTCCATCCAAGAAGCACATCAAGAAGAGAAAGGAATGTGATTTTGATGGCAAAACCAATGGAATATACAGTAGACCAAGAGATTCGGAGTAACTTTGTGAAACGGCATCAACAACTGGTTTACTTTGTCGCTCATCAATACAAACGGTCGGGAATCGAGTGGGAGGACCTAGTACAGATCGGTTATATGGGACTTGTGAAAGCGATGGATCGGTACAATCCAGCAGTAAAGCGGGTTAAATTTAATACCTTTGCGATCCATTACATTCAAGGAGAGATTCTTCACGAGCTTCGGTATCGGAAACGACATAACCCAGCCGTGGAAATCTCCGTTGAACAAACCATCAAAGGAAAAGAAGACGGAGAAGAATTACGATTAGTCGACACCTTGGGAACGGAACCGGATGTGGTGGAGTCCCCGGCGATGAACCACGTGGATTTGGAAGAGGGGCTTAAACATCTGACCCTGGTGGAACGGGAAGTCATCGAGCTACGGTATGGGTTGAAGGACAGAATAGTACGGAAACAAGAAAAGGTGGCAGAGATTTTCGATGTTTCGCGCAAAAGAATTAGTCAATGGGAGCAAAAAGCCATGTGGAAGTTACGCCGCTGGATGATAAGATAACCCCTTTATCCTTGTGGGGAGGATGAAGGGGAAAAGAGAGGGGTCGACACCCTCAACCTGAGTTTACAACAGAATCAGGAAGAGGGCTATCCTTTCAACAGGGAGGATAATGTGATGATACGGGCCGTAGATAAACAACTAACGATATTTGGAGAAGAGTCACGGAAAAGGGTGCGGGATCGGCTCCGTGGATGGTACGATCTGACCCGCAAAATTGATCGTTTGAAACGTCTTATCGCAAAAGATAAGGAAACACTGAAATACCTGGATGATCAGATTGAAGCATCCCTCGTTCCCAATTACGAAATGATGGATATGCCACGGGTTTCCGGGACAAGTGATAAAGTGGGGAACCTGGCGGTCAAGCTAGCGGATAAACGGGAAGAACTTCGGCTGTCTATTTTGCACAATGAGTTTGAGCTCAACGATCTGGAACGACAGCTTCGTGAGATTGAAACGGCTGTAACTGAGTTGAGCCCCCGTCATGCAGAAATCGTAAAACGATATTATTTGTATAACGAGAACTGGGGAACTATCTGTATACGGATGCACATCCAGAAAAGCAGGCTTTATGAGATGTTGGCCGAAGTGTTGGATGTTCTTGGGGATCAGTTATAATTACGTTATGCATGCAACTCTGTATCATCAAGGATAAAAACGCCGATACTACGGAATTTAGCGTAGTATCGGCGTTTTTACTATATTTACAAATAAAGAAGGAGCATTTATCCGCTGATTCATAAATATGCTACTCGTTTTCCGAGAGGGAAAAACAGAGAGGTAAGGAAATGACAAAGAGTGAAGTTTATCCACCAGTCAACTTCTCAAGAAAAAAGAGCCCGAATAGTCCGCCACAGCCTTTCCCTTGGGTTCGTGGTGGTTTTTTAAGTCGGCCCGCCAGGGTGTTTTTTTAGCAATGTCAGGAAAAATTACTCATCTCGGGGGTTTTGTATAGGGGGGCTAATGTAACATGACACGTTAAACTGATTCCCAATCAAAACTCTAGGAATGTAATTATATAATAAAGGATATTCTCTGCTTGGCGGTAGATTGAAGGGAGGCTATGAATTATATGGACTTTGGTATATGGATCACTGTTTTAACTATTGGTGTTCTTGTTGTCCTATCCCCTGGTCCCAATTGGGCGGTTACAATCAAAAATAGTTTACATTCAAAGAAAACAGGTTTTTCAACAGTGTTTGGAATGGCTGCCTGGACACTTATCCATATCTTTTATTGTTTAATTGGGATAGGGATCGTGGTTACCAAGTCAATTATTTTGTTTAACTGTATAAAATGGGCAGGTGCAATTTATCTTATCTACATTGGAATAAAATCTGTACTAACGAAAAAGAGTAATAACAACGTACTGGGAACTTACAAAGCTATATCAGTAAGAAAGGCATTTGTAAATGGTTTTCTGACAGATCTACTAAATCCTAAAGCTACGTTATTTTATCTGGCACTGTTTACTCAAGTAATTAATCCAGAAACTCCTGTAATAGTTCAGTTTTTCTATGGCTCTACTGTGATGATAATCGAATTGGTTTGGTACTCAATGATGGTGATTTTCCTTACACATAAGGTAATTCGTAACGGATTCCTTTCTATATCCCATTGGGTGGAACGTGTTACAGGAACAATCCTGATTGTTTTGGGATTTCGCTTAGCACTTTCAAAAGTAAACAATTAAAGTAGGAGAAATTCTAATCTCCGATTCACCCTAACTGAGGCGTAATTTTTTATAAGGTACCAAATCTCTGTTATGTAACGTTAAATGCGCTTCACAAGAGAAACAGACTGTATATTGTATTCACTCTGGAAAAGGGTATGAAAACGCAAAAGTCCCCATGTAAGCCACAGGGAATTTTACGTATAGGGAAATGCGAAAGGGATATGAATTTCGCGGCATACACCCACAATATGCACCTGCATGGTTTTGGTTCCTTGTTCCAAAACAGCCCGTGCTATTTACACGGGCTGGGAAACAGGGTAAGTCATATAAGGAGGTGTAAGTAAAACCGACGCTAAACCAATCAATTGGAGGATCAGGAAGTGGCGGTATTATCTTTGCACTTGTTGCAAAACTGCTTGGTCTTTATCAATACGCTGATGATCCAGGAAGTCTTAATGGAGGATAATCACAAACTGTTGAGTCGGCTAAACCCGGAGGACTTCCGTGCTTTAACGCCGTTGATCTATTCCCATGTGAACCCATACGGGACTTTCCGGTTGAACATGAGGGAAAGATTGTCTTTGGGCGATAAAAATGTGTCTTAAGTGTTAAGGCCCCTTAGTAAAGGGGCCTTGATTTCAGGAATACAGGGTATACAGAAGCTATCCCGTTATCTCATCATTAATGAATCGCATATAGCGCCGTATTCGTTCGGCTGGTTCTCTTCGAACCATTTCAATATCTTGGCGAATCGGGATTTTCCCACTCATATAAAATATGCGGAGGGCTGTTCCTAACCGAATTTCTTCTTCGGACAGTTTTTTTCCATACCCCTGGGAGAAGAATGGCCACATTTTAGCTAAATGATCCGCTGCACGCATATGTAACCGAACAGTACCAATATCGAAGCTTCTGGGTCCCCATCCGCACTCGTCAAAATCTAAACAAACCCATTGATCATGAGTAACAAGAATATTACCAACATGGAAATCCCCATGTACAAATTGTCGTTTACCTAGACCAATTTGTTTTAATTGGCCTTTGATCTGTTTTGCCGTTTTTATACAACACGCTCGATCCTCTTCCGTTAAAAAGGAAGCACTAATTAACTGTTGAAGGGGCTTTTCTATTAATGTAACAGTGTCGTACAAAGGTCTGGACCATCCTGGCCAATCTTCTGCTACTTTTTCCTGTACTTGATCAGCAACATCGTGAAGGCGGCGCATCAAAAAACCAAGTTTGCGATAATCTTCGGCTGTCGGGAGAAGAAGGGTATCACCTTTAATAAATTGAAATACCGCATATATCTGTTTAAGAGAGCCCTGTACATCCATTGTTAGTAGCTCTCCATTTTGATTTCTCAGGGATTGATGGGACTGGGAAATGCGGTCTTAAAGTATTAATCCACGCCAACTCAGCTTTAATTTGAGGTACATCATAACGATTTTGGCGATACTTTCTTAAAACCCAATTCCCGCTTGAAGAACATACCTGGTAAGTTTTATTTTCTCCTTCCTGCATTAATGTAAAGGATGTTGATTTATCCCAACCGTAACTTTTCCGCAAAAAATGTTGCTCTTCTGCTTCCAATGTTCTCACCGCTTTTTCAGAATTGACCAATTATATTCTATCAATTTTGATACTTATATGATATGAATGTTGTAGTTTGAATCACTTCACAGAATGTCCCTTCTGTGAAGTGATTGGTACATAAGGAGGGGAATATTCGGGTGAAAAATGTCCATTATCTCGAACATTTCACTTCACGAAAGGAAAAACCTGCATTGGACGACCTTCCAGACAGTTTGGAATCCTGGATGGAGCAATACATGCAACTGGCGGTTGTCGGGGTTCGCTCCGAAGAAGTCACCCAAAAGATTGGGCTCCACTTAAAGCGGTTCCTGGAATTCTTTTTGGTTTCGTACGGACACGATCGGATCTCCGCCTGTTTGCAACGAGATGTATTGGCCTGGCGGCGATCCCTCCAAGAACAAGGGCTATCACCATCTACCGTGAACAGCCATATCGCTTCCCTGTCTGCTTTCACCACCTGGGTCCATATCCAGGATCCCTACCGGTTTCCGGCCGGTGATCCGGCGAAAGGGATCCGGGAACTGGGATTGCCGCCATTGGAACCCCGGGCGCTGTCGGAAGACCAAGTCCGTTCCCTCAAAAACCTTTGCGATCGGCTGGAACGGTTCCATCAACGCAAGGGACGGCGGTGGAAGGGAAAGAAAGCTCCCCTGAAAGCTCACAGCCGTCCGTGGAGGGACCGGGCGATTGTTTTCGTTTTGCTCTCCACTGGTTTACGACGACAAGAACTCGTTGGTCTCAATGTCAGCCAGTTGGAACCAAACATTCCGGAAGAACTAAGGAAAGCCCGCCGTGCCCGGATTCGTCGCGTCAAGGGAAAAGGGGGAACAGAACGGACCGTTTTCCTTTCAGCGGATGCCCGCTTGGCTTTGGCCGATTATTTGGAGGAAGAACACCAGAAGAATACAACCGAGGAAACGTCCGCGCTCTTTTTAAGTGCGACGGGATTACCTGCGCGAAAACCAGACGGACGGCTGTCTTCACGGGCAATCAATGGGATATTGGAGCAGATCGGGCGTTGGCATGACGCAGAGGTGACCGATTCAAGACGAAAGATTTCGCCCTTACGTCCTCATGATCTCCGACATACCTTCGCCTTTCGTCTAGCCCAGGAGACCGGTGCAGATGCCTATGAACTGGAACGGCGTCTCGGCCATCGCTCCCAACGATACATCCAGCGTTACACTAACCCGCCGGAGGATATGGCTGCTCAGTATGTTGAGTTGTTTTAAAAGGTGGCTGGTATTACCCTTATTTATGTGGTAAAGTCTTAAATCAATCCAGGTGTGAGGGAGGGGTTTGCGTGTTACTAAGTAAAAAAGCGAAATTCAAGTCATTTTCTAACATAACAAGCCCTAGGCACATTGTCTTTTGCGATTTTGATGAAACGTACTATCCCCACTCCATGAATGGCGATCGACAGCATTACTTACATGAGCTTGAAGATTACATAGAGAAAAAAGCGAATAATGGTGAACTGATGATCGGTTGGGTTACAGGGAGTAGTGTGAAATCCGTATTAGATAAGATGGAAAGAGGGAACTTCCGTTTTTTCCCTCACTTTATCGCCAGTGATCTAGGAACTGAGATCACTTATTTTACCGAAGATCATTTTGGAAAACGAGATTCAGGATGGGATTCCCGCCTAAAAAACGGGAACTTTTCCAAAGGAAAAAGTGATGAGATCATTCAACTTTTACAGGAGAAATACCAGATCTATCTACGTGCCCAAACCCAACTGGGTAGTTCACGTTATAAACGTAACTATTACTATCAAGAGCAAAACGAATCGGTCGATGAAAAAAACTTTTTAGCCATTAAAACAGTCGCTCAACAGTACGGTGTTGCAGTAAATATTAACCGTTGTAATCCGCTTGCAGGAGATCCGGAAGACTGTTTTGATGTTGATTTTATCCCAACAGGTACAGGGAAAGACGAGATTGTACGGTTTATGTTGAATAAATACAAAGTGAAGCCAGAGAATGCTTTTGCATTTGGCGATAGCGGAAACGATTTACGGATGTTAAAAGTAGTAAAACACGGTTATTTGGTTGAGAATGCAACAGAGGAAGCAAAGAATGCTCATGCTAAAATTGCAACAGGCGAGTATTCAATCGGGATTATTAACACGCTAAAATCGATCATTGATAATTGCTTGATATAGAAAGGATGGGTTCTGCGCCAGTACAAGTGGCGCTTATTTATTTTGATTAACTTTACAGAATACGTGTTTTTCGTGGGTTTGTTTACTTTACAGAATTCGCATCACTTATCCGAAAACCAGTCCCTTACATAGGGGTTACCGGACCGAAAAAAGAAAATTGTACTAACGAAGGGAGGGCTTTGATGATCCAAATAAAAAATGACTTAGAGAACCTTGACTGGGATGAGCTTGAATCGGTTTTCCAAGCGGTTGGATGGAAAAAGCATACGAAGGATCGCTTAATCAAAGCTTTTCAAGCAAGTTATTACATTGCTATAGCTTATGATCAGAACAGAGTTGTTGGATGCGGTAGGGTACTGTCCGACGGAGAAATGTACGCTTGTATTTATGATGTTGTGATTCATCCCGAGTACCAAGGTAAAGGCGTTGGCAAAGCGATAATGAGCAACATTCTTTCCAAGTTAGAAAACATCTCTTTCGTCCATTTGACAGCGACTACTGGAAATGAATCTTTTTACGCCAAGCTAGGACTCAAAAAGCATAAAACCGCTATGGCAAGATCTTTAAATCCGCAATACGCCACGGAATACTTGGAAGAAGTGTAACACTCAAACCCGGCTCCTTAGCGTAAAGGGAGCCGGGTTTTTTGTAGACGTCGATCGCCTTAACGTACGATTTTCTTTTTTCGGTCCGGTGACCCCTTATACAACATTTATGCAAACGGGCGTGGACCCCTTCTTTTTCAAGGGTTGGAGGAGATTTTTACTTTTTATGGAATCTACTTTGCCCCTGGTGACAGCTTCGCTGGTATTACCCCTATAAGGCGTAGTGAGAAAACGGCGATTGTCTATGTGTACCCGCTTAGATGGGAAAAGAGGCTTTTGCACCAGTTACTCTGCGGATAGACGGACATACAATACCGTGGCAGGAAAATTATAGCGAGGTGATTATAAATGGAACATGGACCTGTAATGCCCTTTCCGTGGGAGGCACAGTACAGCCTGAACGCATGGCCAGAATACAATGTTTCAATGGAACCACCGAAGATGCCATATCCGCCCATGCAATATCCGAAGATGCCTTACCCGAAGCATAGACACTGCTGTATGGTTGATGCCCACAAGCTGCACAAAGCCTATCGTCGAAGCAAAAAAACCACCAGAACACTGAAAAAATTGTTGCGGCAATGCCATTGTGGCTACCATCCTCATCATGAATCCTCCCGATCGAGATGGGAAAGTTCCTCCTCTAGCAGTGTATATGGCACGGAGGAACAAGACTCATAACAAAAGCGGACGTCCCTTGGGCGTCCTTTTTACATAAAAACCCTCACCCTGCATGCCCAACAAGGTGAGGGAACGAGGTGAATATGGAACCGGCCCTGTGACACGTTATGCTTGTCAGTGATCACTTGACACGAGGCAAACGCACAGACCCATCCTGTCCCCATCCGTGGAAAAGGAGGTAGCGGCGTTTTTGTATGGGATCAATGCTGAATAAAGTGAACCCGTTCAAAATGAATGGGTTCCCGGCTTAGCGTAGGATTTTTTTAAAATGCTGGCGATACCCCTTATTGGTGGATGCTCCTTAAATCTGGACACAAAAACAAGCCCTGTTGCGCCTTCATTTCCTTACCTCCTAAAGCGAACAAATTAATCATCAGGCTTTGAATTACGACATCTTTCATATCTTTCATATCTGTAATATATTCTATAATTTTTTTGTTTTGGGGCTCGATTAATCAATAACCTTCTGAATTCAACTAGAAACCATATACCATATATAATAGCATTAGTAACAAATAACCAAAAGAAAAATTTTATAATTATCTGATTCCACCATTCCTCAGGAAAATCCTCAGGGAAAAAGCCTTTTGGAATCCAGGAGGGTGCATCGCTTCGATTCCCGTACAATGCATAACCGAAAATAAAAGAAATGGTAATAAAACCGATAGTACCCAATCCCGATTCTAAAACATACTGATATCTCTTTTTCTTCATAGTACCTCTCCATAATGATGACTGATTATTTGAACTGGATCTCTTTATGCACCAGTCAGTCCATATAGGGGCAATACGGACATCGCCATCAAGTTAAGAAAAAAGTACCCCCTAATTAGTTATTCGGAAGACAGTCATTATTTGGTGTTTTTCTAAGAGGATCGCTGCCCAGTCTGGCAGCGTAAAGAAGCCCCTAGTGCTATTGCAGTTGATCCCGCAGAAAAAAGAGAATCGTAAGCAATCCTCAGTCTTAAAAAAACCGCCCCTTTTGGGGCGGCAAGGCTGCTGACAAAGGTAGAAAGGAGTGTAAATCACGGTCCTTTTTTGATCGTTACAGTGTCTACGTTTCGGGAGGGGGTGAATTACCCCCTCCGATTTCCGATAAGCGTAACTGTTTCGGAAGCTAGAGAATAAGCTAGTTTGGGATTAAATATGATTTTAACGAATACATCGCCATTCTGCTGAAAGCCGTCCGAAATGGGCGGCTTTCTTCCGTTTGTTTCAACCCCCAGACTCTCTCAATATAAAAAACAAACCCCGTCATTGGCCTGATCTGGACCCATAAAAGTAGACAAGATAAAAAACCCACTAGGACTGTTATAATTGATAGTGGATAGAAATTTTTTTATTCTTACGAATAACAAAGCAGAATGGGAACCTACGTGAGCCCCTGATGGTCGTAATAAGGGAAGGGTGGAAACAGAATCCGCACGAAGGGATTGGTTCATTTGACAAAAGGTCGGGTTGTTTTTTTCGGTGTCACGGCGCTTTTAATTGGTACGTTGGCTTTTGTCGTTTGGACCTTTGCTCAGGGCTCAGGAAAACACGACAGTGCCCCCCTTCACGCAGGAAAATACAACCATGTCCCTCTCAACGAACGGTTAATTCATACCATACCGAAAGATAAACGCGATGACTTCAAAGGCGAGGACGCCAAAGATCTTCAGAAGCTGGATCAATTAACGTACCGAGACAGATTGCTCGTTCCTACCACCTTTTTTAATCCCGACTTTCTTAATGTGACACCGGGGCCAACACAACAGACAACCATTCCATGCGCATTCCCCCATGATCATAGTAGAGAAAAGACGGAAAGAGGTTCATTCCAACCGACCACTTTAATATGAGTTCCTTTCCGATTAGCCTGGACCCTTTTAGGGCTAACAATTTCTGTTGAATTACTCAGAGGGTGGTTAAATCCATAGAGAAAGTCAGAAAGGAGTTATAATAATGAAAAGGAGGATAAAGGCGAATGATCAAGCGCATGGGGATTCCGATGCTCCTTCTTCTGCTCATCACCGGTTGTTCACCGAAAATGGAGTTTTCCTTCGATTGTGAAGATCAAACCATGACGGTTGAGCTTACCAACACATGGACCGCCGACGGACACTGGGAGGTTCATACCTATCCATTGGATCCTCCTCCAAATGATGAAGGGGCATCGGATAAACTAGTATTCAAACAGAGGCACTCAGGGGATGACATCACGGTGGAGGGAATCAAACCGGGTTACACGGTGTCAGTGATATTTGCAGGGTTAACCAATCACGGCTATCAGAAGTTGATTGGAGCAACCCAGTACAAAGCCTGCGGATCGTATACACCAGTGAAATACTATAATCCATAATTCTTCAAAAGGTGGAGATGGAAAGGAAAGCTCCTCTGGCGTTGACCACGGATGAATAAGGGGGAAGATGATGAAATTTCGAGTCAAAGGTGAGTTGCATCGAAGAACATTTCTCATCGGCCAACACGCCCAATCCGGAGCCCAGGTTCAACCCGATTTCCGGCCGGACGACCGTTTGTTTTTCGATGTATTTTTTAGCTTCCTGGATTTTTATTTGTTGCAAACGGTTCGTCATCTCTGTTTCCCCTCTGCTTTCACATCCGGTTCAAAATCCCTTTTACCAGGCGAATGACCGTTTCTTTTATCCGTTACGCCGTTTCCATCACCTCTTCAAGGCTGAAAGATTGGTGTAAAATACCGACGGCCATGTTGAAAATGCACATGCCCAGCACCTCCAAAATTACCGGAAAAAGACCGGAAAAAATCCGGAAAAAGATCATGAAAAACGGGTAAAAAGAGGAATAAGAGGTTTTAAAACAACAAAATAAGCGAAAGGTTGAAAGCATTCGGCTAACGTCGGGTGCTTTTCTCTTTTGCGATAAAAGGAAATGGGGGGGATCGCAACGTTTTCTTAACCAAGTGATCGAAGGAGATTGCCTTGGAAGAATGCGAGCCTTGCCACCGGAAATCTTGGATGCTGTAATCACTGACCCACCTTATTGTAGTGGTGCGCATCAGGAATCGGGGAAAGGGCAAAGAAACCGCATGACGCCAAGTAAATCAAAAAGTCGGTGGTTCGGTGGAGATGTTCTGTCCACAAACGGATTCTTCTGGTTTATGCGGCAATGCGCCCTTGAATGGCACGGATGCTAAAACCAGGTGGTCACGTCATTATTTTCATTGACTGGAGGATGGTGCCTTATCTTTCGGCGGCGATAGAAAGTGCAGACTTTCGTTACAATCACCTGTTGGTATGGGATATAACCTATTTCACGATGGGGTCATGTTTTCGTAATCAACATAAGTTGGTTCTTCACTTTTCGAAGGGGGCAGGAAAGCCTCAACGAAAGGATACCGGGAATGTCCTTTCGTACAAACCGGTACAAGGAGGAAAACACCCCACAGAAAAGCCAGTGGACTAAAGGGTCAACAAAAAAATCCATGAAAGGATGATGAACATTTTTGGATGGAAAAAGCGTCGCAAACAACAAACGTACGCTTCAAGCCAAGATTGGCTAACCAACCCAGCACATCCCTTGTATGTCGCTAATAGCTTCACTTGGTTAGATATAAGCCGTTCCAGCAAGTCTCGATTCAGGGGGTTCTTTTGGCGGCGGTAGTGATTTTGGAGGTGGTGGAGATTGCGGAGGTTTCTAAGCATCCGAAAGGGTACTTTTTCTATTGCCACACAAAACAATGGGGGAAGGAAAGATTGAAACGTTGAAAAACAAATGGATTCCGGTAACAGCGACGGTGACCTTGGGGGTATTATCGGGAAGCTCTTTTGCTTTTGCTGATCCGGGGCTACCGCTGAATAATGACTTGCCTAAACAGGTAGAATCGGCGCCCGTAAAGGCGCAACCCGTTCAAAATGAATTGGAGGTTGGTCTTTCTGTTGGAAGCAAAACACCAAAACAGGAACAACCAAAGCCGGAGCCTCCGACCATGGAGCCACACGATGACCAACTGTCTCCTTCGATGGAAGAACCGGAGGTACAGAAACCTCCCGAAGAACAGAAGAAGAACCCAGCGGAACAACCCAAGCAGGATGTTTCTCAAAAGAAACCTGAACAGCCAACGCCTTTGATCCAAAATCCCGTGAATCAACCAAAAGTAACGCAGATAGTTTCTCATGAGTCAGATAAACAAATGAAGAAGCCGAAAAATGACCAGAAAGAAAAATCTTTACCCAAAAAGCTTCAAGTAAAACCTTCTACAGGAAAGGGTGATCAAAAACAAGAACGCGTACCGAAAACCATCGATGGAGGAAAGATGCCTAAGACAGGTAGCCCAGCACCCTTGGTGGCTCTCCTAGGTCTGGTGATTGCGGCGGCAGGATGGGGAGTGACACGATTGAAGCGCCATGAAAACTAAAACGTTGATTGGTGGCGGATTGATGGTGCTTGGATTGGTTATGACGGGCTGGGGTTGGCATGATTTGCACCAACAACAGTCTTTAGGAAGGGTATATCAGCCACAGGATAAGCCAGAGCGCCCTCTGGTTGTGAAGGTTCCTCCGCCAATGGAAGAGGCCGATGATGTCGTTTACAAGTCAATCCCCAAAAAAGGAGGGATACAATGGATCTGATCAAAGTGAAGTACGAATTTCCAACGCTGATCCGTTCCGGTAATATGATCGTCAACAAAGATGGTCAGGCGTTTGGCTACTACCATGTTCCACAGATCAACTATGACTTTCTCTCCGACGGGGAACGGATTCAACTGAGGGACAAATTAAAGAAGTTCCTTAACGAATGTCCCTATGACATTGGTTTCAAAGCAATTCCGGTTCCTTATTCCCCTTGGGAGTCGATGAATGACGATCCGAAAAAGGTGCCAGGTTGCATGCGGAAGACCTGGAAAACCACCCTGAAGAACGTGGAACGTATGCTGAGGAAGTTGGTTCCCAGTCGCGAAATGCTGGTACTCAAGGTCAATATGGAAAGTGTTAGCGGCAATTTGTTAGAGGAGATTCGGCGAGGGCTTTATGAAGTGGTGCGGGACCCTTCCGTCTTGGTAGATGAGTTTATGGGCGGCGACTATTATCGCTTGCCGTTTACGGAGTGGGAGCGGTTTGAACAGGCGGAGCAGGATGTCTACAACCACTTAACCACCTACTTTCTTGGTGGCATTACCCGGCTGGGAGAGTCGGAAGTGTTATATCTGACGGAGCGATGCGGATGTCGGGGAGTCAGCCCAGAGATTCAGGAAGAGCCGATGGATTTGCTGGTTCGCGATGGGTATGTCCATGTATCTAAAGCCGACGTTGAACGGGGCATGAACGATGTGGACCTTAGTTTCAAAAAGCCGCTGGGTATGGTCCGCTGGGAGAAAGATTTTCCCGAAGAAACCATAAGGGGCTATTTCCAACTTCTGACGGTTTCCTGGTTACCCCCAGGAATCGGCTTTCCCAATAAGGCAGAGGTGTTTCGAAAGGCCAAGGAGCTTCCCTTTCCGGTGGAGATTGACATGGATTTGGAACTGATGCCCAACAACAAAGCGCGTAAGGAACTCAAGAAAAAATGGGATCTGATTACAGGCCAGATCAATCATACTGTGAAGTCCAAAGGGGAAGAGACGGAAGAGCGGGATATTGGTAAAGATGCCGAGCGCAAAGCGGCCAATGAAGCCTTGGACGAGAAGTTGGAAGAGGAGAAAACGCCTCTGTTTAAGATGCGCCTGGTCTTTTGTGTCTGGGGCGATACCCCGAAAGAGGTGAAAAATCGTCGGGGGCAACTCATCTCCAAGATGAAGGAGATCGGATTGCGTTTGGAGATCCCGCGCAACGATCAAAAAAACTTGTATCACGATACCCTGCCCGGAGCAGGGAAGATGGATCGGCATTACATTGTCCGACCGACGGCGGAGTTTGTGGCGAGCTTCATGCCTTTGGCGACAACGGAGGTGGGGGACCCGGCAGGGATTTACCTGGGCACCACGATCATGTTGGGAACCAAGTCCGACAAGAGGAAAATCGAACAGTGGGCGAGAGGGAATACCCCTGTGTTCATGGATGAGTCGCGGGCTAGGGATCACCTTTCCAAAACCTCCTCGTCGCTGATCATGGGCTCCCTTGGGCGCGGAAAGACGATGCTTAAGTGTTATATCGTGTATCGACGGCTGCAACGGGGCGTTCACCAGCTTCTGTTTGAGCCGAAAAACGAACTGTGGTCCATTGCGTATGAGTTATCGGAGTTGGCGGAGATCACCAATATCGTCTCTGTTGGAAACACCATTCGGGATAAAGGGAAGTTTGATCCCTTGCTGGGGATCGAAAAGGCCTCTGCCGACGAGCGAATCCTAAAGGGGCAGTTGGCCGAAAGTATGCTGCTGTATCTTGCCGATGAAAAAGACTCTTCTTGGGCAGGAACAGCCATCGGGTATGCGGTGCATGAAACAATACATTCAGATCGTCACCCGTCGATGATACGGGTGTTGGAACACTTGCGGCGGATCGCCACAGGCGAGCAACAGTACCCGGATCTACTCTTAAATGATCAGGCGCGGGACGACGTAGCGCGCATCCATGCCAGTTTGAAACGAAAAGCCCGCCAGTCCCAAGCCCAGTTGCTGTTTGGGGATGGCGATGAAACCCCGATCGATATCTCCAATCCGCTTACCATTATTCAGATGCAGGACCTTCAAATGCCTAAACCGGGCAGGCCTGATTATCGATTAAATATGACCCTGTTGATTGCCATGACCGAGTTTGCCCGGCGGTTTGTGAACCAGCCGACTCCGTATGCCAAAGGGGTGGTGTTTGAGGAAAATCACCGACTGATGGAAGTGGATGAGGGGGAAATGGCTTACCGGGAGTTTATGCGAACCTGTCGCTCTAAGGATGCCGATGTGATGACCATTATCCACAACGCCAAAGACCTGCGGGGCAAACGGGAAGAGAAGTTGCGGGAAGGTGAAGACGGCGGGGAAGACATTCGCTCCAACTTGGGATACCGATTTTGTTTCTCGGTGGGCGATGAAACGGAGGCGGCTTCTGCTTGCGATATTCTGGGCATTGAACCGAATGAGGACAATATCTCGGAGATTATGAACCTGGATTCCGGTGAATGGATCATGCGCGATCTGGACGACCGGGTGGCGAAAGTAAAGATGGATTTGGAGCAATTGGACCCGCGTCTTTTTAATGCCTTTGACCACCGTCCGGAAGCCAATCGAAGGAGGGAGAAGGAATTTGGACATTTACGGGAGAAAAGAAATACGGTCAGTAAAGGAACACAGGAGGGGGTGATCTAATGAATATCCGATGGATCGGGCTGGCGGGCCTGTGCCTGTCGGTCTTTTTGGTAGCTGCCGCGTGCACTGAATCGGCTTCTGCCCCAGAGAAGCCCAAAGGACCGAAACTGACGCCGGGAGAACAAACGGCGATTGATTTTTATAAGGCAAGGTATGTTGAAGGAGACTCTAAAAAAGTTAAACGTCTTTTGGATAAGAAGGTTGATTGGTTGAAAGCTGTCGGTAAATCACCTAACAAACCTATATCAATTCAACCCTATAAAGGCAAAACACTAACTCACGATCATGGAACCTACATCATTTTAACGCCAAAACAAACGTATATAACAGTGGAAGTAAGTCAAGCAAGCGGTAAGTGGCAAGTCACAGATTTTGATTCAATTGACCAATTTGAAGTTAACCAGGTGACAGACGAAGGTAAATGGAAGAAGGTGAAGCAGCCATGAGGAGATGGTTGCCTCTCCTTCTTTTTTTGTTGGTGTTGGTGCCACATACGGCTTTTGCGGACAGTGCCTTAGACAATATGCTCCCGTCTCACTCTCCGGCAAACGATCCAGATAACGAGTTATACGAACAATTCGACCTGGAATCCTATCGATTTGACGGGTATTACGAAGGAGTAACCAGCCCCATTCAAGAAACCATTAACTTTTTCATCGGTTGGGGCATGGTGATCATTGCTCTGGGCGTCAAAATGGGGATCTACCTGTACCAATTGGCGTTTAAGATTCCGGGGTTTAATACCTTAGCCCGTGCCGTTTCCGATCTGGTGGAGTATCTTGGTGGGAACTTTTTTGAGGCGGTTATGCAAATCGCTTTCAACATCATGGGTGTTTACGTCCTGGTGGAGTTGATCCGCCGCCGATATGCCGATTCCATGAAAGAGGTAGGGAAAAGCATTTTGTTGCTTTCCATCACCTCGTTGTTGTTTACCAACATGTATTCTGTGCTCAAAGGCGTTAATGATTTTAGTTCCAAATCCAGTGACGTGATCGTTTCCGGGGTGAACTCGGTAAAAGGGCAAAAGCAAGAAAAGGACCAATTCTCCGCGGAACCAGGAACGGAGGCGCTAGTAGAGACTAGCAACCACATTTGGACCAACTTCGTCATCATCCCTTGGCAATTGGGGGAGTTTGGGAAAACCATGAAACCCGGCTCTGAAATTAGCCCGAAATCCAAAGACCCTAATGCTCGTATGACATATAAGATGTTGAGTGCGAAAAATGAAAAACAACGCGAAGACATAACAAAAGCCTTGGTGAAAGGGAAAGATTCCAATGATTTTGTGGATGTCTTAAAGGATGTCGCAAATTGGGCAGGATTCAAAATTAAACAAGAGGGTCCACAGTATCCTTCCATGACTGGATGGGGTGGGCTGATGGCTCGAGGAACGATTGCTTTCTTTGCGTTTATCAGCGTGGTTATTTTTACTCCCCTGTTACTGACGCTCTCGCTCTTTACAGCAGGGTATGGGATCGGATTCCTCCTGTTGGGCAGTCTTGCAGCGTTTATTTTCCTCTACGCCCTGTGGCCTCAAGGTGGTATCTGGAGCGTTATCAACTGGTTCAAGCAGTGGATCGGTGCTGGGCTGTACAAGATTGTCGCGGTCTTGCTGTTGTCCCTGTATCTTCTGTTGTCGACCAAGCTGTACACCCTTTTCAGCGGTTGGGGCTGGTTTGGCAGTGTATTGATCCAAATTGCTCTGCTAGCGGTGATCCTTTTGCACCACAAAAAGGTGTTTAAGCTCTTTAAACGCCCTGTTACTCAAGCACAAAACGTGATCCAAAGCTTCCGTCAAATGACACCGAAGCAGATCCAACACCGGATGGAGAAGTGGGGAAGGAAAGCGGAAGGTTACGTGGATCAAGGGGTAGATACCGCGATCCGAAAAGGAAGGGGAGCCTATCACGGAGGCAAAGCCTACATCCAAAAATTCCTCAGTGGTTCCTCGAAGCCAAATCGACCGCTCCGGTATGTAGAGCCGTTCCGCAATCCGGAGTACGATGCCTATCAAACAACGTATGGTGGCCAGATCGATTTCAACCTGCCTTCGACGGCCAGAAGAACTCTGGTAATTCTCGCGCTCTTTCCATCAGCAGCCCTGCCCAGTCGAATAACGGTGGTCAACCCACCTTCGTAGCGAGCCACCTAGTACCGACAGAGGGAACGATCCAAAATGGACGGATCATCAACGGTCAACGCTATAAGGAGAAACGACTTGGAATGACGAAACCAAAGCTGTCGCAAAAAAAGCAGGAAAAGCGGCCCTGCGCTATGGCATGAAGGCGGTGACGAAAATATGAGGCGAAGACAATCCGCTTCCCAGATGACGTTGATTCTGGGGGCGGTTTTTATTTGGTTGTGTTTCTCCGGCTCAATGATGTGGTGGAATTGGGGACAGGAGGAACCGAAAGCGGAGCCTCCTCCCTCCCCCAAGCCTTCCCATAAAGAGGCGAAAAAGCCCTTGCCGGAACCTAACCAACAACCGTTTTCGGGCGAAGCCAAATCATCCGGAGATAAGGCCCGTCAGGTGGCTGATCGCTTTATTCGGGCGTATCTTTCCTATGACGCAAAGCACCCGGAAAAGAAGCTGAAAGAGATGCGCCCTTATCTCTCTTCGTTTATGGCAGAAGGGTGGAAAGCACCGGACCAGCCGTTGGGGATAAAGGAAGCGAAGGTGATAGAGGTTCAAGTAAAAGAAACGACCGAAAACGAAGTGGCCCAAGAAACGGGCCGTTTTTACTGGGAGGTGAAAACGGAGACGGAGACGGTGTTTGACCATGGTGGTAAGGAGAAGAACTGGACTTTGTATGAGGTGGTCGTTGGTCAGGAAGGAGGGAAGTGGGTAGTAGAGGAGGTGACCCCGATTGGCGATGCCGGAGCGGAACCCCTCCAGCTTGGAGGAGCAGAAGCCGAAGAAGAGTAAGTGGAAAAAGGTCATCCTCGTGATGGGCTGTGGTGCCGTTGCGGGGATGTTTTTTATGGGGTTTATGAGTATGGTGTTGTTTCTATCGATGTTTGGGTCTCCAAACTTTCTGCAAAAGCATCAAAAGGCCGACCAGGGTAAAGGCGTCTACTGCCGCCCTGGCGGCAAGCCCATCACCGTAAAAGAGTTGGACCAAAACCTCAAAGGAAAAGGCGTGTTTGAGGGGAAGGCGCAACAGTTTATTGACGCCGGAGAACAAAACGGCGTAGATCCGGTGTTAGTAGCAGCTATCGCTTTACATGAGACAGGAAACGGAAAGTCCAAGGCAGTCAAGCAGAAAAACAACCCGGGCGGGTTGATGGGAAGTGGTGGTTTGATGTCCTTTTCTTCACTGGATGAAGGGATCAACAAAATGGCCTCCAATCTTTATCGCCTATACATCAAAGAAGGACTGACCACACCGGATAAGATCGGACCGAAATACGCACCTGTTGGAGCGGCCAATGATCCCAACGGACTCAATAAACACTGGGTGCCAACGGTGAAAAAATACATCAAGCAGTTAGGTGGCCTGTCTTACAAGTGTGAAACAGCAGGGAGGGCCGGGAAGGTTAACGGCTCTGCTTTTACGGCCTATCCATATAAAAATGCCAGTACCTCTGGGGTGGATGCCTGGGGCTTCTACAATCGGCAGTGTACCTCCTATGTTGCGTGGCGGCTCAATGATGTCGGGATTCCGTTTCACAACCGGATGAAGGGCGGCCATTTTAGCAACGCCACCAACTGGGATGACAACGCGAAAAGGTTGGGAATCCGTATGGACCAAACACCCGAGCCCGGAGCAGTGGCCCAATGGGATGCGGGGGAGTTTCGGCACAGTCGATTTGGACATGTGGCGTATGTTGCGGAGGTATTGAATGAAGGCAAGAAGATTCGGATTGAGGAGTATAACTTTAAGCCCTTTGCCTATTCGGAGCGTACGATTCCGGCAGATAAGGTAAGCCATTATATTCACTTCAAGTGAAGGGGAGATATGCGTGACACAAAAAGGACTGGAAAAGTACGATGAATGGACAATCCTAGGTTGGGTAGCTTTGTCTGGCTTCTTGGGATACTTCGTATGGGAGACTTATATCCAACCTGTGTTGATAGAGTTATCGGATGGCAGCGGAGCCATCGGCGCAAAGGTGTCTCAGGGATGGGACACCTTTCTTTATTGGTCTGAGGTACTCCTGATTCTTTTGGCAGTCGTTGGCGGTATTTTGGCGGTGGTGCTTCCAAGGTATTACCGCCGCCGAGCGAAACGAGAGGTACGATATTTGCGGATTGTCCCACACCGCCGGACTACAGGGTCGGTGAAGAAAATCCTTGCCTTTACGATGGATATGCATAGACGGTATCGCGTCTGGTACAAACGCCTGATCCAAGGCCGGGAGTGGTTCCGGTTGATCATCCATGGAAACATTCAGGCGGGAGAGATTGAGTTTTATTTTGGCTATCCCCAGGACAAGGAAAGCGGCGTGAAAAACTGTTTTCGAGATCACTTCCCCAACGCGGAGTGGTTTACCGTGTCACGGCCTTCAAAAAACAAAGCGGATAATGGTAAGACGGAAGAAACCCTTCCTTTGCCGGATCAAGAAGGGGGAGTAGGTGGCTACTTTCAGATTAATGAAAAGGGAGATCGTGCCGGATTGCCGCTTCGTCCTTCAAGTCCGCGAATGCTCACCAGTATTCTGAACCACTTTGGGCCGGGGACGTGGCTCGATCTACGGTTCAGTCCGACCAAAACCAAAAAGACGTGGAAATTTGGGCGGTTCAAGTGGGTGCGTGATCCCCTGAAGAAACGAGTACAAAAAGGGCTGGAGAATCTAGGCCTTACCGAAGAGGAATTGCTCAGTATCTTTCGCTTGGAAACCAACCATCCGGAGAAAAAACAATCGGATTTGGACCCGATGGAAAAAGCGCGGTATCAGTCGCTTTTCAAACAGCACACCGGAAGGGAGAAGGCTTTTGATGTAGCGCTGTATCTCTGGGTACAAGCACCGAATGACCCGGGAGATACGTTAAGTCAGGCGATCTACGAGGACGTGAAATCCCAAGTCGAAACGGCGATGGAGTTTGACAACTTCATTTATGCTCGGCGCTTACGGTGGCACTTGAAACGTCTTAACCCGGTTCGGGAAATAAATCCCATGCCTCATCCGCTTCTCCCCCGGATGGTGTGGACCCATTCAGAGTTAGGGAACCTGTTGCAATTGCCCAAAGGGCCGACCAAAGAACAGGAGGAACAAGGAGAGCAAAATATCTATGACCGGATTACTCACCTGGTCAAAGGGCAAAAGATGCCGGAGGAGAATGAGTTTCGGGAAGGTGCGGTCATTGGTTATGTGGATCACCCCATCAACAAGCAGCGCGTTATCCAAATCGGGCAAAATATCATTCGGAAAATGGGGTCCGTCGTAGGGGATATTGGGTCCGGAAAGTCGGCACTTCTCTTGATGTTGATGCAATCCCTGTTGGAAGACTGGTGCAAGGATAATACAGAAAACGAAAAAAGAGACAAGAAAAGATTCAAAGTAGGCGGCTTTACAACGTTCGATCCCAAGGGAACGTTGGCGAACACGCTGAAAACCCGTATCCTGAAAGCGAAGAAAGACGGCAAAAACGTGGATTTGAAACGGGTTCACGTGATTGACCTAGAGTCGAGGGATTTCTCCTTTGGGTTGAACCTGTTGCACCGACATCCGTGGCAAAGTCTGGACGAGGTGGTGGAAGACACCCTTACGGTGCTGAAAAGTGCCTACGGTGGCGGCACGGACTCTGTTTTGTTGGATAAATACGGGCGGATTGGGCTACGAGCCTTATTGTTGGATTCCAAACAGAAGCACACGATATTGGCTCTCGGAGAGTTTCTGGACAAGGAAAGCCCCTTGCGAAACCGTCTGGTCAAGCAGTTTAAGGAATCCGACGACACAACCAAGAAAGCCTTGGCGAAGGAGATTGAGCGGGAGAACTACGGTGGCAGGGACACCGAAGTTGTCCGCAACCGTCTGGTTCGTCTGAAGGACAATCAGCTTGCCCGCCGGATGTTCGGCCAGCAGAAAAACAGCTTGAAGGTGCTGGATTGGATCGATAACGGCCATATTGTCATATTCAACTGCCAGAACCTGCCGCCGGATGTCCTGAAAATCACCATGAACTACATTACCCATCAATACTGGCAGTTGGCTCAGCGGCGGCGATTCAAGCAGAAAAACCACCCGCTGATCATCGACGAGGCTCACTATATTCAATTGCCGGTCTTTGCCGACATGATTGAAGTATTACGGGACTTCGGCGTTCCGTTGTTTATGTGCACGCAGCATTACAACCAGTATGAAGATCCGATGATGCTGGCGGCACTCGGCTTGGTGGGAACCAAAGTGGCCTTTAAACAGGAGGACCAAGCCCATGCCCGGATCGCGGGTGAAAAGGCCGGAAACAGCTTTGAAACGCAAGATATCCAGCGGTTGAAGTCCTTCCAGGCTGCGCTGTATGTGGAGGACGGAAAGGGAGAAAAGCGTCCTCTCTTGATTCGGACCGATCCGCCGTACATTTACGGGAAAGACGGGAAACCGACGTACTTTGGCGAGGAAACCGACCGGATTGACCGGGAGAAGAACGAAGCCTTTGCCTGGGCGGATCGGGAATTGGCACGACCGCTACAGGAACGGGATTGTACAAAAGGGGAAGAGGCGGACCAAGAGATTGACCGATACCTGGAGAGCTTGTGGGAGGAAGAAGAGGCTTCCAAATGGGACGATGCGGATACGCAGAAAAGCAAGCCGGAAGACGAAGAGCGGAACGAATGGGAATAAGAGGGGGATCGAGAATGAACTTGATTGAGTGCTTAATGCATCCGTTTTTAAAACGATCCGAGGAGATGCTTGCAAACATCTACAAACTTCGTATGATTGCGGCGCATCAGTTAGCGGAAATCATGGATGTGAGCGAAAACTATATCTTCGAGTTGAAACGGGATCTCAACAAAAAAGGGGAGATGGTGATCTCGCATCAACCCGATCGTAGGCGTCGGGGTCGGCTCCCCTACCCCGACTACTACAAGGTGGGACCCAGGATGTATGAACTGGGGCCTGCCGGAAAAGCGGTCGTGGAGGATATACTGGGATACCCGATCCATTACAAACGGCTTACCGGGGTGCAACGGACGCATTACTATGGGGTGAATGATATCTTGGTACGGACCCTTCGGCGGTTGACCGCTGAGGAGGAGGTGCGCCTGCCCGAAGACAGAAAACAGATGGCACGAATGCAGGTGTTGGAACGCTTGGGCTGGTGGAATCAAGGGGAGACGGCACAGATTCTGTTGGCCTCCTGGCGGCCCAAGTTGGAGAAAAAGTACGGAAAAGGGAAAGAGAAGGAGCGGTTGGAACGCCAAAGTAAACTGGCATACCCTGATGCCCGGATCGAGATCGATGGAAAGGGATTCTGGCTGGAATACGACAATCAGACGGAAACCATCAAAAACAACAAGCGGAGGGATCCCTACAAGAAAATAACAACGATCGAAGACAAGATGGTCCGATACATTGAGACAATGGGACCCATTCAAAACAAAGAACCTATCATATGGGTCACTCCCAGCACCGTTCGCCGTGACAATATCCAAAAGTGCTGGGATAAAATCAAAAAATCAAGCAAAGTTCAGCAGATCCAACTGCAGGCGAAAGACCTGTTCTTTTATCCGGAGATGCACTTTTGTACTCTTGGTGAAGAGCAGCAAATGTTGTGTTAACGAGATGAGGGATGGAAGACAGATCTAGTGCCTTATCAACGTGCGTGCTGGGCGTGAACGATTACGCCTGCCCCCCATGATCGTCTTAGAAGGGCGCAGGGGCAAGGGTTAAACTGAAAAACGGGATATTGGTCCACCCCTAAAGCAATTGCGAAAGAGGCACCTGATTTAGTGATCCTAGCTACAGGAGCCCGCTACAGGTTCCCTCTAAATCTGCTTGCTCTTTGGCTTAGGCCTAGCCAGGGTGTGAACTATCAGTGATCTTGCTGCAAGCAATAGCCTTACTTCACCTTGGCGCCAACCAGAGCAGTCTATAAAGCCTGCGTTGAGGCGAAATGGGTGTTTAGTTAACGAGAACTAGTGACTGAATCACCCCGGGAAACACCCGTGAGGCAATCGCAGCTTTTACGATTTAGTTGTAATTAGGACGTTGGGGTCGGGTATCCCGCATGGGAGAGCTTTTATTTCTGTCCCCGTTTCGGAACCCCATCCTCTCTCAATTCGCCAGCTGGTAATGTATACCTGAGGAAACTTCAGTTCTTGTAGTAATTGATCTTCACTGGCTATATAGGGAGGAGGTCTAGTCGGGAAGACTACAAAATGGGCAGGATCATAAAATGTTTTCTAGGTAAAACCGAGGGGCCTTACCGCTGGTATTTACTGGTTAATAGTTGTGCCGGAACAACGGAAACGCTCTCCCGTAAGTTCAAATTATGATATGATGAAATCGTCTTTATATAGGACTAAGGGAGGGAAATCATGGCTAAACAACTCGATCCCGAAAGCGTTATTCCTCTCTACCATCAACTAAAGGAAATTCTAAAAGAACGAATTGAGTCTGGTGAGTGGAATCCCGGTGACCAGATCCCCTCGGAAAATGAACTTCGGAAACGATACCAGGTGAGCCGTAACACTGTGATCAAAGCATTGGATGACCTTGTTCGGGAAGGGTTGCTTCATCGCAAGCAAGGTCGGGGTACTTTCGTCTCCTTACCGAAAATTGAGCACTCCCTCACAGGGTTTTACAGTTTCAGCAAGGTTCTCAAAGCCCACGGCTTGCAACCAAAAGACGTTATCTTGGCTCTGGAAAAAACCTGTGCCAAACCGAGTATTGCCAAGCATCTGCAGTTAAAGGAACCTTTCGACGTTTGGGCTCTGCAACGTTTACGCTGTGCTCGGGAAGAGCCAATTATCCTAGAGACCTCGTTTATCCCCAGAGAATGGGTCCCGAAAATAGAGCAAAAGACCTTAGAACGATGTTCGTTGTACGATTATTTGGAACGGGAACACGGTATCTTCATCACGCGGGCTAAAGAAATTTTTGAGCCGGTTCTAATCCGAGATTACGAAAGCCAATACCTTCGAGTTCCTACAGGGTATCCTGCTTTGTTATTGGACCGAATTGCCTATGACGGGAAAGATCGACCCATTGAATTCTGCCGTTCCATAATCCGGGGGGATCGCTGCCGTTTTTATACGGAACTTCTGTAACTTCTAACCTTTTCATCAACTTGACCCATCAACCCATCTACGGTATATTTATATTGTAATAAATATTCAAAAAACGGGGGTTATTATGAATCGGCCTGCGACTTACAAGGAAATCCTACGGCAACCGACGACATGGGAAAATACGATCCGGTCTTTGGATGGCGAACGCGAACGCATCAAGGCCTTTTTCGGTGAAACCGCCTTCAGGGAAGTAATTTTTACAGGGTGTGGGACTTCCTATTACCTCTCTATTGTTGCGGCCTATCACTTTCAGGAGCAAACCGGGATTTCCGCCAAGGCAGTACCCGCCTCAGATATAATGCTCCATCCCCAATCTGTGATCACGAAATTACCTACCTTAGTAATCGGTGCATCCCGTTCAGGAGACACCTCGGAACTGGTAAAGGCTCTTCACGAAGTCCAGAAGCGAGGTTTAGCCCGGTGCCTTACCGTGACCGGCAACCCCGAAGGTCGATCGGCCCGACTGGCGGATTGTCCTGTTATCCTTCCACATATACGCGAAAAAAGCGTCGTCATGACTGGGAGTTTTACCAGCATGCTACTCACTCTGCAGATGATCGCTACTTGGATCTCCGAAGATAAAACACACTTGCAGGAATTACACCAGCTGCCCCGGTTAGGTGAAAAAGGACTTCTAGAAGCGGAAAGGCTGGCTCGAAATTTGGGAGAGGATCTCCGTTTTGACCACATAGTTTATCTCGGTTTGGGTGCTTATTTCGGCCTTGCCTGTGAAGGGATGCTAAAGATGAAAGAAATGACCCAAGTCTTTTGCGAAGCCTTTAACCCCCTCGAATTCCGGCACGGCCCTATCTCAGTAATTCGGGAACGGTGCCGGGTCTTTCTCCTAAGTCAGCTATCTACCCGGCTCTACGAGCGGGATTTAGTGAAGGACCTGTCCCGCTACGGAGCCGATGTGGTGGTACTTGGAGAAGAACTGGGTGATTTTTCTGTTGATCACAAACTGGAGTTTCCTCCTGGGTTGAGCGACCGAAGCCGGGCGCTACTCTACATGCCCTTTCTCCAGTTGACCGCTTATTACCGCACCCTTCGGATGGGACTTAACCCGGACCGCCCCCGAAACCTGAACCCGGTGGTCGTATTGAGGGACGACAAGGGGGAATAACCGTGCCACTAACCACGACAAAAGAAATGTTGCTTCAAGCGTACCGAGGCGGGTACGCTGTACCGGCCTTCCCCGCCCACCATCTGGAGATCGTCAAAGCAGTAGTAAATGCGGCGGAAGAGATGGGGTCCCCCGTCATCCTGCAAACAACACCCGCCACAATAGACCATGTAGGGGTGGAATACCTTGCCTCTATGGTTCGTGTCGCTGCGGAACAGGCGACAGTACCGGTCGCCCTCCATTTAGATCATGGTAACTCGTTCGATACCGTGGCCCGTTGCTTGGGTGCAGGATATACGTCGGTCATGATCGACGGATCTCGCCTCCCTTTTGAAGAAAATGTGGCTTTAACAGAAAAGGTAATGGAACTGGCCCACGCCGTGGGTGTTCCGGTGGAGGCGGAGTTGGGAACGATTGGTGGAACGGAAGAGGGAACCAACACCGGGGGGTATACCGATCCCGCTACCGCGGAAACCTTCGTCCGGCGAACCGGGGTGAACTTTTTGGCCCCTGCCTTCGGAACGGCGCACGGTGTGTACCGGGGAGAGATTCGATTGGATCTTAAGCGTCTGGCATCCATATCACAACGTACCGGGATCCCATTGGTCATGCACGGTGCTTCCGGAGTTCCCCAGGAGGATCTCCGCCGGTGTATCCGACGAGGCATTAGTAAAATCAACTTCTCCACGGAATTGAAGAAAGCTTTTGCCGAAGAGCTTCGATCTTTCTTAACCGAACATCCCGGTGAATCGGATCCTAGAAAAATCCTTCGCAGCGCAAGGGAAGCGGTCAAAAAGGTGGCAATGGAAAAAATAGCCTGGATCCGGGAAGATACCTCCCGGATATCGACACGGAATCGTGGAAAGGGGGATCTATCATGATCACCGTTATTACACTGAACCCTGCCGTGGACGTTACCTATTTTCTACCGGGGTTTTCTACCGGTGGAATCCACCGTCCGCGAAAGGTATTCCGTGAACCTGGGGGCAAGGGAAATAACGTAGCCAAAGTGTTGAATCAACTTGGAGCCCCGGTTCGTACTACAGGTTTTATTGGTGGAACCAATGGGGCATGGATCCGACGAAAGTTAGATACGCTTGGTATCGCCCATCACTTTATCCATGTAGCAGGGGAAACCCGGATGTGCCTCAACATAGTAGATGAAAGCACCGGACGACAAACCGAATTGTTAGAACCTGGACCCGCAGTTAACCCTGCAAGCATTAAAAGAAATCCTCGCCAAGTGGGCGTTAGAAAGCCGTTTGTTCATCTTTTCCGGAAGTTTGCCTCTTGGTCTATCTCCGGACACCTATCAGGAGTGTATTCGCATCGTTCAAAGTCGCGGAGCCCAAGCGATGTTGGATACCGGTGGCGAACCCCTGAAATCAGGGCTGAAAGCCCAACCCTTCGTGGTCAAACTTAATATTCAGGAATTTATTTCTGTTACCGGATGCCCTCCAAGGGATGACGAAATCCTTTCCGTTTTACGACAGTGGAACCAGAGAGGGATCAGATTGGCGATCATCACTATGGGAGAGCGGGGGACATGGGCTTCCTTGGAAGGGAAAGCTTACCGTATCAACCCTCCTTCCATCCGAGCGGTTAATCCCGTTGGTTCAGGAGATGCATTCCTAGCGGGACTCGGTGCCGCTATCTATGACGGAACGGATCTTTACGAAGCCTTAACTCAGGCTACCGCCATCGCCTCGTCCAATGCGTTACACGCCCGAGCGGGGGAAATCTCACCCAAACATATCGAACAATAAAAAAAGAGGTTCAATTAAAGGCCTGGGATTCTGGATAGATCAGAATTAACCAGGTTGAAAAAAACAAGAAATAAATTTTCTGTATATTATAAATTTTTAATTCTTATTCTGGATTAAACTCTAGTCATAACGATGAAATCTTCTTCCGTAACTTTTTAGCATGGAACATGAAATATAGTGTTATCAAAAAGGAGGATACGGGATGCTAAATATTTTACTAACTCGCATCGATAATCGGCTTATTCATGGTCAAGTTGCTGTCACTTGGTCTAACCATGTAGGAGCTAATCTGATCGTCGTTGCCAATGATAAAGTTGCAGGGGACGTAGTGCAGCAAAGTTTAATGGATATGGCTGTGTCAGGAGTAGAAACCCGTTATTTCACGATTCAAGAGACCATTGATAAAATTGGTCTGGCTTCCGACGATCAAAAAATCGCCTTAATCGTCAAAACACCGCAAGACATTTTAAAATTAGTAAAAGGAGGCGTTCCGATTCAAAAGGTCAACATTGGAAATATGCATTATTCAGAGGGGAAGGAGCAATTAACCAGTACCGTGTCGGTAGACGAGGATGATAGGGAGACATTTCGAGAATTAAATAAGCTGGGTGTCCACTTGGAAATTCAGCGTGTGCCGAGTGAAAAAGGAGAGAATATCATCGATTTAATATAGAAGGAGAGGGGACATCCGAATGTTAACCGAAGCGCTGTTAATCGCTTTGTGGGCGGGAATCGCAGGAATTGATCAGTTCAATGGCTTGACCCATCTTCACCGACCAATCGTGACAGGGATGGTTGTTGGGCTGATCCTAGGCGATTTTCAAACCGGATTGATTGCTGGGGCTACGTTGGAGTTGGTTTGGATGGGGATGGTACCGTTGGCGGGTGCTCAACCTCCCAATGTAGTGATCGGCGGAGTCATGGGTACTGCTTTCGCGATTTTGCTCGATCAAGATCCAAAAGTGGCTGTCAGCATCGCTGTTCCCTTCGCAGTGGCAGTTCAAGGGGCGATTACTTTGCTCTTTACGGTCTATTCTCCAGTTATGCATAAAATGGACCGATATGCAGAGAAAGCCAATGATCGGGCGACTGATTGGCTCAATTTGTCGGGCATGGGTGTGCTTTTTATTTTCAATATTATTATTGCATTCTTGCCGATTTATTTCGGTGTAGAAACCGCAAAATCTTTGGTGGATAGCTTGCCTTCCTGGCTAATGAACGGATTGTCGGTGGCCGGCGGAATTATGCCGGCAATCGGTTTCGCCATGTTGCTTACTGTAATGCTAAAAAAACAATATGTGGCCTTTTTATTGGCCGGTTTTGCTATCGTTACGTACTCGAACATCAGTTTGTTGGGGCTAGCCATCTTGGCACTAGCCTTTGCCCTGTACGATTACTACAAAGGAGAAACCTCATCGTTGAAGGAGGAGAAGGCAAGTGGCATCTGAAGAGAAATCCGTAAATCAGACTGTCGAAGGTAATCAACCGGACAAAAATATAACGAAAAAAGATCTAATGCGCATGGCCGTTCGCTCCTTCTTTTTGCAGTCGTCGTTCAATTATGAGCGCATGCAAGCCGGTGGTTGGTTGTACAGCCTGATGCCGGCGCTTAAGAAAATTTATCGAAAGCGGGAAGGGTTATCCGACGCGATGAAACGTCACCTGGACTTTTTTAATACACACCCCTTCCTCGTCACACCGATTCTCGGTATTGTCGCTGCGATGGAGGAGTCCAGGGAAAAACCGGATACGATTCGCGGAATTAAGGTCGGGATGATGGGACCGCTTGGAGGAGTCGGGGATGCGGTCGCGTGGCTGACGTTGTTGCCAATCACGGCAGGCATTGGTGCTTCGATTGCGATGGAAGGAAGCCTTGCCGGTCCAATTATCTTTCTGTTGACCTTTAATGCGATTCATTTGGCATTAAGGTTTGGAGGGATTTTTTACGGTTACAATACGGGCGTCAAAGCGCTACAAAAGTTGAAATCAGGAACTCAGGCGATTGCCCGGGCTGCATCCATTGTTGGACTTACAGTCGTGGGTGGAATGATCGCTTCGTATGTCAAATTAAGCACTTCGGCGAAGATACCAATAGGCAAGGATCAATTTGAGATTCAAAAAGAGCTGCTTGACAAGATTATGCCTAATCTCCTTCCTTTAACCTATACATTGCTTATGTACTTCCTATTAAAGAAAGGGTTTTCACCGTTGAAATTGATTGGAGCCACGGTCCTTATTGGTGTGGCCGGAAAGTACATCGGAATTTTGTAAGGTTCAAGGAACTCAAATAGGAGGGACCCCTGTGATTGGAATCGTGATTATCGGACATGGAGCATTCGCATCTGCCTTAAAAAGCTCGGTAGAACTGATTGCAGGGAAACAGCCGAAAATTGCGGATATTTCTTTTGAACCCCATGATTCTACCGAAGACCTGGAGAAAAAATTGAAGGATGTTGTCGCTGGGCTTGAACCGGTGACAGGCATTCTGTTTTTCACCGATCTAGTGGGAGGCACCCCTTTCAAAGTCAGCGCATTGCTTTCAAGGGAGATGGAGCAAACGGGCGTAGTTGCCGGGGCCAATCTACCGATGATCCTGGAGGCACTTTTCGAGCGGGAGCATCTGACAATATCCCGGGCAGTGGAGAAGGCGATTCAAGCAGGAAAAGAGGGGATCAAACCTTTCCCTGATCCGCCGTGTGTACCGATTGTTTAAACGGGTAGGTGAATCTCGATGAGAGTTGGAATGTCCACCCGAATATGGATGTCTCAGCCTGGGGCACCATTATCCGGTTATCGCCCTATTCGGCATGCTACCGCTGAACATCGACCGCTTTATTTTGGGGTTACGGTAATAGAAAACAAAACGGGGGAACTTTTTACCGCTGTATTGATTGACGGTCTTGCTATCGGGAAAAAATGGGCCGAGCGGATCAAAGAGAAGATTCAGGACATTGGTTTCGATTATTGCGATTACCTTACCATCGCCTCAACACATTCTCATTCTTCGACCATTGCCGCTTTTTGCGAGGAAGATGTAATGGCCCAAGTGTTCCCAGATGTAATTGCTGCATCGGATCCAGATGAGGAAACCTGCCGGGTCATCGTGGAATCGATTCAGGAAGCCCAGGAGTCGATGGATGATTTGGTATCGATTCGACTCTATAATCATGCGATTCCAAACGTTGGGGCCAGTCGTCGGGATCAGGGAGTTTTTCCCTGGGTCCCCCTTCAAGTCGCGCAATTTATCCGTGCTAAAAAGCAACCGATTCTTTGGGCGAATTATCCTTGTCATCCTACCGTCCTTAACCGTTACCACACATTGATTAGTCCGGATCTTCATGGAACGGCGGCACAACAATTGATGGAAAAGGGATATCTCGTCGGTGGAATATGGAATGGACCTGCAGCGGATATCAGCACTCGGTATACCCGTAGGGAATCGAGCGTTCGGGAACTAGAATTATTGGCTTCCCGATTAACTGATCAAATTGTGGATGTTTTGGATCATTCCCACTGGGATAGCGAAATCCAGCCTTCCAATATTGTTGCAAGTAAAATGTCTTATTCCCTTCGTCCAAAGGTCCGGCTTGAAGACTCCCCGGATTTGTCGTTGCCAGAGGACATTTCAGAAGGGATTGGATTTATTTCCAGTGTGACCCTTCCTCCCTATGCATTGGATGTGTCTACATGGAAGATTGGCCCGTGGTCAATCCGTTGGGTTCCTGGTGAGCTCCCACTATGCTCGTTCTTGGTGGATAATAGGGAGCGAACGCGTTTTCCTGCGAGCCGATGGATCATTGGATATGCGAATGATTATCCCGGTTATTTGATGCCGGAGGATGACGTTTCTTACGAGTCGGTCATGACATTATATGATACAAGGGATATTCGAAGGCTGATCGCCGATTTGAAAGGGATAAGTTAAGGAGAATTTAAGAAAAGACAATCAACCCCCCAGGCGGTTGACGGGGGATTTTCTATGAAGGGGAGACAAGGGTGCATCCGTATGTAAGTGGTGTGATCCAAAAAATTGAACGGGCAGTCGAAACACAAATGGATAAATTGGAGATAGCGGCACAGCGCTTGGTAAAAGGCGTGGAACAAGGTGGAGTGTTGCATGTATTAGGGTGCGGTCATTCCCATATGATTGCGGAAGAAATCTTCTTTCGAGCTGGCGGATCTTTTTTTGTCAACCCAATATTGGATCCGGGGTTAATGTTGCATAATGGTGTTATTAAAAGCACTCGCCTAGAACGGTTAACAGGATATGTGGAAGCAATATTAGAGGATGTGGATTTTAGGGAAAACGACCTATTTTTTATCGTATCCAATTCCGGGCGCAACGTTGTCCCAATAGATGCAGCCCTTTATGCAAAAGAGCGAAAAGTATATACCCTTTCTATTTCTTCCTTTGCCCATTCTAAATCCGTCTCCTCACGTCATCCAAGCGGTAAAAGGCTTTTTGAGATTACTGATTTGGCTTTAGACAATTGTGGGGAAATTGGCGATGCCCAATTAGAGATTCCAGGTTTAAACGAACGGTATGGCGCCACTTCTTCCGTAGTGGGGATTGTTTTAGTTCAAACGCTGATGAGTATGGCAATTGAAAATATGGTGGAGAAAGGGATCAAGCCTCCCCTCATTCGCAGTGCCAACTTGGACGGAACAGATGACCAAAATCGAAGAAATATGCAAAAGTATCAAAAGCGAATTCCGTTGCTTAGGTAAGGTCTGGTTAGTTCCGGTGAGTGGAAACATCCCAGACCGAACCCTTGCTTCACCTAACATTACATTACAATATAAATTGAGAGTCTGAAAACAGGATTTCGTATGCTATAGCATGCTGAACAAACATGGAAACGGCTTCCGTTTCCCGAGATTTGAGTCTCAACCCGTGAGGTGGGTTGTTGATAGGATCATACGATTTTTCGCGGTGGGTGAATTACTTTCAAGAGCGCGGAGTTTGACGCGGCGGGAGTTGAAAATAGGGTATGGCGTGGATATTAAGGCACTGTGAACCAAAGACACAGCTCCGGGCTGTCATCTTTTGGGGAGTATAAGGAAAAAAAGGCTGTGTCAATGTATATGTAAAGTATTTTAATTAATCCTAAATGATACCCCAAAAAAGGGGCCAAATGAGGCCCCAAGTTTCTTTTGATTCATATGGTACACGATCCTCTTCAATTCGTAACTAATATTACTACCTGTCGGTTCCCGACTTGATACTCCCGTTTCGGGACTCTTTTCTCTCCTTCCGTCGCTCGCTCCCCACGATCAGCTCGTATCAACCGCCGTGCGCGGAACCGTCGAGCCGTACCGAAGGGGTCACCGTACCGATCCGGGTAAATTGTACGGTAAGGTCAAAACACCGGCGAAACCCTTATTTCCGATGCCATTCCCGAACGGGACGAAACCTGTGCGACCCGGACCCGTGCGTTGTTTTTCGTTTAAAAAATGTTGAAGGATCTCCTCCCTTGTTGTCGAAATTTTGTGTCAACGAATGAAAAGGAGGACATCGCATGAAAATCTCCTCGCGTTGGGGTTGGATCGCTGTCACTGCCGTGGTCGCTTCGTCGCTGATTATAACAGGTGCTTATGGAGCCGATGAAGAAGAACCCGTCAAGCAGGAACAAGAGAAAGTCATCCTCGCCATTCATGGCGGTACTCACGGAAACACCTCGGCTCCCGAGAACGCCGACGAATACCGAAAGACGATGGAGAAAGCCCTGCAGTCCGGAAAAAAAGAACTGGATTCCGGGGGAAGCAGCCTGAACGCGGTGGAATCCGCCATCAAAGTGCTGGAGGACTCTCCCCTTTTTAATGCGGGGAAAGGGGCCGTCTTCAATACGGATGCTGGTCACGAACTGGATGCCTCTATCATGAACGGAAAAGACCTGAGTGCCGGATCCGTCGCTGGGGTGAAGAACACGAAGAACCCCATTACCTTGGCTCGTTTGGTCATGGAAAAGTCACCCCATGTCATGCTGGCCGGGGAAGCGGCGGACCGGTTCGGGATGGAACATGGTCTGAAACCGGTCACCCAAGATTATTTCTACACCGAACGCCGATGGAATGAACTCATGGAAGCCAAGAAAAAACAGCAAGTCCAAACCGATCAACACGGAACGGTGGGAGCCATTGCCTTGGACTCAGACGGGAACCTGGCCGCAGGAACCTCTACGGGGGGATTGACGAACAAAGCGGTAGGCCGGGTTGGAGACTCTCCGATTATCGGAGCAGGAACTTACGCGGATAACGAAAGTGTCGCCGTTTCTGCCACGGGCAAAGGTGAAGTCTTCATCCGGGGAACGGCGGCACACGACATCGCCGCGTTGGTCAAGTATCAGAAGACCTCCGTCAAAGAAGCGGCCGATGAAGTTGTCAAGAAGAAGCTGATGAGACTGGGCGGCACCGGTGGAGTTATTGCTATCGACCATCAAGGGAACTTCGCTTCTCCCCATACCTCACCGGGTATGTTCTACGGGTACATGACCAATAAAGGGAACATGGTAATCGTGCTGTCGGCGGAAGATGAGAAATAAGAAGCAAAGAGTGCGGAAGACCGGAGATAAGCGGTCAGTGTTCGGATAGAGTTCCGCTGGCCGCCGACGTGATAATCACCGGCTCCTTAGCTACAGGGGTCGGTGATTTTGTGTCTAAATTGTGTCTAAACGTACAGTTTACCCGAAATGGTACAGTGACCCCTTTGACATAAATTACTTCGCAAAAAAACCACACGATTTTTTCATTTTATTATGATATCTAAAAGGTGATATGAGTGGAAACAGGAACAGGGGAGGTTAAAGCATGAAGCGGTCCATTAATTTACTCGAAGCTGTCGCTTTATATGTTACGGCTATCCTTGGTTCAGGGACTTTGTTTTTATCAGCGAGTACAGCAACGGTTGCGGGTCCAGCCTCTATTTTATCGTGGGCGCTTATGATCCTGTTTAGCTTCCCTTTAGCCTACACATTTGCGGCTTTGTCACGCTCATACCCTGACGTCGGAGGAGCAGCCACTTTTGCTCGCCTTGCTTTTGGTAAACATATAGGTGATCTGGTGGGATGGTTTTATTTTTTGACCGCTGCGGTTGGGCAGATCATTGTTTCTTTTAACAGGTGCTAGTTATATCGGAACAACATTTAATTTGTCAGCAGTTGAAATTGCTAGTATTGCCTGTTTTATTTTGTTCATAGGAGGGCTATCCAACCATTTTGGAGTACAAATCAGTGGAAAATTGTCCTTGGTGCTGGGCACTCTTTTGCTTTTCCTCCTATGTATTGCAGTGTCAGTCACATTGCCATACGTCCGCTGGGATAATTTCAATCCCTTTTCTCCCAAAGGGTGGTATCCGGTAGGAACGGCTGTGATTATGATTTTTTGGTCCTTCTTTGGGTGGGAAGCAATTTGCAGCTTAGCGGACCGATTTAAACATCCGAGAACGGATTTAGTACTCAGTGCGCTTATTAGCGCCGTAGTGACCGGTACTGTATTTCTGCTTCTGAGTTTTATTACCGTTGGAAGCGGAACCTATGGAAATCTGGAAAGTGACTCTTCACCCGTGGGAATCATGATTCACCGTGCGTTAGGTTTCAAAGCACAATTCATTACCGCCATGTTGGCTCTCATTATCTGTACAGGTACAGTCAATGCTTTTGTCGCCAGTCTCGCCCAACTCGGTTATGCATTAAGTCGAGATCATGCGTTTCCTTCTCGGCTTTATTATTTAAATCCTCGTACGGATACACCAACCCGCGTCGTTTGGCTTGTCGTCTTATTTGCTGGTCTAGGGGTTAGCTTGACCACATTAGCAAAGGTTCACTTTACTCAATTACTCTTTATTCCCAATTCCTTGGGCATGGTGGTCTATATCCTCTCGATGGCTGCATCCCTTAAATTAAACAACACAAACTCCAAGCCTTGGATTTGCAGTCTCATTTCCCTCATGGTGCTGGTCCTTTTGATTCCATTTCTAGGCTTACATATGTTAGTTCCAGTAGTGGTGAGCGGTTTGTACTTCTTATATATCACAGCAATAAGACAACAAGAGATGAATCCAAGATGCAATATAAAAAAGGAGGCGGGTGATGAAGATTCAGCGTGAAGTGTTGTGGGAAGCTGTTGTTCAGTGTGACAGATCGTATGATGGATCGTTTTACTATGCAGTTAAGACAACAAAAATCTTCTGCCGTCCCTCATGTAAATCCAAAACGCCTAAGCAGGAAAATGTTGAGTTCTTTTTTGACATAGCGGAGCCCTTCCGAAAAGGGTATCGGCCTTGTAAACGATGCCGTCCTGATTTGAGCCCCACTTATGACCCTCAAAGAGAGTTGATTGCAAAAGTAAAGGAAGTTCTTGAAGATGAATACCATAAACCTTGGACCCTCCATACACTGTCCAAACAGTTTTGGAATCAGCTCCTACCACCTTCAACGGATGTTTAAGAAAACAACAGGGGTAAGTCCGAAACGCTATCTAAACCAAATTCGGATTGAGCAAGCCAAACGTTTATTGTTAAAAGGGGACAAAAACAATACGGAGATTTGTTTGATGGTAGGCTTTAATGACCCTTCCCATTATTACAGTGTTTTTCGCAACATGACAGGCTTTTCTCCATTAGCGTTTAAGCATCGCCATTCATAAAGGGGGGAATGGCTCCGAAAGGAGCCTGCCCTACCCGACCCCATAGATTATCCCGTTATCTCCTCATTAATGAATCGCATATAGCTTCGTTCGGCTGGTTCTCTTCGAACCATTTCGATATCTTGGCGAATTGGTATTTTCCCGCTCATATAAAATATGCGAAGGGCTGTTCCTAACCGAATTTCTTCTTCGGAAAGTTTTTTTCCATATCCCTGGGAGAAGAATGGCCACATTTTAGTTAAGTGATCCGCTGCACGCATATGTAACCGGACAGTACCAATATCGAAGCTTCTAGGTCCCCATCCACATTCGTCAAAATCTAAACAAACCCATCGATCATGAGTAACAAGGATATTACCAAAATGGAAATCCCCGTGTACAAATTGTCGTTTACCTAGACCAAGTTGTTCCAATTGGCCTTTGATATGTTTTGCAGTTTTTATACAACATGCCCGATCTTCTTCCGTTAAAAAGGAAGCACTTATTAACCGTTGAAGGGGCTTTTCTATCAGTGTAACTGTGTCGTATAAAGGTCTAGACCAACCTGGCCAATCTTCGGCTACTTTTTTCTGTACTTGATCGGCAACATCGTGAAGGCGGCGCATCAAAAAACCAAGCTTGCGATAATCTTTGGCTGTTGGGAGATGGAGGGTATTACCTTTAATAAATTGAAATACCGCATATATCTGTTCAACAGAACCTTGTACATCCAGTGTTAGTAGCTCTCCATCTTGATTTTTTAGAATTGATGGGGTTGGGAAATGGGGTCTTAAAGTACTAATCAATGCCAACTCAGCTTTAATTTGAGATGCATCAAAACGATTTCGGCGATACTTTCTTAAAACCCAATTTCCACTTGAAGAGCATACCTTGTAAGTTTTATTTTCTCCCTCCTGTATCAATGTAAAGGACGTTGAATTATCCCAACCGTAACTTTTTCGCAAAAAATGTTGCTCTTCAGCTTCCAAATGTTCTCACCACTTTTTCAGAAATATGGCCAATTATATTCTCGATTTTGACACTTGTTGACATTATTCCTGGTGACAGCTTCGCTGGTATGCCCCTAAAAAGGTTCGTGAAGTGCATAAACCCACCCGTTTTTATGCAACCGGTGAGAACCCATTCGAGATTGAACTCATCCCCTCTGAAACCGTCGTAACCTTAGTCAGGGCAAGGGTTTTTGCCGGTGTTGCATAAAAAATGAATCGGAAACGTAACAGAAAAGATGGTTTGTGAAATGACTAAAAAACCGCCCCAAACCCTTGGTATAGCAGGGGATAGGGCAGTTTTTGCATAATTAAATAGGGGTGCTTTCAAGGAAACAAGCATATTGCAATTGCAGTTTGCACTAATAGATACTTTCAAAGAAAGGACTACATACTTATGAAAAAAGCCGAAAAAATTCATCCTGGAATTGCTGTTATTATCTTTGATGAACAAAAAAGAGTCTTGTTACAAAAACGTGCTGATGTAGGACTTTGGGGAATTCCATCAGGACATGTAGAACCTGGGGAAACTGTTGAAGAAGCTGCTATAAGAGAAGTGAGTGAAGAAACAGGTTTAAATATTCGCATAACAAAATTAATCGGTGTTTACTCGGACCCGAATTCGCAAATTTTCACATACCCAGACGGGCGTGTTATTCACTTTATTACTACATGTTTTCAAGCAGAAATTATAGATGGTGTAATGACATGTGATTCCCCAGAAACTGTTGATTTAAGATTCTTTTCCCGTGAAAATTTACCTTCTAATCTTTTGCCAATGCACCCACGTTGGCTAGATGATGCCCTTACCAATAAAGAAGGAGCATTTATTCGCTGATTCATAGCTACTCGTTTTCCGAGAGGGAAAAACAGAGAGGTAAGGAAATGACAAAAAGTGAAGTTTATCCAACAAGTTAACTTCTCAAAAAAAAGCCCGAATAGTCCACCACAAGCCTTTCCCTTGCGCTTTTTGACGGCCTGCACCTCCATGATCATTCCTGAAACAGCCAAGCCCTCTCCAGAATAGGAGAGGGCTTGGCTGTTCACTGTAAGAAAGAACAGTTGCTATCATTCTTTGAAGGCCATTCATCGTCCTTTTAGAAGATATCCGTAGGGTATTCGTTCTAAGATTTTGGTAATGCCAATCGAAACACTGACTACCACGGCAAATACAAAGAAAAACTGAAGCCAAGATCCCCCCGGAATCCAGCGTTCAGAAAAAGAGCTTGAAAGGTGAAGTACCAAGGGATGAATCAGGTAAAGACCAAGAGAGCGTTTTCCCACGGCCTCTATCCAAGTAAAGTGAAACCGTTGAGCGAGCTGAATGCCAAGGACTAAAATACTCAAGGCATAAACCATGGTTGTCGGGGTGTAAAAACCTCCATGATTAAGATAGGCCATTTGGTAAACCAGAAGCACCCCCGCTGCTGAGGATACGGTGTGAAGTGCGATCAAGGGCAGCCGTCGGAGACGAGAAAACGCATGATGAAAGCGAAGGCCCAGCCATCCTCCTGCACAAAAGTAAAACAGCCAGGGTAATACAGTCCGACGAAGTATCTCTTCCTCCGGTTGAACCGAAAACAGGCCCTTTGTTTCCTCCCAAGTCAAGGCTTGCGTTCCTAAGGTACACCAAAAAGCTACTACAAGAATCACCCACCCTCCCCATTTTCGGAAGAACCACCGAAGGAAGGGGAATAGGAGGTAGAATTGGACCATGACAAAAAGAAAATAGAGATGATAATAGGCTTTTCCGATCAACAAGGCTGTAAACAATCCCGACAAGGAATCCGGTACAGTTTGAGGATCCGTCCATTGAGAATAAATTAAGTACAACAACGACCACAGAAAATACGGAACCATAATATAGACGAGCCGCTTTCGGTAAAAATCCTGTAAGGGAAAAGGGTTCTCTCCTCCGTATCGATAAAAGAGAATCAACCCCGAGATCAAGAAAAAAACGGGCACACAAAAACGACTCAGACCGTTAATGGCGAAAAAGGGAGCCTCATGAATAAAGGGGGCAGTAATATGTATGGCCAGGACAGCAAGGATGGAACATCCTTTAACAAAATCCAATTCCCTGATTCGTGACACAATTCTCACCTCCCCGAGTACGAAGCCCAGTGTATCATGAACTCCCAACCAGTAGATTGGGATTTAAGGAAAGTTAACAAGATCCCAATCGTTCCTTTATCGAATGGCCAGAGGTCTGATCCGCTTGTGTGTTCCTAGTCATGCGATAAACCAAGCACAACAGCGGTGGTAACATGATCATCACCGTGAGAAAACGCAAAATCTGAACAGTGACGACAAATGTAGTGTCCGAATGGAAGCTGACAGAAGCCATCGTTCTAGATTATCAGACATTAACCGCTGAAGTCGACTATTGCCTATTTTTTCTCTTTTAAAGCACCCAGCTCTACACCGGTTCTGACTAGAGGCGCTGCCATATGCCCGAATCCAAACACAAAAGTCAACAAAAGAGGACAGCTTGGCTGTCCTCTCTTCCTAATCCCATCACCTATCATTAAGTTGTGTTTATCTGAAGCCAATATAAAACTGATCCTTATGCAGGATCCGATCATAAGAATACCATGCATTGAGCCAACGTCCGTGGGCGTTGTTAGCATCTCCAGGAATGTAGCGAACTGAGAAGTTCCCATCGCCTTTTCCGGCCCCTTCATAGGTCGAGGCAAACGGGAACTCATCACATTGTTCGCCCTTTTGCCTGGGATCATAAGGAAGCGCTTTCTGTACTTCTATTGAGAGTCATACCGAACCGGATTATACTCCTTATACAATCGAGTGAGCGGGACGGATTGTCCCGGGATCGTTTTTCCTGGCCTGGGTGGAAAGGTGTTTGCGGGATCCGTCATCGCCTGCTTATGTTGCTCAAAAGCCGGATCCATGATGTCAAAGTACGAGTCGTTTTCTTGGTAGTAGAAAACGGGCTTGACGTCGGCGAAGATCGCCCCTGCTTTGGGCCAAAAACGAGGACTGTACACAATTAGGTAATCGGCGGAGTCTGCCCGTACCTTCTGTTTTTCACCATCCCCTGATCTTTCAGGGAATACACCAGGGGGATTCACCGTAATCCTGGGCCAAATGTCCATATAACTGACTTGATCTATATTTTCGACGGTTTTGGGTGGCGGATTGGAATTAAAGGCTTCGTCTCCCCGAGGATTTTCTCGCCATTCGGATACCGTTCGGGTATCGGGACCCTTATCCCCGATGCAATCGGGGTTGCCTGAGGTTCCCTTACATTGGAGATCGACGGAGATATCGGCGCCCTCCCACCAACCGGTGTTTGGAATGCCGTTATACCCATATTTGATATCATTGATCTGATACTCGTAGGATACCTGTCTCGATCCATTGGAACCATGGCCTATTATGGTTAACCGAAACATCAGAGGGCCTTAGAGCGGTAACAAAGGTGCCACGGTAAAATATTCAGTTTGACAGGAAGCATAGTGGTTTTTAATCCATATAAAGTCGTCTTTTCCTTGTGAACGTTCAATACACTCGTCGAACGTAATGTTTTCAAAAACCTTATCAAAGGGAGGTGGACTCCATTTCTCCCCTGGAGCTTGTGTTGATGGATTCATCTTGACGGGATAGGTTTGCTTACTCTGCGCAGCTTCCCTTTCCATCTCTTTCAAGTTTTTTTGCTGCGGCGTATGCTGTTGTGCTGATATGAGACCCAGCTCTTTCGGAGACTTCCCTTGTTGAAGTTGTTTCCACACTTCATCTGCTTTTTTCGAATCACTGGTCGGAAGAATGTACATGTTCACTTGATTCGACGGCTTTGTCGATGTGGCTTTCTCGGTTGGCTGAGAATTGTCTCCCAGTACAACACTGGGGCTAATCACGGCAGTTATCAATAGAACGATGGCTAGGACTACTTGTTGACAAGCCGACTTTTTCCTCACGATAAATACCTCCTTTTAGTAAATCAACTTGTATTTATAGATTAGAACCTAAAACTACTTTTAAATTTCTATATTTTTTAATAAAAATTGCTTGAACCTTACTAAATAACCCCAACCAAACTTCTGGAAACGTAACAGGGAAGTCCGCGGCCGCTCCCACTGCATCTCCTTGAAGTCCCGGGTGTTCTCCCCCAGAAAGACCCCATCCCGGCGGCTGGATCTCCAGCCCCCGGCTCCTACTTAAGCATCACCTTCAGTTGGCCTCCCGATCGGGGTAGATCCACGGGTCATCGCTGGTATTACCCCTAAATCTGTGTTGATTCATTTGGGCGTACTCTGTTGAGACGCTAGTGCATCATCAATTCCGCACGGTTTTGTCAACACCCCAAGTAAACTACTTTTTGGGAGAGCGCTTGGTTCATCATTCAAAAGAAGGCCATCAATTGATGGCCTCCTTTTTATCAGGATTATATCTCCTATGGGTTAACTCGTACGTTGAAAGGATCTTCATTCAAGATGCGATCATAGGCATACCATGCACCCAGCCAGGTACCACCAGCTTGGTTAGAATCCTTATTGATGTAACGAACAGAATACTTACCTTCGCCGCCCGTAGCTGAACCTTGCCACGTAGAGGCAAAGGGAAACTCGTCACACTCGCTGTTGGCTGGTTTCGGTATTACACCTTCGTTAGACAACTTCTTACACCAATATTGGGATTTTCTCCGGTTTTTGCGAATTGATGATTTATCCTTTAACCTTGTTAGGGGTAAGCTATATTTTCCTCCTGGGATGATCTTCCCTTCCCCAGGATATGGGTAGGTTTTCTCCGGGTGTTCTAGGGCATCTTTGATATGTTGTGCTTGTTCTTGCATAACGCTTGGATCACTAAGAGAGAAATGAATAATGGGTCGGACATTACTGAAAATGCCGGCATTGTAGAATGTTTGATTGGGGTCAATCACCTTCATGTAGTCAGCGGAATCCCAACGGACCTTCTGTTTTGGAGAATCCAGTGTTCGCGTAGGAAATTGGGGTGGATCCATGACTTGGTGGGTGAAAAACTCCATGTACCCAATCCGTTCGGGATTATCATCGGTCTTTGGTGGCGGTGTAGAATACAAGGTTTTTCTGCCAAAGTTGTTGATTCTCCACTGGGCGATCGTTCTTTCGATTTTTGAGGTTGATTCCGACTCTTTACAATCCTCGGGCTGAATCAAGGGATTGCAATCGATATCCACCGTCAGTTTTGATGCGTTGAGAAACGGGTGAGTGGTATAGATATCATCGATGTAGTAGTCAAAGTTCACTTCCCGCTCCTGTTTGTCTTTGTCTTGGGAGTTCGTCCCGTACCCAATCTCAGTCACCCGATACTGGACTCCGTAGGTAATTGGAAACGGATAAGGGAAGCGATACCTTTGCCATCCGTAGCTTACGATTTTGCTTCGGCACCAAGCAAAATGGTTCTTAATCCATCCTTCATCTTTACCGCTTGCCTCGATGTTATCTAAACATTCTTCCTTACTGATGTAGTCATATTGAAATCGTGGTGGTGTCCATTTTTTGTTGATTTTTATAGGTGGATCTAATTTTACATCATAGGTCTGTTGAGCTTTGGCATCTTCTTTTTGAACTTCACTAAGGGACCTTAATGGTGACGTGCCTGTCTTTCCTGAAGTTAAACCCAGTTCTACCGGGGTTTTCCCTTGCTCTAACTGTTTTTGCAGTGAAGCTGCTTTTTTCGCATCTCCAGGAAGCTCAACAAACCAGCTGTATCCCTCTTTTGCTGATCCACTATCTGCCTGGATTGTGCCTGGAGACGCTACCAAGCTAATTAACAACGCTAGAGACATGACGATCGCTAATCCTCGCCATTGTTTTACCATTACAAAATACCTCCTTTATTATTTTTTGAATCATATGTATTTTTACGCCACTCATTTGGAAATACCTGTTTATATTCAAAAAATATCTCATAGTTTGTCACTTTAGACAGAAATAAAGGAATTTCGTTGGCTACAACTTACGAAGGAATCGATGTAGGGGAGGGGAGGTTCTACGTCTCCGAAGGCTAACTGTATGGCAACGGTAGTCATTTCCGGGTCCTTGAAGGAATTACGTAGGACCGAATCAAATTACTTTAACAAGTGTTGGTGCACTTCACTCTATCGCATTTTACAATGGAAGCAAACAGACGAGGAGGGAAGTGCCGATGTGGAAAAAGAAATTGGGCGAATTGGCCAAAGACATTCTGAAGGATACGAAAAAGCGGGAAATGATACTAAAAGAAGGAAAAAAGATACTGGGTAAGGCTAAGAAACGGTTACAGAAATAAATTATGCAGGTTGGGAAATTAGCTCTTTTTCCGTTAGGAACGGATCTTTACCGATTCCTTTTTTTTGTGATTTGAATGGTATAAAGGTGTACGATGAACAACGAAAGGAATGATTGGATGAAAAGGGTTTGTGTTTTGATTTTTGCATTGGTTGCTCTGGCAGGGTGTTCGTTCAATCAGGATATGCCCGTTAAGGCACCAGCTATAGATTCCACGAACCGAACAGAAGTGAAGTTACTTGAACATATTGACGGTGACACCACCAAATTCAATGTGGATGGCAAGGAAGAGACGGTACGGTATCTCCTGTATGATACCCCGGAGACTCGACATCCTGACCTGGGAAAGCAGCCGTTGGGCCCGGAAGCTAGTGATTACGTAAAAAAGCTATTAACAGAAGCGGATAAGATTGAACTGGAGTTCGATGTGGAGAAACGGGATAAATATGACCGGATGTTGGCCTATGTTTATGTAGACGGTAAAAGCGTTCAAGAGGAAGTGTTAAAAAAGGGGCTTGCCCGGGTGGGTTACATATATGAGAGCCGCAGACACTTAGACGATTTCCGGAAAGCCGAAGATATAGCCCAAGAAAAAAAGATCGGGGTATGGGAATGCCCGGGGTATGTAACGGATGACGGATTTAACCCCGATAAGTGGTGCAAGGACGGGAACAAGCCGGACGAAGGAAATAAGGGGAAGTTCATCGCTAGCAAGGATAGCAAAGTATATCATGAAGTGGGGTGCCCTGGTGCAAAAATGATCAAACCAGAGAACGCTGTGTATTTTAAATCCGAGCAAGTAGCCAAAGACAGCGGACGGCGTATGTGCCATTCTGATGGGTGCCCATTGAATTAGCACTAGAAGCCGAAAGGCAAAGGCTTGCTTTTAATCCCTTCATACTTCAGCGCTTAGCGAGTGTGGTGGGAGACAAAGGGCCACTTACGAATACTTTGAGTTTGTCTTGAGGCCGAGAGGCACTTGGCAATTCATCATGTATGGTCCCAATGGTGTTGATTATAGATACAAGAGCGTCTCTGTTGAGATCGTGAAACCTGAGCTGATTTTCGTTTTCCAGCATTATGGGACGTATGATAGGCTCGTCGGTAACTGATCTCCGCTGGCTGGACGAAGTACCCGCGGATCGCCCTGTGATGATTGTCGCCGAGGGATTGATGATGTACCTTACGGAAAAAGACGTCAAGGCGCTCCTCCATCGATTGACTGATCATTTCTCCAACGGCCAAATAGCGTTTGATGCGTTCAACCGACTAGGTATGAGGTTGGGGAAGTTAAGCCCTATCATCAAGGCGACGGGCGCGTCGTTTGGCGGAGTCGATGATCCTCGAGAGATTGAGAAGTGGAATCCACGATTAAAGTTGGTCACGGAATTGACTCCCCTCGAAATGCCAGGAATCGCCAAACTACCATGGAAGTACCGTGTGCTATCCCTTATGCTAAATCTTAACCGCAGTCTGAGGAGGCTAAATCGGCTACTGCGCTATCAGTTCTAGTGGTTGGAAGCCCGCAGACGTGAAACGTAAACGACCAATTGGAGAACCTTGTGGGAAAAACGACTTTCTAACAGACAACAAAGAGCCACTCCCTTTTTTGGCGAAGGTGGCTCTTGTTCTTTAAAAAAACCAAAAAGAGACGAGACGGGTTAAATATCCTTTTTTACCATTTTTGCTTGGTAGCTCGTAGTAAACCAAGTTGCCCAAAGTGCAAAACCAGTGATGAGGTAGTTTGGAAAGTGAATTTTGAGGAAGTTTATTGGGATGAGTATTAAGCCCTGAATGAAAATAACAAATTTTAAGTTAGTAATTACCCTTTATGCTTGCTTTTTGGGTAACAAAGAAGAGCTGATAAACAAACAAAAAACGAAAGTAACCTAATTAAAGGTCTTAAAAGGTAAAAAGGGGTAAATCAAAAGAGTTTGAGCGTTATTCCTCTTTATATTAAAGGGTACAAAAAAAGATTAAACGGGAAATAAGAATTAAAAAAGGTATTTTACATTTTCATAAAAGGGGAGAGGAATAACATGCTTCGTACTGTGGCCTTTGAAGCAGCCAACAGTTACGTCAAAGTGGTGTCGGATCTAGGGGAATGGACCTATCTCAATACCTTGTCGAAGCCGCCGCGTGAGAACGGCCCCAAAACGCTATTAAAACGAGATACAAAGACGGTTTATCAAATTGATGGGCGTTCCTATGTGGTTGGCAAATCCCGAACCTCGTATGAGTCTTCCTCTTCTAAAGGGAAAGATCGATATGAGACCGATCAATATATGGTGGAATCGTTGATTGCGATTTCTCACGGAGTGCAAGACGGTGACCAGGTTCATGCGGTGACGGGTCTGCCAGGGTCGCATTATACACAGGAATTAAAAGAATATCTGAAGCAACGTTTCATCGGAACTCATACCGTTACAGTGAACGGTCATGATATCACCTTTGAAATTGTCAAGATGGATGTGATTTTGCAACCGCTGGGAGCCTACATATATCTGTTAAGGGACAAAAACGGGATGATTCGACCCCATGCGAAGGAATTGGTAAGCCAACGTGTGTTGAGCTTTGATATTGGTTGGGGATCTAGTGACTATGCCATCATTGAGGAGAATGACTTACAGGATTGGGGAGAAACCTCTTTTAGTATGAAGGACGCCTTCCAAGACATTTATTTGCAACTACAGTCTGCTTATCCTTCCCGTCCCATCGCTACGTCGAATATTGGGTTGTTCGATCTGGAAACCCAATTGCGTCAGAACGAAGGCTTTTTCAAATACTCTGGAGAAACCTATGATGTCCGACAGATTCAAAATGAAGTCTTAAACGACTATGCGGGTCGAATGATGACCAGTTTAGGGCAGAAACACCGCCTTCAAGACTTTGATATGGTGATCTTCACAGGTGGAGGCGTGGAAGCACTGAAGGCGTATATCAAACACAATCTGACAACCTCTAACGCCATGCCGATGAAAGGTGCCCAATTGGCTACTGCACGGGGATTGTACGTATTCGGCAAATACTTTGCCGCGTGAGGTGATATAAAAGTGCCGAGGAAAAAAGGAGCGGGATCAACGGAAACACCTTTTAATCTGAACGTGAAGCTGGATCGGGAAGAGGATGCGGATATTATCCAAGGATTAAAGAAACGGGGAAACTCCGCATTAACCAAAAATGCCATACGATTTTATTTACAGTTGATTGAAACTGCTGAGAAAAATGCTTTGGAAAGAGTACACCAAGCGCCTGCTGTGGTGTCTACTCAACCACAAACAACCAATGCGGCACCGCCCCAGCAAACAACGCAACCGGACTCTTCTCAAGAGGTACAAGCGAGTGGCGATGAGTTGTTTGGCTCATGGGAATAGAAAAGCTCCCTCAAATCTGAGGGAGCTTTTTGTGGTGGGTCCCCGTCCAAGAATTGGTATGGTAAAATAGACCATGGTAGTAGCCAAGGGCGGGTGGCCACACCGACCCTCCATGAGAGGGGGTGAGGCTTATGGAGCTTCTTAGCCTGATTGTCAAGGTAGCTAGTGTAATTGTTCAAGCATTGGCTGTCTATGTAACGTATCGGGCATTCAAAAAGAAGTAACCCGCCCCTGTGGCAAAGGTCTGCGGGTTACTTCCCTGTGAACTGTGGCCGCTCGTCTGCGGCAGCTACCCGGCGGTAGGGGTTCCTCCCTGCCGCCGTTACTATTTCTATCCATAGGATATCATGGATATGCGTTTTCAGTCTAGTTTTGAGGCCCTTATACGATCTGGATTACTTCAATTTGTTTAGTGTTTTGTGTTGTACTTCTATATACGGGATGCCGTATATGATAAATAGCTTACATGAGATAGCTTGGGGTTGTAGTTCCGAAGACGAAGCCAAGTAGGTAAGACCCTACTTGGCTGTTTCATTTTAATCCTATAAGACTATTAATCTAACATTATTTAATCAGTTATACTAAATTCGTTATCAGAAAGGAGGTATTTTTGTTGAATTTTAAACGGTTTTTTGTTCTGCTCTTTTTTTTTGTATTATGTGGTTGTGCTCCGATGCAAGCGGCTGTAGATTGCCCTGATGCGCCTGAGATTAACCCACCAGAGTTGCACCCACCGGAACTGAAGCCACCCGAGTTAAATCCACCGGAGCTAAATCCACCGGAGCTAAATCCACCAGAATTAAACCCACCGGAATTAAACCCGCCGGAGTTAAATCCGCCAGAGTTAAATCCCCCGACCTCGGATTTACCCATTGCTATGATGCAAAATCCGCTAGCGACAATTTCTTTTATCTTGGATGATTGTATTGGTGGGGAGCAAACTGAACAGAAAGATTTTCCGGAACCCAAAGAATTGCCTAAACCAAAACCTTTACCTGATCCCAAAGAGTTACCTGATCCCAAAGAGTTTCCAGAACCTAAGGAGTTCCCAGAACCCAAACCTTTCCCTCAACCAAAAGGGTTGATGTACCAAGATATATACCATCAGCAAGGATATTTAGTACATACCGCGGCCAATGTGGTTGCGGAAGTCTCCAGTCCTTCAAGCGACCAACAGGCAATAGCTTCGGAAGATCCTTGCACTAAAGGGTTATCTCTTTTGGATTTGTTCTCATTGATAATGGCCATTTTCATGTTGCTGTTGTCCATCGTTTTGATTTTCCTCCTTCCTGTGATCGGATGGTCAATGGCCATCGGCATGGCCTTCGGCGGTCTCACAGGCGCCTTGGATGGTGCCCCTCCTGTAGACATTGCAACGGATGCCATTTACGGCGGTATAGCGGGCCTAATCAGTTTAGGAGTATTTGCCACTACAGCTCGTGTCTTGGGAATTTTTGCATCTTCTTCCTCCTGGTTAGGCCGATGGTTCCCAAGGTTTACAGCTGGATCCACCGGTGGAGCTAGCGATGAGGCTTCCTTCCAATGGCTACGTAAAGGTGAGGTCAACTGGAAGCAGGTTTTGTTTGTAGGAGCTTTAGCAGGCCTTCTCAGTTTTGGCTTTGGGAACTTTACCGACCACGGCAAGAAGCTGGTTTCTTTACTACCAAAAGGTATTCAAGAAATTGGTCAGCACGCTGTCGTTAGCGCAGATGGGCCGAGCGGTAAATTTGTCTCCTTTATCAAGGGCGGGGCTACGAAGCAATACCCAAAGGTAGTTATTGACGAAAGAGCGGGACAGACATTTACAAAAGAAGTTAACGGTGAGATTCGCTGGAGATATATAAATTGGAAAGGAAAAGAAAGAACACTGTATAACGGAAAGTATGCTGGTCAATTTTACCGAGCAGAAGTAAATGGAGAAACCATACGTGTTCCGTTTGATGATAACGGTTTTCCGAAATTTGAGCAGTGGAAAGCCATTGATCTAAAATTGGATAAGGAGCTTTGGTTTGCAAAAGACAAAGAGCAGTTTGTAGTCCTAAACAAAGATGTATATTTGCAAATGACAAAAGACGAGGATCTTATAAGAAAAATAGATGAAGGTTTCTTAGAGGTTATCCAAAAAGGGGTTGGTGATAAAAATTACCCTGGATATAGAAAACTAGGGAGGTTCTTGAAAGAAAATCCTGATTTACAAAGATACATTAAGCCAGAGGAACGAGATCTACTTGAAAAAGGACTCGGCAGTGAGGAGCTGTATAATCGGATAATATCCGATGAACAAATTTTAGATAAGTTCCGTAAAGCAAACTATAAATGGATTCAATCAGGGGAAGACCCAGTTGGGTATACTTGGCATCACCATCAAGACCGAGGAAAAATGTTATTAGTTAAGTCTCGAGTTCATGGCTATGTAAAGCATGTAGGAGGAAGGGAAATCTGGGGCGGAGGAAATGAAAGGCGAAATTAATGTGTAGGAGGAGTTTTTATTGGTACCAGAAACAGTAAAGGCCAATATTGAAAGAGTGTTGGTAGAAAATAAAGAAGAGGTAGTCAAAAAACTGAAGAATTTGTTCGAATATCCTCTTCATCCGGACACGAGAATTCTCCTTTTTGAGGTGCAAGGAGATAGTGGTATTTTTGGTATTCAAATTAGTCAGTTTAAGTATTTAGATGAAGAAATTCAGTATAACGCAAAAGGTGAGTTTATTGGATCTGCTATAGTTGATTTCGGGTTTGATTTCTTTGAGTACATTCCAAGGTATGTATATAAACAGGATATCGATACAGAAATAGAGTTTAGCAAATATGCAGAAGAACGAATGTACGAGTGGCTTGCCGACTGTTTTGAAGAGGCGGGGGGCAAAAAGTTTCCGATTAAATGCTGTGTACATTTTCATGATACAGGTGAAGGTTTTGATCTACATGATCGACAATGGAAGGATTTAGAGGATTTCGAGAATCATTAAGTTGTTTGCAAAAAGAAACCGGGAAGAAAAAACTTCCCGGTTTCTTTTTTGTTAGTAAGGTACTTACTCACAGGACCAATCATGGCTATCCGTATCCAAAACATATGGATCTCCGGAGTCGGCAGCGCTTCTTGTTGGTGGAGAAGTCTGAGCAGTCCCCATCTGATCCATTCTGATCATATACTACGACTTTAAATTTGAGTACCGTCTAGGTAGCTCTCCTACCACATTATCAAATCTAGCACCGGAACCACAATTTTCAGATGGTGTAACGAATATCGGTCCATAGCTTTAAGGTACAGACGGAAAAGTGCCCCATCGCAATGGCTCTCGAATGAAGTCTCCTGTCTAGAGGGACTTAGTTAAAATTCAATTGAAATTTAGAAATATATATATAAATCCGTTTACTTACTTGTTATGATAAATAAAAAGCCCATTGACTTTTGGAGGGTTATAATGAGGTTATTAGATCGTCTTACAGGGATGGATAAAGCAAAAAAAGAGATTGAAACACTAAAACAACAACTTCAAGAAGCTCAAAAAACACAGAGGGAATTAGTAAGGGAAAAGGAAGAGGTATTAGAGCAACTACAACAGCTTGTTCATTCTGACAGTAATGAAAAAGAGGTGCTCCTAAAGCAGCTTCGATCTACTTTACGTACTTACGAAAAGCAAATAGAAAAAATCAAGGTCTATGAAGATCGGTTTGGCAAGCTCGAGCCTAAAAAGGATCTCAGTAGCTCTATAAGCGAGTATGATAGGGACGCAAGTTTTTTTGAACGTTTGGAACTTATTAAAGGAAATCCTTTTAACGCCAATCAAATAGAAGCCATTCGTTATAGAATGGACAGGCATCTACGAATCATCGCTGGAGCAGGAAGTGGGAAGACAGAAACAATTTGTGCTAAAGCAGTTTATCTAGCCACGATAGAGCGGGTAGATGAAAACCGTATCGGTATGATCACCTTTACCCGCAAAGCGGCTGAAGAAATGGAGCAACGAGTGCACCAATTCCTCGGTACGGACAAGTGCCAAATCTCCATAGGAACTTTTCACAGTACATTCATTCGGTTGTTTAACGAATTAAAAAACCGTTTCCCTGCCGTTCGGAACATCGGCATTCAGGGGGGCAATCCGGATGAGGGGGAAAGTCAATATCGAAAACTGCTTCGAGAACTGATATCCAAATATAAGCTCCATCAATTCAATGACTATGGAGATAAAGATATTTTTGAACGGATTTCCTTCTGGACAAATATGGGTTATTCGCCGGAAAAGATGCGGGAAGCCATCGCCACGCACTTTGATTCGTTAGAATCCCATCCTACAGAACCCATTAGTGATCGGTTCTACGCCATGATGACAGAGATGCATCGTATCCGGCAAGAAAATAACATCACCATCTACGATGATTATCTAGTTAATTTACATAAAGCGTTAAGAAAGTATCCTGAAGCAAGAGAGTTTATCCAAGGCAAGTTTCAATACCTTTTTATAGATGAGTTTCAAGATACCAATCCACTACAGATGGAGATTGTGAAACTTATTACGCCACCAGAGTTAAACGGAGCAGCTAAGTTGATTATCGTAGGTGATGACGATCAGAGCATTTACGCTTTCCGAGGTTCTGATCCTACATATATTAAGGAGTTTGATCAAACATATCCTACTCATACTGTAGAACTAATGATTAATTATCGGTCCATCCGGAAGATCGTTAACGCTGGTAATCGTATTATTGCCCAAAATGCTCATGATCGGGTACAAAAATCCATGGAGCCCTTCCATAAAAATAAAGGTGATGCATTAACGGTTGTCTTGCCAGATAGCATCAAGGAAGCACATTGGATATTAGATCAGTGTGAGAAGCTAGGAGCTAAAACCCCATTTGTTCAGGGGGAAACCAGGGAAAGCCCTAACTATACTGTTAGTGTTGTCATATACCGCTCTAGTGGTCAGCTACAAAGCCTCCTACAAGCCTTGAACCAAAGAGATATTCCCTATGTCATTGAAGCAGAAGACATGTTAGGTAGCTTCAACTTAAAGGGTTTTAAATTTACCTTTGAAGCCTGGATTAGCTTATTAGAGAAAAAGGAAGATCCTTCATTTTCCTGGCAGAAGATCTTTAAACAAGCTAGCTACGATTACTTCCTATCAGGAGATAAATTAAGAGCTTTTCAAAGTGAGATGGAATCACTAAAGGAGGATGAGTGGTGTGAAGCTTTTGTTCAATTTGTAAAGGAGAATAAAAAGCGTTTTAATGCCATTGAACCTTTAGAAAAGTACATTAAGCTTTTACGACGAGCATCACAGGGTAAAAAAGTGGCCATGAGCAATTTAGCTAAATGGTACGTTCAATTCCCAAAAGTTAAGAAGGAATTAGTCCCAGAGGAAATCAGCTGGATTCAATCTGATTGTGAGGCACGTAATACTTGGCCTGAGTTATATCAATATTATCTACAGCTGGTCGAGAAGAAAAAGACGATGGCACAACGGATGAAGCAATACAATAAGGGAGAGATTAATGCTTTATATCTTCTTACTATTCACAAAAGCAAAGGACTGGCTTTTGACAACGTGTTTGTTATTGGGGCTTACGATGGAGGGATTCCCCATAAACAAGCTGTAGCGAAGAAAGATGTTAATTTACAGGTGTGTAGAGAAAAAGCAGAACCTCCGACTACAATTGAAGAAGAGCGCCGCTTAATGTATGTAGCAGTGACTAGAGCAAGGAAAAACGTCTATGTAACATTACCAGATACAATGCAGGGGAAACCATCTCCACGATCAGAATTTATTAAGGAGCTAAAACTAAAACTATTGAAAGTGGATTAAGAGCAAACACTAAAAGAAATAAGGGAGAGGGACTATGGACAAGGAGAAAAATCGCCTAAGATATTTTTTGCGTAGCTTTCAGGACCAACAGGGAAGTCAGATGCCAAATAAAGATGATGGAATACATATCCCAGTACAGGAATTTTTGAGGGGGGAACTATCCGAAGATACCTTGTTACTCCTTGAAGAGAAGATGAAGGACCTGGAGGGAGAAAAAGAACTCCATATCTGTCCGGTCTTCCTGCGTAATTCCAAAGAGAATATCTTAGCCCCTCTTTTTCTTCCCGCTCGATTAGACGAAAGAAGGTTATTGCCTAACCTTCGTCGACCACCGTATATTATTCGTGAACATCTGGAACCGACAACCGGTAATCACCTAGTATTGGGGAGTTTAGAGGATTACGAAAAGTTTCTGGAACAACATCCGTATACAGTAGAAGGGAATTGGAAGCTAGCCATTCATTATGCGGAGAAGCTTTTCAAACATGTTACTGGTCAGCAATATCAAAGGTTTATGGTGGAGAATTATCGCCAAAGTGAGGAGGTCTGGGTGGTTCCCAAACAGGGAAGTGGTCCTCATAGGGAATTGATAGAACTCTATGAGAGTTTATTGTCTTCGGAAAATATGCCGACCCTATTAAAAAACTATCTATCGCTTGAGGCAGAGAAAAAAGATGATTTGCTAAAATCATCATTTACGCATTCGGATCGCCATGTGGGACAAATGAATGACAAATATCCCCTTTCATCTGGGCAAAGGAAAGCACTCCATCACTTTTTTTCATTAAATCAAGGTGAAATGTTGGCGGTAAACGGTCCACCCGGAACCGGCAAAACGAGTTTAATTCAAAATGTTATCGCTTCGTTATGGGTAGAAGCAGCGGCAAAAGAGTCAAATCATCCGCCTGTTATGGTTGTAACTTCGACTAACAACAAAGCGATCACTAATGTGATTGAAAGCTTTGGGAAGATTGGAGAAAAAGTATCTAAGAAGGGTACAGTTTGGGCAAAAAAAACTGAACGTCTTAAGGGAAGGTGGATTCCTGGTTTACAAAGTTATGCTCTTTACTTTCCATCCAATACCCAGCTGATGAAGTTGAATCGCCAAGAGAGAGAACAATACCAGATTGTCAGTGAAAAAGGCGAGAACTTTATGGAAGGCCTCGAAGCTGCTGGTCGTCTTCCCGAACTAGAGGCTCATTTTTTAAAGGAGTTTTCTGCGTATCAGGGACACACGGTGAATAGTGTCGAAGAAGCGGTCAAACTCCTGAATAAGGAGCTTAATGAAGTTTGTAGTGCGATTCATGAAGGACTTCTCATATCTTTCAAACACCAAGACCACCAGGATTTGTTGAAACAAGAATTTAATAATTCCATCGAGGATCTTCAAAGCAAAGTGACAAAGTGGAAGGAACAGGCTGTTAAAGCAAGGGAATTAAAAAGCGTTTTTTCAGATCTGAAGACGAAGTGGAATGAGTATCAAAATCGGGAACCTCTCTGGTGGAAATGGCTTATTTTCCTTCCCGGAATGAACAACAGGATCTTACGAAGAAACGAATCCTTTGCCCTCCAACATAGTGAGTGGATTCAGGTCACCTCCTATTCTGCGGATGAGGTTACTGCCGCTATCGACCGGAGCCTTCAAAAACACACTAAGGAAGAATGTATAGCAGTAGAAAAGCATCGTGAACTGAAGGACTTAAGTAAGGAGATCCATGAGACAGAAAGGCGACTTCATCAATGGAACGATCAATACCAAATTCGAGCGGACAAGATTCTTTCTGAACTCGATACCAGCCTACGTTTCCTAGCTTTTCAGCTGGCCACCCATTACTGGGAGGGACGATGGCTTTTGGAGATGAAAAAGCCCCTTCACAAAAGCAAGTCGCCATCTAATCTAAAAAAACAATGGCATCGTTACGCGAAGTTAACTCCATGCATGGTGTCCACCGTTTACAAGATTCCTAAGTGGTTCTGTGGTTACAAACCTAAAGAACGCGGAAAAGGAACTGATCCAGATTATCTGACAGAATTTATCGACCTCCTAATTATCGATGAAGCGGGACAAGTTTCACCAGAGTTGGCGGCACCCAGCTTTGCGCTTGCAAAAAATGCTCTTGTGATTGGTGACGTGATGCAAATTGAACCAGTTTCTAATATTACTAGAGCGGTAGATCGAGGGAATCTATTCGGGTGTAATGTTGTCAATGATGAGGAAACGGTCGTCGAAATGGAGGATAAGGGTATGACAGTTACTACAGGAAGCGTTATGAAGATTGCACAACGCAGGAGTAAGTATCAGGTAGTTGAAAATTTTGGAGGGATGTTCCTGGCGGAACACTACCGATGTTTACGAGAAATCATTAATTATTGCAACGTATTGGCCTACGATGGAGAATTAGAACCGTCGAGAGATAGTGCGTGCAAATACAATTTTCTCCCTGCTCTTGGTTATGCTCATATTGAGGGTACAGTTGAAAAGGCAAGCCGGAGCGGTAAGTTTAACATCTTAGAGGCAGAAGCAATTGCTCGTTGGGTCAAGGAAAACGCTAAACAGATTGAACATACCTCAGAAAAGAAAATCGGCGAATCATTGGGTATTGTTACTCCTTTCCGCTATCAGGCAGCATTGATTCGACAGTTCCTAAAGGAACTGGGATTTAGGAATATTACTGTTGGTACTGTCCATGCTCTTCAAGGGGCAGAAAGGGATATTATTTTGTTCTCTCCAGTGGAAGGAGGTGCTAATCCTTTTTATGATAATAATCTAAACTTGCTAAACGTGGCTGTTTCCCGTGCCAAAGACAGTTTCCTTATTTTCGGAAATATGAATACTTTCGGTACCGTACCTGGGAAGCCGTCTAATATTCTCAGAAGTTTTGTCTATAAAAAGGAAAACGAAATTCACATCTTCTCAAGGGAAAGCGGATTGTTAGAGAAAGTAGAGAAACGACTTAAGAGAAAGTTTGATCTTACGGAAAGAAATGATCGAACAATCATTCAGCATATCGTTAATATCCAAAAGAATGAGGGGCAAATCTTTCTAACTAGTAAAGAGGTCAGTGCGACCATGTATAAGGAGGAAAAACAAATGAATGATAATCGAGTCCAATACTCGGGGAATATAAATATTAGTGGGGGTCAAAACAACCTAGGTAGTGGAAATCAATATAACCAGAGTAGTGCTAACCTAGAGGAAATGGAAAAATTAAAAGCTAAGCTTAATCAACTGCTACTTGAGCTAAAGAAAACTAATGAACTGCATAAGGCAGAACAACAAGCTGCCTTGGATGATCTTGAAGATGTTATTGATCGCTTGGAGACTGGCGATATAAAAGAGGGAACGCTTAGAAGGCTGAATAGGAAATTAAAAGAGTTAGACGGACTGGTATTAGCGGGTTCAGGGCTTAGTCAGTCGATCGCTTCCGTAATGGGGATATTAGATTTGGTTATGAAATAAACCCACCTTTATTTTTGCCTAAGTGAGTCCGAAATAAGGAAGGCTCTTTATATGGTTAAATGGTTTATTAATCTTAGAGAGACTTCACTCATGATGAAGGGGTCGGTTTCAACCCTACATCATCCATTGAGAACCATCCAGCCTATCATCTGGATGGTTTCTTGTAAAAGGGGGTTTTATACAGGATGCTTAACCCGGTAGAAGGCATTCATCACGTGCTGCGGGTTTACCGCATACCTATAATGCTGATCGGAACCAGCTGAGGGAGCATTGACATGCTCCATTTTGTTCTTATTACATTTCAGCTTTCTAAAATTGGACGGAAAAACAGCGGAAAAATAGCGGAAAGATTCCGCTTTGAGTGGGAATAATAAATAATAAGTGGGATTTGGGTGAGATATTAGTTCGGTTTAAGACATTCGGCTAATTGCCGAGTGTCTTTTTTATTAAGGTTGACTTACAGGAGGGATCATAGATGAAAGTGGAACGGTTTTATTTGCTTTCCGAAGAAGAAACAAAACAACGTATACGTGAATCTTTGGCGCATCATATCAACCTTTGTTATGGCAGAGCAATTGTAGTTGAACGTCAGAAGGGAGCAAATAAAAGGGCAAATAGACCCCTCGGAAAATCCGAGGGGTCTATTTGCTTTATTTCAGTCACAAGCGTTTTCGTCACCGTTCCGATACATTCCATGAAGATTTCTGGGGCCTGCGACTTCAAAAAAAGAAATGCACTTCGTACTCGGTAACCCCGTAAAATATTTTTAAGAGTGGATAAGGGGTTTAATATAACCTGTATTAATAAGTTTAACTTCGACATCTATAGTTTCATATACCTTAATACTGGGGTTCTTATCAAAGTAATATTGTTCCCCCTCTTTAAAGATGGGGATAGTAATGAGTTTATCTTTATCCCCGGCAATGACTACTCGTGTTTCTCGGACCTTTTTGTCTTTTACAGACGTAATCATAAAGTATTCTTGTTGAACAGCAGCTTGAAGGGTACCAATACCGTATGGAAGGCGAAAAGGGATGACTGTTGTGAAATATAGAAAAAACAAGGATATACCAATTATTGTTAATCGGCGGGCTATATTTTTTCTCCCTCGATTAATTTTGTTTTACGCCATAGATGCCACATGTAAGGTGCTAGAAGTAAAAAAATAAATAATTTGAGACCCATCCAGTAGCTTGTTCTAAAAACATTTCTTTTTTAACAAATCTATCTGCGAACATGTATGCGGTTAAAAAACCGAAAAAGGTTATAAACATCCAAAAAAATAAGACTCCATATTTATTGAACGACCGAATAGTAGACCAAAAAGAATTACTGGTAATAATGAGGTAAGAGCCACCATAATAATGACAGTTACAGTATCATATAAATTCGGTTCAGCATATAACCCTGCACCGAAAAATTCCAAATAACCTTTGCTATATTGATAACAAACATTATAGATAAATGCAGTAATAAGAGTTATCCAAAATAAATGTTCTTTAAGAGTGAGGCTTCTTAATTGTTCCAACCACTTATGCAAATATGTTGACCAATTAAACTTGCGAGTTGTTCTTTTTCTTTGACATTATTCCGAGTTTTAATATGTTTTCTCCTCTTCCCCATTTGTACCTCCTGTGATTGGATTAATTTAAGTATAGCAAGATAGAATATTTATTTCCATTGTAAAATCACATCCTTTTTCTGATTTCAGAATATATAAGGTTAAATTACAGATAGTTACAGATATGAGGTTCAAATAGGGACCTTCTTCCCTTTCGCTGCGTGGACACCTCTCGGATACCATACCCGTACCGACAACTTGGGAGGCGATTAGGATACCATTGCAGTATCCCCAAGGCATTGAGGAAGCTGGCAAACATTAGTCGCCGACTTTGAGTATGGCAAGATATGCTTCCAATTTCTCCATATGCTCTGAAGAGGGTTTTACCAACCCATCTTGCCAAAGTCTCACGCTTTTCTCATTAACGCCCAAAGTTTCGGCCATCTCATGATGGGTCATACCGTAATATAGGCGGGCCTTCTTCAGTCGTTGGCCGAAGGAATACTCAGGAAGGGTCTCGAAACAACCTAGGTAGGCAATGGAAACATCCAAGGCTTGAGACAAAAGGCGCAGGGTACTTAGCTTGGGCTTCGTTTGACAGTTCTCCAGTTTGCTGAGAGCAACATGGCTGATCCCGATGAGGTTGGCTAAATCCTTGATAAGCATACCCTTGGAAAGACGTGCTTCTTGGATGCGAGCAGCAGGGGTACTGGGTTGGTTGTTTGATTTCATGCGGCTGTTCGGCACCGCTTGAGCTAATGTGAAACCTAGATTGTTCACTGCATGGTTGTCCCTGTGGCTACTTTGGTTATGAGGAAGATAGGGACTGCACCTGTACGCCCCACCAAATACAAAGGTATCGGTCTCGTATCTCCGGCCCCTTACTGGATCGGATCGATATCCATGTGGAGGTTCCCCGTGTGGATTACAAAACCTTATCTGCCCATTCGGTCAATGAAAGCTCCCGATCGGTCCGGGAGCGGGTGAACGTGGCCCGCCGGATTCAGGAAGCACGATTTGCCGGCACGGACATTTGGAACAATGCTTCCATGTCCTCTTTGATGATTCGGAAATATTGTGAGCTGGACAAAGATTCCCGGGATTTGCTGAAGCAATCCTTTGATACCCTGGGCTTGTCCGCCCGAGCCCACGACCGGATCTTGAAGCTCTCCCGCACCATTGCCGATTTGGCAGGAGAGAAACGGATCCAGCTCGCCCATGTCGCAGAGGCGATCCAGTACCGGACTTTGGACCGGAAGTGGTGGGGGTAGTGAGGGATGAGTGAATGATCGATTTGTTTTAAACAACATATGTTACAATATGTTTTAAGATCGTTTTCCTATCGAGGTTGTGAGAACCAGCTAAAATGGTCAACGACCCTTGGGATTCTCAGAAGAGCTGAGCTATGCGCGTGTTACGAGTTTTACGGGTACTACGTGCCGTTTCCATCATTCCGTCTCTTCGTCGCTTGGTAGAAGCCTTGCTCATTACTATCCCGCAGTTGGGGGATATCCTTATTTGTGGGCTTTTTTAGTATGCGGTTTCTAAGTTGTTAGTTCATAATATGTACTCTCTGGTGTATTATGATAGTAGTGTACGTTATGTACATATTTCTCTTGGGAGGTCATAATGATTTGGATAGTGCCTTAAGTATTATCCTGAACCTACTATTAGTTATTTTCCTGGTTTTGCTGAACGGCTTCTTTGTTGCGGCAGAGTTTGCCATCGTCAAAGTCAGAGCCACTCGCCTGGCTCAACTGGGGGACAAAAAAGCTAAGATAGCACGTAAAGTCGTTTCCGACCTCGACCCGTACCTGTCAGCCACCCAATTGGGCATTACCTTGGCTTCCTTGGGATTGGGTTGGGTCGGAGAACCGGCTATCGCTCATATGTTGGAGCCTGTATTCGCTTACTTCGGTATCCCCGAAGTGATGGTTCATACCATCTCCTTCATTATTGCCTTTGTGGTTATTACTTTCCTCCACATCGTACTCGGGGAAATGGCTCCCAAATCCCTGGCGATTCGCCAGGCGGAAGGCACTACACTTTGGACTGCCGCTCCATTGTACGCGTTTTACCATGTTTTTAAGCCTTTTATTGTGTTGCTGAATGGATCGGCCAACCTCGTCTTGAAATGGTTCGGCATCAGTGAAACGGACCATCAGCAAGCCCATACAGAAGAAGAAATACGCATGCTCATATCCCAAAGCCATAAAAGCGGTATCATTGACCAGACTGAACTCGCTTTGTTTGATAATGTATTCGAGTTTTCCGAGCGCATGGCACGGGAAGTGATGGTTCCTCGTGTCCACATGGTAAGCCTTTATATAGACAACAGCTTCGAAGAAAACTGGGAAATTATTAAGAACGCCCGTCATACACGCTTCCCGCTGTGCGGGGAGGATAAGGACGATATTATCGGGGTCGTCCATATTCGGGATGTATACAACTGTTTGCTGGATGAGAAGAAACCCTCGATGCAGAAATTGGCTCGCCCCGTGATCTCCGTTCCCGAAACAATGGAAATTAAAGACGTTATGCGTAACCTGCAAAAAAACCGATCGGAAATGGCGATTGTGGTGGATGAATACGGGGGAACTGCCGGGTTGATTACGACTGAAGATATCGTCGAGGAGGTATTTGGGGAAATTCAGGACGAGTTTGATAATGAACAGCCGCATATCCAACGAATAGACAGTGACGAAGCGATTATCAGTCCGAGGCTCTTAATAGATGAAGTCAACGATTATTTCCAGTTAAACATTGAAGATCCGGATAATGATACCATTGGCGGCTGGGTGTTTTCGCAATTGGAAAAAGTACCCGAAGTTCATGATCAAGTGACTTATGATGGTTGGACCTTTATAGTCAAAGAAGTTGACCAACGGCGAATTACCCGTTTGTTAATTACACGAGACAAGGAAACACAAGAAATAGCATCAACTGAAACGAACATCGAAGAAAAGCGGTTTCTGTAACGGAGCCGCTTTTCTTCTATCATTTACACGTCTTCTTCTTCAAATGCTTCCTCTACTTCGTCTAACGCTTCATCCATCACTTCAGCCGCTACCATGCCGCCGATCATACCCGCTGCAAAGCCCCCGACTGTTCCAGCCACGCCGGAAAAACCAGAGTAGAGGGTAACACTGAGCCGTTAATTATAAATGAAGCCAGGACAAGTTTCTACAAATCTAGTTGCTACTAGCTTTGGACTTGCACTCCATCGTATTTTACAATGGGAGTAAATAGGAAAGGAGGGGAATTGTCGGTGTGGAAAAAGAAATTGAGCGAATTGGCCAAAGACATTATGAAGGATAAAAAAAAGCGAGACATGATACTAAAAGAAGGAAAAAAGGTATTGGATAAGGCTAAGAAACGGTTACAGAAATAATTATGCAGGGTTAGGAAGTAGACTCTTCTTCCGTTGGGAACGGATTTTAATCAACCCACCTTGCCAGAGCTCGCGCTCTTCTCATGAACGCCCAAAGTGTCGGCCATCTCATGATGGGTCATACCTTGATATAGGCGAGCCTTCTTCAGTCGCTGGCCGAAGGAATACTCAGGAAGGGATTCAAAACAACCTAGGTAGGCCATAGAACATCCAAGACTTGAGACAAAAGGCGCAGGGTACTCAGTTTGGGCTTCGTTTGACAGTTCTCCAGTTTGCTGAGAGCAACGTGGCTGTCGACCAATTCCTTGATAAGCATCTCCCTGGCAAGACGTGCTCCTTTGATGCCGGTAAGCAGGGGCACTGGATTGGTTGTTTGATTTCATGGGGCTGTTCGGCACCATTTGAGCTAATGTGAAACCTAGGCTGTTCTCGGCATGGTGTCCCTGGGGCTACTTTGGTTATGAGGAAGACAGGACCTGCACCTGTACGCCCCACCAAATACAAAGGTATCGGTCTTTGGAGTACCGAATATCCACGGAACTAAATACTTACACACTTGCGCTCATGTAATGTCTTTGGATGAACGTTCATTAAAAAAGGGAATCCTCCCTTTATAACGCTGGATCAGCCGTTGGTTATGTTCTGAGGCGCCTTCCAGGTTTCCGCTTTGAAAGACAGGGGGCGTTAATCCCTTTTTCGCAAGGATGCCAATGGTTTCAGCGAAGATCCCGTTTAAAACGGCGGCCCCGAGGACGGTGGAAGCGGGGCCGAAGGAGACGGGATTGTCGTTCAGGGGCAAGTTCAACAGTGTGTCCACTGGAGGAACGTGGTTGTCGATGGCCAGGTCGACTGTCTGATGGAGAGTTTTCCCGCTCCAGTGCTTGGACGGTTGGCTTTTAGCATAGGCGAAGGAGGTAATCCCGATCACAAAGGCACCCTTTTCCTGGGCCATTAGGGCGACGTCGATTGGGACGGGGTTTCGCCCCGAAGTGGAGACGACGATCACGGTATCTTCCGGCCGGATATCCTGTTGGTCCATGAAGGTTACCGCGTAATCTTCCCGCCGTTCCAGTTCGGGAGCAGCGAAGGGCTCCGTTGTGGAGCATCAATTCTTCAACAAAGATGGGGCGGATCGTTGCTAATCTTCCTGCCCGGTAAAAGGCTTCCTGCGCCAGCAGATGGGAGTGGCCGCTTCCGAATACGTGGATAATTCCGTTTTCCTGAATGCAACGTGAGATTCGTCCCGCAGCGGCCCGGATGTTTGAGCCATTGGCACACCGTCCGCCAGGCGGATTCGCCGGATTTGATATACGGGGTCGTGTCTTTTGATGGAGAGCTGTGTGGCGATGGCATCGTCGGAAGGGATGATCTCGAATTGGAGCAGTTTGCTGTCGGGCTTCAATCCCCTTGCCTTCATGTCTTCGGTGAAGCTGGTCAGCTCGGAGAGCTTCTGCTCGAATTTCCGTTCAGAGACAAAGGTACCCTTTCCTTTTTGACGGATGAGATAGCCGTCGCTTACCAGGTTATTGATCGCCTGACGGACCGTCATCCGGCTGATCCCGTACTTCTCTGAGTATTCCCGTTCCGAGGGGAGGCAGTCACCCGGTTTTAACTCTCCTTTTTCAATCTGGCTTTTGATGTGTTCTTCCAGTTGATAATAGATCGGTACAGGTGAGCTTTTATCAATCATCTCTTTCTCCTTTCATGAAGGGACCAGCACGCGGGAAAGGGCTTTTTTGTCGGCTACGAAAGTGACATGCGGGTGGTTTTTAAGAGCGGAAGCGGGAAAGGATTCGTCGATTTCGCCGTAAAGCAGCCTTTCGATTGCCCAGTCTTTATCTTCGCCCGATGCCAGGAGGAGGATCTCTCTGCTACTCAGGATGGTGGCGATCCCCATGGTGATGGCGCTGGTGGGAACTTCGTCAAAATCCCGAAAATAGCGTGCGTTGGCCTGGCGTGTGGACGGAGTCAACTTCACCACATGAGTTTTGGATGAGAAGGAGGTGGCCGGTTCGTTAAAACCGATGTGACCGTTGCGGCCGATCCCCAGCACTTGCAGGTCTACTCCCCCCAAACCGCCGATCAGGGCATCGTACCGCTTGCACTCTTTCTGCAGGTCATCGGCCAGTCCGTTCGGCACGTGGGTCCGGGCCGGGTCGATGTCAATGTGGCGGAACAGGTGTTGGTTCATGTAGAAGCGGTAGCTGTTCGGATGATCACCGCCGAGACCGACGTATTCATCCAGGTTGACCGTCGTGACATGGCTGTATTAGGTTCCGTTTTGCCGATGGTCGGCAACCAACCGTTCATAGGTTCCTTTTGGGGTACCCCCCGTAGCCAAGCCGAGGGTGACCCGGTTGGCACTGCGCACTTTACGGATGATGATCTCCGCTGCGATCCGGCTCATATCTTCATAGTTTTCTGCTTTGATCAATTGCACGGTTACATTCCTCCCTCGAAAGCCCTCCTTAAGCGGTTTCAGGACCTCCAAACATTGTATTTCCTAATGTTGAAGGCAAGGATGTCCATTACCTCTGATAAGCCAGCTTACCCCGGCAGAAGGTGGCCGCAATGTCCAGGTTTTCATCCAGCAGGACGAGGTCGGCGTCTTTTCCTAAAGAGATGCTGCCCTTGCGGTCAAACACTTTTAATTGCCGAGCCGGGTTGACGGCGGTCATGTGAATGATGTCCTCCAGGGAGCAGCCGGTAAAGGCGATGACATTTTTGATAGCGTCTCCCATTTTCAGAATGCTGCCGGCTAAAGTGCCGTCAGGGAGAGTGGCCGTCGTCCCGTCCATATGGACGTCCTGTCCGCCCAGATCGTAAACCCCCCGCCTGAGGCATTTGGCACGGATGGCGTCGGTGATGAGGAGGAGCCGATCCCTTGTTTTCATGCGGTAGGCGAGAAGTACCATCTCCGGACGACAGTGGATGCCGTCGGCGATGATTTCGGCATACAGTTCATCCCGCAGCAACACTGCCCCAGCCAGGCCCGGCTCCCGATGGTGGGGCCCCCTCATCCCGTTGTACAGGTGGGTAACATGGGTGACTCCGGCCTCGATGGCCTCATCCACTTGATGGTAAGTGGCGTCGGAATGGCCGATCGAGGCGACGACCCCGTTTTGAGTCAGATGGCGGACCAAATCGAGTCCGCCTTCCTGTTCAGGGTCCAGCGTGACCAGTTTGATCTGTCCCTGCGCAGACTTCTGCCATTTTTGAAAAAGGGGCCAGCTCCTTTGTCGTCGCCTATTTGTTGGGTATCCACCACGGGTTCGGCTTTTCGGCGGGAGCGATCGATTTCTTCCTCAACTTGGGGATCGCCCAACGTCCGTGGCTTCTGTTCGGCATCGGTCTGATTTACGGTCTCGTCTATTTCCTGCTCTTCTACTTCCTTATTAAAAAGCTGAACCTGAAAACGCCGGGACGGGAAGATGAAGAGGAGGTGGAGCCGGCAGACGAAGGGGAGCCGGCAGCTGCGTCCGGCAATCGGTATGACCGGATGGCAGCGGGCTACCTGCGGGGGTTGGGCGGTGGTGATAACATCGACTCCCTCGACAACTGCACTACCCGTCTCCATCTAAAGCTGAAGGATATGTCCAAAGTGGACGAAGCCGCCCTGAAAAGAAGTGGTGCGAAAGGTCTTTTAAAACTAGCGGTACTAACCTGCAGGTGGTCGTTGGCACAGACGTCGAATTTGTAGCCGAAGCGATACGCCAGCAGATAGAGCGGGGGGAAGGGACTTCTGAGTCGGCCGACTAGGAACCTCGTGGAAAATCTGCGGACACGGAAAAGTATTCTCTCTTGAAGTCCGACGACTTCATCCTGCCTATGGAAGTCCAATTACTGAAGTGCCTGACGAAGTCTTTGCCGGCAAGATGATGGGGGACGGATTCGGGATCGAACCGGCGGCCGGTGCTGTCGTTTCCCTGGTGGACGGTAAAGTGGTCAATCTGTTTCCGACGAAGCATGCGATCGGAGTAGAATCCGCCTATGGGTGTGAGATCCTCATTCAAATCGGGCTAGATACGGTCAAGCTGAACGGGAGGGGGTTTGAAGCTCTCGTTTCGGAAGGAGATTCGATTTGTCAGGGACAGCCTCTGCCCAAGGTCGATCTCGACTATGTGCGGGTTCATGCCCCCTCCATCGTTACGCCGGTCGTCTTTACGAACCTGCCGGAGGAAAAGGTGGTTCATCTCCGTAAGCAGGGGAGCCTGAAACAGGGGACGAGCGGTATCGTCACCATCGAACATGCAGATGGGTACTGACAAAGGTTTAGGTGTTGGGATATCTGATAGAAATCGATAAAAGCGGTTGAGTCTTGTCCTTGGGCTCAACCGCTTTTATGTTTAGGCTGGGGGAAATAGCAATTATCGGCTCTAGCAAAGGTGTACCGGTCTGGGGTCTCCACAGTTGTGTCTCCGCCCGCATGGACAATGGATCAAAACGTATACTAAACGGAAGAAAGGAAATCCAGGAAACAAACGACCATAGAAAAGCGACTGTTCGTCAATACAGTTTTGTTGTTCTTTTATCATATACGGGGAGTACTTCGCTCGTTATGAAGGGGTCGGGGGTTGAACCCCTCCATCAGCATCCTGAGAAACCATCCCATATCAGCTGGTATCATCCCCTCATGGTAGACAGTGAAAAAAGGCCATTTGATAAGATGACTTAAGACCGTTCTGTCGGAGGGGATTTTCTTATGGCTAAAAAGGGGCAAACGTTCAACCGATACACGCCGCAGGTTAAAATGGAAACGGTACGCCTGCACATGGTGGAAGGCCTGTCACTACGTTCCATCCGTGAACGCTTGGGCATCCGGAGTGACGTCCAGATCTGTGAGTGGGTCAAACGCTACCAATAAGGGGAATCGCAAAAGGTTAACTGAACAAAATGATCTGTAAATAGCTATTTTCATGGGTATATATTGAACAAATTGCCTCTTTACAGGTAAATACGCTTACTATATTATTCTTAATAATCAACATATTAGCCTAGCATTATTTATCAGAAAAATCAGTATGGGGTGTTTTGAATGAAGGTTGCCATCTGCCAGATAACACCGAAGACGAATGATAAAAAAAGTAATCAGGAGAAAATGAAAGCCTTTACTTTAAACGCTGTAGAACAGGGAGCCAAACTGGTTGTGTTTCCGGAGCTTGCATTAACAGGTTATAACTGTGGTGATCATTTTTTTGAAGTTGCTGAAACGATCCCGGGTCCAGCCACCGACTTTTTTGCGTCGGTTGCGGCAGAACATGACGTTTATATCATTTGGGGGATGCCGGAGAAAAGCATTGAAGGGATTAATTATAATTCGGCGGCATTCGTCGGGCCGGAGGGTTACATCGGCAAGTGGCGGAAGCATACCCTTCCGGGACACGCAACCGATGAGTCGGGACCGGGTGCTTTTCCCGACAGGAGATATTTCAAGGCGGGCGAGGATCTGCCGATATTTCGAACACCTATCGGTAACATCGGCATTTTGGTCTGTTATGACATGTTTTTTCCCGAACTGGCCCGTGCTTTAACGTTGAAGGGGGCGGATATCCTCGTCGGGATCTCCGGTTCGCCCCGGTTTGAGAAATCGATTTTTGAACCGATTGTCCAGGTACGGGCGATGGAAAATACGGTTTGGTTTGTTTATGCCAATTTGGTCGGCAAAGAAGGGGAGACGGAGTACTGGGGCGGGGGGTGCATTGTCGGTCCGGGGGAAAAGGAGACCAAGGTACCCGGCAGCCCGGTTATATGCAAGGCGCCGTATGAAGGAGAGAGCGTCACCATCGGTGAGATCCAGGTGGATAAAATCAGGGAGATCCGTCCCTACTTTCCTGTCTTGAGGGATTTGACGACGACCATGTACGAGCAGTTGGCCGAAATTCACCGCAGATTGACGTAAAAGAAGGGAGGCTATCTATGAGTAGGTGGAAAGAATGGTTTGAGGGACCACAGGACATCACAAAAGCCGAATCCGTTGAGGACTATGCGATCGGTCGTGTTCCGGCACGTTATCGGTGGCCGATTCCTTTTTGCCAAACCGGATGTGACCTATAAAGGGACGGCAACCATCATGATCGGGATGCTGGTACCGATGACGGCTGTCATCATTCTGGGGGCGATGTTGGCTTACACGTTACTTCCGCATTTGACTGGCAACAATAGTTACGCGATGGCTTCCGACCCAGGATTTGTCTTTCCGTTCGTCATGGGATTCCTCGGAATGGTATTTGCCGTTGTGACCCAGATCCGGATCAATGTGATGAACCTTTACTCCGGCTCGCTTGCCCTCTCTAATACAATGGACATCGCATTCCGTTTCCGTCCGGGACGCCAATGGTGGATGTTGTTGATTTGGATTTTGGGTGTGGTTTTCTACGCAGCGAACGTGCTTCAATACATGGGTACATTTCTCGCGATCACGGGGATCCTAACGAATACATGGGTTTTTATCATCCTGGCTGATTACTATATCTGTCGTAAGGTGATGCGACTGGCCCCGACCGATTTTGTTGAATTCCGTCAGGAATACCTTCGTTCCTGGAATCCCGCAGGGATGATCTCGTTATCCCTTGCCGTTTTGATTGGTGCGCTGGGTGTGTTTCATGTATATCCGATCTACTATGCATCCTTTCTGTCCATGATCATTGGCCCTGTTGTGAATGTCATCCTTACGGCGGTGAGCAAAGGTCGTTTCTACTTTAGAGAGTTTCCGAATGATGCCCGGACAAACTGGATCCCGCCTTCTTCGTATCAAGGGCCGAAGCCACCTAAACCGCTTAAGTGTAGCATTTGGTGAAGTGAGTGAATCCACTATGCAATTGACTTATGAAATAGCTCAAAAGATGGTGGAAAGAACCATTCCAATCCTTCAGTGCAACATCAACATCATGGACCAAAACGGTGTCATCATCGGTACAGGGGAGACGGAGCGTTTAAACACCGTCCATAAAGGGGCTCGAAAAGTCATCGCTACTGGGAAAAGTGTGGAAGTCACCCCTCGTGATAGTGAAGAGTGGCCCGGAGTCAAGCCGGGCGTCAACTTGCCAATTGTATGGAACGACCAAATCATCGGTGTTGTTGGTATTACGGGTGATCCGGCAGAAATACGCCCCTTTGGGGAGATTGTCAAAATGGCTGTCGAAATGATGGTGCAGCAGACGGTATTACAACAACAAGTCCATTTGGAAAGTCAAGCACGTCAGCATTTAATCCAGGATTTGATCTCAGGCAAGTTTGGTAGAAGCATGGATATGTTTGTTGCCCGCGGATGGAACTTGCAAATAGATTTAACACGTTCCCGAATTGCAATGGTAGTCGATATCAGAAATTTTTCCAACCACACGTATACCGATTTGAAGAAATTTAACGACCAATTAGCGGGTGAACTCCAGGTTCAACAGACAAAAACAAAAATAATGAAGAAGATTGAGGAGGTTGTGGGCGATCCGCTCGTGCACTTGGTATCCTTTGCAGGTGGGGGGCATTTCGTGGTCCTTTACGCTTTGGATAGAGATCAACCTACAAAACGCCAAAAGGCGGTGTTAAACCGTCTGGGACAACGAATCGAGCAAGTCATTTCAAGCCAATTTGGCCTGAATGTCCAAATCGGAGTCGGTAACTGTTACAACGAGTTGGCTGAGATTTCCTCATCCTATCGCGAAGCGGTTCGAGCTGTTAAGGTTGGTCGTCGTTATCTGCCAAAACGATTGATTTACCATTATGACGAACTGGGCTTGGGGCTGCTCATCGACAGCATCGATCCTAAGCTGCGAAAAGAGTATACAAAACGGAATCTTCAACCACTTTTCAATGCTGATAGAAAAACGTTTGGGAAACTGTGGAAAACCATGCAGGTATACATGGATAAAGGTTTAAATGTAACTCAGGCTGCGAATGCATTGCAAATCCGCCGAAATACATTGCTGGCTCGGCTCGAAAAAATTGCGCATTTGACCGGCTTAAACCCTCGAAATATCGATGACTTGTTTCTTTTAAAATTGTCCATGCTGCTACACCAGTACGAAGAGGACGAATTTTCATCTAGCGGAGGGTAGTAAATGCGAATACTCATTGCCCCAGATTCTTTTAAAGGAAGTATGACTAGCTTATCTGCAGGGAAGAGCATGGCGGCAGGCATCCGCTCCGTAATACCCAATGCCTGGATTGAACAGGTGTCTTTGGCAGATGGCGGAGAAGGCACGGTGGATGCTTTACTTGCCGCTTGTGGGGGAGAAAAAGTTTTTCATCAGGTCACCGGTCCCATGGGTGATCCTGTTGATGGATACTACGGTGTACTGCCAGATGGCAGAATTGTGATGGAAGTAGCAGCATGCTCCGGGTTAACTCAAGTCGATCAGAAACAACGGAATCCGTGGATCGCATCCACCCGGGGGTTGGGGGAGATGCTGCGCCACGCGCTGGGGCGTGGCCCTAAAGAAGTGATTATCGGCCTGGGGGGAAGCGCGACAGTCGACGGGGGAATCGGCTTTTTACAAGCGATTGGGGTCAAAGTACTGGATCGTGACAACCGCGACGTACTTCCTGGGGGGCAAGGATTGGCAAAAGTAGAAACGATGGATCCTTCGTCGATCGACCCAAGGCTAAAGGAAGTAAACGTGACGGTTGCAAGTGATGTGGACAACCCGTTGATCGGAGAGGAAGGGGGCGTTCGTGTTTTTGCCCCGCAAAAGGGGGCGGGACCTGAACTTCTTCCCTTGTTGGAAGAGGGGATGGAACACTACGCGAAAAAGCTGTCTACCTTCCGGCAAAAAATTGAACAACAAGCTGGAGGTGGTTCAGCAGGTGGTCTTGGGGCCGCGCTTCTTACTTTTTGTAATGCAAAGTTAGAGTCAGGATTTGATCTGATCAGTCGGATTATCGGGTTGGAAGAAAAGATTGCCCGCTCTGATTTGGTGTTGACGGGAGAAGGGAAGATGGATAGCCAGACCCTTCATGGTAAAGCTCCCGGTGGTGTAGCATGTTTGGCTCAAAAGCATGGTGTTCCGACGATTGCATTTACCGGCGCGATCGGATCGGGAGTTGAGCTATTGCAGCAGAAGGGAATTGCCGCCGTTTATTCAATCGTAAACGCTCCAATGTCTGAACAGGAAGCTCTCCTACGCGGTGAGGAGTTGCTTGAACAAGCGGTACGAAGTTTTTTTCAAGGGGTGATGGCTACACAAATAGGAGTCCCCGCCAACTAAACTCGGATTACTTTTCTGGCGATTTGAAAGCGATTCAACACGGCGGCTCCATTACCTACCGCGTTGCGGAGGAGCGTCGCCATTACGGGGTGGTGATCATCGGGATCTATCGGAAGAGACTTTAACGAGCGGCATCCGAATTCTGGGACAAATTGGAGTATCGACTGGGAGAGCATTCTTCTCTCAATGGGGCGGTAGCTCGGTCATGGAAAAGTTTTTTACGCTCCAGCTGGTCGGAAGGAGAGAGAATGGTGATGAAAAAAGCGATGCTGGTTTTCGTCTCCTTGCTGTTGGCAGTACTGCAAGCGGCGTGTTCGTATGAAGCCTCCAAACCGGCGGATTCATCGACCATCAAAGTGGCTTACCGTTATAGTGGACCCAATACCGGGACGGAAAAGTGGCTGAAAAAAGTAAAACAGACCTTTGAGGAGCGCCATCCCGGCAAAAAGGTGGAGATCATCCCCATCCAGGCGTCGGAAGGCACCTTTTTCGCCAAACTGGCGCTGATGATGAAGTCGGCGGATACGGCCCCTGATGTCGTGGCGGAAGATACGTTTATGATCAACGCGGACGCTGCCGCCGGTTACATCGAACCGTTGACTGAGAGAGTAAAAGGCTGGGATGACTGGGACAACTTCAACGACCGGGTCAAAAAAGGCGTGACCACCCAGGACGGCTCGATCTACGGCGTCCCTTTCAGCACGGATACGCGAGGTATCTGGTATAACAAAAACATTTTCAAAAAAGCGGGGTTGCCGGTTCCATGGCAGCCTGAAAATTGGAACGACATCTTGACGGCAGCACGGACAATCAAGGAAAAAGTCCCTGGAGTGACACCGTTCTGGTCTTTTACAGGAAGGGCCACCGGGGAGGCCACCGCGATGCAAACCTTTGAAATGCTCCTGTACGGAACCGACGATCCGCTGTATGACGAAAAACGGGATAAGTGGGTGGTGAAAAGCCCCGGTATCCTCCACGCCCTTCGCTTTATCGACCATATCTATTCTAACGGGCTGGGGCCACCATTGTCCCAAGTTTTAAACGGCACAGCCGGCAACACCCTGGCAGAGCAATCGATGCCGGAAGAAAAAGTGGCGATGGCGCTCCATGGAAGCTTTTTGTCGGGTTCCTGGGTCGAAGGCGGACCCGCTCCTTGGCCGGAAGGCACCAAAGTTTACGGGTTTGCCCCGATGCCCACCGAACGGGGACAAGACCCGGGGAAAATCTCGCTCTCCGGCGGATGGGCGCTCTCCATCTCTGCCAAGTCGAAACACAAGGATCTGGCCTGGGAGTTCATCAAGCTGGCCACAAACAAAGAAAACAACAAGTACTATGTCCTCAATGAAGGCGACTTGACCCCCCGCGATGATGTGGCGGAGGATCCCGAATACCAGAATGCGCCGGGAAGAAATTTTCAACAGTCTACAGAGTTTTTGGAATTCACCGACTTCCGTCCCGGCAACGAGGATTATCCGGCGGTTTCCACCAAAATTCAAATTGCCGTGGAGTCCGTCGCCACCGGCAAAGCCAGCCCCGAGCAAGCCATGGAGCAATACGCACAGAGTGTCGAAGCCTTGGTGGGGCCGGAGAACGTCATGAAAAAGGAGTAGGTTAGGAGGAGGGGAATGATGGCGATCGAGCTTGTACACGAGAAAAGTTCGCAAAGGAACTTGTCGAATGCCGGTTCGTTAGAAAAAAAAGGAAAACGCGAACACGTGCGGTCCATTCTGTTTCTATTGCCTTCATGGATTTTGCTCTTGCTATTTTTCTTTGCCCCTATCCTGTTGACAATTTTATTTTCCTTTACCAACATGTCGCTGACAGGCAGTGCGGCGAGGGATATGGACTTTGTCGGGTTTAAGAACTTCGTGACGATGTTTTCCGACCCGAGTTTCCGCATCAGCGTGTTGAACACAATGGTCTTTCTTATCTTTTCGGCGATCCTGGGTCAGCAGGTACTGGGGTTTACCCTGGCCTCACTCATGAGGGAGCGCTCCCGGTCATTTCGGAGAATTATCGGCACGGTGGTCATGGCGGGATGGGTAACCCCGGAGGTAGTCGTGGCGTTTGTATGGTTTGCCTTCTTCAGTGATCAGGGTACGGCCAATGTGGTGCTTGAGAGCGTCGGTTTAAAGCCGGTTGCGTGGTTGTACCAGTTCCCGATGGTAAGTGTTGTGATTGCTAACATTTGGCACGGAACGGCGTTTTCCATGCTCGTCTACCAGGCGGCCCTCGACGATGTTCCCAAAGAGGTGGAAGAAGCAGCGAAGATTGATGGCGCCACCGGTTGGCAGCGGCTGTGGCATGTGACGCTGCCGATCATCCGCGGATCGATCTCGACCAATATGGTGTTGATCACGCTACAGACTTTGGGGCTGTTCACCCTAATCTATGCACTGACTGGCGGCGGGCCGGGGACGGAGACCGAAACCCTGCCGATCTTTATGTACAACCAAGCCTTTATCAACTACCAGTTGGGATACGGGACCGCAATCTCCCTCGTCCTTTTGGTGATTGGTATGATCGCCAGCCTGACCTATATCCGTCTGCTGAAGCTTAAGACATAAGAGTAGGCCGTTGCCTTGGGTACCGGTCCTCCCTAATATCCTAAAGGAGGGATTTCATGAGCAGAAAAGGCGGGCTTCGCTTGAACCGCAGTACCTTCAACCGGGTCGTTCCCTACGTTATCCTCAGTTTGATCGGCGTGATGTTCCTGATGCCGTTACTATGGGTTCTCTTTGCGGCAGTGGACCCGCAAGCACAGCTGTCGTTGAAAGTGCCTCGTGGGGTTACACTGGATAACTTTCAAGCCATCCTGACGGATCCTGCGACCCAGATGTCCTTTGTCAACGGACTGTTCCTCTCCGTGGGCCAGTCCGTGCTGGTGGTCATCGTGGCCGGGCTGGCCGCCTATCCGTTATCGAGGTACCAACTGAATTATAAGAAACCCTTTATGTATACCATTCTTTTTGCGACAGCCCTGCCTATCACGGCGGTGATGGTCCCGGTATACCAGCTGTTCATCTTGTTGAATTTTGTAGATTCCCTCGTGATGACCATGCTTTTTCTTACCGCCTCATCACTTCCCTATGCAATTTGGATCATGAAGAACTTTATGGACTCCGTTCCTGTGGAACTGGAGGAAGCGGCATGGGTTGACGGCGCATCGGTCTGGAGGGGCTTAAGATCCGTAATCATCCCCCTCATGCTTCCGGGTGTCTTTACAGTGAGCATTTTCACCTTTACATCCAGTTGGGGGAATTTTTTCGTCCCTTTTATTTTGATCCAGAGCCCAGACAAGCTGCCAGCATCGGTAACGATCTATCAGTTTTTCGGACAATACGGTCTCGTGGAATATGGAAAGTTGGCTGCTTTCTCAATCCTCTACGCGATCCCGGCCGTTATAATGTATATCATTGGACAGCGGTATATGTCCCAGGGCTTTAATTTTGGAGGAGCAACCAAAGGATAAAACCTTTTTTCATGGATTGGAAAGGTTCTGTGTTTTGGACAACGGATAAATGGGGGGCCCGAAGAATATTCTTTAGTTTCTTTGTCAACCCACCTTGCCACAGTTTCACATTTTCTCATGAACGCCCAAAGTTTCGGTCATCTTATGATGGGTTATACCGTGAAATAGGCGGGCCTTCTTCAATCGTTGAGCTACAACTTTTTTCGATTTATTATTAAAATAAGTCAGAAAAATGGAGGGAGTGCTATGGTTCGATCAAGCAAATGGTTCATCGTCTTTACCGCGGTTATGCTGATGGTGGCTTCTCTAACGTTACCCACGGTTCAGGCTGCACCGGAGACTCCTTATTACGGAAAGGATTATTCCCAGCCGGAGCAGGTGCTCAAACTTTACCCAGATCCTGAAGAGCGTTTTGAGACACCGGCCTTCAACTCCGGCGAGGAGCGCTTCACCAGCCAGGAGGAGATGCTCTCCTTCTTACATAAATTAGATGAACGAAGCCCTTGGACGGTGATGAAGACGGTTGGACGCTCTCAGGAAGGACGAGAGATCCCGGTCCTTTTTTATAAAAGAGGGACCGGTAAGGGTAAACCTACTGTCTGGCTGCAGGGACAAATCCACGGTAACGAGCCGGCTGCTGGGGAAGCGGTCCTGGTGATGGCTGAAAGATTAGCCGGGAATTACGGCAAGAAGCTGCTGGAGGATATCAATGTGGTGGTGGTCCCCCGGGTAAATCCCGACGGCTCCTACGCCTTCCAGCGCTACATGGCGAACGACCTTGACGGTAACCGGGACCACCTGAAGTTCGACACTCCGGAAGTACGAGCGATCCATTCCCTCTTCAACCAGGTACAGCCGGAGGTGGCGATCGATGCCCACGAGTACGGTCTGAGCCCCGAACTGCTAAAGGACTTTGGGAAGGAGGGATCCCTCACATACCATGATCTCTTGATCCTCTCTGGCAAAAATCTAAATATCCCTGAAGAGATTCGCACCTTCGCCGATAACACGATGGTGGTAAGAGCCAAAGAGGCACTGACGAAAAAGGGGTTCTCCAGCAGTGACTATTACACGATGGCCAAAAAAGACGGGCAACTGGAGGTAACTGAAGGCGGACCGGAGCCTCGCATCGGACGCAATAGTTTCGCTTTGAAGCCCTCCCTCTCCTTTCTCGTGGAGACCCGGGGCATTGGAATCGGACGGGAAAACTTTCTCCGTCGTGTAGCGGCCCAAGTGACTACTCATCAGAGTCTGCTGGAAAGCGTGGCTTTTTATGCGGATGAGATCCGCAGCTTGGTCGGCGGCGCCCGGGAAGAAATCGTCACCAAAGGACGGACCGCCGGGGATGACGACAAAGTGATTATCCAAAGCAAGGCGAAGGTGATTCCCAACAGCATCCTGCCGGTTGTAGATATCGCTGAAGCAGAAGTGAAAAATATCCCTGTTCGCTACTTCAGCCACACCGACGGTAAAGCTGTCCTTACGCGGGAACGACCCACCGCCTACTTTCTGAAGCCGGATCAGAGGGACGCTGTGACTCGGTTGAAAAACGCCGGTGTTAAAGTGAAACAGTTAGAAAGGGAAACTATCCTGCCGGTGGAAAGCTATATCGTCACTTCAAAAGAGACTGCGGACCAACCTTATGAAGGTCATCCCCAGCATAGGGTAATAACGAAAAACGTTGGAAAAACCGTCACCTTGCCGAAGGGGAGCTGGATCATTCCCATGAATCAACCGACGGCAAATTTGGCCGCCCTCGCTCTGGAACCCGAATCCACCGACAGCTATGTCACCTTTGGTTTTATTTCCACAGAAGAGGGGGACGAGCTGCCGATCTACCGGTACATGGAGGAAAGGGATTGGAAGTAAGCCAAGCTTTCTTTGAAATGAACCTATTGGGGTCACCGTACTACCCAAGAATCCCACGGCGACCGAAGGAAGTGCCTGTGGTGCTTCAGCCGTGTGGAGTCTCCAAGCAGATATGGAGTACAGATGCTTCAGTTACCCCAAGGTATCTTTGGACACACCTAAGAAGAATTCGACAAAAGGAAAATCGAACAGGGTGAAAGGAGAACCCAATGAGGAGGTTGCAGGATGAACCAACCGATTGAGATTTCCAGGATCCGCATCCATCAGGACGAAGGACCCAACCGCCGTGCTTATATCGCCGGTTTTGAGAAACCCCTACTGTTTGGTGTCCACGGCGGCGTGAAGGATTTTTACGGCGTGGAGCCCGCCGAGGAGCGGCCGTCCACGCTGGACCACATCGTGGCCGCTGCCGGCGGGTGACTGACGGGGACCCTGTCCGGCGCGCTGGAAGCGCGCCACATTCCCGCCAAGGGAGGCCAATTGACTGCCGAATTCAAGGGAACCATCGAAGCTCCCGAGAAAGTGCTGAAGATCACTCGCATCGATTGCCACTACTATCTCACTATCCCCAAAGGAAAGAGAGAAGCCGCCGAGCGGGCTCTGAAGACCTTTGAACGGGGTTGCCCCGTCGCCCAGACGCTCAAAGGATGCGTCGAGTTCAACCACGAATGGACGATTAGAGAACAAAAAAGCTGAAATCCCGCAAATGGAAAGGCCGTCACCTTTTTCCCCGGAGGAAGATGTACGGCCTTTTGGGGTGTGGGGCAGGTCATGCCCCTTTCAGGGGCCGTTCCCCATATTATTCGAATGGACAGGACTTTTTCTCGTCTGGGTTAATATTCGGTTAATGGAAGGGATCGTCAGTTTAGAGTTAATGACCAAAATGGAGCGGGATGGGGTTCCCACCATTGTCAAAAAAGATCGCCTGAGAGAAGGCCAAATAAACAAACCTTAGACCTTTAAAAGTCCAGTGAAGCTCACGGCTTCAGCCGTGGGAGACGTCACAAGAGGGTTTTGAGCTCCATGTTCCTTGTAATACAAGTTTCATGTAATATAGTCGGAGACGCTGAAAGTCTTGTTCTGTGAGCTCATAACGCCCCACACTATTTATTTTAGGAGAAATATCGAGATAATTAGATAGCAACAAGCGGACAGTCCGATAATAAGGTTCAGACGGCGGGCAGCTTCGTGTAAAGACATGGTTACTTCTTGTCCTTTTTCCAATGAAGGAAACCTCCCGTCAATTTTTTACCCAATTTTTCGTCAACCACCCATTCCGATTCCTTCTATTCGACCAAAAATTCCATTTTAAGACAAAAAGAGACTCCATTTCAATTCCTTTACTGGCAAGGGGAGGAGGGATTGCGTTTTTTTTTATATTAAACAGTCCAAAGCCTTGATATCCATTCATGATTTGGTTTTAGAATATTCGAAAAGGGTATATGAGTAAAGCTCGACTGGATTATAACTCGTAACGAATGGCCTTGCAGAGGATAAGGAGTTTGAGGAATGGGTTCGTTTGGCCGCGAAGCATCCTGAGTATTAACACCGAGAAGAAAGGATGATAAGCATGTATGGCGCAATCATGGAAGGGATCAGGTTTCTAGTGGATGTCCTTGAGGTGTCAGCGGTCCTTATGGTAATGGGGATGGTTTCACTGTTCACTTTGGTCTTTTACTTGGAACATGGCAAAAAGAAATTACGATAAGGGCTCCGATCCCCTAAAACAATTTTCAAGGGGCTTTTTGCTTCGGTCCACCATGGAAAGGGGGGAGGGGCATCCCCTAACCTGACGGATATGTATTTCGACGGACTGGGTGTGTCCAGCCGTACGTACATAGGGATGTATCAGGCAAGGAAAGGATCGCGCTCCTTCAACAATTCAAGTAATCGTCGCTTTTTGCCATTGTTTTTTGCCTAACCTCACGGTAACCTGTACATGTTGCGTGTCACAACTTCGATTGGTCATCTTTTCTCTTAACGCCTAGCCGTCTCAACAGCCGATAAAAGGTTTCAGGTCGTTGCATATCTTTTTAGCGTTTGGTTGGATCGTTGTACATGAAAGGGATTCCGTGTGTTTAACAACAATGAAAACTCTATTATTGAATTTGGGAGCGTGATTTTTTGGCGTTAGATCACCATAAGAAGGAAAGCTGGCAGAAAATTATCGCACTTTACGGGAAACCCAGTGTGAAGCGGAGCATTTGGCAAATTATCAACACCTGTGTACCTTTCTTTCTGCTCTGGTACGCTGCGTATTGGAGCCTTGCGGTTTCCTATTGGCTTACCCTAGTGCTGACTTGTCTGGCAGCCGGCTTGTTGATCCGGATTTTCATAATCTTTCACGACTGTTGTCACGGTTCCTTCTTTCCTAACCGGACGGCAAACGAGGTATTAGGAACGCTTACTGGAATTTTAACCTGCTGCCCGTTCTATCAGTGGCGGCACAATCATTCAGTTCATCACGCTACCAGCGGGAACCTGGACCGGGGCGGCACGGGAGACATTTGGACATTGACGGTGGAGGAATATCTGGCATTACCGCCGCTGAAACGACTCGCTTACCGCATGTACCGAAACCCTCTGATTATGTTCGGACTGGGACCTTCCTATATTTTCCTCATTGATTATCGATTTAACAGGAAGGGAGCCAAGATGAAGGAACGGCTGAATACCTACTTGACCAACCTAGGTATAGCTGCTATCGCCGGGTTGCTTTGTTGGACAATCGGCTGGAAAGCGTTCCTATTGGTCCAGGGGCCTATCTTTCTCATTTCGGGTTTAGCCGGCGTCTGGCTCTTCTATGTCCAGCACCAGTTTGAGGGGACCTACTTCGAGAAAGACGAGAAGTGGGATTATGTGGATGCTGCTCTGCGCGGAAGCTCCTTTTATAAATTACCAAAGGTGCTGCATTGGTTCACGGGAAACATTGGCTTCCACCATATTCATCATCTGAGCCCCCGGGTGCCGAACTATTATCTCAAGCTGGCCCATGAAGAGAATACGATATTCCAGGATGTAGTGCCTGTAACGCTTCTGTCCAGCCTTAAATCACTTAAATTCCGCATATGGGACGAGCATCGCAAGAAACTGATGGGGTTCGGGTATATCAAGCGATACTTGAAAGCCCAGAAAGAGAAAGAGCGATAACTTGTAATTCCGGTTAGCATACTTTTGGATTACTCTCTTCACCGTTCCGAGTCAGAACGAACTCTCTTGACAACCGACCTCTTTGCGGACTCTCAGTTGTCAATCCAATGGGTGTTGTTTTGGGGATCAGCGGTTTCGGTTCGGGATTTGCCAGCGAGACGAACGTCCAACAGGCATGGTGCAGACCTCTGGCAAAGAAGTGAGGGACCCTGCAACAGGCCCGTGGGTGAGGCTTGTGAAGTCACGCAAAAACCGCCTTAAACCCTGGATAGAAAAGTGAGCTTACCCCTGTCAAGTAGCCAAATAAAAAGAAGCCGCCATGTGACGGTCAAGCCGTTTCAGCCCGGTAATCCACCGGGCTGAGATGGTTTAATCGGGATTGAAATCGTTGATTATTGTAAAAAACAGCCTGCCGAACCTCTTCGTCCGTGTTGAACGAGTGGAGATTAAGGAATTCAGATTTTAGTGTCCAAAACACGCGTTATCCAGACAATTTCCTTTCCTCGACATCAGCTGCTGTTTTCCTTTATAGATTTTATGGATTCTCTCTCAGGATTGTCGTATACTTTTGTTTAAAGTTAAAATAATAGAAAATTCATTATCCCCAAGAGGTGTTCTATGGAATCATTTTCAATTCAGTCTGCACAAGCCGCAGAATTAAGCAAAGCTTTAGAGGACCTGACAGAGAAGTTGATATCTACAGAAAATCTAGTTCGGTATCGAAACTCTAGATACGCAAAAGGGTCTTACTATAGCATATTATTTAAACCGAAAAACGAAGCAGCTGGTATGACGACAAAAGACGAAGCAGTCGTCAAAGAAGCATCTCCCGAATCTGAAATTATATATCCAGAAGAAAGGATTCGTGCTAAAAGATTCAAAAGAGAATTGAGTTATGAAGAAAAGGTATACATTGAGGAATTGGATCTTAACCAATTAAAACGAGATGTTGCTGAATTACAAAAAATGAAACAAGAGATCCAAGGTGATTTGGCAAAAGGTGTTATTAGAAAGGACTCTTTGATAAGGTTAAATGAAAAGCTGTTATTCCTAGATAAAAATTACGGTCAGATCGCTGCAGTGGCAGTTACTTTAGCTGCAGTCATTAGCGGTATAAAGGATTTTATCGATCTCATTCAGGTGCTTTAGGGATCGTTTAACGGATGGTTGTTTTAAAAACCCCCTTGGCTGACATGGCTCAACCAAGGAGGTTTTCCTTTTTTATAAATAGCGAGCGGAAAAACCAGCCCTTAATGGTTGGAATGAAAGCAAGCGTCGGACAAGGGAGGGTGTAAACCATCTCGTAAGTCCGACAAGTTTTTGGTATCTTTAAGAAACGAACGGAAACTCGTTAAACTACTCGTACCTTAAGAACCGAATCATATAGGGTTGGCAGGAGGAATCAGTCCTGTTGTAAAATGATTCCTGTCGAGTAGCCGATGGAGGCTCAGCAGTAAATAGGGTTTTTTAATAATTTGAGTAGATATAGGGATCTTTCAAAGGTTTAATCTTTTTTACGGAGGAGCTCTTTACCATCGGGACCCGGCTATTTTCCACTTCAGTAAAACCCAGAGTCCCTTCTACTTCAATCCAGGTACCTTCTCTCCACTGATCAGGCTGGGGCACTTTGGCGAAAAAAACCGTGACACTGGCATCAGCGGCACAGCAGGTCATGGCATAACGACCGACGAGGAAAAGATCCTTGGGCATATTGTCTGTCCGATAGACAAAACCGGTAGTCCGGATTTTCTTTCCATTCAAGTGTTCTTCGTGCATTTGAATGGTGGTGAGACGATCGAGATAGTTTTGGCTGTTCAGGGTAATGACCGTTGCTGCCCTTAACTCCTGCTGGATCTTGTTATAGTAGGGGTTGGGGTCGGAGGGGGCAGATTTTGCAGTCTCTTCTGTCAATACCTCTTCCGCATCCGGTTGGTTTTCATCGTCGGCTGAAGGGGGAGATCCTTTCTTGCGTGCCCCCGTCTCTTCCTTGGTCAACACCCGTTGCTGGGATTGCATCGCTTCAGGGGTCAGGTATTGGATTCCTTTTTTGGCGGCTATGGAAGCATCCAGTGCGCTGGGAGGGGTCAGCAAAAACGCCCAGGCGTCCTGCAACCTGTGTAAAACATTTCATTCGTTTCTGCGTGGTGTGAGATTTCTATTGTTGCCGGCGCACTCCAGAACATCACCGCCTAAATGATGCTTCTCCCCGTTCGAGATTAAAAAATGCCTGGTATGTCCCCAGGTGATTCCTTCATAGGATGGTATCGCCGCCAGCCTGTCGTTGCTTTTTGTATCCTATTTGGCTAACGAAATGAGGCTGATAACCAAAGGATGCCTTAAAGGAGGTAGAAGCTTTGAAAGCCGTCGTCGCTGGCCGTGAGGATACTCTTAGAAAAATTGCCGAACAATACGGCGTTCCCATTGACATGCTTCTTTCCCGTCATTCAGAAATCCCTCATCCGGATCAACCCATCCCCGGAAAAATCATTTACATTCCATCTCTTTCCGTTTCTCCCGATACCGACATTCCGATGTGTCCAACCAGCTCTACAACCGGAACTCCATGTTTACACAGACCATGCTCCAACGGCTGTGGGACAACGGGATCCCCGAAGCAATGGAGTTTCCGATGGCCACCGATATGCAACCTATACAATTTGGGGAGATCCATTCCAATGTATTTTTCAGTTCCATCGATTTTATCGCCAGAGCCCTCAATGTGAAAGCCTTTGATTTGGCCGTAAATGCCCGTGCGGTAAAAGTTCTGGTTCAGGACGGGAAATGCGCCGGTATTCGGGTGATGTCCCCGGAGAAAAAATCATATGATCTAAAGGCAAACCATGTGATTGTATCGGCGAGTACCCTGGAAACTCCGCGTCTGCTGTTAAACTCGGGAATAAAAGGAAAGGCGATCGGCCACTACCTTAAAATCAACACTTTTGTGGAGGCCCACGGCACTGTCGGTCGAAGTTCATTTCCGGAAGTATTGGGTACACTGGGTATTCTCATTCCACAAACAAACGAGAGACCTTATCAAATCCAATTTTACGGACCGCTGGAATATTTTTATTATCAAGCGTCGACTAAAATTTTACAAAATGAGCTGTTTGTTCGGATCCTGGGATTCGGGGTGATTGAATCCAATGATGAGAACCGTATTTCTTTGGATCCTTCGCGGCTGGATGAATTTGGAGTGCCGAGATTGGACATCCGGTTCAATTATAGTGAAAAAGATAAGCGGATTATTCGAGAAATGGCGGCGGGGGTGGAAAGAGCTGCTTCGATCATGGGGCTTCGTCTGATTTCTCCCAAACAAGGAGAACCGCCCATATGTCTGCGAGAAACGGGAATCGACTACCATGAACAAGGGACGTGCCGGATGGGAAACGATCCGGAAACCTCCGCCACCAACAAGTATGGACAGGTTCACGGGATCAAGGGCCTTTATGTCGCTGACAACAGCGTCATTCCCTCGACCGGTGCCGCCAATCCGACCTTAACCACTGGTTGCTTTGGCCATTCGGACCGCCGATTATATTGATAATAAGTATGTTCTAGGTGATCCAGCAAAAAAAACTGCGGATTGACTGGGCTGTATGAACAGTAAACCGAATGAAAAATTACAAAACAACATTGCTGAATAGTCCTCCTTCCTATTCTATCGTAGACTCGGACAATTAGGAATAAAAGCGATAGATAACCAAATAATAAAGGGCACTAAAACCCGTTATGGAGGACATGTGAAGATGAAAATGTTGGCAATTTACGTGTTTCTCTTTGTTTCTGCTATTTCCGTCACGATCTTGATGGATCTTGTCCTCGGCATGGACTTGTCCGTCGTATTGGCCAAGTTGAAACACACCACTAGAGTCATGGAACCGGTGGAAAAACTCATTCTGTGGGGGCTCGTGGGGATGCTAATCGTCGACCCGGTTCTTGCCTGGATCCGATCAAGACAATCTAACCAGTCCCCGCAGCGCCCTTGCGATGACGGAACAGGGAAACCGCCAACAAAATGAGCGGGATCCCCGTTTGGAACGGAAGGTGGAGATAAATGGGGACTATCGCTAATCCTTCTTTGAAATGTTCCACAAAATCATCTGCGATGATGATGGACAGAAAGAGGATGGTCATTCCCATAGGGTACACCAAACGGTTTTTATGTACTTTGGTCAAATCCGCCAAGCCGATTAACGCTGCGTAAAAAAAGATCGCGATCTTAAAAAAACCCACGATGATCAAGATCAACACGGCGATGACATCCAAGTTCTGGAAAATTTCCGCGATGTTCACCTTGCCAATCATGGTCAGCAGGGGAAAGGTGGATCGGTCGGCAATGTCGGCTCCCAATACGGCCGTCGTGATGATAGAGGTCACACATAAGATGGCGCCGCTGAAAACCATCCCCGATAAACCGACCTTCACCCTCGACTTGGGCCGGTTTAGATATGGAAACAACATCATGAATACGATCATTTCCCCGAAAGGAAAGGTGAACGTCTGCAGAGCAGTCTTTAAGACGGGTGTCCATCCTTCTTCCAATACGGGACGCAATTGCGCCAGATCAACAAGGCCGGAGAACAATAGCAGTAGCGCTCCGAAAGCAGACACCAGCAGATACGCGAGCAGGAACATTTCCCCTAGTCTTCCCAACACTTCGACCCCCAGATAGAGGACATAGATGATTACCAGGATCATCAGGGTCATAATCACCAAGAACGGCGTCTGATCTAAGGTGGAGAGGAAGGAGAGGATGCCGAAATCCAAAAGGATCCTCGCCCCGACATACATGAAATAGACGACATACAGATAGCCCAGTAGCGTACCGACCGGCTTGCCGAGAACCTTTTGAGCAATACCCGTGATGGGAAGATCCGGATAACGCCGAAACAGGGCGCTGTAAAAGAGAAACAGCAGGACGCCTCCGGCCAGGCCGACCAAGATGGTCAACCAGGCGTCTTGTTTGGCCGCCGTCCCCATGCCGATCACCAGAGTACTACCCAATTCGAACAATACGATCAGGGAAAAGAACTGCAAGAAATCGAGTTTCGCTTTTTCCACGGATGTTTCACCCCTTTTGAATGGTCATGGGTTGTTTGATTCGGTTCGTATGCCGGATTAAAGCCTTTACTTCAACATCCACATCGGTGTTGGCGAACTGACGGTCCCAGTCCTTTTTGATTTTCTTCCAGGTTTTCGGATCGGCCCGGCGAATAACCTCTCCGAACCCGAAGATGTCGCTTCGTTGCTTTTGTGCCGTGTTCACAGTTGCTTCCACTTCCTTTTTGATGACTTTTTCCATCTGTTTTTCCAAGCGGGTGATTTCTTCCGGATTATTCAAATCGATGGGGCAATGAACCTCCTCCATTTGAGCTTCTGGTTCGATCGTGATCCGGATCTTCGGTTTTCCCCTTTCGGGTTCCGCTTGAACACGGGTTTTCGAACGAAAAACCTCGACAACATTTGTCTTTTTCTCTTTGCGGCAAGTGAGATTGATGGCGGTGCCTCGGATTTTGTCCCGGATCCACAACAAGCCGCGGGCTTCGCTACCTTTTATCCAGTGGGTCAGCCGATCCCCCTTGAACATGGCGACCCCACTGATGATGGGATAGGTTGGCGTTTTCGTATTCGTCACATTGTCTATCTTGCTCCCTTCCTCCGGTTTTCCGACCACGAAGACCCCGCTGATGGCCGGGTCCCGTCCCTCGCTTGCCAGCGCCTTAACCACCTCTTGGATATCGACCTCGATGTTTTCTCCCCACCGTTCTTCCGTCCTCTCCATGCTCTTCGTCAAACTGAGTGCCGGAATTTTGGTGACGGGGGTGAGCGTGTTGAGAACGGTCTCCGCTTTCCCTTTGGCGATGAGCATGATTGTGTTAAGACGCAATTCGTTGTCCCGTTGGAAGATATCCAACGGATCTCCGATCCCCTCCCTTGCCATTGCTTCCCCGATCACCAACAGGCGCGTGTGGGCAACAAACATTCTCCGCGATATTTTCCGCGAGGCTTTACGGGCCGCTTCCAAGAACGTCGGTCCCGTCCCGGAAAACGTGCGTACCGCAACGGCCTGACCGCTTCCCCCTGATTGTTGTGGGGCCACACCTGAGGGATTGACTTCTTGGAAGGTGACCCGGTACAACCCTGGCCTCACCTTGTCTACGCTCAGGGCGATGATAACCGCCAGTTCTTCCAATTCTATCCGATTCCAGCAACCCGTGGTCAATAGGACCAGGGTTAGAACGATTGGGATCAGCCGTTTACTTTTCATTTCCTTCACCTTCCGTTGGCTTATCCGGCGGGGAAGGACGCAAATCCTTCTCCATGCGGGTCATGTTTTTTTGACTAATCAACCGGGGGCGCGTGATTAAGGACCACCACGGGAAACGGAACACGGTATCTTTTTGGTCCGAAAAGACAAACGGTGCAAGGGGAGATAAATAGGGAACGCCAAAGGAACGCAAGCTGCTTAAGTGCGCCAGCACTACGATCAAGAGCAATGCGATGCCGAACAGACCGAAGGAAGCCCCCACCAACATGAACAGAAATCGCAACAAGCGAGCGGTTATCGCCAAATTATAGGAGGGTGCCGAAAAGCTGGCGATTGCCGTAATCGCCACGACGATGACCATCGCCGGGGAGACCAAACCGGCCCGAACCGCCGCCTCTCCCAATACAATCGCCCCGACAATGGAAACGGCCTGTCCTACGGGTCGAGGCAAGCGAATCCCCGCTTCCCGCAATATTTCAAACATGAGTTCCATGATCAAGGCTTCCACAAAAGCGGGAAAAGGAATTCCCTCCCGTTGGGCCACCAAGGTAATCAAGAAGGTGGTTGGAATCATGGCATGATGAAACGTAGTCGCCGCGATATAGAGGGAAGGGGTCAACAAAGAAAGCAGAAACGCCCCATACCTTACGAACCGCAAAAAACCAGATATCCAGTAATTTTGATAGTAGTCCTCCGTTGTTTGGAAGAATTGATTCAGCAAAGCCGGGACCACCAAAGCGAAGGGGGTTCCGTCTACCAGGATCGCGACGCGGCCTTCCAACAGATTGCCGGCGATCACATCCGGCCGTTCCGTCATATACAAGGTGGGAAAAAGAGAAAATGCCGAATCCCGGATCATCTCTTCAATGTAACCGGATTCCAAAATACTGTCGATCTGAATCCTTTCCAGGCGATTTTTTACTTCCCGTACGATTTTCTCGTCGACAATCCCTTTGATATACATAAGCGAAACGTCTGTCTGAGTCACTTTGCCGATCCGCATCGTTTCCAACCAGAGATTGGGGCTTTTGACCCGGCGCCGGACCAGGGCAGTGTTGGTACGGATGGATTCAGTGAAGCTGTCCCGGGGACCCCGGATGACAACTTGGGAGGTCGGCTCGTCGATCGGCCTTTTTTCGCCTCCCTTTGTCCCGCAACTGATGGCTTCGTCCCACCCATCCATCAGGATGACGGTTTCGCCGCACAGGATGGACAGGATCAAACCGTTCCAATCCCTGGTTATCTTCACTTCGCCCACTGCCAGCCCGTTTTCTTGGACCCGATCGAAAGCGGTTTTGCGGGAAATCGTTTGCCGGTCATCTCTGGATTCCAGCATTAAGGACTTCATAATGAAATCGCCGACCATGTTGTTATCGACAAGACCGTCGATGTACACTGCCGCAAACCGGATTTTCCGCTCGCCGTCCCATTCGAATTCCCGGACGACGAGATCCGTACTGTGACCGAGTTCTTCGCGGATTTTGTTCAGGTTTTTTTGCAAGTCGTGGAACAGCGGGCTGGATTCTTCATGGAAGACTTGACCTCGTTGATCCTTTCCCTTCTTCTTTTTTCGACGCTTTTGGCGTTCAAAAGGCCGCACTTTGCCCCCTCCCCATGCAAAGGATTCGAGCTTATCTTCTGCTCGAAGCCGGTTCTTTAAACATTCATCTCACAACTGTCTATAAGGGGAGGATCAAAACATGCGGGGCATGTCATACGTACAAAAGTGTGAACAGGAATGTATAAAGCTGAGGGTAGACAAGGGGAGAGGGGCCTGTGAATATTCCAAAGGGTGACCAAACACTTTGAGAGGCAAAAAGGAAGGTGCTTAAGGAGATGGATAAGTGATCGGGAGGTGAATGCCGACGGGTCGGCAACCGGAAAAAACGATCAAGGGAAATATGGGACGAATGGGAGGCCGAATCTATCCCCCGTTTGCCCCTAAAGGGGGCGAGTGATTGTGATCTTGCTCCGGAGGAATGAGGGTTTGGTTTACTTACTCCAAAAGACTTTGAAAAATGGGTGGATTGTGATATTATATCCAAAGAACAAAAACGTTTTTGGTTGAAAGCGTTATCGTTTCTTCAAAACCTATTGCACAGGGAAAGGTTGGTAGTAGTAACGAAGACCTTCTCTCAACTTTTTTCGCCCGTTGTGAAGACGGCTTTCGTAATCAGATAGCGCTGGAAGCGTTGGAACAGTCCGGGTTAACCTTTCCAAAGTGGGATCCTCACAGATGGATACATCAGTTGACGAGATTTCCGAAAACGTTTTTGAATTATTCTTTTAAAAAGGTGAACGTACATGTCCTCCATTAAGGAAATTGCCAAAAAAGCCGGTGTATCGGTGTCCACAGTATCTCGGGCGTTAAATAATTATACGGACGTGAATCAAAACACACGTAAAAAAATCATCCAAATTGCCCAAGAGCTCAATTATTTCCCCAGTGCAGTAGCCAGAAGTCTCGTCACGAAACGCTCTTATACGATTGGTCTGTTTTTTGGCGACCAGGTAAATTCCGGTTTTGACCATCCATTCTTCCTGGAAGTCTTATCCGCAGTGAGAAAAGTGGCGGGTGATGCAGGATACGACCTGCTGATTTTCACCAACCTCCACAAGAAAAAAGCGACCTATACAACGCTTTGTCGAGAGCGAGGTGTGGACGGTCTTTTCCTCATTCTGACCGGCGACGGAAAAAGAAAAAACGAACAGTTGATTGAGCTGCAGGAAAGCGGCATCCCGTGTGTCGCCATCGATTTACCTTTGGACGGCGAACGTTGTTCCTATGTGGAGTCGAATAATTTTTTGGGAGCGAAAAAAGCCGTCTCCTACCTGATCAAACTTGGACATCGAAAAATCGCTTTAATCGGCGGGGATGAAGTCGGGAAAGTGAGTTTTGACCGCCTCAATGGTTACCGGGCGGCGTTAATCGAAGCCGGCCTGGAATACGATCCGCAACTGGTCCGCTACGGTTGCTATTCCGCGGATCAGGCGAAGGAAGCGACCGAAGCCCTTGTTTCAGAGAATCGCGATGTGACGGCCATATTGGCGGTGAGTGATGTGATGGCGATCGGCGCGATCCAGCGGCTTACCGAGCTCGGGTGGTCTGTTCCGGATGATATTTCCGTTGTCGGGTTTGACGATATCCGTGAAGCTTCAACGAACAAGCCTTCCCTCACGACGGTCCGCCAATGTAAATACGAAATGGGCAGTGAAGCGATCCGGTTGCTGATGAAAACGATTGAAGATGTTTCCTATCGGCCGTCTCCCGTCGTCATTCCCTGCGAATTGATCGTACGGGATTCCACCGCTCCACCTCGGTTTCAAAAATGATGAGCCAGTTCATCCAAACCTATCGAATTCAAATGAAATCTACTTCAAAAAAATGAGATACGGGTGATATGATGATCGACCTCAACAGAATTCACGGGATAAAAGAAAGCGTCGAAGAAAAATTGAACCGGATATATGGAAGTGAGAAAGGTCCAAAGATCACAGAACGGGTCATCCGGCTGATGGAAAAATACAAGGACGTGAAGGGGCCGACGAAACAGTGGGTCGATCAGCAGGATGTGATGCTTATTACTTACGGAGATTCCATTCGGGAACAAGGAAAGGCCCCTCTACAAACGTTGCATGGGTTTTTAAAGGAGTATGCCTCCGATATTCTCAATGCGGTTCATATTCTTCCGTTTTATCCTTATTCTTCAGATGACGGATTTTCCGTCATTGACTATACCCAAGTAAATTCCGAATTGGGGGACTGGGGGGATATTCAAAGGTTTTCCGCCGATTTCGACCTGATGTTCGACGGTGTGATCAACCATATCTCCCAACAAAGTGAATGGTTTCAGCGATATCGGAAAGGGGACCCCGAATTTAGTAGCTTTTTTATCGAAGCGGACCCGGACGAAGATTATAGCATGGTTACTCGTCCCCGGGCGCGGCCTCTTTTGACCCCTTTCGATACGAAGCAGGGACGGAAGTATTTATGGACCACCTTCAGCGAAGATCAGATCGATTTAAATTATCAAAACGAACATGTCTTTTTAGCCGTTCTGGAGGTGTTGCTCTTTTACGTGAAACAAGGAATGCGCTTTCTGCGCTTGGATGCCGTAGGCTACCTGTGGAAGGAATGGGGGAGTCCATGTATCCACTTACCCCAGACCCACCTACTCGTCCAAGTCATTCGGGAGATCTTGGAGACGGTGGCGCCGGGGACGATCATCATTACGGAAACCAATGTGCCACATCAAGAAAATATTCGTTATTTCGGCAACGGACACAACGAGGCCCACATGATCTACCAATTTCCGCTGCCGCCTCTGACGCTGTACACCTTCCACAAAGGCGATGCGAAGCACTTGTCCTCCTGGGCCGCTTCCTTGGAACCGACAACAGATGATACGACCTATTTCAATTTCTTGGCTTCCCATGACGGCATCGGGGTCCGGCCGGTGGAGAGCATACTGACGGAGGAAGAAGTGCGGGAAATGGCCGATAAAGTACGGGAACACGGAGGTTTCGTTTCCTATAAGGACAACGGGGATGGCACGCAAAGCCCTTATGAATTAAACATTAATTACCTGGATGCATTGTCCCATCCAGACGATCCCGTGGATCTAAAAGTGAAACGCTTTATGGCGGCTCAGGCCATTCTTCTTTCGGTGGTGGGTGTACCCGGCGTTTACATCCACAGCCTGCTCGGGTCGAGGAACGACCTCAAAGGTGTCGAAAAATCGGGAAGATTCCGTTCCATTAACCGCGAAAAGCTGGACCGTAAAGAATTGGAGAGGGAACTGCGCGACGAAACTTCTCTACGTCATCAGGTTTTCGTTCGGTATAAAGAACTGTTGAACATCCGGAGAAGGGAAAAAGCCTTCCATCCCAACGCCATGCAGAATGTTCTGTTTTTAGACGACCGGGTTTTCTCCATTGTTCGTACCTCGACGGACCGGTCGGAACAAATCCTTGTCTGCATCAATGTAGCCAATCAGCCGATATCGATCCGCATTCCCGATCTGCCGGCGGAATACGAATGGAAAAACCTCTTTACAGGGGAACCGGTGTCAACACGCTACGGGAACCGGGAAGTTTCCTTGGCTCCCTATCAGGTGCTGTGGATCAAGGGGAAACGGATAGGATATGGGTCCCATTCATGGCCTTCCCTGTGAAATCCTAACTTCTGGGATTCGTTGAAGCAGATCCATGGACGGATATATTTTTTAGGTGTTTTCAAAAACGTTTTTGGAAGAAAAGGGGTGTTATCCATGAAAAGAGCGGGCTTGCTCACACTCAGCGTGGCTTTCCTCTTTTCGACGCTGACAACAGGGTGTATGGCCGGGAATGAAAGCGGTAACAAGGTGGAGATCCAGTACTGGCACACCCAAACCGAAGAAGACCGGGTCAAGCAGATCGACCGGTTGATCACCGATTTTGAAAAAAAGCATCCCCATATCGACGTCAAACAAGTCCAAACGCCGGAAGGCGATTTTCCGGCCAAAATTTCCGCATCTCTCGCAGCCAACCACATGCCTGCCATCATTGAGGGAAGCGTGGCCCAGATCCAGCAACTGAGCAACGAAGATGTGTGGGATACCCAAATCAATAAAGAAATCATCGAGGGCATCGGCAAAAATGATTTCTACGACGGCGCTCTCAACATGGTAAAAACGCCCGACGGCAAAGGTTATTACGGCGTGCCTCTCCACGGATGGGTTCAGGGAATTTGGTACCGCAAGGACTTATTTAAGGAAAAGGGGCTTCAACCGCCGACCACGTGGGAGAACATCTTAAAAGCGGCCAAAGCTTTCCATAACCCCGGCAAAAACCGATACGGCATCGTCACGGGGACGAAAAAAGACGATTTTACGGAACAGACCTTCAGCCAGTTCGCCTTATCCAACGGGGCTTATGTCTTTGATAAGAAAGGAAACGTTCATTTCAACAACCGCCGGATGGTGGAAGCGTTGGCGTATTATAAAAAACTTGTCCGTTATACTCCGCCCGGATCGGAAACATGGCGGGACGCCCGAGACCTGTACCTAAACGAACGTACACCGATGATGATGTATTCCAGCTATATCATGACAGACCTGGTCAACGAATCAAAAAACGGGGAACTGGCGAAAAAAACCGCATTGGCGACGCCGATTCGGCATACCAACAAGGCTACTTTCGGCATCGTGACAGCCCTGAGCGTCGTCTCCATCGTGAGCGACGAAGAAAAGCAAGCGGCAAAAGAGTTTATCCAGTACTTGATGAAAAAGGAGACGAATATCAAATATATGCACATGGCGCCGGGTGGAAATAATCCCGCCAGAAAGTCAGTCGCGAAGGATCCGCAGTATTTGGACAACCAGGTGCTTCGCTCCTTCGGGGGACGTGCATCGCAGATCGCGGCGGGGATGGAGGATTTGAAACAGTTCGGGTTCCGCGACGGCAAGTTAAACCCGCACATGGGGGACATCTCGGCCCAATTCATCATTGGGGAAGCAGTCAGCGAAATGATCGAAAACAATTGGTCCCCCGAATACACGGCAAAATGGGCAGAGAAGGAGATCAAAAAGGTTGTCGAGAGCAGCGAAAGGTGAACGGCTTGTCGTAATTGTTGCGAGTAATGGTCAATAGCCTGAACCAAATCAGTCCAAAAGGAGTTTTCCATCATGAGACATAAGGCGCAAGCGGGAAAATCTGCGTTGAAAGCGAATGAAGCGCGGCTGGGATACCTGCTGATCGCCCCCACCGTCCTTCTCATCGCTGTTGTCATCATTTATCCCGTTTTTTATAACCTTTGGTTGAGTTTTCACCAGGTTACCCTCAACCCGTTTAAATCCGATATCTTCATCGGATTCGGCAACTATACCAACATCCTGACCGACCCCGAGTTTTGGGATTCGTTCCGGCTATCCGTCATCTATACGGCGGCGACCGTGGTCGGGGCCACCATCGCGGGGCTGGGGGTGGCCTTGCTCCTAAACCGGAAGTTTAAGGGACGGGGTCTTGTCCGGGGGGTGATGCTGCTGCCTTACGTCGCCCCGATCATCTCCCTGGTCTTCGTCTGGCAATACCTGTTTCACCCCGAATACGGGATGGTCAATTATGTTCTGGTCGATCTGTTGGGCGTGCTCCCCCGCAAGGTGGACTGGGTTGATTCGCCGCAATATGCCTTGTGGATGGTGATATTCTTTGATATCTGGCATTTGTTCCCCTTTGCCTTTTTGATGATCCTAGCTAAATTGCAATCCATTCCAGATTCCCTCTATGAAGCGGCTGAAGTAGATGGGGCCGGCACCTGGAAAAAGTTTTGGCACATCACATTGCCCGAACTCCAGTTTATCCTAGGTTCCCTCGTCATCCTGCGCTGGATCTGGAACTTCAATAAGTTTGATGAGATCTACCTGCTGACCACCCAGGTCAACGTGGTACCCGTCTATGCTTATGAAACGGCTTTTCGTTCCTTTCAGCACGGGTTGGCCGCCTCCATCACGGCTACTTTGTTCGTCTTCAGTATGATCCTGGTGCTATTTACCATAAAGAAGGTGTTAAAATGGTAACCCGCAGCCCTTTTGTCAACCGCATCATCTTTTACTCTCTGTTGACGATGACGGTGGTCACGACCGTTTTCCCCTTCCTCGTGATGCTCAGTTCTTCATTCAAAACATCGGAGGATCAACTAACCATTCCACCGCAATTGATCCCCCAGCATATCACCTGGGAACATTTCAGAGATGTGTTGGACCCGGATGTATTCCCTTTTCTCCTCTATTTCAAAAATAGTTTGACCGTCTCCCTGATCACGGCCGGGCTGTCCATTCTTATCGGAACGCTGGGTGCGTACAGCTTTGCCCGGTTGCAATACAAGGGCCGCTCGGTCATTCAAAAGATGGTCTTGATCATCTACATGTTCTCGGGGGTGTTGCTCGTCGTCCCCCTGTTTCAGATGGTGGCCAAGGTTGATCTTTACGATACCAAAATATCTCTGATCGTAACGTATCTGGTTTTAACCTTGCCGGTCTCCCTGTATATGCTGGGAAACTACTTTCGAACGATACCTGAGGCGCTGGAGGAAGCCGCTTTACTCGACGGATTAAACCGATTTCAGGTGATTTACAAGGTAGTACTGCCTCTGTCGACCCCGGCGATCGTCACAGTGTTTATCTACGTGTTCATGATCGCCTGGAACGAGTATATGTTCGCTTCTGTCTTTATCACTTCGGAAGAAAACATGACCTTACCTCTGGGGTTGAGTAAATTGTTCTTCACCAAGCATTACATCTGGGGCCGGATGATGGCCGCTTCTCTGTTGACAGCTCTCCCGATCGTTGCCTTGTTCATGTTGCTTGAGAAGTATATTGCCGGCGGGTTGACGGTTGGTGGAGTGAAGGAGTAAAAACGCAAAGTGCCGGGGACGGATGGCACTGGGACCCAAATGCCCGTTTGACGAAAAAACAGCGGATGGGTCATTTCGTTCCCTCATCGCGGCTTAAACGATGATCTCCGGGTTGCCCCGGCTTATCATGAATGTTGGAGGGATTTTGATGTTGAAGCAACTCGTGGCCGTTGCACCACATGAGGCGGCAATCCTAGAGTATGAAGATCATCCGGTTGGACAAAACCAGATCAAAGTCAAGGTGGAGTATGCCGCTCCGAAACATGGATCGGAACTGGCCGAATTTCGTGGGGTAAGTCCGCATACAACCGAAAAGTACGATCCGGAGTGGCGTACATTTTTGAAGAGACAAGAGAATGACACATACGAGATCCATTTCGGCAAATGGAACCTGGGGAATCAATGGGTAGGTACAGTCATTGAGGTGGGCTCAGAGGTGACGGAATACGTCATTGGCGAGCGCGTATGCGGGTACGGAGGAATCCGTGAGACCCATATCGTCGACGCCGTCGACAATCCCCGTCTGCGAAAGGTTCCCGACTCGATGTCGTGGAAAAACGCCCTTTGTTTCGACCCGGCCCAGTTTGCCTTGGGTGGGGTACGCGACAGCGGGTTGCGGGCGGGAGACCGCGTTGCCGTGATCGGGCTGGGGGCGATCGGGCAGATTGCCGCCCAAATGGCTAAGGTTGCGGGTGCCGATTACGTGGCGGTCGTCGACCCGATCCAACGGAGAAGAGAAGCAGCGTTACGCATCGGTGCCGACGAGGCTTTCGATCCGTTGCAGCAGGATGTGGGGCTGGAATTGAAAAAACGGACGGGAAAGCTGGGCGTCGACGTCGTTATCGAAACAAGTGCCAATGAACAGGCCCTGCAGCAGTCGCTCCGCGGACTCGCCTACGGGGGCACCATCGCCTACGTAGGCTGGGCTCGGGCCTTCAAGGGCGGATTGGATTTGGGACGCGAAGCCCACTTCAACTACGGCAAGGTGATCTTTTCGCGGGCGTGCAGCGAACCCAACCCGGATTACCCTCGCTGGGACCGACACAGAATCGAGGACGTCGCTTGGGATTGGTTGAAGACCCACCGGATCGACTGCGAGCACATCATTGATCTGGTCATTCCTTTTGCGGAGTCGGCACAGGGATACTGCGAGTACGTGGACCGTCACCCCGAAAAAAGCATTAAGTTAGGAATCGCATTTTGTTAATCAGTACATGGGGGACAAAGATAAAATCTAGTCAATTTTTAGGGTTAACGGGGGAGAATAAATGAAACTTGCGGTACAGGACAATTCCTTCTTCGGAAACCGCTTTGAGGAAAAACTAACCCGGATCCGATCCTTAGGGTTTGAGGGATTAGAGGTAAACGGAGAGGATTTGATCGAGCGGTTTGACGAAATCAAACGAGCCGTACGATTTACCGGAGTTCCCATATCCTCGGTCTGCGGTGGATACCGTGGCTGGATCGGGGACTTTAACCAAGAGAGAAGAAAACAAGCGATCCATGATATCAGCGAAATCATGACACGAGCGGGGGAGATCGGTGCGACAGGAGTTGTCGTCCCTGCCGCCTATGGGATGTTCTCCAAACGGCTACCACCTTTTACACCCCCGCGGAGCGAAGAAGAGGATAAGGAAGTATTGTTGGAATCTCTCACAAAAATTGAACAAAGCGCGCAACAGGCGGGTACCCTTCTCCTGTTGGAACCGCTGAACCGGTATGAAGATCACATGCTGAACCGTTTGTCCGACGCCGCCGCGTTGATTGCAGAAGGCGGATTTTCGGCGGTGAAAATTATTGCGGACTTTTTCCACATGAATATCGAAGAGTCGAATATTCCAGAGAGTATTCATAGAGCAAAAGACCTGATTTACCATGTCCATCTGGCCGACAGCCACCGCTATCAACCCGGTACGGCTCACCTTGATTTCGTTTCCGGGATTCGCGCCTTAAAAGAAATCGGATTCGATAGGTATATGGCACTCGAGTGTCGGATCATTGGAGATCCGGCAGATGCCTATCCGCAAACTGTACACTATCTGAGATCCTGTATAGATCAGGCATAGGACCGGAAAGTTAAACGATTTAAGGGACCATCCCGAAATCGGGACATAACGTATGCTTGATAATTAGCCACTCATGGGGGTGGCTTTATTTTTCAAATTGCTTGATCCGGACAAAAATACAATGATAGTATTTCGATAAACGAAACTATTTGATAGGGAGTCCTGCCGATGGCAATACCGACTCGTATGCGTTCTTTTTTTATGATTGCGTTTTTGGTATTGGTTTGGGGGCTGTGTTGGCCTGTTTACAAGGCCTCACTAGACTTTACGCCGCCTATTTTGTTTGCAGGGATGCGAACGTTACTAGGAGGTTTGGGTCTGGCGATCATTGCGATTCCCAGATACCGCCGTATTCGTTTTCGGAGGAATTGGCATATCTATTTTATTGCCGCTTTTCTGAATTCCATCGTGTTTTTCGGGGGGCAGACCGTCGGGCTCACCTATCTTCCGGCTGGCTTGTTTTCTGTGATCGTGTACCTTCAACCGGTCCTTGTGGGGATTTTTGCCTGGCTGTGGTTAGGGGAGGCTCTCACATCCGTTAAACTGCTGGGGCTGTTATTGGGGTTCTTGGGTGTATTGGCCGCCGGTCTGAACGGGTTCCTTGGAAATGCTTCAGTGATAGGGGTTGTGCTGGCCCTGATCACTGCCGCCGGTTGGGCATTGGGAACGGTCTATTTTAAAAAAATAGGAGACCGAGTGGATTCCCTGTGGTTAATTGCCTTCCAATGTCTCCTTGGCGGTGCCGCCATGACCATCGCGGGCTTCACCGTGGAAAACCCCGCGGAAATCGTGTGGAACAACGGGATTTATTGGTCCGGACTCGTATTTGGGGCAGCCTTTGGGATCTCGTCGGCATGGATCGTTTATTTTACATTGGTTCAGGCCGGGGAAGCCAGTCAGGTGGCGTCGTTTACATTTCTCGTACCGATGATTTCCGTTTTGGTAAGCGTGGTCTTCCTTGGAGAATCGTTTACCCTGGATTTATTAATGGGTATGTTCTTCATTGTTCTCAGTATCTATTTGGTCAACCGAAATCTCAAGCGAAGTCCCTTTCCAGATGCAGTTCCCGGTGATCTGATGGAAAAGAAGGGGAGTAACTGAATCCCTCATAACAGGAAAGGGCCCCATACGACATTTTGGTTAAGTGCATTGCTCCCTGGCTTATTTTGGCGGAAGGATCGGAAGAGGTGCTCGTTCCGACTCCGACAATAAAGAAAGAATTGGAACGGAACATTCCGGTGGGGCGGCTCGGAATGCCGGAAGACTTGCTTTACCTCGGCACGGAGGCTTCCTCCTATGCGACAGGGGAAACGATCAAGGTTTTGGGTGAAGGAACGGGTCGAATCTAGGGAGAATCAATCCATTGACGAATTTTTGCTGTGGGGGGAGAAAAAACATGGCACGATTAAAAGGAAGGGTTGCTTTGGTCACTGGTGCCAGCCGGGGAATCGGCAAAGGGATCGCCCAGCGTTTTGCCCAAGAGGGAGCAAAAATATGCTTGGCAGACGTGAGCGAGGACCCATTGCGGGCAGCGGAGAAGGAATTAAAGGAACAGGAATTGGAAGTTATCGCTATAAAAACCGACGTGACCGATCGAAATCAAGTGGAGAACACCGTAAACGAGATCGTACAAAAATGGGGACGCTTGGACATTCTCGTCAACAATGCCGGCATTATTCGCGACAACTTGTTGTTCAAAATGACGGACGATGATTGGAACCACGTGTTGAACGTCCATTTGACGGGTTCCTTTTTGTGCAGCCGTGCCGTACAAAAACACATGGTGGAGCAAAACTACGGGCGTATCATTAACCTGTCCTCCACATCGGCGCTCGGTAACCGCGGACAAGCCAATTATTCGGCGGCGAAAGCCGGTTTACAGGGTTTTACAAAGACGTTGGCGATCGAGCTGGGGAAATTCGGGATTACTTGTAATGCGATTGCTCCGGGATTCATTGAAACGGACATGACCAAGGCGACGGCAGCCAGAATCGGAGTGGATTTTGAAGCGTTCGTCGAAGCAGCCCGGCAACAGATTCCCGTAGGTCGCACCGGAAAGCCGGAAGATATTGCTCATGCGGCATTGTTCTTTGCTTCGGAGGAATCGTCGTTTGTCAACGGACAAGTTCTATATGTCGCCGGCGGGCCGAAGGCGTAGCTATCGGCGTCCCGTTCAATAAGGGTCCAAAATCCAACCATGGCGGGGTGGGCATATGTGGTCGAATTTGATTGGGAGCCGTTCAAACGGGGAAGTGAATGTGGTGGAATCGGGGGCGGTCCGGAAGTTCGCCGAAGCGATCGGCGATTTCCATTACATGAAAGAGAATCCGTACGGTAAACGGGTGGCTCCGCCTACGTTTCCCATTACCTTTCGTTATGGCTCTATCGAAGGGCTTGAGTTGCCGGAAAGCGGTCTGATTCATGGTGATCAGCGTTTTGAATACAACCGGCCGCTGTTTGTTGGCGAAGAGGTGTTTTGTACCCTCGTATTGAAGGATGCCTTTGAGAAAGAGGGAAAAAGTGGGCCGCTGTATTTCCTCATCTTTGAACGAATCGGGGAGGATCGAGAGGGGAAGCGGATTTTTATCGCCAGCTCGACCGTCATTGTGACGGAAGCGGTCCGAAAGGAGATGAACGCATGACTCGTCAGCTGCCCGTTCAATGGGAAATAGGGGAGGCGTTGGAGCCCATCACTTTCCCGCCGGTGACGCGTTTGGAACTCATCCGATACGCGGGGGCATCGGGCGACTTCAATCCCATTCACACGATCGACGAAGCGGCGGAAAAGGCGGGCTTGCCGGGGGTCATCGCCCACGGCATGCTCACCATGGCGAAACTCTCACGATGGTTCTCCCCCTATCTGGAATACGGTTTTGTGCAAAACTTTTATACACGGTTTACTGGCATGGTGTTTGTCGGCGATGTCATCACGATTGGCGGCAAAGTAGTAGGTAAAGAAGAAAGAGACTCGGCCATTGCTTACAAGTTTGACGTGTTTGCCCGCAATCAAAAGGAAGAGAATGTTGCCCTGGGGAAACTTACGTTTTTGGTTTCATCGGAGGCAGAGGAGGTGAATTACGGTGAAAGACAAAGTAGTGATCGTCACAGGCGGTAGTAGTGGCATGGGAAAAGCGATGGCCAAAACATTTGCAGCGGAAGGGGCACGGGTAGTCATTACAGGGAGATCGGCGGAACGGTTGGAAGCAGCAAAAGAAGAGATCGAACAGTTTGATGGGCAGGTTTTGGATGTGCAGATGGATGTGCGCGATCCGGAAAAAGTTCAGTATACGGTAAATGAGACGAAAAGGGTTTTTGGCCGGATGGATCACCTCGTCAACAATGCGGCGGGCAATTTTATCTGTCCGGCGGAAGACCTGTCCATCAATGGGTGGAATGCGGTTGTCAACATTGTTCTTAACGGGACGTGGTATTGTTCCCAGGCGGTTGGCAGAGAATGGATCAAGAATGGACAGAAGGGCCGGATCATTAACATCCTCGCAACATACGCATGGGGAGCCGGTGTGGGAGTCATTCACTCGGCGTGCGCCAAAGCAGGCGTGTTGGCGATGACAAGAACGCTGGCTGTCGAATGGGGGACAAAGTACGGAATCAGGGTCAACGCGATTGCACCGGGGCCTGTTTCGGACACGGGCGGTCAGGAGCGGTTGTTTCAATCGGAAGAAGCTTATCGACGAACGGTGGAGACCGTTCCGATCGGCCGTCTGGGACAACCTAAGGAAATCGCCCATGCAGCGAAATTTCTCCTCTCCCCGGAAGCGGATTATATCAACGGAGAATGTTTAACGGTGGACGGCGGGCAGTGGTTGAACGGCCGGAAATCCTTTATCTAGAATGTGACACCCATGGAGCTTCTGATAGAGTGCTTAGCTGAAATAGGGGGAAAAACCGCCGGGAAAGCCTTGACGAAAGTATATTTAAACTGGAACAGCCAGCGGAATCCATTCGAGGAGAAATAGAATCCATCAAATGTTCCCCGTCGGAAAAAGGGAGAAAACCATAATCCTTCCACCTGGAATGGAAGAAATTTCAGGATGAGGACAGATGCCTATTGAAAACACCGAGAAGGGTGTTTTTCCTTTATCGGCGAAGTCATATTCGGAAGAGGAGGTTCCATGCAGTTGGATTGGAAACGACTCTGGGAGGACACTCCCTGTGCGATGGTCATCGTTGACCCAACGGGCAAGATTCAACATGTCAGCCGAGCCATGAAACAACTATGGCACCGTACAACAGAGAAGGAATTCCCGGATACTTGGCAGGAATGGAAGGAATCCATCCTGGAACGGACATCGGAAAATGTCTGGATTACCCGAAAAGGGGAAGCATACCGGTGTCATTCCGAACAGCTTGAGTGTCTTGAAGGCGGGGAGATATATCGGCTGGAACCTTATTTTCAGGGATCGATCGGTACAAATGAGCTGGATGAGATCATAGAGAATTCGTATGACTGCATATATATTACCGATCATCACGGCATTACCCTTCACACCAATTCGGCTATTGAACGGCTGACTGGAATCCCGAAAGAATACTATATCGGAAAAGATGTCCGCTATCTGGAGCGAAGGGGGATTTTGAAAAAGTCCGTTACGCTGGAAATCCTGAAGAGTCGGAAGCCAGTCACCACTATTCAGGCGAACAAGCAGGGAAATCTCAATGTGATTACAGGTAGCCCGGTGTTTAACAAAAAAGGAGAAATCGTCCGGGTAATTACCAATATCCGGGATGTTTCGGAGTTGAATCGACTGAAGGATGAGCTGGATGAAACCCGGATGTTGTCTGCCCGTTACAAACGGGAGTTATCGCAGTTGCGTAAGTTCCACTTACAAGATGATCCCTCCATCATCATGAGTGATCTGGCCATGAAACAGGCTTATCATATGGCCCGGCGGGTCGCCGGAACGGATACGACCGTCCTGTTGCTGGGAGAGTCGGGTGTGGGTAAGGAAGTATTCGCCCGGGCGATTCATAGACAGAGTCCCCGGTTTGAGACGGGCTCTTTCATCACGGTCAACTGTGGCGCGATTCCCGCCGAGTTGATTGAATCGGAGCTATTCGGGTATGAACCGGGAGCCTTTACCGGGGCCAAAAAGGAAGGCAAACCCGGGATGTTTGAATTGGCGGAAAACGGGACGCTGTTTTTGGATGAAATCGGGGAGCTTCCATTACCGTTACAGGTTAAACTGTTGCGGGTCCTACAGGAGAAAACGCTGCGCCGGGTGGGAGGGATCGAGGCGATTCCCTTTAATGCACGGATTATTGCCGCCACCAATCGGGATCTGAAGGCCATGGTGGAAAAGGGTGAGTTCCGGGAAGATCTTTTCTATCGGATCAGTGTCATTCCCATCGAAATTCCCCCGCTCCGGCGAAGAAAAAACGACATCAAGCCGTTGTTAGTTCATTTCCTCGAAAAATTCAACCGGAAGCATCGGAAGTCTTGTTATTTCGTACCGACGGTTTATGAAAAACTCCGGGAGTATCACTGGCCTGGGAATGTACGGGAATTGGCCAATATGGTGGAGCGGTTGGTGATTACCAGCCCCGATGACGCTATCGTTCCCGATTTCATCCCGGAAACCCGCGACCTGAGAGAAAAAGAGCCGGTACCGGCGGAAAACGGTGAAAACACGTTGGAGATCAACGGAGATTCCTATTCGTTAACAAATGAGACCTGCTCGTTTCCATCGTTACCCGAGTTTTCCTCCTGGATGGAAAAAAGGATTCTCTCTCAGGCTTATCAACGATACCGCAGTTCCTACCGGGTCGCTGAACAACTGAGAATCAGTCAATCCAGTGCCATTCGCAAAGCATATAAATACGGCATCAAGGAGAAGTCTTAATGTTTAAGTCGATTCCGATTCATCATGCGGAATCGACTTATTTTTTGTGACTTAGATTTGCATTATCTGACGGCTGTTCCCGGATTTTCTAATTGGCATGTTCTTTGCTTTTCTTTCTCGTGACTAACCGAGGAGGTGAATAGCCTTGGAAGAGGCATGGATTACGGGAGCGGTCCGCACTCCTGTCGGCCGATATGGCGGCAGTTTATCGTCGGTACGGCCGGATGATCTGGCTGCTGTTGCTATCAAAGGCGTGATGGAGCGGAGCGGAATACCCGGAGAGATTGTGGAAGATGTATATTTCGGCAATGCCAACCAGGCAGGGGAAGACAATCGGAATGTGGCACGGATGGCCTCGCTGTTGGCGGAATTGCCTGTCACTGTCGGAGGTGTAACTGTCAACCGCCTGTGTGGATCGGGATTGGAAGCGGTGAACCAGGCGCATCGGGCCATCCGTCTGGGAGAGGGGGAGGTTATGATTGCCGGCGGTGTCGAGAGCATGTCCCGTGCTCCCTTGGTGATGCCTAAACCGGAACGGGCATTTCCGCGGGGAAATGGAACCGTTTACGATACCACCATCGGCTGGCGGTTCATCAATTCCCGGCTGGCAGAGATGTACCCCCCCTACTCCATGGGAGAAACGGCGGAGAATGTAGCGGAACAATACGGGATCTCCAGAGAAGACCAAGACCGATTCGCCTTAAGGAGTCAAAAACGGACAGCGGATGCGATCCAATCGGGCAGGTTTCAGGAAGAAATGGTTCCCGTTCCCGTCCGGACAAATAAAGGAGTCCTGTGGGTGGAAAAGGATGAACATCCCCGTCCAGATACCACCCTGGAGAAATTGCAGCAATTACGTCCTGCTTTTAAAGAGGGTGGAACCGTGACGGCCGGCAATGCTTCCGGCATCAATGACGGAGCGTCCGCCTTGCTTCTCATGACGCCGGAGAAAGCAAAGGAGTATGGTTTGCCGCCCTTGGGCCGCATTGTTTCAAGTGCCATTGCCGGCGTCGATCCCTCGGTCATGGGTATCGGCCCCGTTCCGGCAGTTCGGAAAGCCTTGAAACGGGCCGGATTAACGATGGATCACATTGATTTGGTGGAACTGAATGAGGCCTTTGCCGCCCAAGCCCTGGCTTGCGCCCGCGAGCTGGAGATTCCGGAAGAAAAGCTGAATGTCAACGGAGGGTCGATCGCTATGGGTCACCCGCTGGGCAGTACAGGAGCCCGGTTGTTGACGTCCCTCTTGTTTGAAATGAAGCGAAGAGACGTTCGCTATGGTTTAGTAACGATGTGTATCGGAGTGGGACAAGGAATAGCGACTATCGTCGAACGAATGGAGGAAGGGATCTGATGCGGCAGGTGGATCACATCGGTATTGTCGGTGCAGGGGTTATGGGAGTAGGGATTGCTTATCAGGCGGCCGTTCAGGGATATGATGTTCGACTGTTTGATGTCAGTGACTCTGCATTGGAGAAGGCTATTCAACAAATTGCTTCCCTTGTAAAACGTCAGATTGAAAAAGAACGTTTAACCCACGCAGACGGGCAGGCCGCCCTGACCCGAATTCAAACCGTGAAATCCCTTGATGAACTGGCTTCTTGTGATTTTATCATTGAAGCGATTGTGGAAGACATCGGGGCCAAGCAATCCCTTTTCCGTAAACTGGATGCCATCAGCCCCGAAAATGTGGTTCTGGCCACGAACACCTCTGCCAAGAGCATTACGGAAATTGCTTCCGCGGCTTCCCGACCGGAACGGGTCATCGGAATGCATTTCTTTAACCCGGTTCATCGCATGAAACTGGTAGAGGTGGTTCGAGGGTTGCAAACCACTGACTGGGTGGTGGAACAGACCGTAAAGCTCGGGCGGGAAATGGGAAAAGAGACGGTTCGCATCCAGGAGCGTCCCGGCTTTGCTACCAGCCGGATCAGTGCATTGGTCGGCAATGAAGCGTTCTATATGTTGATGGAAGGCGTGGGTTCACCGGAAGATATCGATCAAGCGGTCAAATTGGGGTTGAACTATCCCATGGGGCCTTTTGAATTGGGGGATCTCGTGGGATGGGATACCCGTCTCAAGGTATTGCAATATTTGCATGAGACGCTTGGTGAGAAGTTTCGCCCCTGTCCCCTTCTCGTACAGTATGTTAAATCCGGACGGCTGGGGAGAAAGACGGGTCAAGGGGTTTACCGGTATGACGAACAGGGCCGGCGAGTAAAAGAACAGCAGGAATTCTCCATAGGGCGGTGAACGGGATGACAGTAACGGAAACGGAAATCCGGCAATTGCGTGCGGTGGTTCGAGATTTTGTCCGGGAAGTCGTCGAACCGGAGGCCCAGACCATCGAGGAGGAAGACCGCATTCCTGAAGGGATCGTGCAACAGGCGAAAGAGTTGGGGCTTTTTGGACTATCCATCCCGGTAGAATATGGGGGCCTGGGGCTGAACATGACCGGGAAGTGCATGCTGCTCGAGGAACTGGGCAAGACGCACAATGGTTTTACCAGCTTGATCGGGGCCCATACGGGAATCGGAAGTGTAGGAATTGTCGAGATGGGAAACGAGGAGCAAAAGCAACGGTTTCTGCCCCGGATGGCCGCGGGGGAATGGATCGGGGCGTTTGCTCTCTCCGAGCCGGAGGCGGGTTCCAATGCGTCCAATTTGCGCACCCGTGCGGAACGGAAAGGGGATCGTTACATTCTCAATGGCATGAAGCATTTCATTACCAACGGCCCGGAAGCAGATGTGATCACAGTGATGGCGAGCACCGATCCTGACAAGGGGGCCAAGGGGATCTCCTCTTTCCTCGTGGAGAGATCGGCTCCGGGAATGAGTCGCGGACCCTCCGACGTGAAAATGGGCCTCCGTGGTTCTCATACCTGTCAGTTGTTCTTCGAAGATTGTGAAGTGCCGGTAGATAACCGTCTCGGGGAAGAAGGAGAAGGATATGTCAACGCGCTGAAAATCCTGGCGAACGGACGGGCATCCCTAGCCGCCCGATGCTTGGGATCCTGTGAGAAACTGCTGGAGCTTTCCATGGAGTACGCCATGCAGCGGAAGCAGTTTGGCCGCCCGATTTTTGAAAACCAGGCGATTCAGCATATGCTGGCGGATACGTCCTTGGAAGTTGAGACCCTCCGCAGTTTCCTGTATCGGGTCACTTCGCTGGTGGATCAGGGAAAGAAAGTGATCAAGGAATCGGCAGCCGTCAAACTGTATGCTTCCGAGGTCTATAACCGTATCGCCGACCGGGCAGTACAGATTTTTGGCGGTATGGGCTACATGAAAGAGTTCCCGGTAGAACGGTTTTACCGGGATGCCCGGATCACCCGGATTTACGAGGGGACCTCGGAAATCCAACGGAACATCATCGCCGCCCAGTTAAAACGTGAATATGTCCGTTAAGGAGGGGGGCACCTGTGCCTGCGATTCGGAAGACGGCGGAGGAGGCAATGGAATACATCCGGTCCGGGAACACACTCATGGTGGGCGGCTTCGGGTTGTCCGGGGTACCCCTGAAGCTCGTGGATGCCTTGGTGAAAACGGACCTGACGGACTTTACAGTCATCAGCAACAACATCGGAACCCCCGGCCAGGGGCTGGGGAAATTGCTGAATACGGGCCGTATCAAGAAAGCCGTGGGCACCTATTTCACCACCAATCCGGATGTCGGGACCGCTTATCAGCAGGGGAAAATCGAAGTGGAGCTGCTTCCCCAGGGGACCTTTTGCGAGGCCCTTCGCGCGGGGGGAAGCGGAATCCCCGCCTTTTACACACCAACGGCGGCCGGAACGGAGCTGGCGGCAGGAAAGGAACAGAGGGTGTTTGACGGCCAGTCCTATGTACTGGAGAAAGCCCTGAAGGCGGATGTTTCCCTGATCAAGGCCCACAAGGCGGATGACCTGGGGAATCTGGTCTATTACAAAACCGCGCGCAACTTCAATCCCCTGATGGCCATGGCTTCCGACCTGACGATTGTAGAAGTGGATGAAATCGTTCCAAAGGGGACACTCGATCCGGAAGCCGTTATAACTCCCCATCTGTTCGTCGATATCCTGGTAACGGGGTGAGTGACATGTATACTCAAGAGGTACGGCATTCCATCGCCCGACGGGCAGCACAAGAACTTCGCGACGGTGATATCGTCAATCTGGGAATCGGCATTCCCACCCTGGTCAACAACTATATCCCCTCCGATTTCAACATCCATCTGCATACGGAGAACGGGATGCTGGAGGTGGGACCCAGTCCTTCCCCGGACTCGGTGGATCCCAACCTGATTAACGCCAGTAGGCAACCGATTTCCGAGTTGCCCGGTGCATCTTACTTCGACAGTGGGATGTCCTTCTCCATCATGCGGGGCGGTCATCTCGATGCCACGGTGATTGGTGCGTTACAGGTGAGTCAGGCAGGGGATTTGGCCAGTTGGGCCGTTCCCGGCAGAACGGTGCTTGGGGTGGGAGGCGCTATGGACTTGGTGGTGGGAGCGAAACGGGTGATCGTGGCGACCACCCACTTGACCAAAGATGGGAATCCGAAGATTCTCCCCTCCTGTACGTATCCCCTCACGGCGAAACAAGAGGTGGATGTCTTGGTGACGGAACATGCGGTTTTCCATTTCAGCGAAGGACAGATGACTTTGGTGGAAATCGGGGAACATCTTACCCTGGAAGAGTTAAAGGCGATTACTCCCGCCGGATTTGGGGTTCATCCCGGGTTAACGGTGGCGAAGCGAAAGGAGGCCATCCATTGAAGCGGTCGAAGTTCGTTTCGATCAGTCTGCTTCTACTTATTGTCTCCTTGTTTGTAAACGCTTGCAGCCCGTCGGATCCGCGGGCAGATTCCCACAAAGTTCGAGTGGGAGTGGCTTTCCCAACTTCAGGCAACCTGGCTAAGATCGGCCAATCCTGTGCCAACGGGACACAGATCGCTGCAGATATGGCCAACGCCCGGGGGAAGGGGCCTAAAATCGAACTGGCTAAAGTGGATGTGCCCACGGCGGTCACCGGTGTTCATGAGGTGAACCGACTGATCCTGAAAGAGAAGTTGCAACTGATTGTCGGCACTTATGCAAGTCCCATCAGCCTGGCTGCCAGCGGGATTACCGAACGGAACCATGCGGTGTTGTGGGAGGTGGCAGCTACCGATCCCCGACTCACCCGCCGCGGGCTTAAGTATGTGTTTCGACCCAACCCGGATGCCACCATGTATGGACCCGCGACAATCCAATTTCTTGAAGAAGTGGTAGCACCCGAACTGGGATTAAAAAACGGAGAAATGAAAATGGCGCTGATTCATGAAGACGGGGACTATGGCGAAGGAGTCGCGGCATCTACTAAAAAGGCGGCCAAAAAGGCCGGCATTCCCATTGTGGAAGAAGTCCGGTACAACGCAAAAGCCACGAATGACATGTCTTCGGCGATTCTCCGTCTGAAAAATGCCAAACCCGATATTATCAACATGGTGCAGTATAACACCGATGCCCAGTTGTTCTGGAAACAGGCTGAACAAATGGATCTGAACGCTAAAGTCTTCATCGGAAACGGCGCGGGTCAGAGTTCGGACAACTTCGGACAAACCTTCGGCGATGCGGCCAACGGGGTCCTGGATACCAGTAGCGCCATATCAATCAACCCTCGGGCACTCTCCCCCGAGATGCGCAAGATCGAAGAAGAATTCCAAAAACGGTATAAGAAAAAATTCGGTGTGGAACCTGACCTGATTGCCAGGCTGGCGTTCTCCTCGGCGTATATCCTCTTTCACGATGTCATCCCCAAAGCAGGAGGGACTGATCCCGATCAAATCCGGAAAGCCGCTCTTTCCCTGGACAAACCAATCGGTTCCACCCTGGTCGGTTGGGGAGTCAAGTTTGACGAATCCGGTCAGAACACCCGGGCAGCCATGTCGGTAATGCAGTGGCAGGGGGGAGAATTAGCGGTGGTTTACCCCGAGAAGTTTAAAAAGCGCGAGCCGGCGATGATTCCTCTGCCTAAGTGGTCGGAACGGAAATAAAGAGAGGAGGGTTTGATCGTGATCTTCCTGCAATTGTTGATCTCCGGAATTCTGATCGGCGGGGTGTATGCCCTGATCAGTCTGGGACTGACCTTGATCTTTGGGGTGATGCGCATTGTCAACTTCGTTCACGGTGACATGCTCATGGTGGCGATGTACTTGTCTTACTGGCTCTTCACCCTGTATTCCGTGGAACTTTACACGGGGCTCTTTCTCGTCATCCCCGTATTGGCCGCATTGGGGGCCTTGATCTATTGGGGCGTGATCCGCTTTGCTATCCGACGCTCCCATGAAGCATCCATTCTGGCCACCATTGGAATTTCCATCGTCATTCAAAACGCTGCACTGTTACTTTGGTCCAGCGATTACCGTTCCGTCCACAATGAGTGGGCCACCCATTCTCTGCAGTGGGGAGACCTGCGAATATCGGCCCCCCTCCTGATCGCATTCATCGGAGCCCTTCTCGTTACCGGCTTGGTATTTGCTTTTCTGCACTACACCTATCTCGGAAAGGCCATTCGGGCGGCATCCATGGACCGGTTTGCCGCCATCCTGATGGGCGTGAATCCGCAACGGATTTTTACGGTTTCCTTCGCCATCGGAACGGCTCTGGTGGGAGTAGCCGGTGCCCTGCTGTCTTCCGTGTATGCGGTCCATCCGACTCTGGGGACGCAATTTCTGTTGATTTCCTTTGTGGTGGTGGTCCTGGGTGGACTAGGAAGTCTTCGCGGAGCCATCCTCGGAGGGCTGTTGATCGGAGTGGTAGAGACAGTAAGCGCCTATTTTATAGGGGCTTCCATGAAGCAATTGGTGTATCTGCTGCTCTTTCTCGTGATCCTGATCGTGAAACCGGCGGGGTTGTTCGGTAAGCGGATTCCCGAGGTGAACCAATGATGAATGTGATGACGGAAGTCAAAAAGCAACGTAACTTTGCCTATCCATCCGCTCGGGGTTATGGCGCAGCGGCTCTCTTGCTGACGCTACTACCTTTTTTGCTGCAAAACCAACTCTATTATCTGGACACTCTCATTCTGGCACTTCTCTGGGCATCCGCGGCAGGGGCCTGGAATCTGGCCGGGGGATACGGGGGATTGCTTTCCCTCGGACATGCCGCCTTTTTTGGCATCGGGGCTTATACCTCTTCGCTCCTCTTTGTGAAGCTGAATGTTTCCCCGTGGTTGGGGATGGTGGCCGGAGCAGTTTTGGCGGGGTTGATGGGCTGGTTCATCGGGATGATTACCTTACGGATGAAGGGACCTTTCTTCGGATTGGCTACGATCGCCATTTCCGAGGTACTGATGATCACTGCCGTCAACTGGACGGAGCTAACCCAGGGGTCGCAGGGAGTCAATATTCCCTATAAGCCGGGATTCGTCAACATGGCCTTCGATTCTAAGATCCCTTATTACTTCATTGCTTTAGCCATCTGCCTCGTTCCTTATCTGCTGGCCCGATGGTTGAAGGAATCCAAATTTGGCTACGAGTTGATGGCGGTTCGGGACAATGAAGCGGCGGCCCAGGCTCTCGGCATCCACACGGTTCGGGTCAAGGTGGTCATCATCGCGGTCAGCAGCTCCATCACGGCCATGGCCGGGGCTTTCTACGCCCAGTATGTGACCGTCATCGAACCGTATCATGAGTTCTCATTCAGCGTCTCCATTCAAATGGTGTTAATGGCGATGATCGGCGGATTGGGCACGGCTTCGGGGCCTATTTTCGGCAGCCTAGTAGTGACCGGACTGGATACGTTTTTGCGCGATGTCTTTCAAGGTGCGCAGGGGGGCATTCAGGCCATGATGTACGGTTCCCTGCTGGTGTTGGTCGTCCTGTTTGTGCCGGAGGGGCTGATTCCGTGGTTCACCCGTCGGTTCCGTTCCGGAAAGGGGGAGAAGTAAGTGGCTCCATTGCTGACAGTCGAACATCTGACGAAACGGTTTGGCGGGCTGACGGCGGTGAATGACGTTTCCTTTACCGTCGAAGAAGGCGACTTTCTGGGCATTATTGGGCCGAACGGGGCGGGAAAGACGACATTGTTCAACCTCATTACCGGTTTTCTCCCGCCGGATGCCGGTGAGGTGAGATTTAAAGATCAGCCCATCACCGGATGGAAGGCGTACAAAATCAGCAGGCTGGGGATGACCCGGACTTTCCAGATCACCAAACCTTTCGGACATCTGGATGTTAAGGAAAATGTAGTGGTCGCGGCTTTGCAGACTTCTTCCACATTACGGGAAGCAAGGGAACGTGCGGAGGGCGTTCTCCGGTTCGTAGGGCTGGAGTCTTACCGTGACCGGTCTATTACCCATCTTCCAATGGGTTTGAAAAAGAAATTGGAGCTGGCCAAAGCGCTGGCCACTCGTCCCTCTCTGTTGTTTCTGGACGAGGTGATGGGGGGACTTGCTTCCGATGAGGTTCAGGACATGATGGAAGTGCTTCGAAAGGTACGGGAATCCGGTGTCACCCTGATTATGATCGAGCATGTGCTGCAGGCCATCACGCAACTGTCCGAACGGTTGCTGGTTCTCCATCACGGTGCCAAGTTGGCTCATGGTTCGACCAGGGAGGTCATCCGGGATCCGGAAGTGGTAGAGGCTTACCTCGGGGAGGTGGATCCCGATGCTGTCCATTGAGAATTGGTACGGTCGTTACGGGGATTTGACGGTCTTGCATGACCTTAAACTTACCGTTTCCAGCGGTTCCATTGTCAGTGTGGTAGGCGCCAACGGCGCAGGCAAGTCCTCTTTAATGAAGTCTGTGATGGGGGTGGAGATTCAGACGCAAGGCAAAATGGAATTTGAGGGGGAGGACATCGGTCACTGGTCTACTCAGCGACGGGTGGAGGAAGCGGGGATCTCCCTGGTTCCGGAAGGGCGACGACTCTTTCCGGAGATGACGGTACGGGAAAACCTGGAGATGGGTTGTTATACCCCCCGTGCGCGGAAACTCCGGGACCGTGGGTTTGACTTCGTCTACTCTCTGCTGCCGAAGCTGAGGGAGCGGGAGAAACAACCGGCCGGTTCATTGAGCGGCGGGGAGCAACAGATGGTGGCCCTGGGGCGTTCTTTGATGTCCCAGCCCCGGTTGCTGCTGTTGGATGAGCCGTTCCTGGGCTTGGCTCCGATCATGGTGCGGCAGGTCTCCCGGTTTATTCAGGAGCTGAAAGAGATGGGGCTTACGATTCTGATGGTGGAACAAAACGCTACTTCCTCGCTTCAACAGTCGGACTGGGGTTATGTGCTGGTCAGCGGGAGAATCGTTTTTGAGGGAAAAGGGGACGGTCTTCTTCACAGTCAGGATTTGCGCAATGTTTATCTGGGTGTTTGACAAGGGGGAAAATCATGCAGACGTTAAAAACGATCCAAGCGGACATTCGGGAAGGGCTGGGGTTTATCACGATAGATCGCCCGGAAGTGCGTAATGCTTTGAACGGAGAGGTCCTGCAGGAGATTCGTAGGGTGTTGGACCAGTGGCGGGAACGGGAAGAGGTTCGGCTCGTCGTTTTCACGGGGGCGGGGGAGAAGTCTTTTGCCGCCGGGGCGGATATCCGACAGTTACAGGAGCGAACCATCCATGATGGACTGGCTTCCGTGATGCAACGCCTCTGCGATGAAATCGAACAGTATCCCAAACCCACCATCGCTGCCGTCAACGGCTATGCCTTGGGAGGGGGATGCGAGTTGGCGATGGCCTGTGACATCCGGATTGCCCAGGAAAATGCCAAATTCGGCTTGCCGGAATTGAATCTCTCCATTATTCCGGGAGCGGGGGGAACGCAACGGTTGGCCCGATTGGTGGGCAAGGGTTTGGCCCTGGATTTGATTCTCACGGGAAGCATGATCGATGCGGAAAAAGCGGAGCGCATCGGTTTGGTCTCCGAGGTGGTGGCAATGGAGAGATTGATGGAGGCGGTGGAAGCAAAAGCGCAAGCGATCTTGTCCAAGGGGCCGTTGGCGGTACGTTTGGCCAAACTGGCGGTGCGAACCGGGCTGGAGACCGACCAGCAAACGGGGTTGATAGTGGAGAAGCTGGCCCAGTGCCTGTTATATACGACAGAGGATAAACGGGAAGGAATCGCAGCATTTTTGGAGAAACGGAAGCCCCAATTTAAAGGATGGTAGGTGATACCTGTGGGCGATGGAAAGATGAACGGGGAGGAATTCAATAAACTCATCCAATATTTCCGGAAGGTTCCCTTTTGGAGCCACATCCGGTGTCAGATTGATGAGGTAGAAGAAGGGACAGCTCAGTTGCATATTACGCTGGAGAACTTCCACCTGAATGGAAATGCGACGGCCCATGGCGGTGTTCTTTCTACTTTGATGGACAACGCCATGGGACTGGCTGTTCGCTCCGTTTCTGGTTGGAAAACGGCTACCACCCAGATGAACGTGTATTTTCTGGCCCCTGCTGCGGAGGGGAAAATGTGGTGCCGGGGGGAAGTGATTCACCAAACCCGTCGTACGGTGACTGCCCGGGCAACCGTAACAGATGACCGGGGAGAGCTGATCGCTACAGGCACCGGGTCGTTTCGGGTCTTCCGGCAACCCGATACTTCTCCCAACTGATAACAAAACAAGGAGGGATTCGGATGCTCGACTTTTCACTCTCGGAAGATCAACAAGCGGTAAAAAAAATGGTTCGCAAGTTTGTGGACCGGGAAATCATGCCCCATATTGAAAAGTGGGATGCGGAACAGCATTTTGAAACCGGTATTATTGAGAAAATGGCCGACCTGGGGTTGATGGGGGTGTGCATACCCGAAGAATACGGCGGTCAGGGGATGGACTACAATACGCTGGCCATCGTCTGTGCCGAACTGGAAAGGGGAGACACCGCCTTCCGCACAGCCGTCTCCGTCCATACGGCGTTGAACAGCATGACCTTGCTTCAATGGGGTGATGAATTTCAAAAGGAGAAATATCTCACCCCCCAGGCACAGGGCCGGAAAGTGGGGGCTTACGGGCTGACGGAACCCAACGCCGGTTCCGATGTGGCCGCCATCCAGACACGGGCAGTTAAGGACGGGGATTCGTATATCCTGAACGGCAGCAAAACCTGGATTTCTTTGTGCGATGTTGCGGACCACATCCTGGTCTTCGCCAAGACGTCGCCGGATGATGGGCACCGGGGGATTTCCTGTTTCATCGTGGAACGGGAATATCCGGGGGTCACCACCCGCGGATTCAAAAATAAGCTGGGGATCCGTGCGGGAAATACGGGTGAAATTTTTCTGGAAAATGTGCGGGTTCCAAAGGTTAATCTCGTCGGGGAAGAAGGGGAAGGATTTAAAATTGCCATGTCCGCCTTGGACAACGGACGTTTCAGTGTGGCCGCCGGGGCGGTCGGCCTGATCGATGCCTGCATCGAAGCCTGTGTCAAGTATGCCAATGAACGGGAAACCTTCGGAAGGCCCATCGGCAGACACCAACTGGTTCAGCAGATGATCGCCAAGATGGTGGCGGGATTTGAGACCTCTCAGCTGCTGGTTTACCGGGTGGGTTGGATGAAAAACCGGGGATTGCGGAACACCCGGGAGACCTCCCTCGCCAAATGGTACGCCTGTGACGCCGCCTTCAATGCCGCCGTGGATGCCGTCCAGATTCACGGGGCCAACGGCTACTCCCACGAGTTTTCGGTGGAACGCTACATGAGAAATGCCAAAGCTCCCGTTATCTATGAAGGGACAAGGGAAATCCATCAGGTGATGCAAGGAGAATACGCCCTGGGCTATCGAAAAGATAAAGAATTGCGAAAGAAGCTCCCTGAGTGGCCTTTTGAGAAGGAGGAAGTGTTGTCTTAGTCGGGGTAAGTCCGGTGGGGAGAAATTCTTCTAAGAAAATCAATATTTTAGCATGCAACAAGAAAAAAGGAGCCGAATGGGCGGCTCGAAAATGGGGAAAGAACCTTCTTCCCCTACATCATAGCGGATACGGGTTTTCGCATATCCCCCGTCTCTTTGAATTGGTGGTGCCAACTTAGCGCTTCATCCAAAAGATGAGGCGTATTGCCTCCTTGAACGCATGCTCTTTCAAAATAGTCACGAAGAGCATCTTTGTAGAGAGGATGGGCAAGGTTTTCGATAATCGTTTTTGCCCGTTCCCGAGGAGATAGCCCGCGCAAATCGGCAATCCCTTGTTCGGTCACAAGGATATCAACGTCGTGTTCCGTATGGTCCACATGGGAAACAAAAGGAACAACACTGGAGATCCTTCCGTTTTTGGCCGTTGATTTCGTCACAAAGATAGTTAAACCGGCGTTGCGGGCAAAGTCTCCCGAACCTCCAATCCCGTTCATGACATGGGTTCCTCGTACGTGAGTGGAATTCACGTTCCCATATATATCGACCTCCAGGGCTCCGTTTATGGCAATGACCCCAAGCCGCCGGATTACTTCGGGATGGTTTGAAATCTCTTGGGGACGGAGCAAGAGTTGCTTTCGGTATCGGGGAAGGGAGGACAAGACGTGATCTCTCATGCTCTCGGAAAGGGTGAACGAACAGCCGGAGGCAAATGAGACCTTGCCGGAATCAAATAGTTGAAACACTGCATCCTGCATGACTTCCGTATAAATTTCAAGCTGGTTGAATGGAGACTTTTCCAATCCGCTGAAAACCGCGTTGGCGACGGAACCCACACCGCTTTGCAATGGGGCCAGTTTGGCGGATAAACGGCCCTGCTTGACCTCATGTGACAGCAACTCTAAAATATATTCGGCCATTTGTTGTGTTTCCTCGTCCGGAGCAACAATTTTCGAAGGCGAATCGGGATCATCCGTCATGACGATACCGACGATTTTATTCGGATCACAAGGGATATAGGGTGTCCCGATCCGGTCAGCAACATGTGTTATCCCGATCGGGGTACGGAACGGCCGATTTTCCGGGATATAGATATCGTGGATGCCGATAAGGGATTCGGGCATGGAAAGATTGATTTCTACAATCACTTGTTTTGCTTTTTGTACGAATACGGGGGAATTTCCCACGGAGGTTGTTGGGATAATTCCTCCGTTCTCTGTAATCGCCACTGCTTCGATGATTGCCAAGTCGATATGCTCGTTCCGGAACCATTCCGCGCTGTGGCTGAGGTGTTGCTCGATATAGCGGATCTCTCCACAGTTGATCCCTTGCCTGGTATCCGGGTCGCTTTGATAGGGAGAACGGCGATCAACGACATGTTGGGTGCTCAGCCATGAATCCGCATCTCCTAAGGAAGCCCCCGAGTAAAGGTGAATTTGGCGTGAGTTTTCGGTTTTTCGTATGTTGTCAACCAAGGCACGGGGAATCGCTTTTACATCTCCGGAACGAGTGAATCCGCTTACACCAATCGTCATACCATCTTGGATGAATGTTTGCGCTTCGTCTGCTGTAAGGACACGTGACCTTAGTAAATGATTCCGAATGCGCTGTTGCATGATGTCCCCTCCGGTTTTTCATTGTCGTTTGTCTATAGGCACAACCGCGATTGGTTGGACCAACATACTTCGCCCGGGGCCGGGTCAATCGGTTGTCAGCCAGTTGCTCCATCACGTGAGCTGTCCGGCTTGCTATATGGCTAACGGCAAATAGAGGTGTAAACAACTCCCGCTGGATACCTAGATAAAAGCAGAGTAAAAATCGACATTGGGTTTCAGCCCTTTTGTTTGAAGAACCAACTGTCCATTCGTTCCGAAATGGGATGCCTTTTTGGATCTCCGTTCATCTTGGCTAACTGGTACGTCATGTTCCGCAAATGCTTCGCGCTGGATCACCGTCTTTTTAGACACGATGTCCAAAACCCATGATTTCTCTTGGTTGTCCGAGGGCGATAGTAAAGGCAAGTGAAGCTGGATGGAATCGCTTTCATGAAAAATACTAATATACAAAAAATATAAATGTCCATAAATAGGGACAGATCCTCATATAGGTGGATGAAATAGAAATAGTTCGGATGAATACGCCCAAAGGGGTGCCATTGATACAGTTGGAAAAGACGTTCATCGCGTCATTTTTGTAGATCACCTTATTGCTACCATCTATAAAACAAAATCAAGCCATCAAGGTGTTCCCGGTACTGCTAGGGAGCTTTTTCTACTGCGCGTGAACCAGCTGTAATCGTGGCGAAACCGGGGCATATGTATGAAACGGGAAGGTAAGAGTGATCGATAGGTCGGGGAATGTCACAGCACTTTCGAAAGAGAGCTTATCAAACGTTAGAGATCGCGAAACATGATAATACAATTTTGCCGCATTGAAAGCGGAAACAAATTACAGGTGACGCCCTATTTAAAGGGATGTTACACTGAAGACACATCCCAATCATCTATTTTTGCAGGATTGGCAGGTGTCCGATATGATCCAACCCTTGACACCGCGGCAGCAATCTATCGGCCTGCATTTGTTGCATCAGAGGGATTTTGAGACTGTGGGTTCTCTTGCTTCCCGGTTTCGCGTCAGTTCCCGTACGATCCGCTATGATCTGAACCGTCTGGAAGACTGGTTTCGGAAGCAGGGACTGGAACTGGATCGGCGCCCCCGACGCGGGGTAATTCTGCGTGGTACGGAGTCCGGGCGAAGTCTTGCAAAGAAACAGCTCAACGCTCCCAGCCCGCGGATCGTCCCGCTTACCCGGGAAGAACGCATCCGGTTCATCATTGCCTCTCTGCTGCAACACCCGGAAAGGGTAACCTTGGATGAATGGGTTCGGGAATTGGACGTATCTCGGGGTACTCTGCTGAAAGACCTCAAAATAGCGGAAAAAAGGCTGGCTGCCCACGGAGTGGTTGTGGAACGAATCCCCGGCTTCGGTATCCGTCTCCGGGCGGAAGAATTCCACTGGCGCCAAGCGGCGGCTTCCCTCTTGACGGATTCGTGGGCTTCCGGTGAACTTCGGCTGTTTTTGCGTCGGATCAGGGAGGGAACCGGAGGTACTTCCGATCGCGATCCTTTTGGAGAGTGGCTGCCCCAGAAGATGACCCGCAAAATTGAAAGCGCTCTCTTTCGCTGGGGAAGTCCGTTGATCCAGGAACTCTCCGACCGGGCGCTTCAGGGATTGGTCGTTCATATTGGACTGGCGATTATCCGTCTGCGGAAGCACAAAGATCTGGTGATGTCGGAAGGGGAATTGGCCGACCTGAAGGGTTTGCCCGAGTTTTTGGAGGCCAAACGTCTTTCCGACCTTCTGGAAGAGAAGTTTCAAGTGACGATCCCCGAAGAGGAAACGGGTTATCTGACTCTTCACCTGCTGGGAGCGCAACGATCTCGGGTATCTTTACCGAAGGATGGGGAGAAGGATCAACCGATTGGCCGTTATGTTGATGCGATTATTCATATAGTGGAAGAAACGTTACAACTGCCATTGAAAACCGACCAAGAACTGCGGGAGGGACTGCTGGCCCATCTGCAACCAGCTCTTGTCCGGCTCCGATACGGCTTTTTCATCAAGAACCCCATCGTCAAGGAGATCCGTTCCCGCTATCCACAGATTTATGCCGCTTCACAAAAAGCCGCTTTTTGGTTGGAAAGGGAAACCGGTTATTCTGTTCCGCCGGAGGAGATCGGATATATCACCATGCACATGGGGGCTGCGGTGATGCGCTTGAAGGAAAAGGAGCCGATGGTTCGACGGGTCCTGCTGGTCTGTGCTTCCGGCGTAGGAACAGCCAAGCTGCTGGAATCCTTCCTTCGCAGGGAACTTCCCGGGGTATCTTGGGCAGGCGTCACGTCCGCCGCCCGTGCCAGGGAAGTAGCGGAGCAAACCCGGGCCGACTTCGTGGTCAGCACGGTTCCGATGGAGCCATCCTCCTTGGACCTTCCGGTGTTCACGATTAAACCCGTCCCTAACCGGGAGGAGATCGAACGTTTGCGGAAAGCACTTCTTTTGGACCATCCGCAAGTTGCTTCCCCCTCAATCTCCCGTTTGATGGAATTGATTGAAGCCTATGCGGACATCCATGACAGAGCCGGTTTGGAACAAACGCTTCAAGGCTGGGCAACCGGACATCTCAGCCGGCCTCCGGCCCACCATTCATCAGAAAGGACGAGGTACGACCCAATGTTGGATCAATTATTGAGAAAGGAACACATCCTGGTTGGGCATTCCTGTACCGACTGGCGGGAAGTTGTCCGTACCGGATCGGCCCCGTTGCTGAAACAGGGCATGATCGAATCCTCCTATGTAGAACAAATCGAGCGGAATCTGGTGGAGCATGGTGCATACATGGTGATCGCCCCGGGGATTGCGCTTCTCCATGCCCGTCCCGAGGACGGTGTGAACGCCGTTTGCATGAGTTTGGTGACATTGAAAAATCCGGTTTGTTTCGGTCATGAACAGAATGATCCTGTTGACGTAGCCATTACCTTTGCCGCGTTGGACAACAACATGCATTTAGCCGCTCTGTCCCAGTTGATGGAACTTCTCTCGGATGAAGCCAGCATGAAGAAGCTGCGGGAGGCACAAACAGTGGAACAAGTTACGCAGATAATCCAACCCTTTGTTTCTTAAAGGAGGTATATACCTTTATGAAAAAGATTCTCGTCGTTTGTAGCAACGGATTGGGAAGCAGCCTGATGCTGAAATCCAACATTCAAAAGGTACTTCAGGAAAAAGGCATCGACGCCGACGTAGAGCACTGCGATCTGGGATCGGCCAGTTCTCTGGCTTCCCAAGCGGATCTCGTGGTGACATCACAAGCGCTGGCACATGAATTGAACCATCTGGCTGTACCTGTGGCCACCATTGTAAACTTTATCAGCCGGAAAGAGATTGAAGAGAAAGTCTTGAGCTACTTTTAAAACTCCTGTTGAAGGAGGCTGCAAAGATGAAAGGTATCCTTGGTTTCATCGTTCATGAGATTTTGAGCCAACCAGCCATTATCGCCGGGCTGATCGCTTTTATCGGATTGGCCCTGTTGAAAAAACCGATCCGGACCATCTTATCCGGCACCTTGAAAACGATTATCGGTTTTCTGATCCTCGGCGTGGGGGCCGATGTGATTGTACAATCGTTAAATCCGTTGGGAACGATCCTGCATCAGGGGTTTGGAGTGAAGGGGCTGATTCCCAATAACGAAGCGATTGTAGGGGTGGCTGTCAAAACCTTGGGCCAGCAAACGGCCATCATTATGAGTCTGGGCTTTGTATTCAACCTGTTGTTTGCGCGATTTACTCCGTTCAAATATGTTTTTCTGACGGGACACCACACTTTCTTCATGGCATGTTTGCTGTCCGCTGTTTTGACGGCGACGGATATCCAGGGGGCGCCTGCCATTCTGATCGGTTCCGTGATCCTCGGCTTTCTGATGGTCGCTCTTCCCGCTCTGGCCCAACCCTTTGTCCGTCGAATTACGGGGGATGACAGTTTAGCCATCGGGCATTTCGGGACCTTTGGATATATCTCGGCGGGATTCGTAGGGAAATGGCTAGGCAACCCCGAGAAGACCACGGAAGAGATAAAACTGCCGCAAGGACTAAGTTTCCTTCGGGATACGACCGTATCGACTGCCCTTACCATGGTCGTGCTTTATGTAATCGTTACGCTGGCTGCCGGTCCGGCCGCCGCTGCAAGTGTTGCCAAAGATCAAAATTACGTCATGTTCGCCATCATGAAAGGTCTGTTGTTTGCCGCGGGTCTCTATGTCATCTTGGCAGGGGTTCGCATGATGCTGGCGGAAATTGTGCCCGCTTTTCAAGGGATCGCGGAGAAGCTGGTGCCGGAAGCCAAGCCGGCCCTGGATTGCCCAGTTATGTTCAACTTTGCTCCGACAGCAGTCATTCTCGGATTTCTGGCCAGTTTCCTCGGCGGGTTGATCGGACTGGGAATCCTATCCGTTATCGGTCTGCCGGTCATCATCCCCGGCCTTGTTCCCCATTTCTTTACCGGTGCGACCGCCGGGGTCTTCGGCAACGCAACGGGTGGAAGGAGAGGTGCTTTTTTCGGGGCGCTGGTGAACGGTCTCTTAATCAGTTTTCTGCCTGCGCTGTTGGTGCCCATTTTGGGAGATCTGGGTTTTGAGAACACTACCTTTGGTGATACGGATTTCAGCGTTGTCGGGATCATTCTGGGGTATATTCTTCGGTTGTTCTAAGCGTTTGGAACGAGCTTTTTGAAAGCGCTAAAAAAGCCGCTTATTGCGGCTTTTCCTCTTTATAAGCATAATAACCAAAACCTTCTTTTACAATATCCTTCCGTTCCTGCACCAATTTGTGCAGTATCGTATGGATATTGTTGTAATTCACTCCTCGCTCATCCAGCTTAAGGCTGATTTTTTTGGCTTTCAGCGGCTCTCCTTCCTCGCGCAGGATTTCCACAATGGCGGGGATGACTTCGCCTTGAACATCGGCTCGTTTCCGTCGTTTTCGTTCCGGCTGCTCTTCCGAAGTTTCCGTTTCTTTCTTTTCGACGGGTGCCATTGTAGTTTCTTGTACCTCCGGCTGATCCATGTCCAACTCACGTAGACGATTCATCAGCGTCTGATACTCTTCCTGCAGCAAGCGCCGTTCATGGATGATTTGTTCCATCCGAAGCTTAATAGCATCTCGTTCTGTAAACATCTTTGCACCCCTGTTCTATCCTAATCTATCTTTAGTCTATCATGTTTCTTATAAACGGACATAATAAAATACTTTCCATATTTAGATGAAAAGATAATACGAATGAACTTTTACCCGAAGGAAAATTAGAATTTGGGATTATTATTTGATGATGGATAGTTTTGCTGAAAGAGATGGAAATGAAGTCGATCATTCCGTTTGCGAGGACTCGAGTAGAGACAATAGCAGATTCCTTGGGATAAAAAAACGAAGTAGATCATTCGTTAAGTCCACGCTTCATCCGCCGTCGGCTCGTTGGATGAAGGGGAGAATCTATTCAGCTGTGCAGCGGTTCATCCCAGCAAAAAAAGGCCCGTTTGTAAAAACAGGCCTTTTGTCATATACAGGAGTGCTAGACCATGGTCTGAACAGGTGTAGAAAGAGTATCGCAAAAACTGCGGAACCTTTGCAAAGCCAGTCCCTGGTCGAGAGCGCCCCTCGCCTGGGTGATTCCTTCCTGAAGGGACTTGACCCGGTCTACCGCCCATAAGCGAAGTCCTGCGTTAAGAATGACCATGTTTCGGTAAGCGGGATGAGCATTGCCTTCCAATACTTCCTCGGTTCTCTGGGCTTGGAGTACTCCCGTCCACTCTTCTTGGGGCGGTTCCCCGTCCAGGCTCCACTCTCCCGGATCGATAATATGCTCCTCCCAGTGACCCTTTTTGAGCAGTGCGACCCGGGAGCGCCGCTGCACGGGAATGTCTTCGGAACCGTCCACCCCCTGGACAATCAGCCCGTGCTGGATATCGAGGCGAGTTAAAAGTTCCATCCCTTTTTTGAATGCCGTCTGGTGGAAGACGCCGATGGCCATTCCGGATGCGTCGGAAAAGCGGAGCATTTTTTCCGACGTATTCAAGACGGTGCGAAGCCCCAGCTCTTCCCGAAAAGGACGAAGCTTTTTCAAGGAAGGGCACCATTGTTCTGAAGGAACGAAGAGAACACCCGCCTTTTCGTATCCGGTCAGGCTGGCCTCTCGGGGCAGATTTCGGGCGGGGATCTTCAGTGCTTCTAGAGCTTCCGTCAGCGTCACTCCTCTTTTGGGCGGCAGAGAAGGAGTGGAGTGAAGGGTGACAGGCAAACCGCAGGCTGCAAGGACAAAAGCGGCAGGCAGTGTGGCCAGGAAAGATTTTTTTCGGCCGTCGTTGGGACCTGCACAATCCAGTCCGCCGTTGATCGAAAAGCGGTCCGACCTTACACGCAAGGCATCGGTAAAGGCGAGAATTTCGTCAGCGGATTCCATTTTCATCCGTTCGGCCATGAAGAAGGCGCCGATTTGAGCGGGTGTGGCGCGGCCGTCCAGAATCCATTCCGCTGCGCGACGGGCTTCTGAATAGGAGAGGTCCTTGGCCCCTTTTTTGCCGCGTCCCACTTCTTTAAAGATGTCGAGCATCTGGTTCCCCTCCTTATTTGGTTACATCCAATAATCGGTACACTTTGACGTTGGAAGCGGCGACATCGGCTACTTTACGCCGTTCATCCATCGCCTGTTTACGCAGGATATGGTAGGCTTCTTTTTCAGTAAGTTGCTTCACTTGGCAAAGGATGCTTTTTGCCTAATCGATCCACTTTCTCTCTTCCAATTCCTAATACAGCCGATTGATTTTTTCCCGGCAACGGATTTGACGACGGTGATGGATCATGCTGGTGGAAAGAACCCATTGGATTTGTGCGGGGTTCATGTCTCGGTATAGTATACCGTCCGGTTTCGGCATCTCCTCTGTTGTCAGGGATTTTGGGTCGCTGTCGTCACAGCACCAGATGATGGGAAGCTTCACGCGTTGTCGCAATCTGCGCAAGACAGAGGCGGTACGGGATGCAGTGACGGCAAGAGCAATGGCGTCCACCTGTCCCTTTTCCCGCACATTTCCTATGGAGAGGGGAAAAGGGAGGACCGTCAACCCCGCAGAGGTCAGCAGACGACCAAAAGGGTAATCTTGATCTTCGCTGGACTCTTCCGATAATAACAAAATTGTCTGCATCATGGAAACCTCCCGAGTCGGGTGAATGACAGATTTTTATCCATGATATAACAGAAGCAGTATATGTGTAAAGAAAATTAACACAAAATAAAGCCGGGCAATCTGTTGTGATTTTAATGTAAGATAACTTGACAAATAAAGGACTTGTTATTTACAATATCCATATCACAAAGATTGTGATGATTCCGGTTTATCGGATACAACGGGGTATCCGGTTTGAGGGAGGAGAGAACTTCGGCCGCTAAAGGCATGAAGCTTCGATCCCGCCGACGGACATAGGTGGCAACGGAGCCATTTCGCGATGCACAACTGCACCGAAATGGCTTTTAGTCGTTTGAAAAAATGCGAATGATCTGGGAGGTTTATGAGCAGATGGCATCGATGAGAGGTTTCTTGAAAAGCGGACATTGGCCGAGCCTATTGCCTCCTTTCTCTACTTCGATATCAGTTTCATGGTGTGGGTGCTGTTGGGAGCACTTTCCGTTTTCGTATCGGAAGATGTGAACCTGACGGTGTCACAAAAAGGCTTGTTGGTCGCCATTCCCATTTTGGGCGGCTCTTTCTTCCGCATTCTTTTGGGGCTGTTAACAGATCGAATCGGCGCGAAAAGAGCGGCGGTGACAGGGATGTCCCTGGCGATGATTCCCTTGTTGCTTTTGTGGCTGTTGGCACGTTCTCTCCCTGAACTTTACGCTTACGGTTTTTTATTGGGGATTGCCGGGGCCAGCTTCGCCGCTGCACTTCCTCTGGCCAGCCGGTGGTATCCTCCCCGTTATCAAGGGTCTGGCGATGGGGATTGCCGGGGCGGGAAATAGCGGTACGCTGATCGCCACGCTTTTCGCTCCGAGGCTGAGGCTTTCGGTGATTGGCATCAGGTGTTTGGATTGACGATGATTCCTCTGGGACTGGTGTTGATCACCTTTCTTTTGATCGCCCGGGAAGCACCGGATCAGCCTTCGGCCAAACAGTGGCAGGATTACTTCCACGTATTAAAACAGAGGGATGCTTGGCTGTTTTGTTTCTTTTACAGCATTACCTTTGGTGGATTTGTGGGGATGGCCAGTTTTCTGCCGATCTTCTTCCATGACCAGTATGGGTTGGGCAAAGTGGCTACAGGGGATTTTGTCACCCTTTGCGTTTTGGCGGGCAGTTTCTTCCGGCCGGTCGGAGGGTGGATCTCCGACAGAGTCGGGGGTATCCGAGTGCTTCAAGTTTTGTATTTCCTTATTGCCTCCCTGTTTGTCGTGATTTCCTTATTGTTGCCTTTCCAGTATGAAATCGCAGTACTGTTTCTTGTGATGTCCAGCTTGGGGCTGGGGAATGGTGCGGTGTTTCAACTTGTGCCCCAGCGATTCAGGGAAGAGATCGGGATGATGACAGGAATAGTAGGGGCCGCCGGTGGCCTCGGGGGATTTTTCCTTCCCTCCCTATTGGGCGTGATGAAGGATACGACAGGCACATACGCTTCGGGCTTTATCGTTCTCGGTGTGATCGTAGGAGCGGCTTTGGTCACGATGGGGGTGATCGGAAGAGAGTGGCAAACGAAGCTGGTTGTTAATCGGGTACGTTCTACCGCGGAGAAGGAGGTTCTCGCATGACCAGCTTTTTGAGGCATTTCCGGGAGAAAGATTTAAAAGAGACGACTTCCACTACCCGGAAAACTCAATGTCCTTATTGCAGCATGCAATGCACCATGTGGTTTCATGAAGAGCGTACTCCCCATGCTGTACGGCATAAGGCGACACCGAACAAAGAGGATCCCGTCGTTAAAGAGGATCCCGTCGTTCAGGGGCGGTTGTGTGTTAAGGGGATGGAAGCCCATACCCATGCACTGGACTCAGAACGGCTGACAACTCCTCTTCTGCGCAAGGACGGAAAACTGACACCCGTCTCCTGGGAGGAGGCGATGGACTGGTTTGGGAGCCGGGTGAAAAAGGCTCAAGCCCGCTTTGGCAGGGATGCTGTAGGAGTTTTCGGGGGAGGTTCCCTCTCCAATGAGGAGGCTTATTTGCTAGGAAAATTTGCCTGTGTGGCCCTCGGCACCCGCTATATCGATTACAATGGCCCCTATTGCATGTCTTCGGCGGCTACGGCAGCCAACCAGGCTTTCGGGCTGGACAGAGGATTCACCAATCCTCTGGAGGACCTGTCCTTGACCGATTGCATCATCATATCAGGGGCCAACATTGCGGAATGTCAGCCGACGATGATGCCTTATATCCGAAAAGCCAAGGCTTGGGGTGCTTCCTTGATTGTGATCGATCCCCGGGAAACGGTTACCGCCAAACTGGCGGATATCCATCTGCCGGTTCGGCCGGGTTCGGATGCGGCGCTGGTTAATGGGATGTTGAAAGTGATCGTGGATGAGGGATATATGGATGAAGATTTTGTTCAGGAACATACAGCGGATTCCGACCTACTCCTGGAATGGATCCGGATGGTTTCGCTCGCAGAAGCCGCCCGAAAAACCGGTGTACCTGCCGAATCTATCCGCCAGGCGGCCCGGCTCTACGGTCAGGCGAAAAACGGTTTTGTCCTGACGGCGAGGGGCGTGGAGCAGCATGTCGGCGGTGTGATGAACGTGCGTAACTTTCTGAACCTGGTCCTTCTGACCGGGAAGATCGGCCGCCCCGGCTCGGGCTATGGTGCTGTCACCGGACAAGGAAACGGGCAAGGGGGAAGAGAGCACGGCCAGAAGGCGGATCAACTACCGGGATATCGTCGGATCGACAATCCGGAGCATCGGCGGGTGGTCGCGAAGGTGTGGGGAGTAGAGGAGCAGGACCTGCCAGGACCAGGAGTGTCCGCCTATGAGATGCTTCGATTGGCAGAAACGGGTGAGATACAAGGGATGATCGTCCTCTCCTCCAATCCGGTCGTTTCCAGCCCCCAAGCTACCCTGGTAGAGCAGGCTTTGAAGAAGTTGGGTTTTCTTGTCGTCATCGACCTCTTCTTATCCGAATCGGCGGAAATGGCAGACCTGGTCTTGCCCGCAGCCTCTTATCTCGAAGATGAGGGAACGATGACCAACTGGAAGGTCGAGTTATCCTGCGTCGAGCGGTTCGAGAACCGCCTGGTCAAGCCCGCCCGGACTGGAGCATCCTGGCGGAGATGGCCCGAGTGCTGAAGGGAGAATACTTTTCCTATTCCTCGGCGGAAGAGATCTTCGAGGAGCTCCGCCGGGTAAGTCGTGGCGGAGTCGCCGATTATTCGGGGATTACCTACGATCGAATCGAAAAGGAAGGTGGGGTATTTTGGCCTTGTCCGGAGGAAGGGGAGCCGGGGGAAGATCGCTTGTTTACGGACGGCCGTTTTTTCCACCCGGACGGCCGGGCCCGGTTGATTCCGGTGCCGGATGCTTCCCTGCCCGAGGAGGTGGGGGACGAATATCCGCTGGTGCTTACCACGGGTCGCTTGATGGCGCATTATCTGACGGGCGTTCAGACGCGTCGGACCCCCTCTTTGCGCCGGAAAGATCCGGAGCCGCTCTTGTACATTCATCCGGTTACCGCCCGAACACTGGGGGTGAAGGATGGCGAGCTGGCACGGGTGAGTTCCCGCCGGGGGGAGATCCGGCTGAAAGTGAAAGTTACGGAGAAGATCCGGGAGGATACCGTGTTTTGCCCCATGCACTGGGGAGGGGAACAATGCATCAACCGACTGACGCTGGATGAACTGGACCCATACAGCCGCATGCCGGGGTTTAAGGCTTGCGCAGTCCGTGTGGAACCGGCGGCAAGTGTAGAGGAAGAACTCACCGAAAGGAGAGAGGTCATTGTCTAAAAAGAAATTGGTGCTGGTTGGAAATGGGATGGCCGGGGTGAACGTCATCGAGCATATGTTGAAGCTGGCCCGGGATCAATACGAAATCACGATTTTCGGTAAGGAGCCGCACCCCAACTATAACCGTACTCTGTTGTCCTCGGTTTTGGCAGGCGATACCGAGTTGGAGGCTATTGTCCTGAACGGTTGGGACTGGTACCGGGAAAATGGGATCCAGCTCCACGCCGGACATGCCGTCACCAAGATTGAGATAGAGAACCGGACGGTATTTGCCGAAGGCGGTTTGTCCGCACGTTATGATGAGCTGATTCTGGCGACCGGCTCCCATCCTTTCATGCTTCCTCTTCCCGGGGCGGATAAAGAAGGAGTGATCGCGTTCCGGGACATCCAGGACTGCGAAACGATGATCGAAACTTCAAAAAAATACCGTAAAGCGGTGGTAATCGGCGGCGGTCTTTTGGGTCTGGAAGCGGCAAGGGGACTACTCAATCTGGGGATGGAGGTGGAGGTCGTCCACATCTTTGACACCTTGATGGAACGACAGTTGGACAGTGAGGCGGCCCGTATGCTGCGGATGGAATTGGAAAAGCAGGGCATGCGTTTCCTCCTGGAGAAGCAGACCGAGCGCATCCTGGGCAAGAAGCGAGTGACCGGTCTTCAATTTAAAGACGGCTTTGCTACCGATGCCGATATGGTAGTGATGGCTGTCGGGATCCGTCCCAATGTCGACCTTGCCCGCGAAAGCGGAATCGAGGTCAACCAGGGAGTGGTGGTCGATGACTGGATGAGCACCAGTATTCCCGGTATTCATGCCGTCGGCGAATGTGCGGAGCATCGGGGAATCGTTTACGGCCTTGTTGCACCGCACCGGGAGCAGGCAGCGGTTCTGGCAAAACGCCTCTGCGGCGTTGAGACAGAACCATATGAAGGATCGGTGACGGCTACCAAATTGAAGGTTTCCGGTGTTGATGTTTTTTCTGCAGGTGAGTTTAGGGACCAGCCGGGCACCCGTTCCCTGCGTATTCAGGATGAATGGAAAGGGACCTACAAAAAAGTGGTTCTCAGCGGCAACCGGATCGTGGGAGGGGTGCTGTTCGGGGATACGTCAGACTCCGCCGCCTTGTTCAACTGGATCCGAAATGGGCAGGAGATGACAGAGGAGATCCACGCATCCCTGACGGGTCAGGGGGATGGTGGATCCGACACCGGGAACGCCGCCCGTTCCCTTGCCCTGGATGATCAGGTATGCGATTGCAACAGGGTGTCCAAGGGAACGATCCTTCAGGCGATTCGAAAGCAAGACCTGAAAACAGTGGATGGGGTGAAGCGGTGTACCAAGGCGGGTGCTTCCTGCGGCGGATGCCAGCCTTTAGTGGCCTCCATCTTACAGGAGGAGCTGGGGGAATCCTTCGATCCTGCCCCCGCCTCCCGAACTCCGATTTGTTCCTGCACGGATCTCACCCGGGATGAGGTTGTCGAAGCGATCCGGGAAAAACGGTTGACCATGGTGAAGGAGACGATGAACGTTCTCGGATGGAAAAATCCCGAAGGGTGCCCGAAATGTCGCCCGGCACTCAACTATTACCTGGGGATGATTTGGCCGGAAGAGTATGAAGATGATCGGACCTCCCGCATTGTAAACGAGCAGCGGCACGCCAATATCCAGAACGACGGCACCTATTCGGTGGTTCCCCGGATGTACGGAGGAGTCACCTCGCCGGAGGAATTGCGCCGGATCGCGGATGTGGCGGAAAAATATCAGGTGCGAATGGTGAAAGTGACCGGAGGTCAGCGCTTGGATTTGCTGGGAGTGAAAAAAGAGGACCTGCCCCGAATCTGGGAGGATCTCGGGATGCCCTCAGGCCACGCTTACGCCAAGTCGGTGCGGACTGTCAAAACCTGCGTCGGAGCCGATTTCTGCCGCTTCGGCACCCAAAATTCGATTCAGATGGGTATAGATATCGAGAAGAAATTCGAAGGGCTGGATACGCCCCACAAAGTGAAAATGGCTGTTTCCGCCTGTCCGCGAAACTGTGCGGAGTCCGGCATTAAAGATCTGGGTGTGGTCGGAGTGGAAGGCGGCTGGGAGATCTATGTCGGGGGCAACGGAGGTGTCCACTTGCGGGCGGCGGACTTCCTGTGCAAGGTAAAAACCCGAGAAGAGGTTTTGGAAATCACGGGCGCTTTCCTGCAGTTCTACAGAGAAACCGCCGAGTACTGGGAACGGACCTCCACCTGGCTGGAGAAAATCGGCCTCGCTGCAGTCAAAAAAGTTGTCGTAGAGGATAAAGCCAATCGGAAACAGCTGTTGAAGCGCCTGGAAAAGACGCTGCAAAACCGAAAGGATCCGTGGGAAGCCGACGTCAATGATCCTGAGGCCCGGCGCACGCTTTATAAAGTGACTCGGGTCTGATTACCAAAAACCCAGGGGGAGTATAAGATGAAAAAAGTGGTTATCGGCAGCAAAGAGGATCTCCCGAGACTGACGGGAAAAGCGGTGGTGATCGACGGGGTGGAGGTGGCGGTGTTCCGCCTTTCCAACGGAGAAGTAAAGGCGGTGGAAAACCGCTGTCCCCATCGAGGAGGCCCTCTCGCTGAAGGGGTGGTGAGCGGGGAGTTTGTCTTTTGCCCCCTGCATGAATGGAAGATCTGTCTGACTGACGGAAAGGTGCAGGAGCCTGATCCGGGATGTGTAAAAACGTATCCTGTGGAAGCGGAAGGGAATGAGGTACGAGTTTTTCTGGCGGAAGAGAGTGTGAAAGCCTGAGGTTCCATTGTTTCTCTTCTGTACATTTATGAGATGTTTCTTCGGATGTGGACGGCATGGGCCGTCCCTTTTTCCATCGAAGGAGGGATTCATTTGGGTGGAAAAGGAACCGTATTTTTAGCCGGGACGGGACCCGGCGACCCGAAATTGATCACGATCCGTACCCTGGAAATCATTCAGCAAGCGGATGTGATCCTCTATGACCGCTTGGTAAACCGGGAGTTGCTTCGACATGCCAGAGCGGATGCCCGGCTGATCGATTGCGGAAAACGGTCCGGCAGACATACCCGATCCCAAGATGAGATCAACCGGATCCTGGTGGAAGAGGCGGAAGCGGGGAGGATGGTTTTACGGTTGAAAGGCGGGGATCCCGGCATTTTTGGGCGGGTGGGGGAAGAAGCCGCCTGCTGCGCGGAAAGAGGGATTCCTTTTGAAATCGTCCCGGGAATCACATCAGGGACGGCCGCTCCCATCTATGCCGGAATCCCGCCGACTTACCGGGGAGTCAGCTCTTCCGTCGCTTTTGTCACCGGTCATCAGCATACGGGGGCTGACCGTGCGCCGGATTGGGCCGGATTGGCCGGCAGCGTGGATACGCTCGTCATCTACATGGGGGTGGGGAACCTGCCGCACATTCAGAGGACGCTTCTGGCAAATGGACGTCCGGCGGATACGCCGGTAGCCCTGATTCGTTGGGGCACCTTGGATGGGAAACAAGAGACCTTAACCGGCACCCTGGGAGGATATCGCAGACAGGGTCCGTGATACGGGATTTTGTTCCCCTGCTATCATTGTGATTGGAGAAGTGGTCCGCTTCCGAGAGCGGTTGGCCTGGTTTGATGGTGAACGAGAGAGGATGGAAAAGGAAGCGATTCAGGTTTGAATGGGGAAAGTCATAAAAAAACTCAGGCGGATGTGCCTATTGTCCACGCACATCCCCCTTTCATTTGATTGTTGTTACTTATAGCTATCCCGTACTCGGGAGGAAGAGAAAACAAGGCAGCAAATGAGGGAGCCAAAATCTGCATTCACACAGAAACGGATGAAATTCATTTTATCGAAGACCATTTGTCGGAGGGGTGTCGGTTTGTCAACTCGGATATCGCCAAATTTTTCGCCTTCTTTAAAATTTATTTATGCTATCGCCCTGAAATAGTCAAAGTCGTTGAAGAGGAGGGAGGGGAACCCACCGAAGTCATTAAAAAGATTAAGAAAAAAGACCGTTGGACCTTTGTCAACGGAATCACCGGTGAACGACAGACGTTTGTGTTCGGAGACCCTTCGTTCCTGCCTTGGGAGCCGTTGTACTTTGTGGGCCGTCATGTTCAGGAGGACCTGATCCTTATGATGCAAAAGACGAATAAGTGTATTTGGAAGCCGGGCAGCTTTGCTTTCCGGGAAATTGGTCGCTGGTCTTCAAATTGGGGATGACCTTTCACGAAATTCATGAGCCCGTTCCCCGGTTCAAAGAAAAGGGGGTGGCCAACCGCTTCTGTGCCCAGGCCCGGGGATTTCGATTACGGTGTATGGGAAAGGGGAACAGAAGAAGCCGATGATTACCCTGGAAGACGACATCCGTTCCCTGGTCCGGACCGTCGAACTGCCGGCGGACGGTGGTTTCCACGTATACAATCAGGCAACGATGCTGATCAGCCCTAAAGATCTCTCAAAGAGATGCTTCTTCCGGGGCGACCTGCCACCCTACAGGACCTTTCTTTCCTCTTATTCCAATATACGGGGTATAAAGGGTCAGTATATTCCCTTTTCCTTATAGGGAGTCGTCGTAGTGGCGAAAAATAAAGCCGTCACGCTTTGTTCGCGTTTACCCTCATCGAAAGGCTGTCCTCATCAAAATTGGCCACCGCCTTTTCACCGGGAATCACCCGATCTCCAAAGGCCGGGATCTGCTTTCTCTACAGATGGTTGTAAGGTATTACAGGATGGACGATGGTCACCACGGATCATACATTTTCATCCTTGCGGCTTAAAGAGCCATGAACGTTTTATTTCCCTAAACTTTGGCTAATCAACACGCGTGGTTTGATGATCCTCATGATCCGTTCACCCATTGGGCCATACGACTCAGACCCCGGGCACCGCCGCGGGGTCTGGTCATACTCCGATGACGACGCATGTTTTCGAACCTGTTCTTCGTTCCATGGATGATGGTCCGCTGTCTTTTGGTCGGTCAAGGTTCCGGGGCGAAGGCGTCCGGCGGGTTGAAACAAAACCGACAGAATACCAGCGTCAGATGAATGGGAGAACGCGTTGCCGATGATGTGGTGTCGACCAAGGTTTATTTCGTTAATCAATTCAAGTTCCACGGGATAGAACTTGTCCACTGTTTCCCCCTTGGCGGCCTTGACGGCGGTTTTCACTTGGTATCTACCGCGGACACAAAACCTGTGGCGTCTCCACCCGGACAACCCCTCACTCGCCCAACATCCTGCCGAGGGGGCGCAACAAATTCTGCACGAAATGGGTGGGGCCGGGCAAGTCCGGAAATAAGATGAGCAACAACCACAATCCCCACCCGAGGGCGGTGAATACCAACAGGGCCGCCTTCTCCTTTTTACGCCCCCGGTTGATTTGCGGCCATTCGAACAGCACGATCAGCACGCTGACCACCGTGACTACCAACACTTTTGCCCAATTCACCGCCGCTTCACCTCTCTATTCCGGCAGACCCGCCGGTCGGTCAGTCACCCCGGGCCGGCGGATGTGCACACGGACTTGGATGTCCACATCCAACCGGGGAAACACCTGTTCATTCCAGTGATCCTTCATCTTGGCCCATTCTTCGGGGTATTCCCGGTGGAACGCCCTGGCGAACCCGAGGACGTCCGCCCGGGATTTTTTTTGCACTTTTTTCACCGTCCGGCGGATGCGGTCGCGAAGGATCCGCTCCATCGGCCGGGCGATCCGGTCGACAACAGACGGATTGTACAGAGACAGGCGGGTGCCGTTGAAATGCACATCGTCTTCGGCGGTCACCTTCAGGAGGATCCGCCGCTTCTTCCCTTCGATCTTCGGGATCAGCTCGGTCTCCGACCGGGTCACTTCCAGGGAGACATATCCCCTTTCCCCTGGGAGACGGGTGTTGATAATCCTGGAGATAAATTCATTCCGAATCCACAACAGCCCTTCTGCCGCTTTCCGATCCAAGTGATCCACCATTTTATCCCCCCGGAAGACGGCGGCACCATCCAGGGCCAGAGTGGTGTCGTTCACCTTCATCACCACGGGGATAACCGCGGCTTCCGCGTCACCGGACACCTCCTGCAACACCCGCATGATGGTGATGTCGACCGCCCGCTCCAATTTCACCATCTTATAAAGGGTTTCCGTGGCAGTGGGTTCCCCCGGCGCAACGGTCTCGAAGATCTCCTTCGGCGAACTTTCGGTCACGAACAGAAAGGCATCCTTCCTGAACCCGGGAAAGCGCGCGAAAAAGTCCAGCGCTTCCCGAATCCCCGTTTTGGCCAGCCGCTTCCCCAACACAACCAATTCTTGGTGGCCCGTAAAAATGCGACGCCCCATTTTTTCCTGCAATTTGGCTTTCGCTTCGGGGATGGTGATGCCCCGTGCGGAAAGGACCATTTGCTGCGATCCGCCCCCTCCTCCACCCCCTCCTCCACCTCCTTCGCCGCCGGTGCCCGCGCGCACGGGAATCGCTTGCAGGATCGTCACTTCGATCTGTCCGTCCTCCGTCCGGTCGATTCCGACGGCTCGGATCAGGGCGATCTCGTTTAATTCCTTCCGGTCCCAACAACCGGGAAGGATCGGGAGGGAGGCCATCAACAGCAGGCACAAGGCCCTTTTCCCGGCTCCCTTCAGGCGTTCCGGTCTCATGATGCGTTTCCCTCCTCCCGGGTCCCTTTCACCTTCCGGATCCCCGCTACCGCCAGCAACCCCAGGGGAATCACCACCTGCACCAGGTGGCTGTAGAACACGCCTTCCCCATCGAGGAACCTGTTCAAAAAGGAGAGATTCGGCGCGGTCCAGATGCTGACGGCGACCAGGATGAAGGCGATGGGCAGCGACAGGGGTTTGTAGTCGGACAGACCCAGCCACTGGGCGGATCCCAGAACGGCGACGTATTGGAAAAGACAGATCTTGGCGAAGATGATAGTCAACCACATCGCCAGTATAAAGGCATCGATGTGTTCAAAAAACCCCGCCAGACTGATGAGCCGGACCGTTTCAAAGAGCGGATAGAGGAAGGTCGCCGATTGGTTTCCCAACACAAACACGCTGATCAGATCGAACACCGTCAGAGTCAAAATCGAGCCGACGATGGCGACGGCACCCCATCGTCCCGCTTTGTCCTGTTCCTTCACGTAGGGCAGCAGAAAAGCGGCCAAAAAATATTCGCTGAACCAGATCGACGGGTTCACCGCCCCCCTCACCACGGGACCGATTCCGCGTTCCAGGATCGGAAAGAGGTTCTCGACGTCCCACTCCGTCGACGACAAAACCGTAAAGATCACCAAGATGGCGAAGGCCGGCACGGTGAGGAATTGGGCGGAACGGACAATGGTCTCCAACCCGCCCCGGACGGCGGCCGCACAGACCAAGGCCATCCCACCCATCACCACCGCCGGGGGTGTCTCCGGCAAAAAAACGCCGTTCACAAGGTCCGCATAATACCGGATCACGAAGGAGCAGGCATGGATGTAGACGATCCAATAGAGCAGGGCAATCCCCTTGCCGAACCAGCCGAGAATCCGGGGACTGTACTGGATGATCGTCTCCCCGGGAAACCGCCGGTGGAGCTTGAGCGCAACATAAAAAGAGACGCCGCTGACGGCCGCCACCAGGGGGGTCAGCCACATGTCCCGTCCCGCCCACTTGGCCGCCAGATGAGGCGCGGTCAAAATCTTGACGCCGACGCATCCAACGTACAAGATCAGGGCCATCTGGCCGGCACTGATGCGTCCCCGCTCGATCATCCCGGTTCCTCCTTTCATCTTCATCTCTCCCCTCCTTGTTCCGGCCCCGGTTTTTGGTCCGGCGACTGCCGGTATTCGTTGGGGGATAGGCGCGGACGCTGATCCATCTTCCACCGCGGGGATCTCCAGAGGGCATCCTTCAGTTCCTGGGACCGGAACGGTGCGAGGGGGGCGAGATACGGTGCACCGAAGGAACGGAGCGTAGCCAAATGGACCACAAGGGCGATCAGCCCCAGGGAAAAGCCGACCATGCCGAAGGACCCCGACAGGATCAACAGGGGAAAGCGGAGAACGCGCATGGTAAACCCCAACGCATAGCGGGGAATGGAGAACGAAGCGATCCCGGTGATCGCCACGACGATTACCACCGGAGCGGAAACCAGTCCCGCTGTTACCGCCGCTTCCCCGATAATCAACGCGCCCACGATGGAGACGGCGGGACCGACAATTTTCGGCAGGCGGAGGCCAGCCTCCCGCAACGCCTCAAAGGCGATCTCCATCAACAACGCTTCAATGAAAGTCGGGAGGGGAATCTTTTCCCGGGCCGCCGCGAAGTTGAAGAGCTGCTCCGTTGGCACCGCTTCCGGGTGAAAGGTGATCGTGGCCACGTAAAAGGACGGAGCGGTCAGGGAGAAGAAAAACAGCAGGTATCGCAGCCAGCGGACGGCTGTGGCATAAGTGAAACGGACATAGTAATCCTCCGCGGCCTGCAAAAGCGTCGGGAAGTTGAGGGGCATGGTCATCACCCCGGGCGATCCGTCCGTAATGATGGCAACCCGTCCCGACAACAAGTCGGCGGCCACCGTATCGACCCGTTCGGTGACGTTTATCTGGGGAAACGGCGAGTAGGGGTTGTCCTCGATCAGTTCCTCGATATACCCGGATTCCAAGACCCCGTCGATATCGATCCGCTCCAGCCGCCGTTTCACCTCGTCCAACACGCCCTCGTTGACAACTCCCTCGATGTACGCGACGATGACCCGGGTTTGGGTGTAACGGCCCAGCCGCATTTCCTCCATTTTAAATTGGGGACTCTGGATTCTGCGGCGCAGCAGGGAGGTGTTCGACAGGGCCGACTCGATGAATCCCTCCTTGGAGCCGCGGATCACCGGTTCGCTTTCCGGTTCGGTGACCCCCCGCTTTTCCCATTTTCGCAGCCCCAGGTTCAGTGCCCGGTCCCATCCGTCGATGAACAGAACGGGATCGCCGGCCACCACCTGCTTGACACATTCGTCAAAGGTTTGAACCGGTTTGGCGGAGACAACGGGCAGCTCTTCGCGAAGGAACCGTTCAATCTCCTCCGGATGGGTGAGGGAGGCTTTCATCAAGGGAGCCAGGGCGTGATCGTTCAGTTCTTCGATGTCGGCCATGTTATCGATGTAGACGATTTCCGCCTCGATTTTCTTTCCGATCCGGAAGGGACGGAATGTGACATCGCAACACCGCTCGAACATATCCTTCATCACCCGGCGATTTTTCTCCAGTTCAGGATGGAGGGTGACCTGCAAATCTTCCCCCGTGCTGGGAATGTCCGGATCATTTCCGCTGTTCTTCCGTTTTCTGCGCTTGCGAAATCCTCTGAACCTGGACATGGATGACAGCTCCCCCCCTTTGATTTATATCCATTATTTTGTACTAAAGTAAAAAATAAAACACACCGGGAAACAAGAGGATAAAAAAAGCCGTTTCCCAAAGGAACGGCCTTGATCCCATCATCATGAGAATCACGATGCGTATGGAATTCCCCAGTTAGGGCCGACATCATAAGAAATAGCGATGCAGATTACCTTATACAGAATAAACGGAGGCATTAGTGCCTCCGTTTTTATCGTACGTTCTATTTGAATTCCAGCCTATCCCATGCTAAAATAAAGATCGGCACGCTAATTAACAATAAGAATAAAAAAATAACCCAATATAATATTATCATGAAGCTATCGTGCTGTCAACCCATGATTGAAAAATGTATATAAAGGAGCGGGAGCGATGGGCAAGGCGGATCAGGATTGGCAAAACGAGCAGAAACGGGTGGATCGGGTTGTTGATGAAATTGAACGGCGAATAGATATGCTTCAAGATCGGGCCGGCAAGGTGAAAGCAGATATCGTGGGCATCAGGAAGCATTTTTGGGAGGATGTCACCGTCAACTTGGATGAGCCGGATGATGCTGTGGAGACTGCTGCAAGCATGAAGCAGCAGGCGGAAGTGCTGTCGGAGAGGGAGCGGAGCCACCGCCATACTCAAAACCAATTGGATACGCTGAAACGGCTCAAAGACTCTCCTTACTTTGGGCGCATCGATTTCACTGAGGAAGGGGAGCAGGAAACCGAACGCATTTATCTCGGCATTGCTTCTCTTCTGGATGAAAAAGATGAACAATTTCTTATCTATGATTGGCGTGCCCCGATATCCAGCCTGTATTACGACTATGGGCCCGGACCGGTCCAATATGAAACACCTGGCGGAACGGTTACGGGGATCATGGAATTGAAGCGGCAGTTCATCATTCGGAATGGCCGCATTCGCAGCATGTTTGACACAGGGGTTACCATCGGCGACGAGATGTTGCAGGAAGTTCTGGGAAAACAGGCAGATACCCAGATGAAAAGCATCGTGGCCACCATTCAAAAAGAGCAAAACCGGATCATCCGCAATGAACGGAGCCGCTTGCTGGTGGTTCAGGGGGCAGCGGGCAGCGGCAAAACTTCAGCCGCCTTGCAGCGGGTGGCTTATTTACTGTACCGGTACCGGGAAACATTGCGGGCGGAGCAGATCGTCCTGTTTTCTCCCAACCCGATCTTTAACAGCTATGTCTCCACGGTCCTTCCCGAGCTGGGAGAGGAAAACATGGCGCAAACCACGTTTCAGGAGCATGTGGAGCGGCGGATTTCCAAGGAGTTTCGCTTGGAAGATCCCTTCGATCAGATGGAGTACGTGCTGACCGCGATGGAGAACCTGGGGTATGACGTCCGGATCAAAGGGATTCGGTATAAAGCCGGGCTGGACTTTATGAAACTGATGGACCGATACGTTGCTTATTTGGGACGGGAAGGCATGAAGTTTCGTGATATTTCGTTCCGGGGTAAAGTCGTGATCCGTGCTGAACGGATTCAAGAACGCTTTTATTCCCTTGATGCTTCCTTGTCGATTCCCCGTCGTATGGAACTGCTTGCGGAATGGCTGTTGGAAGAACTGGAAGTATTGGCGGAGCAGGAGCGGAAAAAAACGTGGGTGGAGGAGGAAATCCAGCTGCTGGATCAGGCAGCCTACCAGCGGGTGTATCGGAAGCTGCAACGGGAAAAACGATTTACCGAGAATACCTTTGACGACTTTGACCGGGAGCAGGAACTGCTTGCGCAGATGGTGGTTCAAAAACATTTCAAGCCGTTGCGCACTTATGTAAAAAACCTGCGTTTTATTGATGCGCCGGCTGTTTACCGGCAGTTGTTTGAAGAAAGAACGATCTTCCAGCTTGCATCCGCCGACTCGCTGCCGAAGGACTGGCCGGAGATCTGTGAACAGACAGTGAAGAAGCTGGACCGTTCTGAGCTGGCCTATGAAGATGCAACCCCCTACTTATATTTAAAAGAACGGCTGGAAGGAAGCCAGACCAACACATCTGTCCGGTACGTGTTCATCGACGAAGCACAGGATTATTCTCCTTTTCAATTCGCTTTCATCCAACGGCTGTTCCCCCACAGCAATATGACGGTGCTGGGGGACTTGAATCAAACGATTGTTGCTCATGCCGGTGAAGGATTTTCGAAGCTGGCCTCCCTTTTTGGATTCGACCAGACAGAAACCATTGTCCTTAAGCGCAGCTACCGTTCGACACGTCCCATCGTGGAATTTACGCGACAGATGATCAAGGGTGGAGAAGCGATTGAGCCGTTCAACCGCGACGGGAAGAAACCCAGCGTGACAAAAGCGGTTGATCAAGGGGAGCTGGTTTCGAAGATCACGAAGTGCATTCGGAAGCTTCAGGCTGCCGGACATCGAACAATTGCGGTGATCGGAAAAACCGCCCGGGAGAGCCGGAAAGCGTATGAAGCACTGCAAAAGCACTTCTCCATCCGCCTGATCGACAAAGAGACGGCTTCGTTTGAATCCGGAATCATGGTGATTCCTTCCTATCTCGCCAAAGGCGTGGAGTTCGATGCGGTCATCATTTACAATGCTTCACAAGTGCAATATGGCCGGGAAAGCGAACGAAAGTTGTTTTACACGGCTTGTACACGTGCGATGCACGAGTTGCATATCTTTTTTGTGGATAGAGTGAGCCCTTTTATCTCCGGGGTTTCTCCCGACACCTACGCTATGGGAATTTAATACCGAGATACCGAGAACAAGGAACACCCGCCTTCGATCTAGAGGCGGGTGAGGCTGCTAACAAAGTTCCTTAGGTTGGACGAGTACCCGGCTTTGACAAGGGGGACCGAGGCAAAAAGCGAGACAAAGCACGATTTAGGAGCAAAGTGACTAAGGCGCAACGTGTGCCCTGCGGTACTTGTGCCAGCGGGTGCACGCCATCTTTTCATGGTCTCGGGCCTCGGTCATCGATACAGAGCGAACAGAATCGCATCTGTAACGTCGGAGAGAAGAGCTCTATGTCATTGACCTGTCAGCTCAACAAGAGCCGATTTATCCGGAAGTTGCCACTCGATTTCTGGATGTCCTGCTTGGCGCAACGCTTCATTGATAGCGGAAAAGGGGCGGCTTCCGAAGAATCCTCGCTTCGCCGAAAGCGGCGAAGGGTGAGCGGATTCAATGACGGTGTGGCGTTTTGTATCGATCCACTTCTTTTTCTTCTTGGCATAGTTTCCCCACAGCACAAACACGACAGGCTCCGATTTTTCATTCACTTTTCGGATGATTGCATCGGTAAAGGTTTCCCAGCCTTTGTTTTTGTGAGAGTTGGGCTGGTGTGCCCGTACGGTGAGAACGGCGTTCAGCATCAATACGCCCTGCTCGGCCCAAGGGACCAGGTAACCGTGGTTGGGAGGCGCACAACCGATATCCTCTTGCAGTTCTTTGAACATGTTTTTCAACGAAGGTGGCAGCTGCACCCCCGGACGGACAGAGAAAGAAAGGCCGTGGGCTTGTCCTTCGTTGTGGTAAGGATCTTGGCCCAGCAACAATACTTTCACATCCTGATAAGGGGTCCAATGCAGCGCTGAAAACAGGTCTTCTTCTGCAGGGTATACGGTGTATTGCTTTCGTTCTTCTTGCAAGAAATCCTTCAATTGCTGAAGGTACGGTTCAGCCAGTTCTTCTTTCAATACCTCATTCCAATCATGGGGCAAATCAAAAGCCATTTTTCAACCTCCGCTCATCTTAAAAAAGGGGCTTTCATGACCGAATCAATCGATTTCTTTTGAAATGTACCATGTTTCTTTGCTTCTTGAAAAGATTTAACCACCAAAGTTTCCTGTTCCCAATGAGTTCAGCGGTTTAACAACCAGCCTTTGAAGATGGAGAGGCATTCACGGGCCTTATAGAAGGGGGTGAATAAAACCTGAGAGTGAACGGGTGCCGGAAAAGCGCGAATTCCTGCAGCCCGAGCATAAGTGAGCGCCCGATCCATGTGATAGTCATGGGTGACGAGGTAGACGGAATGGATAGGATGCTTTTTCAGCAACTCCTTTGAGTAAAACAGGTTTTGCCGTGTATTGGTCGATCGGTTCTCCAATAGGAGGTGGGCTTTATTCACGCCGTGCTGCATGAGGTAGCGCTTCATTCCTTCTGCCTCAGTGATTCCGTCATTACCCATGCCGCCGCTTAGGACGAGGAGGCGTACCCTGCCAGTTCGATATAGATGGAGTGCCATGTCCAACCGTTCTTGGAGGGCCGGGCTGGGCTGGCCATCCCACAAGGCGGCACCCAGGACTAGGGCCGCTTCCCGGGGTTGCTGCGGTACAGAAGCTGTGTCGTAGCGGGAAGTCAGGGACCAGAGAGGGGTAAAGGCTGCTGCTATTGCCGCAGAAAGGATCACTCCGATGCGGATGTACTTGATTTGCAACAAAAAACAACAACTCCCGTGAGTGTATAGGTGCTGCTCTATTATAAATAGCGAACGGGAAAAAAACAGCCCTTTAGGGTTTGGATGAAAGCGAGCGTCGGACAAGGGAGGGGCTTGCCCCCTCTCAACAGTCCGACAATTTTTCGCCCAAAGACTAGAACATACGTTCCTAATGAGGTAAAATCAAGAGGACAAGGAGGTGAGTGCTGATCTACAAGGCGTATCGGTTTCGCATCTACCCGAACCGGAAACAAATTAGTCTTATCCATCGGTCCATCGGTTGCACACGGTTTGTGTTCAACCATTTTTTAAGCCAATGGAACGAAGCTTATGAACAAACGGGAAAAGGGCTGAGCTACGCCGCTTGCTCCCGAAAATTGACGAAATTAAAAAAAGAGTTGGAATGGTTGAAGGAACCGGATGCGACCTCGTTGCAGAATTCATTGAAGCATTTGGCGGATGCTTTTCAACGGTTTTTCAAGAAACAGAATCACCGACCCCGGTTTAAGAGCAAAAAGCATCCGGTTCAGTCGTACACGTCCCAGTGCAACTATCCCAAAAAGGGGCCGCCGACGATGGTCATCCAAGGCCATCGGATCAAACTGCCGAAACTGGGGTGGGTCCGTTTTGCGAAGTCCAAACAGGTCGAGGGACGAATTCTATCCGCCACTGTGCGGAAAAACCCTTCCGGCAAGTATTTTATCTCCGTCTTGTGTCAGCGGATCTTTAGCCCTTTTGTGCCGGTAGACAAATCCAAAGCCGTGGGCATCGACCTGGGATTAAAACATTTCGCGATTCTCTCCAGTGGAGAAGTGATTCCCAACCCAAAACATCACTGGAAGTACGAGAAGCAGTTGGTCCGTTGGCAGCGGATTCTGTCCCGGAGACGAAAGGGCAGCCAAAACCGTAACAAAGCCCGATTAAAAGTGGCCCGGCTCTATGAGAAGATCCGCAACGGTCGGCAGGATTTCCTGCACAAGCTTTCGACTCGGCTTATCCGTGAAAACCAAACGGTATGCCTGGAAGATTTGCAAGTGCGGAATATGGTGAAGAACCGCCGGCTGGCCCGCGGCATTTCGGAGTCGGCGTGGGCCGAGTTCCGGTCCATGCTGGAATACAAAGCCCGCTGGTACGGGCGAAGGATTCGCCTCGTCGGGAAGACGTTCCCGTCCAGCCAGCTGTGTTCTCAATGCGGATTCCGAAACGAAAAGATGAAAAAACTGAACGTGCGGGAGTGGACCTGTCCCGCATGCGGTGTTCACCACGACCGGGATCTCAATGCGGCGAAAAACATCCTCAAGGAAGGATTAAAGCCCGCAGGATAACGTATTTGGCCGTGGGACACACGGTGTCAGCTTGGGGACTGTACGGCAAGAGCCGACAGGAAGAACCAAGAATCCCATGTCTTCAGGCGTGGGAGTGTCAAATCAAGATAGAGTCCGGTAGACAGGAAAATACGTATCCATCTAAAACGAATAGGGGATATCTTCCTTCTGAGGAAACTCCCCTAATTCCGCCTCTCATGAGGAGAAAAAGGAGAAAGTGTTTCATCTGTACGCAGATGATGTCAACACCTTTATCGTGTATCAGGGGTTTGAAAAGCAGGTTGGGAGAACATCACGTTTAACATAAACATGATTGGGGAACATATCGAGCTGGCTGATAGAGACAGGTCTTTGTGAATTTTCACAGGAACCTTTCCTGTTGTGTGTGAAGTCTAAACGCTCTAATATAGTATTAGAATCTATTTTCAAAATCATTTGTATATTGGGGGCGCAGGAAATTTTTTCAGGAAGCTTCAGGTAGTGAACGAGATTGCTCTGGAAAGGGCGGGATAAAGTGGAAACCGTATGGCGAAGCACGATTGGTGATCTGTTGCGCCGGAGTGCGCGACGCTTTCCCGATAAACATGCTTTGCTCTTTGAAGAGCGAAGCTGGACCTATCGAGAGCTGGACGAAGCGACGGATCGCCTGGCGGGTAGGTTGTCCGCTTTGGGATTGCAAAAGGGAGATCGGGTGGCGGCTTATGGCCGGAACTCAGATGCTTACGTTTTACTCTGGTTGGCTGCCGGCAAGGCAGGGTTGATACATGTTCCCGTCAACTATGCCTTGCAGGGAGAGGAATTGATGTATATCCTCCAACAGTCCGGCAGCCGCGCGGTCTTTTGTGATCCGGGGTTGAAAGATGGTGTGGAGAGTCTGGGAGATCGAATCGGGATCGATTGGATCGGTACTTTGCACGGCAGTGAATCGCTGGATATCCTACAATGGGCTCAAGAGGAAACCAAGGCGGAGTGGACCGGCGTGGAGCTGGAAGATACCGATCTGGTCCAGCTGCTGTACACATCCGGAACCACTTCCGCTCCCAAAGGGGCTATGATGACCTACCGGGCGTTGCTTCATGAGTACATCAGTTGCATCAACGCCCTGGACTTTCAGCCGACAGATACCCCGTTGCATGCTTTTCCCTTATACCATTCGGCGCAGATGCATGTCTTTTTGATGCCTTATCTGATGCTGGGTGCATCCAACCGGATCCTAGAGACACCGCAGCCAGAGCAAGTGTTGCGTATATTGAATGACGAAGGGATCGACAGCTTTTTTGCTCCGCCGACGTTTTGGATCAGTCTGCTGAATCAACCGGGGTTTCATTTGCCCCATTTGAAAAAAGGGTACTACGGTGCTTCCATCATGCCGGTGCAGGTGTTGAAAAAGCTGCAGGAACGTTGCCCCAACCTCGGACTGTACAACTGTTTCGGACAGTCGGAAATTGCTCCCCTTGCCACAGTCCTTCCTCCGGAGGAGCATAAGACACGTCCGGATTCAGCCGGCAGACCCGTCTTATTTGTAGAGATGCGGGTGGTAGACGAGATGATGGAGGATGTATCCCCCGGAGAGGTGGGTGAAATCGTGTATCGCTCTCCGCAACTGTGCCAAGGTTATTGGGAGAAACCCGAGGAGACGGCAGCCGCCTTTACCGGGGGGTGGTTTCATTCCGGTGACTTGGCCCGTGTGGACGAGGAGGGGTATATCACCATTGTGGATCGGAAGAAAGATGTCATCAACACCGGCGGGGTGCTGGTCGCTTCCCGGGAAGTGGAAGAAGTGTTGTATACGCATCCCGGGGTAAAAGAGGTGGCGGTGATTGCCGTGCCGGACCCCCGTTGGGTGGAGGCGGTGACCGCAGTGGTGGTTCGAAAAGAAGGGGCTGTGGTGAATGCCGAAGAGTTGATCACGCATTGTCGACAGCACTTGGCACCGTTCAAAGTGCCCAAAGCCGTGCGGTTTGTGGATGACTTGCCTCGGAATGCGTCGGGGAAAATATTAAAGCGGGTACTGAGAGATACTTTTACAAAAAAGGAAAAAGAAAAGAATAAGTATTTCTCAGCTAATAACGAAGGTTATTTGTGGTAAAAAGAAAAAGTGTTTGAAAGATGGTTGAAAATATTCGAATTATTGTTTATGATATAAATACCGATACGTATTGGTACTATGAGAATGGAATGATGCCGTTGCTGTTGTTGACCGAAATGCCTTCGGATGCACGTGAAAAACTGTTGTATGCCGGTCTTCATCTGTTTACCTCTAAAGGTTTTAAAGAGACATCGGTCCTAGAGATTGTGGAACAGGCACATGTGTCCAAAACCACTTTCTATCAGCACTTTCGCACCAAGGAAGAGCTGTTGGTCAGCCTGTTCCAGCAGTTGGCCGATGAAATCATCGAAGAAGTAAAAAAGGCAATTGATAAAGAGAAAAAGGTAACGTATAAGGCCTATGCCGGTATCCACCGCTATATGGAACTTTGCGTGACACGGCGGGTGGCGGCCAAATTACTGCTGTTGGCTTCCGTGGGGGTCAGTCAAGCGGTGGAAAAAGTGCGCCGAGAAGCTCACCAGCGTTTTGCGGAGTTGATGTTCCATACGGTGCAGAGTGAAATTCCCGAGACGGTTCCGCCGGAACAGATCCGTATCGTGTCCCAGGCAATGGTAGGTGCCGTCAACGAAGTCGTCATACAAAACTTAATCGAATCCGGCAAGGAAGAAGCACTGGATCAGTTGGCACGTTTGTTGAATCGGATCGTCGTCGGATCCTTTGCACATCTGTTATGGAAAAAAAAGGATACCGACTGATCTTTTTTTCAGCCGTTAGTACCAGTACGTATCAGTACAAAACAGGAGGAAAGCCATGCTGAGTCAAAAAGAAGGGTCCCAAGCCGGCCTCAGCTTCCGACTTTCTGAAGAACAGGAGGAATTGCGCCGGTGGGCGCACGGCTTCGCAGAAAAGGAGATACGGCCTGTAGCGGCGGAGTACGATGAGAAGGAAACGTTTCCGATGGATGTTCTGGAGAAAGCAGCCAAGGTGGGGCTGACTAGCTATGCTGCTCCCGTGGAGTATGGAGGCGGCGGGTTGACCAGTGTTATGGCGGCTTGTCTAATCGGGGAGGAGCTGTTTTGGGGATGTGCCGGTATTGCTACTTCCCTGTCGGCAGCAGGTTTGGCCGGGCTTCCTCTCTACTATATGGGTTCGGAAGAGCAAAAGAAGAAATGGATCCCCTATTTGTGTGATCCCGAGCATCCGCGGCTGGGAGCCATGGCGTTGACGGAGCCGGGTGCCGGGTCAGATGTGAAAGCGATCCAGACCCGAGCGGTGCGTGACGGAGATGAATGGGTGATCAACGGTCGCAAGTGTTTTATCACCAACGGCGGAATTGCTGATTTATATGTGATCTTTGCCAAAACCGACCCGGACGGAGGATACCACGGGGTGTCGGCCTTTATCGTACCGGGGGATACACCGGGGTTGTCCGGGGGAAAGAAAGAGCGAAAGATGGGCATCCGCGCTTCGCATACCGGCGATGTGATTTTGGAGGATGTGCGGGTACCTCAGGAAAATTTGCTGGGCGAGGAGAATATGGCATTCTTCGGAGCGATGAAAATGCTGGAGTACTCCCGGCCGGCAGTGGCGGCGGCAGCTGTAGGGGTGGCTCGGGCAGCGTATGAGTATGCGTTGGATTATGCCAAAAAGCGGGTGCAGTTCGGGCGTCCCATTTTTAAAAACCAGTCGATTCAGTTTATGTTGGCTGAGATGAAAACAAAGATTGACGCTGCTCGGCTATTAACCTGGCGAGCGGCCGAGTTGGCGGATCGAGGGGAATCCTGTGCAGTGGAAGGCAGCATGGCCAAGGCTTTTGCAGCGGAAACCGCAATGGAAGTGACGACCAATGCCGTTCAGATCCTCGGCGGCTACGGCTATATGCGGGACTTCCCGGTGGAGAAATGGATGCGGGATGCTAAGATTTTGTCTATTTACGAGGGAACGACGCAGATTCAAAAAAAGGTGATCGCAGCGGGTTTGTAGAACTTAAGCGGGAATGATTCCGGCTGATTTGTAAGCGATATCATTATAATTGGAAAGGAGAATGTAGGATGACGAACGAATGGCGTACGGAAGAAGTTTTTCAGGAGATTGAAAAGAAGCTGAATGAGGACCCGAAACCGATTGAGGGAATGAAGGCTGTCTACCAATATGATCTGTCCGGAGAGGATGGGGCTACTTACCAACTTCATCTTGCTGATGGTACGGCCAAGGTGGAAAAGGGATCCCCCGCGGAGGCGGATTGTACCTTGCAAATGGATGCAGAGGATTTTAAGGAGATGTTATTGGGGAACTTGAACGGAACAGCCGCCTTTATGTCCGGAAAGTTGAAGATCAAAGGGAATATCGGCATGGCGATGAAACTGGAAAATGTCTTGCGCAGCTATGATGTAAGCCAGTATCGCTAAGCGGGTTCGGCCCGGTGTAAAGCCGGGCTTGGAAAATTTTCCGAATAAAAAGATTTATTGCCTTTGCCGTCAGTGCGACCGGAGGAGTCATTAAAGAAGGGGGCTCTAATGAAAGCCAAGAATCTGGTGGAAATGGTGTGGAGTTCAGTTGAGCGACTTCCAGACAAAACGGCGCTGATGTGGAAGTGCGAGGGGAGCTATCAGCGTCTTTCCTACAGAGACTTGTGGGAAGAGATCCGGCATCTTGCAGCCGGCTTGGCCAAGCTGGGAGTGGGCCGGGGTGAAAAAGTAGCCATTTTGTCGGAGAACAATCCGAAATGGCCGATCACGGATCTTGCCGTATGCAGTTTAGGGGCGGTCAGTGTTCCTATCTATCCCACTTTGCCGCCAGAACAGGCAGCCCAAATTCTCCGGAATGCTGACTGTCGGGCAGTGGTGGTTCAAAGTGAAGAACAGCTGGCAAAAGTGACAAAGGAAGAGACGGATGTTCAGTTTATTGCGGTAATGGAACCGGGCGCTACTTTTGCACGAACGGAAAAGGTAATGGCTTATGCCGAATTGGTCCAAATCGGTGCCGATCATCCGTCAAGTGACTGGGAGCAGGGATGGCGCAGCATAGATCGTGACCAATTGGCCACAATCATCCATACTTCGGGAACGACGGGGGAACCCAAAGGGGCGATGCTGACCCATGGCAACTTTTTGGCCAATATCGAAGGGGTTCAGTTTTGGTGTTTGGAAGCAAGATCCGAAGATGTGATGCTTTCCTATCTCCCATTGTCCCATGTATTTGAACGCATGGCGGGGCAGTTTATGCCTTTGTCCGTGGGCGCGACGATTGCTTACGCGGAAAGTCTGGATACGATTCAGGAAAACCTGCAGGAAGTGAAGCCTACGGTAATGACTAGCGTCCCCCGGCTTTTTGAAAAAGTATATGCAAAGGTGCAGGAGCAGATCGACAGCGGGACACCGCTCCGGCGGAAAATATTCGACTGGGCGGTTCAAGTGGGTTTGCAGCGTTATGAGTATTATTACCGAACGCCGGTGGATCGGCTGATCATGGAGGAATGGCCTTCCCGCCTGCGGCGGCAGTGGAAATGGGCCGACCGCTTGGTTTATCGTAAAGTGAAGGCGCGGTTGGGCGGACGTCTCCGGGGGATGATCTCTGGCGGGGCCGCACTCAACCCGGAGATTGCACGCTTTTTCTGGGCGATCGATGTCCCGGTATTGGAAGGGTACGGCCTGACGGAAACGTCTCCGGTCATCGCCACCAATCCAGTTGCCCGGGCTAAAATCGGAACAGTGGGAAAACCGCTGCCCAACCTGGAAGTGAAGATTGCCTCCGATGGGGAAGTGCTGGTTCGAGGTCCCAGCGTGATGAAGGGCTACTATAAAAATGAGCAAGCTACCGCGGACCAAATCAAAGGCGGGTGGCTGCATACGGGTGACTTGGGTGAGTTGGATGACGAAGGATATCTCAAAATCCTGGACCGGAAAAAGCGGTTGCTGGTGTTGTCCACTGGCAAGAATGTCGCCCCTCAGCCCGTGGAAAATGCAATCCAGCAAAGTCGGTTCATCGAACTGTGTGCCTTAATCGGTCATCGCCGGAAGTATGTACTCGCCCTAGTAGTGCCGGATTTTGAGGCCCTCTTCGCCTGGGCGGACAAACAGGGAGTGTCGGCCGAATCGCGAGAAGAGCTGGTCCGAGACGGCCAGGTGCAGCGGTTGATCCAGGGGGAAATAGAACGGTCGGTATCCCAGTTTGCGCCTCATGAACAGCCGAAAAAGGCCCTTCTCCTGCCAGAGGTGTGGACAGTGGAGAGCCGGGAGTTGACACCGACATTGAAAGTCCGGATGAAGGAAGTGGAGGCGAAATACCAATCGCTCATCGAGCGGGTCTATGCGGAGGACGTATCCGATACGGCGTCAGAGGAAATTGCCGCCACAGTGGAAGTACGACGAACGAAGGAGGAAGACCATGAGCCGATCTCTTGAAGGAAAAGTGGCCTTAGTGACGGGAGCCTCCCGGGGGCTGGGCAGGACGGATGCTTTGACGCTCGCAAAAGCGGGTGCCGATGTAGTGGTGACGGATATTTTGTTGGAAGAGGAGGCGGATCTGGAGCAGACCACGGAGAGATTGGGCCCCATGGCGCAAGTGATGGTGCAGTCCCAAACGGTATACACCCGATCCACTGCGGAACAAATTCGGGAGATGGGAAGACGGTCTGCTGCCTATCGGATGGATGTGACGAACCGGGACGAAGTGGAGTCGGTGATGGCCAAGGTGAAAGAAGAATTTGGCCGGATCGATATCCTGGTCAATAATGCAGCCACCTTGGATCATACGGCGCGGTTGGAGCACCAAAACGACAAGTTTTGGGAGCGCGACCTGCGGGTCAATCTGACGGGCGCCTATCACTGTAGTAAAGCGGTTTGGCCATACATGAAAGAGCAAGGTTGGGGACGGATTATCAACATGGCTTCGGTAGCCGGCACCTTGGGTGGATATGGACAGGCCAGCTATAGCACGACAAAGGCTGGGATTTTGGGCTTGACACGCACGTTGGCTCTGGAAGGTGCCCGGTACAACATTACCGCCAATGCCATTATTCCGGGAATTATCAACACCGAAGCTTTCCAGATGAGCAATCCCCAGATGCGGGAACGGATGATTGCCAGAACAGCATTCAAGCGCCCGGGTGAGCCGGAGGATATTGCCCATGCCATCGCTTTTCTGGCATCGGAGGAGGCCAAATACATTACCGGCGTCGGCCTTCCGGTAGCAGGCGGAATTGACTTATTTACTTTTTGAACCGGTGAAGGAGGCGGGAGGATGCGGGAACAGGATGCCGTCATCGTGGATGCGATCCGGACACCTATTGGACGAAAAAAAGGGTCGTTGGCGAGGGTACGCCCGGATGAAATGGCAGCAGATGTGCTGAAGGAATTGGTGCGAAGGAATGCGTTGGATCCTTCCGAAGTGGAAGACATCAAAATGGGCTGCGTTACCCAAGTAGGGGAGCAGGGGTATAATATTGGCCGTTTGGCCGGATTGATTGCCGGTTTTCCGGTGGAAGTATGCGGGGTGAGTGTCAACCGGATGTGTGCTTCCAGTCTGGAAACCCTGGCACAGGGAGCTCATGCGATTATGGCGGGGATGTCGGATTGCGTGATTGCTGCCGGTGTGGAAAGCATGAATCGGGTCCCGATGGGGAGCGATGGAGGGAGTTTCAGCAACCGACTTCTGGAACAGCATACCATTATTCCACAAGGCTTGTCCGCCGAGCTAATCGCCGATCAATGGAAGTTGTCGCGGGAAGAGCTGGACGAGTTTTCTCTCCACAGTCATGAAAAAGCCATCTCAGCCCAGAAGGAAGGGCGTTTTGACCGGGAGATCTTCCCGGTGAAGGTGCAAGATGACGAAGGAAGTGAACAGTTGCTGGAGGCAGACGAAACCCCGCGGCCGGATACCAATTTGGAATCATTGGCGGAATTGCGGCCTTCCTTTCGACCCGACGGCGTAATTACCGCCGGGAATTCCAGTCCAATCAGCGATGGTTCCGCCGCTGTTTTGCTTACCTCGCGCAGGAAGGCGCAATCCCTGGGATTGACGCCTCGGGCGCGGGTGACAGCGACCGCATTGGCGGGGGTGGATCCGCAAATCATGTTGACAGGGATTATTCCGGCCACGGAAAAGGTGTTAAAGCGAGCAGGCCTGTCGTTGAGGGATATCGACGTGTTCGAGGTGAATGAGGCTTTTGCGTCTGTGGTGCTTGCCTGGTTGCGAGAAGTTCCCGTTGACCCTGGTAAGGTAAACCCCAATGGAGGGGCTATCGCACTGGGACACCCCCTCGGTGCCAGCGGCGCTCGCATCATAGCCACGTTGATCAACGAATTGGAACGGCGGGAAGGCCGCTATGGTCTGGCCACCATGTGCATCGGATTTGGAATGGCTGTTGCGGTCATCGTGGAACGGGAGGGTGCTTGATGAAGGCAACAAAACATTGTAAGGTGCAGGTGCGGGAACGGGTGGCGTGGATCACTATCGATCGGCCGCCGATGAACACGTTGAGCCGGGAGACTTTGAGCGAGCTGAGCTCCATTTTGGATGATGCGGAGCAAGATTCCTCTGTCGGCACACTCGTCATTACCGGTGCCGGGGAAAAAATGTTCTCCGCCGGCGCCGACGTTACCGAATTTGGCGAGATGGCTGATCCCGCCGCCGCAGAAAACAATCTGCGAACCATACACGATCTGTTCAACCGGATCGAGCGCTTTCCGAAACCGGTGATCGCCTGTTTGAACGGGAAAGCTTTGGGCGGAGGCAATGAACTGCAGATGGCCTGTCACTTAGCGATTGCTGCAGATACGGCAGAGCTGGGGCTGCCGGAAGTCCGGCTGGGTATTATGCCGGGATATGGGGGCACCCAACGACTCCCCCGCTTGATCGGGAGCAGGCGGGCGTTGGACCTGATGCTTTCCGGTCGGAGGATCGATGCCCAAACCGCTTTGGAATACGGGCTGGTGAACCGGGTAGTCTCTCCCGGAGAGTTGGAAGAGCAGACCCACGAGTGGGCGAAGCGGTTGGCATCCGGTCCCCCCATCGCCATTCGCGGAATATTGGATGCAGCCGTAAGGGGAGTGGATTCCTCTCTGGAAGAAGGGTTGGCGGTGGAACGGGAGAACATGATCCGCGTCATGCGTACCGAAGATGCGATCGAAGGAGTGACCGCTTTCTTTTCGAAACGGGAGCCTGCGTTTAAAGGCAGATAACAAATACATGGAATGACTCACGCCGGTGGCGTGGGTTTTTGTTTTGGTTCCGTTCAGACAAAGAGGCAGGGGGATGCCCTGATGGCCGAGAATCGTGTAAAGAAACATGTAAACCCGATAGGAGGGACCCGAAATGGACATGAAAAGGCGGGTAAGGGAGCAGTTTCAGCGCACGGCTGAGGGATATCTTCACAGCGCAGTTCATGCCAGGGGAGAAGATCTGGAGTGGATATCCGACCTGGTCAGTCAAACCCCTCGTGCCATCGCATTGGATGTGGCAACAGGTACGGGGCATACCGCTTTGTTGCTGAGCCAACACGCGAACCATGTCATCGGACTCGATCTTGCGCCCAACATGATGAAAGTGGCTCGGCAGGAAGCCCACCGGCTGGGGCGGAACAACATCACGTGGGTGGTGGGGGATGTGGAATCGCTGCCTTTCTTGGATGATTCCTTTGAAGTAGTCACCTGTCGCATCGCTGTCCATCACTTTCTCCGCATCGAACAGGCCATGCGGGAAATTTACCGGGTGTTGGCTCCAAAAGGGATATTTATTTTGGTGGATAACTATGTTTCCGAGGATGAGGAAACCGGTAAACTGGTCAACCGTATCGAGAAACTGCGTGATCCTTCCCATTCCCGATGTCTGAGCCTGAAAACATGGCAGGCCCTATTGGAAACGGCTAAATTTGAAGAGGTTGTGTGTGAACACACCTGGTCGACACCGATTCAGCTCAACGATTGGTTCGAACGTGCAAAAACCCCGGCGGAAAACCGAAAGCAGGTGATGGAACTGCTGAAGGGAGCTCTACCGGAGCAGAAAGAATGGATGGATTATCAACCGTCAAAAGACCCTGCTATCTCCTTGCGAAAAGGGATGTGGGTGTGCAGGAAGGCATCGTTTCGCTGATTTCCCTATTGACTGAACCGATTCAACGTAGCGTAAAACTCCTTCAGAAAGTCGTAGAACAACTTTTCTGAGGGAGGGAGTTCCCGGTTCTTAGGGATGATCACACCGACGGTACGTGTTAATTCCGGCTCGCTGACCGGGATCTTGACGGTACCGCGCGGCACCCCTTCGATCAAGGTGATTTCGGGGAGAATGGTAACGCCAAGACCTGCTGATACCAGTCCTTTGATCGCGTCAATATCCTCTCCCTCAAAAGAGACTTGAGGCTCAAATCCCATCTGGTGGCAGCCGTCCACAACCAGCCGGTGCAGGATGTATCCTTTTGGAAACAGGACGAAGTTTTGGTTTTTCAATTGGTCGAGCCGGACAGCAGGTTGATCGGACAGCTCATGATTGACAGGGAGGAGGGCGACCAGTTTTTCTTGAAAAAAGATGTGTCCTTGGAACTCCTTTTGCTGCATCGGGACCGGAGCGATAAAGGCCAGGTCCACCTCACCCTTCACAACGGAATCCATCAATTGTCGAAAGGAACCTTGCCGGAGTTGGAAGCCGATATCCGGATAGTGAATCCGGAAGGCAGAAATGACTGTAGGCAAGGTATGGGAAGCCAAGCTGCTGGGAAAGGCGATTCGGATCGTTCCCCGTTCGGGGTCGAGAAATTCACTGATCTCCTGCTTGGCTTTTTCCATTTCCAGTACGGCTTTTTCCGCGTGCTCCAAAAAAATGCGCCCGATCGGGGTTAGCCGCACATTGCGTCCCTCCCGGACAAACAGATCCACCTGCAGCTCTTTTTCCAAGTTGGCGATCTGACGGCTGATCGCAGATTGGGCCACATGCAGAGCATGAGCGGCTTCCGTGACATGTTCCCGCTTGGCCACTTCTATGAAATATTGGATTTGTCTCAGCTCCATATTCGGCCTCCTGTCATATCCATCTCAAAAAGTGATTGATTTCATCGAAAATATATATTGCTGATATTAATGGTTATTTATAAAATAACTGATAAAACCGCTGGGAGCAATCTTTAGGTATAAAGAAAAACGGCTCGTGTGTGGCATGCCTAGCAAACGGGAATGGTTGAAGAAAGCGACCGCACGACCGAAACATAGAGATCAAAGACATCGCTGAAGGGGTGAAGATCATTGGCTTATCGAGGAATTCCCCAACAACAGGGATTGTATCATCCGCAACATGAACATGATGCTTGCGGGATCGGCTTTGTCGCCAATCTCAAAGGAAAAGCCACTAATGATACGGTGAAAAACGGGCTGGAGATTTTGTGCCGTTTGGTTCACCGGGGAGGTCAACAAGATGCGGAGACCGGTGACGGAGCTGGCATTATGCTTCAAATCCCGCATGAATTTTTTCAAAAGAAAGTCGAATTCCCTCTGCCTTTCCCCGGAAATTACGGCGTTGGCATGATGTTTTTGCCGATGGATGAACAAGAGCGGACGGCTTGCGAACAGGAACTGGAAACCATCATCCGCGGGGAAGGGCAAGAGTTGCTCGGCTGGAGAACGGTTCCGGTAGATGCCGGATCGATCGGAGAAACTGCCAAGGCGTGCCAGCCTTATATCCGGCAGGTATTTATCGGTGCCGGCGAGAAGAACTTGGACTCGATGGCATTGGAACGAAAACTGTACGTGATCCGGAAACGGTTTGAAAAAGCGAAGGGCGACCAAGTGTATGTTGCCAGCCTGTCCAGCCGGACCATCGTGTATAAAGGAATGCTGACTCCTTCTCAAGTAGATGCTTTTTACCTCGACCTGCAGGAGCCGGACTTCACCTCTGCTTTCTCACTCGTTCACAATCGCTTCAGCACCAATACCTTCCCTAGCTGGGAACGGGCCCACCCCAACCGTTATCTGCTTCACAACGGCGAGATCAATACCCTTCGGGGCAATGTGAATTGGATGCTGGCCCGTGAGCAGCTGTTTGAAACGGAAGCTTTCGGTGATGATCTGGAAAAGGTGTTGCCGGTGATTGACCTGGAGGGGAGCGACTCGGCGATCTTGGACAACTGCTTCGAGTTCTTGGCTCTGTCCGGACGCTCTCTTCCCCATGTGGCCATGATGATGATCCCGGAACCCTGGGATAAAAACGATCACATGACCGACCCGAAAAAGGCCTTCTATGAGTACCACAGCTGTTTGATGGAACCTTGGGATGGACCGACGGCGATCGCATTCTCCGACGGGCGTCAAATCGGTGCCATTCTGGACCGGAACGGATTGCGTCCGGCGCGGTACTATGTAACCGAAGACGATACGCTCATTTTCTCTTCCGAAGTGGGTGTGCTGGACATTCCGGAGGAAAAGGTGGTCTACAAAGGCCGTTTGCAGCCGGGAAGGATGCTGTTGGCGGACTTGGAGGAAGGGCGGATCGTTGCCGACGCCGAGTTGAAGGATTCCATCGCCGGTGAACAGCCGTATCGCCAGTGGTTGAATCAGCAGATGATTTCCCTGGATGAGCTGTCTGAAAAAGAACCCCATCCGGAACCGGAGGGGGATGAGCTCGTACGGTTGCAAAAAGCGTTCGGCTATACCTATGAGGAGCTGACCAAAAACCTGGCTCCGATGGTGACGGAAGGGAAAGATCCGATTGGCTCCATGGGAATGGACACGCCGCTGGCCGTCTTATCGGACCGCCCCCAACTCCTGTACAACTATTTCAAGCAATCCTTTGCACAGGTGACCAACCCGCCGATCGATGCGATTCGGGAAGCGATCGTCACTTCAACGGTGTCCTATCTGGGAGCGGAAGGCAACCTGCTCCAACCCGATGCGACCAACTGCCGCCGGATTCGTTTGTCTACCCCCATGCTGTCTGAAGGAGAGATGGCCAAACTCCGGTGCAGCGAGCATCCCGGATTTGAAGCCCATACCTTGTCCATCCTGTTTGATGCCAGTCAAGGCGAAGAAGCGATGGAAGAAGCGCTGGAATGCCTTTTTGCTCAAGCGGATCAAGCGGTGGAAGAGGGCAAAACCCTCCTCATCCTGTCCGATCGGGGTGTCCAAGAGGAACGGGCAGCGCTGCCGACGTTGTTGGCAGTGAGCGGGTTGCATCATCATCTGGTGCGGAAAGGCACCCGTACCCGCGTCAGCCTGATCGCTGAAACCGCTGAAGCCCGGGATGTGCATCAGTTCGCGATGCTGTTGGGTTACGGAGTGGACGCCATCCATCCGTATCTGGCCATTGCCACTCTCCGTCACATGGTGCGGGAAGGCGCCATTACGGATGTCGATGAAGAGGAAGCGGTGGAGAAGTATTTGGCGACCGCAGTGGACGGTATCGTCAAAGTGATGTCCAAGATGGGAATCTCCACGGTCCAAAGCTATCGGGGTGCGCAAATTTTTGAAGCCATCGGGATCGCGGAAGAGGTGATCGAGCGCTATTTCACCCGTACGACGTCCCAGATCGGCGGCATCGGTCTGGATGTGATCGCCAAAGAAACCCTGATGCGTCACCGGGCCGCTTTCCATGGACGGGAGTATGAAGACAAGGCATTGGAACCGGGGAGCGATTTTCAATGGCGCCGCAACGGGGAAACCCATACCTTTAACCCCAAAACGATCCACACGCTGCAACAGGCCTGCCGCCGCGGGGATTACGAGCAGTTCAAGACATATTCCCGCATGGTGGACGAGGAAAATCTGGCCTACTTGCGCGGGTTGCTGGATTTTGAACAGCGGGAGCCGGTGCCGATCGATGAAGTGGAACCGGTGGAGTCGATTGTGCGCCGTTTCAAAACCGGGGCGATGTCCTACGGCGCATTGAGCCAGGAAGCCCACGAAGCCTTGGCCATCGCGATGAACCGTCTCGGCGGAAAGAGCAACAGCGGGGAAGGCGGGGAAGATCCGGCCCGCTACACGCCGGATGAAAACGGGGACTTGCGCCGCAGCGCCATCAAACAGGTGGCTTCCGGACGGTTCGGCGTCTCCAGCTACTACCTGATGAATGCGGATGAGATCCAGATCAAGATGGCTCAAGGTGCCAAGCCGGGAGAAGGCGGGCACCTTCCGGGCAAAAAGGTGTACCCCTGGGTGGCGGAAGTGCGCGGATCCACCCCAGGTGTGGGACTGATTTCCCCGCCGCCGCACCATGATATTTATTCCATCGAGGATCTGGCCCAACTGATCCACGACCTGAAAAATGCCAATCCCGCCGCCAAGATCAGCGTAAAACTGGTTTCCAAGCCGGGGGTGGGCACGATTGCCGCCGGTGTGGCCAAAGGGCTCGCCGATGTGATTGTCATCAGCGGTTACGAAGGAGGAACCGGCGCTTCTCCCCGGACCAGTATCAAACATGCGGGAATGCCTTGGGAGCTCGGTTTGGCGGAAGCTCACCAAACACTGCTGCTGAACCGCCTGCGGGATCGGGTCACCTTGGAGACCGACGGAAAGATGATGACCGGCCGCGACGTCGTGATCGCCGCCTTGCTCGGGGCGGAGGAGTATGGCTTTGCTACAGCACCGCTTGTGGTGTTGGGCTGTGTGATGATGCGCGCCTGCCACTTGGATACCTGTCCTGTGGGTGTGGCCACACAAAATCCGGAGCTGCGCAAAAAATTTATGGGTGACCCGGATCATGTGGTTAACTTTATGCGCTTTGTGGCCCAGGAAGTGCGGGAAATCATGGCGCAGTTGGGCTTCCGCAACATGAACGAAATGATCGGTCGGACCGACGTGTTGAAACCGGGAGAAAAAGCGAAAACCCACTGGAAAGCGAAGCATCTGGATTTCTCCCATTTGCTGTACCAGCCGGATGTCCCGGAACATGTGGGACGGTTCCGCCAGAAGAAGCAGGATCATCAATTGGAGCAGTCCCTGGACATGCGGGAACTCTTGCCCTTGTGTCAACCGGCACTGGAGGAAGGGAAACCGGTGGAAGCGACTTTGCCCATCCGCAGCATCGACCGGGTCACGGGCACCATTCTCGGCAGCGAAGTGACGAAGCGCTATGGTGCCGAAGGGCTGCCGGAAGATACGATCCGTTTGCATTTCAAAGGATCGGCGGGACAAAGCTTCGGTGCTTTCGTACCGAAGGGAATCACCCTCACCGTGGAGGGGGATGCCAACGATTATATCGGCAAAGGCCTCTCCGGCGGAAAAATTGTCGTTCGTCCTCCGGAAGCCACTCCTTTCGTCCCTGAAGAAAACATCGTGATCGGCAATGTGGCCTTCTATGGTGCTACAGCAGGAGAAGCCTATATCCGCGGCATTGCCGGAGAGCGTTTTTGCGTCCGGAACAGCGGAGTGTATGCCGTGGTGGAAGGCGTCGGCGATCACGGGTGTGAATATATGACAGGCGGAAGGGTGGTAATCCTCGGTTCCGTGGGCAAAAACTTTGCAGCGGGCATGTCCGGCGGCATCGCCTATGTGTATACGAAGGATTTCAACGAGTTCGTCGACAATTGCAACCGGCAAATGGTCATGCTGGAAGCCCTGACGGAAGAAGAGGAAATCCAAGAAGTGAAGCGGATGATCGAGAACCACGCGGAAGCGACTGGCAGTGAACACGCCCAACGGATTCTGGATCAATGGAGTGAATCACTCCCCCACTTTGTCAAAGTGATTCCGAGAGATTATCAGCAGATGTTGGACGCGGTAGAAGCGTTGATGGAAACCGGCTTGAGCCGGAAAAAGGCGCTGGAAACCGCCTTTGAACTGAAAAAACAAAACCGGCCGGTGGAAGAAGCGATCAAGGAAAAACGCGTGCCGGCACTGGTTTGAAAAGGAGGGATGGGATTCCATGGGCAAAGCGACAGGATTTATGGAATATGAGCGGAAGACGGCGGAGGAACGGGATCCCCTTTCCCGACTGCAGAATTGGAAAGAGTACCAACTTCCAATCCCCGAAGATGAGCTGAAAAAGCAAGGGGCCCGCTGCATGGATTGCGGCACCCCCTTTTGCCACACAGGATTGGAGTTGGGAGGAAATGCCTCCGGATGCCCGCTGTACAACTTGATCCCCGAGTGGAATGACTTGGTCTATCGGGGGCGCTGGAAGGAAGCCTTGGAACGGCTCTTGAAAACGAACAACTTCCCCGAGTTTACCGGACGGGTTTGCCCGGCCCCCTGCGAAGGGGCCTGCACGGTAGCCATCCACGATCCGGCGGTGGCGATCAAAAGCATCGAGCGGGAAATCATTGACCGGGGTTTTGCGGAAGGGTGGATCGTTCCCCGGCCGCCGAAGACCCGCACCGGTAAGAAAGTGGCGGTAGTCGGCTCCGGGCCCGCCGGGCTGGCCGCGGCGGATCAGCTGAACAAAGCGGGCCATTCGGTTACCGTTTATGAACGGGACGACCGGATCGGCGGGCTGCTGATGTACGGTATTCCCAACATGAAACTGGAAAAGGAACTGGTGGAGCGGCGGGTAAACTTATTGAAAGAGGAAGGCATCACGTTTGTCACCAACACGGAGATCGGAAAGGATATCACCCTGGAAGAGCTCCGGAAGCAACATGATGCGGTCATCTTGTGCGCAGGAGCCCAGAAGCACCGGGATCTGCCCATCGAAGGCCGGGAGTTGGAAGGCGTCCACTTTGCCATGAAGTATCTGACGGAGACCACGAAAGGATTGCTCGATCCGGCATTTGAACCCTCCATCTCCGCCGAAGGGAAAGACGTCATCGTGATCGGCGGCGGGGACACCGGTGCGGATTGCGTTGCCACGGCCCTCCGTCAACAGTGCAACAGTGTGGTTCAGTTTGGACGTCATCCCCGCTTGCCCGACGAACGGCAGGAAAACAACCCTTGGCCGGAATATCCCCAGGTGTTCACCTTGGATTATGCCTATGAGGAAGCCAAGGCCAAGTTTGGGCGCGATCCCCGGGAGTACTCGATCATCACCAAGAAGATCGTCGGGGACGAAGAAGGCCGTGTGAAAGAGTTGCATACAGTCTATGCGGAAAAAGAGCGTGATGAGAAGGGGCGGATTGTCTTCAAGGAAATCCCCGGCTCGGAGAAAGTGTGGCCGGCCCAGTTGGTATTTATCGCGACCGGCTTTGAAGGGACGGAAGATCCGTTGTTGTCGGAATCCGGTCTGGAACACGAAAACCGCAAGGTAAAGGCCGAATACGGCGACTACAGTACCAATATCGACGGGGTCTTTGCCGCCGGGGATATGCGCCGGGGCCAAAGCCTGATCGTATGGGCCATCCATGAAGGGCGGGAGGCCGCCCGGGAATGTGACCGTTATCTGATGGGCGACACCCAGTTGCCTTGATAAAGATTCGTATGTTTGATGAAGCCAACCTGATCACCTCATGAATATACATTCCAGTTGACGCACCCCGCTTGGGGTGCTTTTTTTTTGGCATGTTGTTTATTACACTCCAGGAATTTTTTCATAAACAGCGAAAAGTTAGTGTACGTAAGTGGATGCGGAGGTGCCAAAACTGAGAGATAAGATCTTGGAGGCATATGCAAAGCTGTCTAAGGATTACGAGAAGAATGTGGATACGGAAAGTGCATTTAATGCCTATTATGAACGTCCAGCCATGATGAATCTGATGCCAAGCAATATGAAAGGAGTTGCCGTTTTGGATGCGGGTTGTGCCGCCGGTTGGTATACTGAGCAATTTATCCAACGGGAGGCACGGGTTACAGCCATGGATATAAGTCCGGAAATGGTGGAGGCATGCAAAAGAAGGGTTGGCACAAAAGCAGTCGTATTCGCCCAAGATTTAAATGAACCCCTTCCCTTTCAAGGGGAGACATTCCATCTTGTTGTCAGTTCACTCACCCTCCACTATCTCGATGATTGGACGTTTCCCTTTTGCGAATTCCATCGTGTAATGAAGCCTGGCGGACAATTCATTTTTTCTATCCATCATCCTTTTATGGACTTTGCCTTGCATAACCGGCCCGATTACTTTGCCCCTGAATGGTTGGTAGAAGTTTGGAATAAAAAAGAATCGGGTCCTGTAGAAGTGACTTTCTTTCGCAGACCGCTGCATGAAGTGATTAACGCCACGACAAGATAATTTAAACTCGATCGAATAGTCGAGCCACAACCGACACATGAATTCAAAGAAAAAACGTCTCTGGATCAGTATAACCGTCTGATGACCCATCCCAATTTCCTAATCGTCCAAGCAAGTAAATAGGTTTCATAGGTAGACGGGGCAACGCTGACTTACCTGCCCATTTATCGGAATCAACTTTGTCCCGGGTGCCAGCGTTAAGGGTATTCCTCCCTGGAGAGTTGCAGGTCAGACCAGTATGACGTCTTGAAACCCAGGCTGAACCCCGTAGATTTGCTATCTCAAAGCGGTAACGTTATATCAGTAACGTTAATCACAACCAGCAGAGGTGACCCATTATGGATTCCACCTTGAACGACACCTTACTGCAACTGACCGCCCAGCAGATGGGATCCAGAAACCGGTGGAAAGCCGCTTTGTTTTTAGGGAGGGGAAGCTCGGGGCAAAAACTGTTTCGGGTTTGAGATTTAAGAAGGTATTGATCCCCCTTTTTCTCTGGTAATCGATCCGAGATTGATCTATTCCACCTACCTCGGGGTATAGGGTATTTTGATACTTCCGGCAATTCCTATGTGACAGGACGTACTAGTTCCCATGATTTTTCCATCTTTGGCAAGTCACGTTGGCCTGCCCTATTTTTCGCGAGTAAGGTGGTTAAAAAAGCATGGATGTATACACTGGATACAGAAAGGTTAAAGGTCTGGACATCTTTGTAAAGAAACTCGGTTCAGGAAAAGCGATTGTTTTTCTGCATGGAGGACCAGGTGACGAACATCGCTATTTTTTGCCTCATGTAACCCCATTGGCCAACGATTTTACTCTGATTTTCTATGTTAGAGCTTGTTGCATAAATCAAAATAAGAAAAGACTATGAGAAGACTTAACCGTTCAATTGCAACCCGTTCCTTCAACAGCTTTTTACCCGATCTAAGGTGATTTCATAGAAGGAAAGCATAAAATCAAATAGAGGTGGTGTTAATGTGTCTCTTTCTGGCAGTGATGCAAAAAATTATTTAATCTAGGCTTCAATAAACCTTCGCATGAAGATGATGTATATCCTCAAGATATCTATGAGTTTAACAAATCAACATGGGTTGTTGGTGGAAGAATACTTCCATCAACCAACCTATTGTGCAGTAAGGAAATATATCAAGAAGGGATATGGATACCTTCCTTGAGTGACTTAATGGGGTGGCTGGAGTATAATGACTGTGAATACAATTTAAGCTATTCTAGTAGTGGATTTAAGATTAACGTAATTGATATAAATGGTAAGCAATTTAAAGCCAAGGGCGCCACTGCAGAATTTGCATTGTACAAAGTAATTAAAAAAATACTTGAAGAATATCATGGAAACATTGTAAATAAAGACATGTATGTTATTGAAGCGGAATTAATTGAAAAAGAAGATATGTAGTTAAGCTTAGGGATTCATTTATAGATAGAAATCTGGACATGGTTATAATCGTCTTCATGCAGGAGGGAAAATTTGTGAGCTACATTTCTGACCTTTTTGAAAAATTGATTTTCCTACATAAAACTTATGAGCCAGAAAAAGAAAAAGATATTCAAAAATTATACGATGTATTAAAAGAGGAAATCAAAAAAGAAACAGATCCAGATGTAATTATCGAAGCAATAAACAAAGATATTAGTGATCTAATGTATTTAAGCATCTCTTTTATGTTTAAGGTATACCAAAGAGCAATTGAGTTAAATCCGATAAATGTACGTTTAATAGAAAGTTTTGTGAATTATGTTGATATACATAGTGGTCCGGATTGGGAAGTGGAAGTAAATCAAATTCGAGATTTATTGAGAATTAATTGTACAGAAAAGGCTGCTCAAGTAGCTTTACAAATTGACTACAATAAATGGGATTAAATTTGTTCTACGATGAAGATTTACCTATCTATAATGAATGGATTGTATTATCATTTCATTTAAACACCTAGAGCTTGTTGCATAAATCAAACTACCGAATCATATCGGAAGAGGGTAAAACTCTCTCAAACGGTGCGCCCATTCCCGGTGATTTTGACGGGATGGCCGCGTTTCGGGGTAAGGACGGTACTACGGTGCTGGTACGCAACCATGAGCTGCGCCCGGGAGAAGGGCCGCCGGTATACGGCAAAAACCCCTATGATAAACATTCGGCCGGGGGCACGACGGCCTTGATCGTAGGTCCCGACCGCCGGGTACTTCGGGAGTATGTCACCTCATCCGGAACGACCAACAACTGTGCCGGTGGAGCGACCCCTTGGGGAACATGGATTACTTGTGAAGAAGATCGGAATACCGACCATGGGTATTGTTTTGAAGTCATGCCGGATACCGGAAAATACACTGTCCCGGACCCCGATTCGGGAGATGGGCTTTTTTTCTCACGAGGCCGTCGATGTGGATCCGACCACCGGTATAGTCTACCTGACCGAAGACGATTTCCGCGGGATCATCGATCCCAATGATCCCAATAACGATACGCGTTTCAGTTTCCTGTGCCGGTTTATCCCCCATGATCAACAGCCGTCGTCCCGGTTCCCTGCAAAAGGGAGAAACTGCAAGATCTGGCTATTGATGAACGCTCGGGTCCCGATGCCGACCTCTTCAAGCCGGGACAAAAATTTGGCGTGGTGTGGAGAGAAGTGAACCCGGAAGAGCCCCATGATGACGCTCTCGCTAAGGGATGCGTCCGCTTCAAGCGGTTGGAAGGCGCCTTTTTTGCCGATGGAGCCTTTTGGTTCGACGACACCGCCGGGGGTGAGAAGCGCCTGGGGCAAATCTATCACTATATCCCTGCGACGGAAACACTGGAGCTCTTTGCCGAAGGAACGGACGCCAACCAGATGGAGAGCCCGGACAAATCTGCATCACACCCTGGGGTGATCTGTGGTTTGTGGAAGACGGAGATAACGGAAACCGGATCATGGGCATTACGCCCGACGGGGAGATATATGAGTTTGGCCGCAACCGTCTGAACGACTCCGAATTGTGCGGTCCCACTTTTGCTCCCGATGGCCAGACGTTCTTTGTGAATATCCAGAATCCCGGGATCACTTTCGCCATCTGGGGACCTTTTCACCGACAAAACGCCGCTCGCCGGCGCCGTCTCGCTTATGCCGCCCCTCCGGCAGAGTGGGCCCCCGCATTCCTCCAAGGGTGGCGGAAGCTGCAGAACGTCAGGGAATGAGCCAACTGGAAGCAGCGGCCTTTCATCGTTTCGGTGTTCCCTTGCTGGGTTAAGTCGGTTTGTCCAGATCCCCGACCATCTTGGCCGGGGGTTTTTTATGGTTGGGGCAGCATGAGATTACTGGTGACTTGCTCCACACGGCTAAAGCACCCCAGGGGCCTGCGGCGCCGTGGGCTTCTTGGATCATTGGGTACGGCAACTCGCTCCCCTTTCCTGAAGGATCCGTCCGAGCCTAAGAAATGCTGAGTCTCCATCGGCTACTCGACAGGAATCATTTTACGGCAGGACTGATTTCTCCTGCCAATCATAATTCGGTTCTCAAGGTGATAGTATAACGAGTTTTTGCTCGTATCTTAAAGATACCAAACACTTGTTTACACCCTCCTTGTCCGACGCCCGCTTTCATCCCAACACTAAAGGGCTGGGTTTTCCCACTCGCTATTTTTAAAAAGAGCGTATAAGCTATAAATTGAAAAATAGATGATCTTTCTAGGACGACATCATTGAGGAGAGAGCAGATTGAAACGAGAATGGGTTTTGTTTTTGGTTGTGTTGGCAGGGATTTTGGCCGGTTGTGTACAAGTGACAGACATACGGAAGGATACCTTTACTGAAAAGCATCCTAACCGGGTTGAAGTTGATTTGGTTCAACTGTTGGATGGTGACACCGCAAAGGTGAGAATCAATGGCAAGGTGGAAATTGTACGGTTTCTTTTGGTTGATACGCCGGAGACCCGTCATCCGGAGAGAGGAAAGCAACCCCTGGGAAATGAAGCGAAATGGATGACGGATAGCCTCCTCGGCAATGCCGAAAAAGTGGAATTGGAGTTTGACGTGGAGCAGCGGGATGAATACGGCCGATTGCTCGCTTATGTGTACGCTGACGGGAAAAGTGTCCAGGAAGAACTGTTGAAACAAGGTCTGGCCAGGGTGGCCTACATATACAAAAACAAACGGCACTTAAAGGAGTTTCGGGCAGCGGAAGAAGTGGCTCAAGAAAAGAAAGAGGGGGTGTGGCAGTGTCCGGGATATGTGACAGATAAGGGGTACAAGCCGGAGAATTGGTTTAAAGGAAAAGGGAAGCCGAAACTGGAACCTCAGGCGATTGTTCCAAAATACAATCCCAACGGGCCCGACCGGGATTGCTCCGACTTCGCCACCCAGAAGGAAGCACAGAGGTTCTTTGAGGAAGCCGGTCCTGGAGATCCGCACCGGCTGGATGGGAGTGACGGGGACGGAAAGGTATGTGAGCAGTTGCCATAAGGGTTCATCTGTTTGTTTCCTGGATGGCAACGGATACCCGTTATCCGTAAACTCAAGACAACAGGTAGCTTAGTCAGCTAGAGTCCGGAAGATCCGCCGAAACTCGTATCTGCAGTTGACACGAGGGAAAGCGCTTTCTACAATCAAATGTAAGATGAGTGCTAATATTCTGTTGAAAATAATGCCGAAGGGAGCGGGACCATTTTGAACAGCATGATGATGGACTACCCTTTGACCCTGACCCATATCTTGGAGCGTGCCGGACGGTACAACCAGTCCGTGGAAATTGTTTCCCGGATGCCGGACCGGACCATTCACCGGTATACCTATGGGGATTTTTATGAGCGTGCGCGTTCGCTGGCGCAGTCCTTGCAGCAGGCCGGGCTGCAACCGGGAGACAGGGTAGGTACCTTGATGTGGAATCACTACGTCCATTTGGAAGCTTACTTTGGCATTCCGGCGGCGGGCGGTGTCCTGCATACCTTGAATCTTCGGCTCCATCCCGATGATTTGGCGTACATTATCCAGCATGCGGGGGATCGTTTCCTGATTGTAGATGATATTTTACTGCCGCTGCTGAATAAGGTGAAGGAACGGATTGATGTGGAACGGATCTTTGTTGTACCGCTGTCGGGACAGCCCGTGCCGGAGGACCTTGAAAATTATGAGGATCTGGTCGCTCAGCCTGCACCGGACTTTCGGTACCCGATGATTGCGGAGGATGCTCCGGCAGGCATATGCTACACATCGGGAACGACAGGAAAACCGAAAGGAGTGGTCTACTCGCACCGATCTTTGGTCCTCCATTCCTTTGCTTCGGCGTTGACGGATTGTTTGGGCGTTTCCCGTTTTGACACTGTCCTGCCTGTTGTTCCGATGTTTCACGCCAATGCATGGGGGCTTCCTTTTACCTGCGTCATGACAGGGGCGAAACAAGTGTTTCCCGGGCCGCATCTGGATCCGGTAAGTTTGTTGAAATTGTTTGAACAGGAGCGGGTGACGTTTACCGCTGGTGTGCCGACCATTTGGTTCGGCATCTTGAAACAATTGGATAAAGGAGAGCGCCGGTGGAATCTGTTGCCCAATATGCGGATGGTCGTCGGCGGGGCGGCTGCACCGGAATCGATGATCCGGGCTTTTGACCGTTATCAGCTGCGGGTCGTACACGCCTGGGGGATGACGGAGACCACCCCTTTGGGAACGGTCAGCATGCTTAAGCCCAATCTGAATGAGCTGAGTGAGGATGAGCAGTATGCTTACCGAGCCAAGCAAGGGTTGCCGGTTCCTTTCGTGGATGTTCGCATTGTGAATGAGGACGGTCCGGCTCCCCATGATGGCAAAACGATGGGCGAGCTCCAGGTACGGGGCCCCTGGATTGCCGCGGGATACTACCGACTTCCTGAGGTGTCGGATGCGTTTACGGCGGATGGCTGGCTACGTACAGGGGATATAGCGACCATCGATCCGGAAGGGTATGTGCGCATTACCGATCGGACCAAGGATCTGATCAAATCCGGCGGGGAGTGGATCAGTTCCGTGGAGCTGGAAAATGCCATCATGGGACATCCAGATGTAGCAGAAGCAGCCGTGGTAGGTGTTCCCCATCCGAAATGGCAGGAGCGTCCCTTGGCTGCTGTGGTGCGGAAAGAAGGAGCTTCCTTGACAGCAGAGGAGTTGCTCTCGTTTTTGGCCCCGCGCTTCGAGAAATGGTGGCTGCCCGATGAAGTGGTGTTTGTGGAGGAAATTCCCCGGACATCGTCAGGAAAATTCCTCAAGCGCCAGCTGCGGGAACAGTATCGGGATTGTTTTAAAGAAGTAAAACAGTAAACCCTTTACAGAAAAGGGGATACAGCCTCTCCATCCCGCGGGAGAGGCTGCGTTCATTCATCCCTGCGGAGGTGAGCAGTTGGAGGACTGGATCAACGAGTGGTGGACCAGCGATCTGGCCGCATGATCCAACTCTCCTCTACATCCGCCCTGGAAGATCGCGGGCTGGCCAATGATGCTGCAGCAAAAGCGCGACCAAACGATGGCCAGCGAATGGGAAAAACCGGCAATGGCGTGGCTTCGGGGTTTATCGTGAAGGAGATGACCTACGCTATGGCCCGCCGTTTGGAAGTGAACGTTAAGCAGTTTGCCGACCATCTCACTTCTGCGATTTCTGCCGGGCATATCGGTAAACCGGAGGATGTAGCCATACAGTGCTGTTTTTTGCTTTGGAGGCAGCTTCTTACCTTAATAAGCAAGTATTTCTGTGGCGGTCGGCAGCGCATACATATGGGAATATTCAAAAATGATAGACGAAAGGGTAGGGGTTCGTTATAATACGAATGAGTAATCATTCACTTCGCCTACGTCGCACATGGAACGACTCCATGATCATCATCCAAAGAGGTGGTTCCATTGGCCAACCTGTATATGCTGACAGGATTCCCCGGCTTTATAACTTCCCGGCTGTTTCACACCTTACGGGAACAGGATTCGTCCGCTTTCTTTGTTTTTTTGGTACACCCCAGTCAAATGAAGAAAGCGGAAAAGCAAACGGCTTCCGAACACCAAGTCCGTCTGTTGCCAGGAGACATTACGCAGGAAGATTTGGGATTGCCGCCTACTGAAGTGGAAAGGCTGAAAGAGAGCGTTACTTACTTTTTCCATTTAGCAGCAATTTACGACTTGGCGGTTCCCAAAGAAGCGGCTTATTCGGTCAATGTGATCGGCACCCATAACGTCAATCGGTTTGTGGAGAAGCTGTCCAGGTTGAAGCGGTATGTGTATTTCAGTACTGCTTATGTATCGGGTGAGCGGGAAGGCCGGGTGAAAGAAGAGGAGCTGGATTGTGGCCAACAGTTTAAAAACCACTATGAGTCGACCAAGTTTGAAGCGGAGAAGTCTGTGCGGGCGTTACAGAATGTTCCGAAGACCATCATCCGACCGGGTGTGGTGGTGGGAGATTCCCGTACCGGGGAGACCGCTAAGTTTGACGGGCCTTATTATATCATGCGTTTTCTGGATGCGATCCGTTTTGCTCCCATTCCGTATATCGGGAAAGGAGACAATCCCTTCAATATTGTGCCGGTCGACTATATTACACAAGCGACGTCCTATTTGGCGAAGGCGGAAAAAGCCGTCAACCGCTCGTTTCATTTGACGGATCCGTCTCCCTACAAGGCGCGGGATGTATACCGGATGATCAGCGAGCAGTTGTTGGGGAAAACCCCGAAGTTTGTGATCCCTGGAAAAGTGGCAGAGTTTGCCCTCAAAGCGCGACCCATCCGCAAGTTTTTGGATGTCGAACGGGAGGCCATCGCCTACATGTCGCGCCAGTCCGATTACGATGCCAGTCAGGCGGCAGAGGTGCTGGGTGAAGGGGGCATTCGATGTCCGGATCTGGCTGCCTATTTGCCTCGGTTGGTGCAGTATTTTCAAGAGCACCGGCATGATGAGGAGAAACGGACGCCCATTCCGTAAGAAAAAAGCAAGCGGTACAAGCTGTTTTAGGGCTTGCACCGCTTTTTTTCGTATGGGTATCCGTTTCTCTCAGCGGTCTCCTGCCAGCCACTCGATGGTGTTCACGGCCAAGGCGGGATGGTCGTAATCGTACCAATTGGGGTGGAGGCTGTCCCCCGGATTACCGGTGCCGCATCATACGGGGAACAGCAAATCGGCCGGAACCGTAGGTGCCGTGGATATGGTAGGGGACCGAGTTTAGATAGATGTCCTCACGATGCTGCTGTTGCTCCTGCTCACATTGATCGTGGTACCGCCCCAACATCCCACCGCAGATACGTCCGGTGGTTACCGGAACCGTTTCCCTGCCATCTATATCACTTCCCTCCTTAAACTATCCTCCTAATAATCTTTATGAGCGGGTCTGACCTTCTCTCTTGGCTTGTTCGGGTTGCATACTTCCAAAATTCGATAGCGTTGTAAAGTTCAATCCTTTTTCCTGTCCCATGCCTTTCGTTTAAGACGCCGCCATTCGGAGCCAATTACAGAGACATAACCAAACTATGGACAAAAAAACAGCACTTCTTACGAATAATTGATATAGGGGATGTAAATAACGTTGCTCTTGATAAGGTCTTTGTATTTAACAGTTTAGGCAAAGAATTTACAGACCTGGAGGGGTATCATGAATGAACTAAAAATATCCAGCGGCAGTATTCGTATGTATACAAACGAAATTCAAATTATCCATTCAACAGCTAAGAAAAAACGCCGACACTTGGAGGATATCACCATTCCATTGAAGGAGATCCATCATGTTGAGTTGTACAAACCACGGTGGCCTTTCAGCAAAGGATATATCCGCTTTTCATTAGATGGGTCTTACCATGTCAAAAAAGACAGTCGTTCAGCAGGTCTGGAAAGCTTCTCCATGCTGTGTTCCACTATGAAGGAATATAAAAAACTTGAGAAGATTAAACGTGATGTTGAAACCGAGATAGAGGCACTCGATAAAAAGGACATGTTACCACCGAACGAAGTAAAACAGATTGAACAACTAATTAAGAAAATACATAATGCAAGGAAGGAACGTAAGACAGGCCGACAAAAGCGTCTCATCTCCGAGTTGGAAAATAAAGGGATTGAAGTGGAGCTTCAAGAGGAAAAGATATTGTGGAAACTGAAGAAGCAGGCATGACTGGATTCCAATACATAAACAGGAGTGATGGATTATTCATCCCAGAGAAGGAAAGTGAGCATAGGTGATCAAGGAAGCCCCACAAAAAGAAGTAGCCCGTCTTCCAATGCAAAGGTGTGCGGGTTACTTCTTGTACACTGTGGTCGCCTGCTTGCGGCAACTACCCGGCGGTAGGGGTACCTCCCTCCCGCCGTTATTCTTTCTATCCACTTGATAAAGAAGAACAGGATTGAACCTGCCGCTCATATCAACCCGCCTACACAACAAGACTGGCCCTGTGGCAATTGAGGCTGCCTGCTGAAGTTGAATGTATTTTTGAGGTTAAAAACCTAGAATGAGTTGATAACGGACAGGAGCCTAATAAAGAGCTGCGAAGCAGATTCTTTCACTGCAAAAACCGAGTTATAGCTTGAAGAATCACTTCTTTACGAGGGAGTTATTCATGCAACTTCAACAAAAAGAGCTGACAAAGTTTCTTGACATGAGCTGAAGAACTCTTTTGTTCGAGCACGACTTTTGACGACGAACTCAGCGACAAGAGAGGAGACGAGACAAAAAGCGGCGCATAGCACGACCTGGGAGCGACCAAGGCGTGACGTGGCCCTGTGGGTACTTGACCTTTTTTGAGTGCACTCTGCATTGTGCCGCGTCTCGTTGAATCTCTTGGAGCGGACAGTATTACTTCTGCGTCGGAGGAAAGGGAGCAATGGACAAAAGAGTCGAAGCGATCATAAAGGTTTGTCATTAATCTGAAAGCCCTGTCGCCTTTCGGCGCAGGGCTTTGTCATTAACCTCAGGAGCCGAAAGGCTCCTTTTTTAGTGATCCACCTACTTGATTAATGTAACATTGTTATGTTACGATTGATGATGAAGGGGAGGTAACAAATGGAAAAGGATTTGATTTCGAAAAAAGAGCTGCTGGAGTTTACCGGTATTTCCTATGGCCAGCTGTATCGGTGGAAGCGAAAAAAACTGATTCCTGAAGATTGGTTTATTCACAAGTCCACTTTTACAGGACAAGAAACCTTTTTCCCAAAAGATCGGATCTTGGAGCGGATCGAAAAAATCAAGTCGATGAAAGATGATTTATCACTGGATGAGCTGGCCGATATGTTTTCGCCGAATCCGCAGGACATTACGCTAACCAAAGAAGAAGCACTAAAACGAAACATTGTTACGGAAAAAGTGCTCAATTTTTATCAGGAGCAAGAAGAGGGGGATCCGAATAAATATCCATTTGAAAAGCTTTTCTACCTTTATATCCTGGAACGAGCTTTGCAAACCGGAGAAATCAGCTTGGAAGAAGGGAAAATCCTGCTTCGGACATTGACGGATCATTATCCCCGATTCCAAGGTAAAAACTGTGATGTCCTCGTTGTTCGAAAGCTGGGGGTTGCTATGTGCTTCTTGGTTTCCACTCCGAGCAAAATGGCCTTTGAGGACGGTGCAAAAGCAATAATCCGTCTCAATATAGCCAATTGTATGGAAGAACTGAAAATGAAGGTGAGCTGATGGAGGGATTGTGGATGAAAACAGGAAGTAAAAATAATTTGGTGATTGCCGGCTCAGGAAGTACATCCGGGGGAAACTATAACGATGTCAAAATCAACGGAGAAGGAAGGGTCAATGGCGACCTGGAGTGTGTTCATTTTCGAACCAACGGAAAAAGCGAAGTAAAAGGGGGAATCCAAGCGGAGTCTGTTCAGGTTCATGGCGTATCCAAGGTTGCTGGAGAGGTGAAAGTTCAACAGTTCAAGGTGAATGGTCATGCGGAGGTTCAGGCGGATGTGAAGTCGGAGGAAGTGAAGGTCTACGGGTATGCCGAGATCAAAGGTCGACTTTCCAGCGAGGAAGTGGAAATAAAAGGCGGAGTTAGCATTAAAGGAGATTGTGAGGCCGAACGTTTTTCAGTTAAGGGAGGCTTTCATATTGAGCATATGTTGAATGCCGGAAATATCGCGATCGATTTGTACCGGACCAGTAAGGTTAAAGAGATCGGCGGTGAGAAGATCACCATCAGAAAGCCCAGCCATTCCCTTCTGGACAAGGTAAAAATGATTTTTAACCTGTCCGGAGAACTTTCTGCCGAATCGATTGAAGGCGACGACATCTACTTGGAACACACCCGTGCAAAAGTGGTGAGGGGAAACCATATCCATATCGGTCCCGGATGTGAAATCGACCGAGTAGAATATAAGGGCAGCTTTAAATCTGACAAGGAAGCTAAAGTACGCGATTGTGTCCAACAATAAAAAAGGAGTGAAATGGATATGGCAACCAAGGGATTAAAAATCCTGATTCATGCCAGTACGTGGTTTGCTCCCGTATTGGTACCCATCATTGTGTATTTGGTCGTATCGGATCGCGAAGTGAAGAGTTTGTCCCTGCAAGCGCTGGTCTTTCATCTGGTGATGGGTGTGCTGATCGGATTATCCTGGGTATTCTCCTGGGTGTTGATCGGGATTCCCTTCCTGATTGTTTTCAGCATCATGGCGGTGGTTGTTCCGGTTCTGGGGATTATCCGTGCCCTGCAGGAACGTCCTTTCCGTTATCCCATCGTAGGGTCCTGGTTTTCCTAAGAACGGGATAGCAGGTTTTTTGAGTGAAAATGGAGAAATACGTATGAACAAAAAGGTGCTCCATGCGGGCGCCTCGTTTTTTGGGGGAGGATCGTTATGAATTGGATCAATGAGCTGAAAAAACGATTGCCGGAAGGACAGGTGACCGACAATCCGACGGTTTTGGAACATCACAGCAAAGATGAATCCTATCATACGCCCCGGTTACCGGATGTTGTGGTCTTTCCCCGCTGCCGGGAGGACGTTGTGGAAGTGGTGCGCTTTGCCGGAGAACGGGAAATTCCGGTGGTGCCTTTTGGGATCGGTTCCAGTTTGGAAGGGCACGTGATTCCCGAGCGAGGCGGAATCTCCATCGATTTTCAGGAGATGAACCAGGTGCTGGAAGTGCGGCCCGAAGACTTTTTGGTTCGGGTACAGCCAGGGGTCACCCGGACCCAATTGAATAAAGAGTTGAAAAAATACGGGCTCTTCTTTCCGGTGGATCCGGGGGCCGATGCTACCCTCGGCGGGATGGCCGCGACCAATGCCAGTGGAACGACTTCGGTTCGCTATGGAGTTACCAGGGATCAGGTAAGGGATCTGGAGGTGGTACTGGCGGATGGGCGTGTAATCCATACTGGCGGTGCTTCAGCAAAATCTTCCTCCGGTTATCATTTGACCGGATTGTTTGTCGGATCGGAGGGGACACTGGGGATCTTTACCGAGTTGACATTGAGAGTCTACGGGATTCCGGAGGGGATTCTGGCTGCGCGAGCCACATTCCCTTCCGTACATAACGCGGTACAGACAGCGGTATCCGTCTTGTCTGCCGGAATTCCGGTGGCCCGTATGGAGCTCGTGGATGCCCGGTCCATCCGTCAACTGAACCAATTCAGCCAGACCGATTATCCGGAAGCGCCGACGTTGTTCTTCGAATTTCACGGAAATCCCGAGGGGTTGCAAAAAGACGCGGCTTTCACCCGGGAACTGGCGGAGGCAGAGGGGAGCCGGGGTTTTCTTTTTGAGACGGATTCCAAAGCTAGAGCGACACTGTGGGAAGCGCGCCACAACCTGGCCTATGCCTTCATCCATGGAACTCCCGGAAAAAAGCAAATGGCGACCGACGTGTGCGTACCTCTTTCCCGGCTGGCGGAATCGGTGGAAAATGCCCGCCGATTAATTGATGACTCCTCTTTAGACGGCGGTATTGTCGGCCATATCGGCGATGGTAACTTTCATGCCCTGTTGATGCTGGATCCCTCCAATCCACAAGAGGTGGCCGAAGCGGACCGGATCCATGCAAACCTCGTAGAGCATGCTCTCAACTGCGGCGGGACTTGTACAGGGGAGCATGGCGTCGGTATCGGCAAGAAAAAGTATCAGGCGAGGGAACACGGGCCCGCTTATGAGGTGATGAAGGAAATAAAGCAGCTGCTGGATCCGAAAGGGATTCTTAATCCGGGAAAAATTGTGTGAGGCTGGGTACCAGCAAACCCTATGAATACGGCAAACAAGCACTTCTACTCGTCACTTTCTCTCCGACGTCAGATGTGATACTGTCCGCTCCGAAATATGGGAACGGTAGCGACACTTCGCACGACTAACTGCCCTGTAGGTGCGATGACCGGCAAAAAGCGAGCCATAGCGCGTCCTGGGAGCAAAGCGACTAAGGTGCGACTTGAGCCCGTGGGTGCATATATCCTTTTTCTTCCGAATCATTACCAGGTACTAATCCTTTATCGTAATAATTACCAGTCCCAATACGGATCAATTATGTTACCATCAAACAGTACTTTCGGAAGAAAAAGGAGGGATTTCAAATGGCTGCAGGAGAGTGGGGTATTCTCGTTCTCTTCTGGCTGTCCTTGGTGGTGTCCCTTGCCTTGATCATAACCGTCGCCGTTTGGTACACCAACCGTCTGGAAGAAAAGCGCGAGCGGGAATTTAATAAAGAAGCCGGTATAACGCCGGTATTCTCAAAACAAAAAACCGTTGAAGTCGAGTAGGGCGCGAACCCTCATTTCATAAATCTAGGCATCCCAAATGGGGATGCCTTTTTGTTTAGCGTCGCTCGAGCCGATCTGTTTCTTTCAGCGCGGTGACATCGGCAGCGCCGATGCCGAACATGGCTATTTTGCATTCGATCTCAATCTGCTCCAACTGACAGGAAACAGCTTCCGCATCAGCCGATGCCGCTGATCGAAGCAGGGAGCGGCCAAAACCGGCCAAATTAGCACCCAGGGCAAGCACTTTGGCTGCTTCCACTCCGGTGTGAATACCGCCGCTGGCGATGAGACAGCTGTCCGGTGCTTGCCGGCGGGCTTCCCGGATGCATTCCGCTGTGGGCAGCCCCCAATCGGCAAAAGCTTCAGCGGCCGCTACGCGCAGCAGATCAGAAGAACGGTTTTTTTCCACTTGAATCCACGAGGTGCCCCCCGCACCGGCGACGTCCACAAACTGAACGCCCGCCTCGAATAAGCGGCGTGTCAGTCTGCCGTCGATGCCAAAGCCCACTTCTTTGACGCCGACAGGTACATCCAACTGACGGCAAACCTGTTCGATCTTGGCCAACAAACCGCTGAAATTCGTGTTGCCTTCCGGTTGAAACACCTCCTGCATACTGTTCAGATGGAGAACGAGTCCATCGGCTTCCGTCAGCTCGACGGCTTTTTTACACTCCTCAGGTCCGTAGCCGTAATTGAGCTGAACAGCACCCAGATTGGCTAACAGGGGAATATCCGGGGCATAGGGGCGGACGCGGAATGTATCCAGGATCTCCGGATGTTCCAATGCGGCCCGGACGGATCCCAGCCCCATGGCCCATCCCCGCTCTTGGGCGGCGGCGGACAGATGCTTGTTGATCTCCTTGGCTTCCTGGGTTCCGCCGGTCATCGAGCTGATCAGGAAAGGAGCCTTTACTGTTTTGCCCAAAAAGGTGGAGGACAAGCTGATTTCCGTCCAGTTCAACTCCGGCAAGGCCAGGTGACGGAAGCGGTATTGTTCCAGTCCATTGGTAATTCCCTTTCCGGTCACTTCACGGTGGAGCACAATGTCGATATGTTCAGCTTTGCGTCGGGTTGTACGTTTGTGATCGGACATATTGGTTTCCTTTCTACGCATGGAAAGACACATTCTATTCTATCAAAGGGAACGGATGGAGTTGGCAGTGCTTTTGCTGTCTATAGTTTGGGGGAAAAAGCGGATGGTGATGCGCGAAGAAATCGGGTTGATGGTAAAATGGAGGGGAAAAGATCAAGTGAAACAAGCAGAAGAAGGGGAACGATGATGCTGGAAACCAAGCCTTCAACCCAACTGCGCCGTTGGGCGGCTGTGTATCAACACATGCAGCAGAACGGCGGAGATGAGCAAGCGCAACAGTGGCTGGAAGTGATGAAAAAGCGGCTACGGGAAGAGTACGTGATCGCCTTCTGCGGCCATTTTTCCGCAGGGAAATCTTCGATGCTGAACCGGTTGTACGGAAAACCGCTGCTCCCTTCCAGTCCCATTCCCACCAGTGCCAATCTCGTCGGGATCCGCAAGGGGGACGACAGGGTCTGTATGACCCTTCGCTCCGGTCTGCGGCAGGAATTCCGGGGAATCTATACGGATGAACAGCTGAAACAACTGTGCAAAAATGGCGATGAAGTGATCGCTGTCGAAGTGTACCGTAAGGATGCCCCATTTCCGGAAAATGTGATACTGTTGGATACGCCGGGGATTGACTCGACGGACGAGGCGCACCGCCTGGCTACGGAATCGGCTTTGCACTTATCCGATCACATTTTTTATATTATGGATTACAACCATGTGCAGTCGGAAGTCAACTTGGCTTTTATCAAGGAGTTGCAACAGCGGGGGAAAGTAGTCTCCCTGATTGTGAACCAGATTGATAAACACCGGGGAGAAGAGCTTCCCTTTCATGTCTATCAGGAAAAAGTGAAGGCCTCTTTCCGTCAATGGGACATTCAAGCAGCCGATATTTTTTATACCACTCTCCGGGAGCCGGATCATCCCTGGAATGAGATGAATCGGCTGCAAAAACGGCTGGAGGATTTGATCAAGCACCGTTACGCTTCCTTGGCAGAGAGTGCTGAGAAAGAGTTCCGTTTTTTGATGAACGACTATGTGAAGCATCGCCGACAACAAGCGGAGGAAACGATCGCTGAATGGGAACAGAAACGGGACCCGTCGTTCAGCCTTTCACCGGACGTGTTGGAAGAGTGGCAACAGGAAAAGGAAGAGCTCCAGCGTCGATGCCAGCGTCTTTCGTCGGATTTTTTGGAAGGGCTAGACAATATTCTGCAAAATGCCTATCTGATGCCCTATGAGATGCGCGAGGCGGCACATTCTTTCTTGGAAACCGTGATGACCAAGTTCAAAGTGGGGTTTTTCTTTGCCAAATCGAAGACGGAACAGGAAAAAGCCCGGCGCTTGCAGGTGTTTATCGACCGCCTTGGCCAAACGGTGGAAACCCAGCTGGACGTACACGTCAAGCAATATATCCTTCAGTACCTGAAGAAGCACGGGGTATACACGGAAGAGCGGGGAGAAGCGATTTACGCGCTGTCGAATCCGGTTACACCGGAACTTGTCCGAAGTGTCGTCAAAGAGGGCGCCGGTTTAACCGGGGATTATCTGCTGAAATATACCGAAGACGTGGCTTCGGCTGTGAAAAAAGCATACCGGGATCAAGGGATGAAGTGGTTTGCCGACTTTTCCGGGGATATTAAGCAGCGTTTGTCGGCAAAAGAACGGGATCTGGAAGCAAACATCCGGCGATGGGAGGAGCAAGCTGCCATCCAGGATCGGATCGATCAGTTGCAACGATCATGGGAATCGGAACGGGATCGGCTGCACCGGCTGCTGGAAGGCGAGGAAGAGGGGGATCTGCCTGCGGATTGGGAGCAGTGGCTGGAGGAGGAAGATATCGAATCTCTGTCCCATTGGCAGGCTATAACCACCCCGTCCGCGGAGACATCGGAGGCTGGAGAGTCACGGGCCGCTGCCTTGGTCACAGTGGATCGGGATCTCGGCCAGAGCGACCGCAAAGAGAGTGTGATCCGTCTGGGCGAGGAAGCTGCAGCCGCGATGCAACGCGTGGAAGCGGTCGACTCCATTCGCCGGGAGCTGATCCGCAAGCAGGAACGGGCCCGGCAGCGGAAGTTCACGGTGGCTTTGTTTGGGGCTTTCAGCGCGGGCAAATCCTCTTTTGCCAACGCTTTGATCGGCGACAATATCCTTCCCGTTTCTCCCCATCCGACGACGGCGGCCATCAATATGATCGCTCCGCCGACGGAGGAGCATTCCCATGGACAAGTGAAGGTCCGGTTCAAGACGCGGGAACGGCTGACCGAGGATGTGCGCCAGGCATTCCGCTTGTTTGGAAAGCAGGTCGCCGATTTGGAATCAGCAGTGCAAGAGATACCTTCGTTGCTGGCAACAGAGACGCCTAATAAGCGCCAAAAAACGGCATTGCCTTTTCTGCAGGCAGTGATGGAAGGTTTTGAGAATATATACGGTCACCTGGGGAAAGTCATTGTGCGGAACTTGGACTCCTTCGGTGAGTATATAGCGGATGAGACCAAGTCCTGCTTTGTGGAATCGGCGGTGCTCTATTACGATTGCCCGTTAACGCAACAGGGAGTTACCTTGGTGGATACACCCGGCGCGGACTCGATGAACGCCCGCCATACAGAAGTAGCCTTTGAGTACATCCGTAATGCGGACGCGATTTTGTTTGTCACCTATTACAACCATGCCTTTTCTCGGGCGGATCGGGAATTCCTAATTCAGCTCGGACGGGTGAAAGATGCCTTCGCCATGGATAAAATGTTTTTTATCATGAATGCGGCGGATTTGGCAGCGACACCGGAAGAGCGGGCCGAAGTGGAGTCCTACCTCCGTGAACGCCTTGTTCACTACGGGATTCGGCAGCCGCGTCTGTATCCCCTCTCCAGCCTGGCAGCGCTGAAGGAGAAGCAAGGGAACGTAGCAGGGGTTCAAGTGCCGGGAATTTCAGGGTCCGGCATAGCAGAATTTGAAGCGGATTTTCAATCGTTTTTGATGGGAGACCTGCTGTCTCTGTCTCTCCATGGCATCCGGAAAGAAGTGACGCGCGGACATCGAGCACTGGAGAACATCCTGGGAGCTGCCCGGAAAAACAAGGCAGACAAAGAACAGCAAAAGAGAGAGCTGGAACAGAAGCAAACGGTCCTGCTGGAAAGCCTGAATCAATGGGATACCCGAACGGTAGAGCACGCCCTTCGTCAGGAAACGGAAGAGCTTCTGTACTATGTGAAACAGCGCTTGTTCCTGCGATACAATGATGTGTTCTTGGAGATTGTCCATCCGTCCGTGTTGCGGGACGGAACTGAAAATGTGAAGGCCTTGCTTAAGGATTGCGCCATGGAAGTGACGGACTTTTTGCGGCAGGATCTGCTTCAGGAACTGAGGGCTACTTCCATCCGATTGGAGCGATGGTTGGAATCCAAGTTGGAGAGTACCCACCAGGAGTGGTTGGAACAAGGGAGTATCCTGGAAGAAGGAATCACATTGACCCGGGAGGAAACGGCCTTCTCCACTCCGTCACTGGCCCCTCCGTTGCCGGATTGGAATGGAGATGCGTTCAAAAAAGTCCTGGCACCCTTTAACCGCTCACAAACCTTTATCGACCGCGAAGAGAAAAACCGCCTGCGGGAGGCGATGCGAACCGTTTTGGAAGAAGCGGTATCGACGCATCTCGAAGCCGAGGGGGAACGGATTTTTACCCATTACCGTGAAGAGTGGGAAAAGGGCGTGAAGCAGTGGAAAGACGGGATCCGTAGGGATGTGGAAGACCATTACGGCCGACTGCTGACGGCTCTTACGGAAGAAGTGGATGTATCGGCTGTTGAGCGGGTAGCTGACACATTGAAGCGGATCGATCAGGAGATGGCCGAGCTGCTACAATCTTGACTGCTGATAGCCTTTCTTTTCGTCATAGGAAGGAATGAAGCCAAAAGAACCCTCACCCATGGCTGTGAGATCACGAAGGTGAATCAACCTGTATGGGCGTTTGCGACTATCAGCAACCTTGAACAAAGCAATGACCGATACGCTACTGATTATGAAGAGGTTTCTGAGGCTGAGGGGATTTTATAGTTTGGTGATGTTAAGCCCAGCCAAAAAGTTGAAAAAACCTATAAGGTGAAAAACACCAAGTGGTGGCGACAAGATGTCCGGATTGCAGTAGCAGGTGCCCGAGATGTCTATGTTGAACGATATCGGCTTGGCCACTGGTTGATAAACAAAAAAGCCGTTCCTTATAAAGAGCGAGCGGGAAAACACAGCCCTTTAGGCTTGGGATGAAAGCGAGCGTCGGACGCGGGAGGGCTTCAGCCTTCTTACCAAGTCCGACATTGTTCCAATGCCCATCTGATCCATTTGAAAATACTGCCGTTCGGGTGGAATCCCGTATAATATAATTGTGCGAAAAAACCGGACAAAGAGGAGGTGATCACGCTGATAAGAACCTACAAATTCAAGCTGGAGCCAAAGAAAGAGCAAATCGAGAAGTTCGAATGGACACTGGGCCTGTGCCGCTGGCTCTACAACTCTATGCTTGAACAACGAAAGTTTTCCTACAAAAGACGTGATATCACGTTGACCTATCACAAGCAAGCAATCGAACTCCCAGAACTCAAGAAGGAGATCCCGGAGTTCAAAGAAATCCATTCCCAGGTTCTTCAAGACGTAGCCAAGCGGTTGGACAAAGCATTTCAAGCGTTTTTCCGTCGTGTGCAACACGGTGAAAAGCCGGGATACCCTCGCTTTCAAGGTAAGAACCGATTGATAGCTTCACCTATCCTCAACTCGGGTTCAAGATCGAAGGGAAGTTTCTCAAGCTATCTAAGATCGGCAACGTTCGCATGAAGCTACATAGACAGATCGAAGGAAGGGCAAAACTTGCTCCATCAAGCGGAAAAACGGCAAGTACTACGCTTGTTTCTCGTGCGAGGTGGAGGCGGAGCCTGCGAGCACCGATAAGCGAGTGGGAGTGGATTTGGGGGTCAAACATCTTGCTGTTACCTCTGATGAGAAGTATTTCGACCACCCCAAGTATCTTCGTAAGTCGGAAAGAAAGTTGAAATGGCTCCAACGGATGGTTTCCCGCAGAAAGAAGGGATCCAATCGTTGGAGAAAAGCGGCCCTGATGTTAGCCAAATGCCATGAATACATAGCTAATCAGCGAAAAGACG
>NZ_BMHQ01000004.1 GCF_014641195.1 Marinithermofilum abyssi | reverse complement strand
TCCTCTCCAAGAGGAGCAGGGGACCTGAAAACGGGCCGCGATCTCCCTTATACACGTTTATTTTTCTCTGTTTCTGGAACAAACAAAGCCCTGTCGCCTTTCGGCGCAGGGCTTTGTCATTAACCTCCCCCCGAAGGGGGTGTTTTGTGAGAACTCTTCTATAACTGTTCCATCCCCAGGTTGTTCACTTTTTTTGTCAGCTGATCCAACCGGGTGTTTAAATCCTCCATCTCTTTTGTCGACTCGTTCAGCTTGGCTGCATCCATCTCCTCCACACCTTGCAACCCTTTTTTGGAGACTTTCAGATACCCTTCAAATATATCGACCAGCTCCGCATGGATCTTCTGCAGCTCGGGATCATCCGAGGTGATCTCAATCGCTTCCAGGTCCGCCACTGTTTGTTCCATGCCATCGATACTGTCTTTCAGAAGGGCCTTGCCCCCGGTCAGGTCGCCCTCTCCCACTTTCATCATGCCGTCAGCGTACATATATAGAAAGTCGGACATATTGAGAGAAATTTCGGACACAATTTGGCCATATTCATCCCGGGAAGAAACCTCGGTATTTCCGCTGTCATCCTCTTCCGGTGCAGGCTGAGACTCGTTCCTCTGGGACCCATCATCGGGATTCACAGGCTCCGTAACTCGTTCCTCTTTCTGCGGCTCCTGCTTCTCCACTGTGATCAACGAACATCCCGCAGCCCCAAAGGCCAGCAACACCGCCAACAGCATCGAGATGACCTTCCCTTTGAGATTCATCTTGTTCGCTCCTTTTCCTCATTGTTGTAGTCAATCTCTTCGGTGCATTGAAGGAGCTTTTCCACTGCTACATCCAATATTTTGAAATGTATGGTATATGATCTTTATGGCTCTGTAACAGGAAAAATGCACTTTTTACTGTATGACGCGGAGAAGGGGTTGGTGCAGACCACACAAAAAAGACAGGCCAGCTTTTACGCCTGTCTTCTTATCCGAAGGGTAACCCGCTGTTACGAATCGATTCCTCATGATTATCCAGGGACTGGGATGGTTGCTGTGCACTCTGCCAAGCCAAAAGGAGCTGCTTAACGAACCCGCTGAAATCCCGGGTCGTTCGCTCCACCAATTCGCACAACTCCCGCTCCGTCGGATCTGCCATGTCAAAGGAGACACCCTTCAATTTCTTATAGCTCATCGGCGGATCATAGCCTTTCCAACCTCATAATAGCCCCGCACATTGGCCATTTGGGGGTCCTCAAGGGAAAAAGCATGGACAAAATGTTCCTGAATCAACGGCTCCAGCTTCCGTGCCATGCCGCCGACCAGCATAACCACATCCCTACTGCTCCAGGTCTTTGAGACCGTGCCGGAAATGACGTCGGCCATCTCCTTCAAGTTGGACTCTTTGACGGTTTCCCAGCCAATCGGCATGGTTCCGGACTCCCGGTCGATGAACACCTTATCCCGGAAGGTCGCGTAGTTCGTGGTTTTGGCACCCACATCGATGATACGGACCAAACCCATGCGGGGAGCGGAAAAAAAGGCTCCTCCCCCTTCGATCGTGGTATACACCCGTTCCACGTAAAAGCTGCGCTCCCGGTCGTTTAAAACCACCCGATGCGGCCCTTCCAACAACCGTTTGATCGCCTTTTGCTCCACATCGGTAAAATTGCCGATGGGAATCCCGGTAATCAGAGTGACATCCCCTTGTGCGCCCGCCATGTGCAAAGCCGTCATGGTAAGAATCAATGTTTCCTCTACAGCCTTGGAGTCCTGCATCGCCTGCCGGGTGAAATCCCCCTCCCGCTCTGCCAGTTTTCCGACAAACCAGCGGCGGCCCTGGTATTCCAATTCGATATCTCCATTTAATTCTTGCCGATAATTACGTTTGCGCCACATGCTGACCTTGCTCGGAAACAAGAAGCTTTTTCCTTCCGTGATTACTTTGACATAACTTCGCCCGCAATCCACCGCCACAATCATGATGCATCCCTCCGACCCGTGCCATCGACGGGAAAAATGCCTGATCCCATAAAATAAGAATCCCTCTACCATACATATTCAGGGATTCCGTTTGAATTCCGGGATTTCACGGTGGAAAGGAGGCTGAACCTGCACAGTCGCATGTTCAGGATGTTTGTAGTACAATAGGGCAAGAGCGCTGGATTGCTAACAAACTCGGCAGCATCAGCTGCCAAAAAATCAAGGAGGCACTATGGGAAATCAACGCCTCAAACGCATTACAGGACAAGTCATCGGTTGGGTGTTCATCTTTCTCGGGATTCTGGGATTATTCCTGCCAGTGTTGCAAGGCTTCCTGTTTTTGATCCTGGGATTGCTGATTTTGTCCAAAACCACTCCGTGGGCAAAAAAGCTCTTGGACAAACTGGAAACCCGATTCCCTAAGGTGGGGAAAGCCATGGAAAAATTGCGAAAACATCCGCGCCTGAAGCGGTTTATCCCTTGATAATGCGAAAGCCCCCGGATACTCCGGGGGCTTATTCATTTGACACGCGCCACGAGCAATCCGTCCCCTATCGTCAGCAAGGTCGCATCTACACGATCGTCTCTGGCTAACCTCTCGTTTACCCGACGGATCGTTTGCGTGACAGCATCCTGTTCATCTTCATCCAGGACACGCTCTTTCCACAGCATGTTATCCAGCGCGATGATGGCGCCGGGAGTGCTCATGCGAATCGCTTTTTCCACATAGAGCGGGTAGTTCTCCTTGTCCGCATCGATAAAAAAGAAATCAAACTGCGCCCGTTTTGCTTCCAGCATTTCCAAGGATTCAGCAGCATCCCCTATTTGATACCGAATACGGTCTGCCAAGCCCGCCCGCTTGACATTCTCTTCCGCAAAGGCTGCGTGGTCCGGGTTAATCTCCAAGGAAAGAATCCGCCCGTCAGCGGGAAGAGCCCTCCCCATCCATATGGCACTGGTACCGCCGAGGCCGCCTATTTCCAGTACATTGTGCGCCCCGGATATTTTGACCAACATATAGAGAGCTTTTCCCACTTCGGGAGGGACGGAGATTTGCGGCATATTCCGTTCAGCCAAGCCAGGATGGATGGAAGCCAAAACTTCATCTTCTCGGGCAAACAATCGACGGATATATTCTTCCAGTCTCATACTTCTCCCCCTATGTTGTATCAGAATCGAAAGGCAGGCGGCTGTATTCCATTGAGCCGAAGATAAACGATCAACTGACCGCGGTGGTGAACTTCATGGGTAATGGCTCCCTGCAGCAAGATTCGCTTGGGCAGTGGCACATCCGGTTTCAGCGGTGTGGTCACCTTGGCATCCAAATCTTCGATGGACGAAATCAACTCCGCATGGCGATCTGTCCAATACGTCACCGCTTCCAGTGTTGAGGCCATATCGGGATATCGTTCCAGTGTAATCTCCGGTCGGAATTCCCATTCCCCTTCTTGCATTCCCCTCAAGAACCACTGTTCTCCAGCCAGGATGTGCAACACTTGCTCCCGGAAACTCATCACATCATCCGTCGGACGAAAATCCCATTTCTCAGCGGGCATCGCCTCTGCTACCTCTTTGGTCAACTGGCGAGAGCGCTTCCAAGAAGCAAGCAACTCTTCCTTCACGGACATGGCTTCCTCCTCCTCACCTATGCAGGTTTCGTCTTCATCGCCCATTATACCGTGAAAATTCAGCAAACAACCAGCCAAAAAAGAAGACCTCTAGTCATCATCCGAACAACGGGAGTATAGTCCCGGTAAGGAATCCGTCCAAAATCAGAAAAGAAAAAGGCCGTCGCACCCGATGGCAACGGCTTGGTGTGGAGCGGATGACGGGAATCGAACCCGCGTTACTAGCTTGGGAAGCTAGTGTTCTACCATTGAACTACATCCGCGCGAGACAATTGTTATTATATCATGTACAATAAATCATTGTAAAGACCTTTTTCTTGGCAAGTGGCATGATATACGGGCGCTCAACAGTAGTGCTCAGGGACAAAATGGCTCCTTTACCCGTTACAAAAGAAGCGCTGACAAATCAACCGTTTTTTTATTATATCATGGATCAGCACTGTGAAAGGAGTATGCGGCATGAATCATTTTGTCATCGGTACCGCCGGACACATCGATCATGGAAAAACCCAGTTGACCCGATCACTCACCGGAATCCATACCGATCGACTTAAAGAAGAAAGAGAACGAAACATCTCCATCGAACCGGGATTTGCCCCCCTGACACTTCCGTCCGGAAGACAAGCCTCCATCGTGGATGTACCGGGCCACGAACGGTTTATCCGGCAGATGGTGGCCGGCGTTGCCGGCATCGACTTTGTCCTGCTGGTGGTCGCTGCTGACGACGGAGTCATGCCGCAGACGGAAGAACACCTTCACATCCTTCATCTGCTCGGGATCCAAGATGGGCTGATCGTCTTGACCAAAGTGGATCGGGCCGACCCCGACCTGATCGATTTAGTGGAAGAAGATATCCGGGGAACGGTGAAACATACATTTCTGCGGAACGCTCCCCTTGTTCGGGTATCTTCCCTTACAGGAGAAGGGATCGAATCCCTAAAACAAAAGATCGATGAGCGACTGATGCACATCCGCCCCCGGCAATCCGGGGGGTTTTTCCGCATGCCGATTGACCGCGCCTTTACGATTAAAGGGGCCGGCACGGTTGTAACGGGAACGGTTCAATCCGGTTCGGCCGAAGTAGGCAGTTTGTTGGAACTTCTCCCGAGCCAGCAACAGGTAAAAGTACGGCAAGCCGAGGTTCACGGACAGTCGGTCCACCGTGTAACCGCAGGGCAGCGAGCCGCACTCAATATAAAAATCGGCGAAAAAGAAACCCTGCGAAGAGGGCAAGTTCTCGCTGCACCTGCCGCGTGGAAACCCTCTGTACTGCTGGATGTTCGGGCCACTTTCCTGCCGGATGCCGGTTTTTTGTTAAAGCACCGTTCCTTGATCAAGCTCCTGATCGGCACCGCAGAAGTGCAGGGGGAAATTTTATTGTATGACCGCAAGGAGTGGGCTCCCGGCGAAGAGGTATATGCCACCCTCCGGTTGCAAGAACCGGTCATCGCCGCCCGAGGCGACCGGTTCATCCTGCGGCGACCCACGCCTGCAGACACCGTCGGCGGAGGAGAAGTTGTCCTGCCTGCAGCTTCCAAGCGAAAAATCCGACCGGAATCAGCGAGGCAGATAGCCCGCCTCTGGGAAGCCGATCTCCCCACACGGATACAGGATGCGTTGGCAGAACCTCCTCTTTGGCACAATAAAGAGAATCTCGCCCGCTCATTAGGAGAAGATCCGAAAAACATCGATCAAGCCTTAGAGCAACTCATTCTATCCGGGGATGCCGTTCAGCTGGAAAACGGATATTCTTCCCGTGCCGCCCTGGACCAAAAAGCGGAGGAGATCATCAAATGGCTAGCTGATATCCATCAACGTTACCCCATGCGTCCCGGTATCCCTCGCCAAGAATGGTCCGCCCGGTTTCTTTCAGGTACATCCGCCAAAGAAGCTCAAAACCTGCTGCAGTACTGGACTCGGGAAAGCGGCTTGCAGGTGGAAGGAGAATACATTCGTCTGGCTTCCTTTGAACCTTCATTGCCGCAGGATCTCCAAACTCCAGCAGACGTTGTGCTGCAAAGACTGCTGGATGATGGGTTTACCCCTCGAGAATGGGAAGAAGCCGCTTCCTCTGCAGGGCTGGACTCGGAAACAGCCGAAGAGCTGCGTCAGTTCCTTATCCGCCGTCAACTCCTTTATCCCATCACCGATGCGATCGCGATGCACCATCAACCCTTCGGTCAAGCGGTGGAGCTCATCACCGAACAAATCCGAAAGTTGGGCGGTATAACCATGCAGCAAGCAAAGGAAGTGCTGCCGCTGAGCCGCAAGTATCTGGTTCCCTTACTCGAGCGAATGGATCAGGAAGGGATCACGCGAAGAAAAGGGAATCAACGGGTATTGGCTTATTGAGACTCCATACGCCTGAAGGTGTGGGATTCTTCGGTTTAAAACCGTGGGCATTCAGTCGGTGCTTTGTGTAAACAAAGGCTTCCAATGAGGAAGCCTTTGTTGTTCGATTCTTGTTCTTTTAGAATCCGGCGATAGGTGCGATAAAAGCCGTCAATATGACTGCGACGGCACCAATGCCGGCACCCCACCAGCCGAGAGCACTCCCTCGGCGGGCACTGATCACACCTAAAATGATACCGGCAGAACCCAGCAGGAAAGGTACCAAGAAAAAGGCAAGCACAGAAAGAATAATGCTGACAGTACCCAATCCGTGGCCCGCGTTCTCTCGGCGGCCATCCTCCGCTTTTTCCTCGCGTCGGTCCTGATCGACACCTGTACCGGCCACCACCGGTCGAGCCAATTCCTGGGCAGCTTCGATATCGTCTGCTCCATCGACTGGTTCTCCTACATCTTTTTCCGACACACGATCTCGCCGCTTACGATCCCGCCGCTTACGATCGCGTCTGTCCAGTTCACCGGCGAACTCTACATCGTCTCCAGCCACATCTGTACCTTTAAACTCCACTTCGTCCTCCAGCGACTTCGACTCATCAGCAAATTCCACATCGTCAGCTGCGGATCTGGCCTGGTAAGAACGCTCTTCACCCAGCAGTTCTTTGTTTTCCCCTTTCATTATCTTCCCTCCTTTACAGTGAACCTGTTATTAGTATGCGCTGAGTCGAGGAGGGTATTTTGGCAGTTTTTGAAGGGGATGCCTTTCAAAAAAACGTACCTTGTACCGTATATGAACCCGTGATAATGTTAAGTTGCCATGACATAGGAGGGCAGAAAATCGCATGCTGTCACAATGGTTAGACGCTATGGTGCAATTTTTTATGTCCTATGGTCCCTGGGGGTTAGTGATCGTCTCCTTTACTGAATCCTCCTTTTTCCCGATCCCGCCAGACGTACTTCTAATCCCGCTAAGTATCGCTCAACCGGAGTTGGCCTTGTGGTATGCTTTCCTGACCACCGCTTCTTCTGTTGCCGGTGCTTTGTTGGGATGGTGGATCGGACGCAAATGGGGCCGACCCGTGATGCTTCGTTTTTTTTCTGAATCGACTGTACAAAAAGTGGAAGGATACTTTGAACAGTACGGCGGTTTTTCTCTCGCCATTGCCGGTTTCACCCCGATCCCATACAAAGTGTTCACCATCGCATCCGGCATATGCAAAGTAAACATACGGGAAGTGGTTCTGTGGTCTATCCTGGGGCGTGGTGCCCGCTTTTTTCTCGAAGGGCTGCTGATCCTCTGGCTGGGTAAAGCGGCTCAATCCTTCATCCAAGAATACTTTAGTGCCATCACCGTGTCGGTGGTAGCGGTGATTTTGTTGCTGGCATTGCTTTATACCTGGGTGAAACAGTCCCGAGCCAATTGACACTCCCACGCCTGAAGACGTGGGATTCTTGGTTCTTCCTGCCGGCTCTTGCCGTACAGTCCCCGAGCTGACGACCCCGAAATGCCGCGGGCCAGCCGGTGGTTCTTCACCATATTCCGCACTTGCAAATCTTCCAGGCATACCGTTTAGTTTTCACGGATGAGCCGAGTCGAAAGCTTGTGCAGGAAATCCTGCCGACCGTTGCGGATCTTCTCATAGAGCTGGGCCACTTTTAATCGGCTTTGTTCCGGTTTTGGCTGCCCTTTCGTCTTCATCCCAACCCGAAAAGGCTGGGTTTTCCCGTTCGCTATTTATAAAGAAGCTCACCGCGATGGGTGAGCTTCTGTCCTTAGTTCTCCAATGTGACATATTTGTAGTCGTTGGGTCCCACGGTGTGACGAAGGACATGTTTCACTTCCGGTTTTTGCATATACACGTCGTTGTAGTAATACAAGGGGATGATCGGCATCTCTTTCATTAAGATTTTCTCAGCTTCGTGCAACAGTTGAATCCGTTTGCTTTCATCGGTTTCTGCTCCGGCTTTTTTCAACAGCTCATCATATTTTTTGTTGCTCCATCCGGTTCGGTTCGTCGGATGATCTGTTTGGAAACTTTCCAGGTAGTTATATGGGTCATTGTAATCCGGCAGGAAAGTGGAACGGGACAAGGTGTAATTCTGGCTTTTTTGGTTGTCAAAAAAGACTTTGGTTTCCATCGCGCGAAGCTTGATATTTACTCCCAGATGCTTGCGGTACATTTCTTGGATCGCTTCCGCCACTTTTTTATTTTTATCGCTGTCTTTATTGAGCAACAGCTCCACGGTGGGAAGCTCTTTCCATCCTTCTTCCTTCATTCCTTCCCTCAGTAGTTTCTTTGCTTGATCAAACTGGGCGTCTTCAAAGAAGGAAGGTCCGTCCGCCCGAAAATCTCCCGATTCCGAAGTGGTCCCCGGTGCAACAAAAGCCGTGGCGATCTTCTCCTGCCCTCTCACTACCCGATCCACCAACAGCTGCCGGTCCACTGCCAAAGCGAAGGCCCGGCGGATTTTTTCATTGGTAAAGGGCTTTTTATTCACATTGAATCGGTAAAACTCCAATCCGGAATCCGAGGTGACCTTTGCTTCCCCTTTTTTAATCAAGGAATCCTTCAAATCCACCGGGGGATACCCGTTGATGTGGAGTTTCCCGCTTTGGTACATCTGATAGGCCGTTGCTTCATCCGCATACATGTTCCATTCAATTCCGTTCAGTTTGACCGCATCGGCATCGCGATAATATTTGTTTTTTTCTGTAACGATTTTGCTGTCGTGCTTCCAGGATTTTAAGACAAAGGGTCCGTTGCCGACATATTCTTTTCCGTTTCCGTAAAGATCTTGGTTCTGTTCCAATCCTTTTTTGTAAACCGGAGCATATACCGTATAGCAGGTCAATTCTTCAAAAAAAGGCGTCGGTTTTTCCAGTTCCACCACCAAGGTGTGATCATCTTTGGCCTTTACTCCGACTTCGTCCGCCGAAGCTTTGCCCGCATTGTATTTTTCCCCGTTCTTAATAAAATACATGAGGTATGAAGCACTGGATGCAGTTTTGGGATTCAATACCCGCTTCCAAGCATATTCGAAGTCGTGTGCCGTCACCAATTCGCCGTTGGACCACTTGGCATCTTTGCGCAAAGTAAATGTATATGTACGCAGATCGTCGGATTTATCCACCTTTTCGGCGACAGCGGGTTCAGGCTGATGATCTTTGTTGAGACGCATCAATCCTTCAAACAGACTGTTCACCACGTCCATCGAATCTTGATCAAACGCCTGAGCCGGATCCAGAGACGTAGGCTCTCCATTCGCCAGATTTAGCTCCAGTATTTGCGGTGCAGCTTGTTCCCGTTCTGCTGACGGTCCGCCGCAGCCCGCTGTCACGGTAGCCAGCACAAACAGGAGAGCAAACAGCAACACCCCGGTTTTTTTCTTCATCGGTAAACCTCCCTCGATTCATGAATGTCAAACTTTTTCGATAAAAACGACAAAAACTCCTGCTTGGCGATGGAAGAGGAAAGCAGTATCCTCTTCGCGAAACCATTGAAAGAACCGAAAGGGATCGGGAGGATGAAAAATGGAAGAGGTTCTCTACTGTAATGTAAGTGCGGCCAATGTCTGGACAAACCCGGATAAGGTCAGGGATATCGATCTGCCCTCCCTCACAGCCCCCGTGCGTCTGAAGGAATGGTTGCACGCATTGGATGTCGAGCTCCGCAGGGATCTTGTCGGTCGGCTGGAATCCCAATTGTTGTTTGGAGAACCGGTACTGGTTTTGGAAAAACAGGGGGATTGGTGCAAAGTTTGCGCCCCTTTGCAGTTTGACCCCAAAGACGAACGGGGATATCCCGGTTGGGTCCCCCTTCGTCAGCTGGCCAGTCATGAGGATTTCCATCACCGCGGGGAGCAGGACCTGTTTGCCTGGGTGACATCCGATACTGCCCTGTTGACGCTGGAAGATGAAACCCAGATGGAGTTAAGTTTCATGACCCGCCTTCCTTGGATCGGCGAGTCGGACGGCCAAGTGCTGGTTCTCACCCCGAATGGGGAAACCGGCCGCATTCCCTGCAGTGATGTCTGGACAGGAGCCCGCCTTCCGGTCCGGGATGCGGGGTATCGGATCCATACAGCCAAGCGTTTTCTCGGGCTTCCTTATCTGTGGGCAGGAATGTCCTCCTTCGGCTTTGATTGTTCCGGTTTCGTTCATCGCATCTTTGCGGCGGGCGGGATCACCATTCCCCGCGATGCGAACATTCAGGCAAAATACGGTGAAGCGGTAAAGCGGGATCAACTGCAGCCCGGGGATCTGGTCTTTTTCGCCCACGAAGAAGGAGCGGGAGCGATTCACCATGTGGGCATGTATATAAAGGAAGGCCGGTTTATCCACTCTCCCAACTCAGGCAATCCCGTTCGCATCAATGCATTGACCGATGATCCTTACGGGAGGGAGTTTTGCGGCGGAGCTCGCTATACCGGAAAAGAAAGCTTCCTTTGTTCATCCGTCAATTCGTAAGCTTGCACAGCAGCTGCAGGAATTGATCCTGCAGCTGTTCCCCGTTGTTTTCCTCCAACAGTCCATTGATCATCAAGGAAAAGACGACTTCTGCCCGATCCCCGCGGAGTAAATAGCCGGATAATGTTTTAACTCCGGTCAAAGTCCCTGTTTTCGCGGCCACGCTGAATCCATGCGGCGGCTGCCATTCCCGCCGTTTCAATGTCCCGCTGACACCATACCTGGGTAAGCTCCTAATAAACACTTCCCGTTCCGGGTGGTGGAGCATCCGCCGCAGCAATGCCACAAACGGCCTTGGGGAACTGAGGTTATACATGGATAGACCGGAACCGTCCACCATCCGTCCCGGAGGACTAATCCCCCACTGATGAAGGGTTTCCCGGACGGTATCCAATCCTGCTTGCTCCACTCCCTTGTCTGTCTTTTGTCTGCCCAAGGTACGCAGCAGCACTTCAGCGGCAAAATTGTCGCTTTCCCCGTTCACCCATTCCAAACATACGCTTAACGGAGGAGAATCATGTTGAATCGACAACCCGGCTTGTTCAGGAAATCTCCCTTCCCGAACATTCGGTTGCTCAGGTAAAAGAATCCCTTGGCTGAGAAGAGCGTGGATGAGCCCTTCCATAAAGAATAGCGGACCAGAGTGAACCGCTCCGGTGATTACAGGGTCTGTACGTGATAACTCCCCCTCGATGAAAAATCGGTTTTCCTCGATTTTCCTGGTCACCTTGACGTCATTTTCCCGTTTATTCGTCCAGACGAGGGAGTGCTTCACCTGTACAGCAGCCCAAAGCGGATCGATGTGTAAACTGGGCTTCGCTTGCTTGGGATCAGCGGTAAAAGTAATCCGGTTGTGTTCCATATTGAGCCCGTGAACCGGTGCGCTGTAACCCTCTCCCTGGTCATCCCAAGACCAGCCGGTTCCCCAGGGAGCTGCATCAAAAAAGAAATCCTCCCAATACAACGGGCCTGTAAGAGAATGTACTCCCTTGCTTTTCAGCTTTTTCGCTACTGCCTGTGCCGCAGCACCGTCAAATAACGGATCCCCTCCTCCCCTGACCCACAGCTTTCCTTCATCCACGGCAATATGCGTTACCCAGCGATGGTCGGAACCCAAGCGCTCCAGCGCGACAGCCGAAGTCCACAATTTCTGATTGGATGCCGGAAGAAACCATTGCTCTCCTTGCCAGGAGTATTCTTCCTGCTGGTCGCAGAAAAAAAGGGCGCAACCTACTCTTGCGCCTTTTTCACCCAAACGGAGACACCCCTCGGACATCAGGCGGTCCAACTCACGCCTCCACGCCTTCATCTAGTAACCTCCGTATCCCGTTGGAATTCCGATTGTTCCAGATCATCGTAGATCACTTGGATCAGTTTTTGATTCCAGCCCAAATCCACCATCCGCCCCCGAAGGGCAGCATGAACGTCCACTGCCATTCGCACGGGGGACAAAGCATAAACCGTCACCACGACATCGTGTTTCAAACCAACCGGATTCTGGTATTCCAGCATCACCTCACCCCGTTCCGCATCATGATGAATCAAGCGAAACGCAGGATGGCGCCCTGGAAGTTCAGCGATATACCTGCTCATTTCCCGGGATTGGCCCCGAAAATATCGGGTTCGCAACCCCGGCTCGGGCACATGGTCTCCCGTCTCTGTCACACCAGTAAAAAAACGCCTCCACCAAGACATGTACCTCTCTCCTCACTCTATGCTAACGACGTACCATTTTTTCCAGCCGCTCCAGCCGCCGAACGATATCCCGGATCATTTGATCCTGGTCGCCCACTGCAGGAACCGGTCCGGTCCGTTGTCTTTTTTGCTTGCGCAGCTCTTCCTTCAACTGCTGGTTTTCTTGAATCACTTCTTCATAATTTTTAATTACCAGATCCAAAAAATGATTTACTTCGTCTATGTCATAGCCTCGAAGAGAAGTTTTAAAGTCCTTATTGTAAATATCTCGGGGGGTCAAGCGTTGCATTTCGACTAACTCCTCCTTCTCGATTTGCAGCAAAGTTCGATCGCAAGTCTGGTTTCGTCTTTATGATAACGCAAATCGGCCCGGGAGACCATGGAAGAAGGCTGACAAAACCCGCGAAAACAGAAAAAGACTCCCTTTCGGGAGCCTATTCCAAAGTTTGGCGGGCAGTAGGGAAGGTGCGGCGCACCAATTCCATAAAGCTGTCGCGGATGCCGGCGATGGGGCGCCCGTTGCGGATATCCCGGGCCATGTCACCGATACGGCTCACAAAATCCGGATTGGCAGACACAAATACACGGGTCACACTGGGGTCGGCTTTCCGAACTTGCCGAGACACTTTGGTCTTAATGCGGTTCGTGACTCCTCCTTTGTAGTCCTTTTCGAACAGGACACCAACATAAGCGGTAGAATCTGTTACTACGACGGTAGCAGAATCTATTGTCTTCAGCTTGGCAACGGAACTGGCCACGTCATCAGCTACTCGCATATTGACGCCGACCCGCTCGTAATTGCGGTCCATCCGATTGGTCATGTTCGTGGTGTTCCGCCGAATGTCCTGGGTTTCTTCCGGACGTTTTTGTACCGCGCAGCCAAAGGAGAAGAATAATACTCCGGCAGCTGCGGCTCCAGCTACATATTTGGTGAAATTGAGCATAAATTTGCCTCCTTGAGACTTGATCATACTTAGTATGGGTGACACATTCAAAATTATGTATCAAAAAAACCGCCGAACATCTGTCGGCGGCTAGATTGACGTCCAACCTATACCCAAGGAAAAGCTTTTCTACCTGTCGCCCTCACTATACTGTCCAATCCGAAACAGAGCGCGACTTTGGAGCGAAGCGACAAACCACGACGAAGGTTGTCTGCTAATTCAGGGGAAGGTCGGTGTGTTCAGTGAAAATCCTTTGCACTCACAGAGTACAAGTCTCGCCAAGGTCGCTCCGCTCCCTGGTCTCGCTATGCGCTTTTTGCAAGACATTGGAGACGGCCACACCGGTCCCCATTAGACAGACCCCAGTGATCTTGAGTGCTGACCCGAGGCGCGAGCCAAATGTGCATGGTTTGCTTTTTACCTCGGTCCCGCTTATCAAAAGGTCGCTTCTGGAGAGTTGTGCTCTCATCTTTCTTGAAGATGGACTGCCTTTTAGTCATCATTGTTGGTCGTGGCAAACAGGGCAATAAACCGGAACAATTCGACCACAGCATACAGGGTGGAAGCGACATAGGTCAAGGCTGCCGCATTGAGCACCTTGTTCACCCCGCGCTCTTCCACATTGCGGATCATTCCCATCTGCACCATGATGTTTTTTGCCCGGCTGCTGGCATTAAACTCTACCGGCAAAGTAACCAGTTGGAAAGCCACCGCACCAGCAAAGAAGAGAATACCCAGAGCGAACAGTTTCATCGCGCCCAAAAACAGCCCGACCATCAAGAGGATGGGAGCCACCTGAGAGGTCATGTTGACGACAGGAAACATCCGGTGACGCAATACGAGAGCGCCATATGCCTCCTTATGTTGAATCGCATGACCGCATTCGTGGGCGGCAACGGAAATCGCTGCGATGGAATTGCTATAGTATACCGGTTCAGACAAACGAACCACCCGATGTATCGGGTCGTAGTGATCGGTCAATTTCCCGGGAACTGCTTCCACTTTCACATCGTGCAGCCCATTGTCGTCGAGAATGCGACGAGCCACATCATAACCGGTCATCCCTGAAGAAGCTGCTTCCTTGGACCAGCGGTCAAAACTGCCTTTCACCCGGAACTGCGCCCAAAACGTCAGGCCCAACGCAGCAAAAGAAAGGAGCAACAACAATACGTTTATGGACATGGTACATTTCCCCTTTCAAGGTATCCGCTTCGGTGTTTGGATTTATCTTGTTGCGGGTAAAAGTGAGCGGGATTTTAAAAAGGTTCTCCCTGGTACTGCCTTGGCAGGATCCAAATCCATCGCAGTTGTTGTTGAATCCGTTCATTTGCCAACTGCAACATCCGGAACAGTACCCGGATGCGCTGATCGATCTGTTGCAAAGCTTTCGCCGCATGCTGAAAGCTAAGACGGTGCTTGCGGGCGGCGACCCGTCGGCTGCTGCATCTTTCGGCGGTTATATATTGATAAACCCATGCTGTCTCTCCATTTTGCGGGCAAGCAAGCAGAAAGCACAGCACAAAGCCGAGTATTATCCATCGAATCCAGATCAATCGGGAACACCTCGTCCATCTGCATGATATGGTTCCCTTTAAGGGTATTATACCATACGTCATCTATGGGAAATGGGCGGTTTGACAAAAATAGCGGGAGGGAATTTCTTTCTGTATTTTATCCCGCCGATACAACAGACACAACACCATCCAGATGTTGGACTTTCTTCAGGGTATCCCTCCATGCTTTCACTCTCTAATATAAGTTATGACATAACCCCTTCCGAAGTAATATATCGTTGAGAAAGTCGCTCGGCTGAATTTAGACTACCCCTCTGTTACAATAGGAGGACGGATTTATACAAGAGGAGGCAGGAGATGGACTTTATAGGACAACTATTCGACTTGAAAAAGATCATGGATTTTCATTTTATATTGGAACTGATCATCATCCTCGCATCAGTGAAAATCGCCGGCCATTTCAGCAAAAAAATCGGACAACCCTCCGTGTTCGGCGAGCTGTTGGTCGGCATTCTGCTCGGTCCGGCAGTACTGGGTTGGATCACGGTGGATCCGAAACACCCCGGTCTGATCAAGGAACTGGCTGAAATCGGTGTAATTTTGCTCATGTTCCTGGCAGGTCTGGAAACGGATGTGGAGGAATTCAAAAAAACGGCCTACGGCTCCTCACTCGTTGCGGTTGGCGGCGTTATTTTCCCCCTGATCGCCGGCTTCGGCGTCGGATTGGCTTTTGACTACAACACGTCAACCTCTATTTTTATCGGAACCTTGCTGGTAGCCACCAGCGTAAGTATTTCCGTACAAACTCTGAGGGAATTGGGGAAATTGCAAACCAAGGAAGGGGTCACCATTCTGGGTGCTGCTGTGTTGGATGACGTGCTGGGGATCATCATCCTCTCCATCGTCATGGGCTTTACATCTGGCAGTGGAGAAGGCAGCAGCGTAGCCGGTCTGGTCCTTCTGCTCGGAAAAATCATTTTCTTTTTCCTGCTCACAGTACTGTTGGGCAAAAAGGTGCTGCCCCCATTTTTCCAATGGATCAGCAGCAAACTGATGTCCACAGAAGCACTGCTCACTTTTGGGATCGTTACAGCGCTAGGATTCGCATTTATGGCGGAAACTTTTGGACTGGCCGGAATCGTGGGTTCCTATTTTGCCGGGCTGATGCTCAGTCTCACCCAGTACCGGGTTGAACTGTTTGAAAAAGTGGAGATTGTGTCATTCTCCTTTTTTGTGCCGGTGTTCTTTGTCAGCATTGGGGTAACAGCCAATGTCAGCAACATGGACACGGATATTCTCACCATGATGATTATCCTCACTTTGGTCGCCATCCTGACCAAAGTGATAGGCGCAGGACTGGGAGCCAAACTGGCTGGTTTCAACAACCGCAGCTCCCTCGGCATCGGAGCGGGTATGATAGCCCGCGGGGAAGTCGGTTTGATTGTGGCCTCGATCGGATTAAGCCGGGGATTAATCGACAACGAGTTGTTTACGGTCACCGTCATCATCGTGCTAGCCACCACTCTGGTAACGCCTCCCCTTCTCAAAGCGGTGTTCAGCCGCCGGTAACAAAAAAGATCACCTGCTTTCAACAGGTGATCTTTTTTGTATTCAATCCTTCGTTTTATCCGCGCGGCTCAATTCATCCAAAATCGCATGAATCGATTCCATGGTGATTCCCTTTTCATTGCGGGCGGATACCGTAAAATACAGATCCGCACTAAAGGTGGGGATATGCTCTTTTACTTCTACCTCGGTTTCCCCGAAGGTTTTCCGGAAAACCGCTTGAGAGTCCATTTTGCTCCATCCCATGCGCATCAATTCTTCTTCATACAGATCAAAATCTTCTTCTTCGATATGAAGCTGCACTCTGGTTACTTTCACCGTTCAGTCTCCTTTGCTGTTCAACATTTGCCTCCATACGATCGATCATTGCATAAACAAGTATTCCCCGCCTTGGCGCATGCCAATATTCAAAACCAGTCCAACCGCGACCATCCCCGTCAACAGGGAGCTGCCCCCATAGCTGACAAAGGGAAGGGGAAGGCCGGTGATAGGAAGCATGCCCACGGTCATCCCGATGTTTTGAAACACCTGGAACACCAACATTCCTACGATACCCGCGATGATATAGGAGCCAAAACGGTCTTCACAAGAAATTCCCACTTTGACCATGCGATAAATCAAAAAGAGAAAGGTGCACAGTAAGATGCTGCCGCCGATAAATCCGAACTCCTCCGCAAACACGGCGAAGATGAAATCGTTGTGAGGTTCGGGAATCCAGTTTCCCTGGGCCTGGGTGCCGTGATGAAACCCTTTGCCGCTCAACTGGCCAGAGCCGACGGCAATCATCGACTGGGTCAACTGATACCCTGCCCCTGTCGGGTCGGAAGCCGGATTGATAAAGGTTTCGATCCGCTGAATTTGGTGATCCGCCAAGATCATTTCCAGCCAGTCCTTGTGGGTAAAATACAGCGCGAATACACCACCCGCCAAAACAGCCCCTGCCAGCACACAGGTCAACAGAATGCACCAGTCGACCCCCGCCACCAGCACCATGCCTCCGAGGATCCCCATCAAAACCAGAGCAGTTCCCAAGTCGGGTTGTTTCAAAATCACCGCAAAAGGGAGCAGAAACAGGCCCAGGATCTTTCCGATATTTCGCCATCCACGAATCGGAATTTCCTCCATATCGACCAGTAGTTTGGCCATTGAAAGAATCAGGAAAATCTTCATAAACTCCGATGGCTGAAACTGAAGCCCGCCGAGATTAACCCACTGCTGGGCCCCGTTAACTTTGACCCCCAATCCTGGGATCCAAACCATGGTAAGCAAAACAATTCCTAGTCCATAAAGGACATACACCAGCCGTCCCTGGGACAAAAGACGGTAATCAAACAGGAGTGTGGCCACCAAAAAGAGAATACCTAACAGGTACCACATCATTTGTTTGTCTGGATAAGTCGGTTTGACCGTGTATGTAGCACTGGAGATGGCAACAATGCTGATAACAGCCAAAACACCCACCAAAAGAATCAAAGGAAAATCCAGCTGACGAAGCATACGACTCACTTTCATCTTGTCAAAAAACCCTTTCTGTCTCCCATGATCGGAAACGAAAAGACAGGACTCCCACAGCGTGTCCTGTTTGCTTTCTATCCACAGTATATCGGATTCCCACTAGATTCGGAAACGTGTTTTGCCCGGCGGGCAAAAAATGTTCGCATTTCCCGGTTAACAAAAAACCAGTAAAAATCAGAATCAAGAGGGGTTATATGCATGGTGCGTGGTAAACCGGATTTCTGGTTGATGTTGATTTTGTTCGCCCTTGTAGGATTTGGTTTGGTGATGGTCTTCAGCTCCAGTTACTATGTAGCCATGACACACTACAACGACACTTACTATTTCTTCAAAAAACAGTTGATCTGGGCGGGATTCGGACTGTTGGTCTTTTTTATCACCGCCAACATTTCCTATCAGCTGTATCGAAAGTATATCGCCTACATATTGTTTGGCAGCTGGATTGCTCTTTTATTGGTGTTTATTCCCGGCCTCGGTTCAAAGATCAATGGGGCGGATCGATGGGTTCAACTGGGTTTTTTCAGCTTTCAGCCATCGGAAGTGGCCAAAGTGGCCGCGTTGATTTACACTGCTTCCATCATGGCAAAAAAACAGGAGCATCTGGATAACTTCAGGAAAGGACTGCTGCCCCCGTTGATCGTGATCGGGCTTTTCTGCTTTCTGATCGTCATTCAGCCTCATTACAGCAGTACCGTTATTTTGCTGGCCACCTGCTTGGTCATCATCTTCTGTGCAGGGGCCCGGCTGAAGCATTTGACGTTATTGGCGTTGGCAGGTTCTCCGGTAATGATCAGCGTGTTGTTGCTCAAATCCTATCGATTGGATCGCCTATCGGTATTATGGGATCCTTGGAAAGATCCGGGAGATAAAGGGTATCAAATCATCCAATCCCTTTACGCCATCGGACCCGGCGGGCTGACCGGTGCAGGCCTGGGCAACAGTATTCAAAAAATGGCCTATCTACCGGAAGCCCATACGGACTTTATCTTTTCCGTCATCGCGGAGGAACTGGGCTTTTTTGGGGGAGCAAGTCTGATTCTTCTGTTTGTGCTGTTTATCGTCCGCGGAATACGGATCGCCTTGCGCGCTCCAGACATGTTCGGTATGTTGTTGGGGGTAGGGATTATCACGTTATTCTCCGTCCAGGCCATTTTCAACCTCGGGGTGGTCACCGCCTTGTTGCCGGTGACAGGCGTCCCTCTCCCCTTTATCAGCTACGGAGGTTCATCCCTGTTGCTCAATCTGTTTACGGCAGGAATTCTACTCAACATTTCCCGTTACCGGCAACAAGCACAATCCAAGCAAAAGAAAAAGGAAGAACAGCCGTCGCCGGTTACATGGGTATAAAAAAACCCCCTGCTGCATCAAAGCAGCAGGGGGTTTTAAGTATCTAATAGAGCTTCGGCTGAGGTACTTCCACCTTTACATCCCCATTGACATAGGCTTGGCAAGCCAGTCGATAGCCGGCATTCACCTGTTCGTCCCCCAGACGCATTCGTTCATTTTCCTCGATGGGATCCAGGTTCTCGGCCCCTTCCAAGACTCGGACCCTGCAAGCCCCGCAACGACCGGCGGTACAACGAAATGGAATCATGACGGAGCGCGAGACCGACTCCAACAACAAATTTTCCCCTCGCCTTATATCAAAGCTGTATTCTTTACCGCCGACCTGCACTTGTACTTGCGCCATATTCTACTCCCTCCCGTCTGACAAACGTTCCTCCAACACGTCTTTTAATACCCAGGCGTTGTTTTCGGATTCATTTTTACTGGCAAAGAAAGCGTCACCGTCTGTTTTTTGGCATCTTTCAGCAGTTGTCGGAAATCCTCGGTACAGGGGTCGATCTCTTTCCGGTAAAGCTGTTCGAAAGCGCGAAAATCCCCGTCCTGATGAAATTTCTTCCGCAATTCATCCGACGGGGCAAGGGATCGGAGCCACCCATCCAACATGCTTCTTCTTTTTTCAGGCCCCTCGGCCACAACTTGTCCACCAATACGCGTTTTCCATCCTCTTTTGAAGGAGACTCATATACCCGTTTCAGGCGAATCGGCACCATGATTCCCCCTCCTTCCAAGGGTTATTTGTTCCGAATAGAGTTGATCCGTTGGTTTTGGTTGTAGCGGTAGCAAAAGAACCAGATTAAGCCGGCAGCCGCTGCAAGGACCATCGCGGTGGCACCGTATTTATGTAAGGCGGCAAACATCTTCTCCCAGTGGGCTCCCAGCAGATACCCCATCCCGATAAACGTCGTACACCACACGATAGCACCCAAATAAGCGTATATAGCGAACCGCCCCCACCCGATCCGGGAGATGCCGGCGAGGTAAGCTGTTACATGACGAACACCGGGAATGAAATACCCAAAAAACAACACCCAATTCCCGTACTTGCGAAAAAGCAATTGCGTCTTTCGCAAGCGACGCCGGGTGATGAAAAACTTGCTGCCATACCGTTTCAAAAAGGGATAACCCAGCTTTTGTCCAAGGACAAAACTGATCGTAATCCCTGCCGCTGAACCGGAAAGCGCACTAAAGAACGTCATATACAAGTTTAGCTGGCCAATGGAAGCGAGATAACCGATGAAAGTCATCATGATCTCATCCGGTAAGGGAATTCCCACGATTCCAAAGACCAAAAAAAAGAAGATCCCGAGGTATCCGTATTGTGATAAGAGATCCATCACTGTTTGTTCCATATTTCAACCCCGTTTATTCCGGTTCGTCTCCGTTTCATCCTAAGGATACCATAATCACGGAGACGCCAAAAGGAGTAATCACCCGATTTGGTACGTCGTCCACTAAAATGACACACAACATTCCCCTTTTCATTCCACAGGCACCGTCCACTGTTCTCATCAACAGGATAGACTTGTTTTGCTGAAAACAAACCAAGTCGATAAAAATCCCCGCCTTCCTCGTAAGACGGGGATCTTTTGTTAAACTTTAAAATCCACCATGGTATCTACTGCGGATTGATCCAATTTTTTTACGACTTCCACCAACAATTTGACGGCATGATCCACATCCTTTTTGCTGGCCATCGAAACATGGCTGTGAATATAGCGGGTAGCAGCACCAATAACCAAAGAGGGAATTCCTTTGCGGTGCATATGGAAACGACCTGCATCAGTTCCTCCGCCCGTCATCGTTTCCACCTGATACGGAATGTTGTGCTCTTCTGCTGTATCGATCACCATATCTCGAAAGCGGGTATTAGGAATCATTGTTGCGTCCAGGAAGGTGACCAAAACCCCGTTTCCCATTTTGGGCTTGTTTTTGCCGTCGGTGCCTGGACCGTCCTGAGCGATCCCCACATCTAGCGCGATAGCGATATCCGGTTCCACTGCATAGGGGGATGTGGTTGCTCCGCGCAAGCCCACTTCCTCCTGTACAGTCGCTCCCGCAATCAACGTATTGGGATGCTCCTCTGTTCGCAGCTGTTTCATCACTTCCAGCGCCAGATAGCAGCCCAACCGATTATCCAGCGCTTTCGCCAAGATGGTGTCATCATCCGGCAAGATCTCAAAGGGACAAATGGGAATAACCGGATCTCCGACGCGAATCCCCCACTCTTTGACTTGTTCTTCACTGTGGGCCCCTACATCGATAAACATCTCCTTCATGGGGTATACCTTGTTCCGCTCTTCGGATGACAATAAATGCGGTGGTTTGGAACCTACTACTCCGGTGAAGGAACGCTTTTCTGTCATCACCGTCACCCGTTGGGACAACAATACCTGCTCCCACCATCCACCCAGCGGGGTAAAGTACAGATACCCGTTCTTATGAATTTCGGTTATCATAAAACCCACTTCATCCATATGTCCTGCCAACAACACGCGAGGGCCGCTCTGGGAACCTTTCTTTTCGCCGAAGATACTACCCATCCCGTCCGTTATAATGTTCGCATTGGTGTTTTCGATTTCCCGCTGCATAATCCTACGAACTTCGGTTTCATAGCCTGGGACTCCTTTGGCTTCCGTCAATTCTTTTAACAAATCCATTCGGTTGGTCACACCTTTTTGCCGATTTTCACTTAGTATGACCTCTCAAACATTTTTTATTTCACACTCGCTTTTCATACATAAATTCAATGCTGCCGTGTCAAATTAACGGATGAGGTGAGTAATATGCCGATCATGGAAATCAGTATTATTCCTGTCGGGGGTGAAACTCCCAGCTTCAGTCAAGCAGTGAAAGAAGCGTGCCAGGTTGCACAAAATCAGGGATTGAAATACCAGGTGAATGCCATGTCCACAGTTGTCGAAGGAAACTTGGATCAACTGATGTCCGTGGCTTCCAATATTCATCGCACATCCCTGCAAAATGGAAACAACCGGGTAATCACGCACATCACGATTGATGACCGACAGGACCAGGAGATGGATATGGAAACACAAGCGGCAAAAATAAACGGAGACCTAAGCTAATGGTCTCCGTATTGTTTCTTCGGTGGTTTGTCTGTTTGCTGGCAGCTTGGAGCCTGTGGATTCCGGTACAAAAAGCGGAAGCCCATGATTTCCCCCCTGTTTGGGGAAAGGAAAAAACGGTGGCCCCCATGATCGGAGATTATGCCGGGGAAATCCGGGAACCAAAACCGCGTGCAGACGGATTACATCACGTGGATACCCCCCGCCTCATTGAAAAGTTGCAGCAATTGGGAGTCAATACCTACTTTTATTTGATTTGGCATCAATCATCCGACTGGGATGATCTGCGAAAAGAGTTTCTTCCTGCCGCGAAAAAGGCGGGAATAGATGTGTGGATTTATCTCGTACCTCCCACCGAAGCACGGGAGAAACAATCCGAGCCCTATGGAACGGATTATATCGCCTGGTTTCGGGCAACAGCCAAACTGTCCCTTGCCTTTCCCAATTTGAAAGGCGTTGTCATGGATGACTTCAACCATAACCTTCGCTTTTTTACACCAGAATACGTGAAACGGATGAAACGAGCGGGTGCAGAAATCAACCCCCGACTCCGTTTTTATCCGCAAATTTACTACACGGCTATCGGCCCCTCCTTGCTCAAACAATACCGCCACGTGATTGACGGTGTTGTCATGACTTTTCGCGACGGGAAGTTCCGCAATACGCAGCGGGCTCATTACTTACCCCAGCAGATCGAAAAGGTACACCGGCTGCTTCACGAGCATCACTTGCCGTTTATTTTGATGGTGCATGCCAGCAAACTATCGGCAACCCCTGCCAATCCATCAGCAGATTATGTAAAAACCGCTCTGCAAACGGGTATCCATTATTTACAGGAAGGCAAGTTGGACGGGTTGGTCACCTATGTATTGAATAAGGAATGGTTCCCCGAGGATCGGGACCGCCAGGCATTCTCCGGAAATGGATTCGGGTGCTTGTTTGTGCCGCCCGGTTATAACCCATCTGTCGGCGGTAAAGGAGAACTGACACAAACGATTCACGTAACCGGCAAGGGACCCTACCGCCTCCGTTTTTACCATCTCTCCGTCTACCCCCGTTACTTGGTAGCGGGGCAATATGTGAAGCAGGTATTGGTGAACCGCCGTGTCGTTTGGCAACAAGATGTGACCGTTCATCCGGCGGAACGTTGGCAGCAACAAACCATCGATCTCACTCCGTATCTGAGTGGAAAAAAAGAGGCAACCCTTACCCTGCGCCTGTACCGGCTCAACGGCGGATCCCATGCCTGGCTCTATACTGGATTTGACCAGTTGCAGATTTCAGAGGTTTCTATAAGCAATCCCGACTTTGAAACCAAAGAAGCTTGGCAAATCACAGCCAATCACCCTTCAATGATCGGACAACGGATCCAGTATGACTCACAGCGGCGTTTCAAAGTGTATGTTACCACGATGCAACTGTATACTGCCTACCATTTGTATCATCAATGTCAATCACCGGAAGTTTCTGCGGAAATGATCAGACTGGCGGATGAGATGCTGGATGCCATGAGTAAAGGACACAAAAAACAAGCTTTGCTCGCCATGGAACAAATGATGGCCGCATCCCAACGGAAAAACATCGCTGAAGAAACCAAAGCCTCTCTGCACCGCTCCATCAAAAAACTGCACCATCTGTTAATGTTGTAGCTGTAGCCCACAACAGCAAGCCCCCTTTGGCCGGAAGGTTAAAGGGGGCTTGCCTTTACAAAAAGTTGTCGGTACCGTCTGCAATAGCCAGTTCATTTTCCAGCGGATTAATGATATTTAAATAATACCGGGAGGCTTCCTGCTCCTGCCCCAGCTGAATCATGTTGCGATACGTTTCATAACAGTCCTGTAACAAATGCATGCTCTGTTGAAACCCTTCTCGAGACATGATTTCCGGCCTGCCGTCTCCTTCTTCCGACCAAAATGTTTTATAGCGGTCGATATAGGCTTCATATGTGAAAAATTCCCGTGTCATTTCCTTTGCCCCTTTCTGTGTTCCCTTCTTTAGCGTAGGGTAATGCGGGCGGTTTCATCCATGGTAAAAAACGTCGACATGCTCCATTATATAAAGCCATGAAAAGACCCGCCTGATAGGCAGGTCAGATGGATAACAAACCTCTTGCCAAAAAGACTTTTCTACCCGTCGCTCCGACGCAGGTTATCATTGTGTACTGGCCGCTGCCGGCCGCGCTTCCCTCATCCCTTCCAAGATGCCATCCGCAATCCGCTGGTATCCTCGGTCGTTGGGATGGATCGCATCGGCAAGCCAGCTTCCTTGGCCGGCTTGCAGCTTTTCATCCACATCGATCACCAGTGTCGAGGGAAATTGATAAGCCACTTCTTTCATGCCGATATTCCATTTGTCCAATAGGGTGTTGGATAAATCGTAGTAGGGCTCAGCAGGAGAAATGGGGTTGTAAAGGGATGTCAGCAGAATGGGGGCATCCGGATTCAGTAATCGTACTTTGGACAAGGTCTCCTTCAAATTTCGCTGATAGTTTTTCTGAATATCGCCGAATGCGGTAATTGCTTGCACCGGATTCTTTTCATTCAAAGCAACTTTCAACAAATCATTGCCCCCGATGGTCAGGGAGATCAATTCCGCATTCCGGATTTTTTTTTGCATGGCGGGGGTATCCAACGCCTGCAACATTTGTTGTGAAGTGCGCCCGGAAACGCCCTCATTATGCAAGAGCAATGGAATATGTTCTTTTTTCAATCGCTTTGCTACCAATGCAGGGTAGCCTTGTTTTTTTTCCGATCCTTGTCCCATCGCCACCGAATCACCGAGAATCAAATAATCCAGGCTCCCTTTCTTCTGAGCCTCTTCCTGCAATTCAGCCATCACATTTACTTGGGAAAGGTTAACGGGCTCCGGCGGTGTATTGGCCATTAACATCGAAATTGTCGGATACGCTTTGATACCAGCCACAAACAGGGAGAGGCCCAAAGCTATCCAGAGCCATTTTTTCATCAGGTAACTCCCCCTTATCTTCCGTTCTGGGTTTTAGTATCTGTAGCGTACCCCGAAATGATTACATGCTTTTCTCGAAGGGATGACAAGCAAGTAACCATTATTTTACATTTTTATAACAAAAAACCTTTCCCGTCGAACAGGGAAAGGTTTTTTACCTGCTTATGTATAATGACCGGGAAAGCAAACCATAAGCCGAGTTCTGTCCTCCTGGTGGTACGATCGGCCTGCAGCCTCCCACACCATGGAGTGGCAATCATCTGTCTAGGCGACGTATTGCTACGCCGCTCAAGCGACCTACCCGGGATCGCTGCGGGCCACAGCTGCGTCACCATGACGCTGATCCCCTATCAGGTCTTGCTCCGGGTGGGGTTTACCTAGCCAGCATGTCTCCATGCTGCTGGTGCGCTCTTACCGCACCGTTGCATCCTTGCCTGTGAAACACCTGGGTGTTTCCATCGGCGGTCTACATTTCTGTGGCACTAGCCTTAGGGTCGCCCCCACCGGCCGTTAGCCGGCACCCTGCCCTGTGGAGCTCGGACTTTCCTCCCGTGGGACCTTGCGGTACACCACCGGCGATTGCCTGGTTTACTTTCCCCAATAAAGCGACAGAATCCATTGTATCAGAGTTCGACGTCATATTCAATAGTCATTAAAAGGAATTAAACCCAATCCCTTATATAAATTGAAACGGATTGGTATCTGTCCGGGAGACAACCACAGGGACATCCTTCAGTTTTTCCCGCATTTTATCGGCTACACGTTCCAACACCAGATGTTCGACATGATGTCCCGGATCCAACAAACAAATCCCGTCGGCCATGGCATCTTGTGCGATGTGAAAGTCCACATCACCCGTGATATACACATCAGCGCCCATTTTTTTGGCAGTCGGATAGTAACGCCCGCCGGATCCGCCCAGGACAGCAGCTTTTTTCACCCGTGCCGCCGGATCTCCCACCATCCGCAGTCGGGGAATCCGGTACGCTTCCTTCATCTTTTCCGCCAGTTCTTTTAACGTCATCTCCCGCGGCAATTCCCCGACACGACCCAAACCGTGGGGTATCCCTTCCAACTCCAATGGATAAATGTCGTATGCCGGCTCTTCATAGGGATGGGCATCCAGCATCGCCTGCACCACTTGTTGTTGGAGTCGTTGCGGAACCACAGTTTCCAAGCGGACCTCCTCCACTCGCTCCAAGGCTCCCTGCTTACCGATATACGGATTGGTTCCTTCCCGCGGCATAAAGGTGCCGATCCCTTCTAAGTTAAACGTACAATGGCTGTAATTGCCGATCCAACCGGCGCCCGCCTCGCTAATGGCTTGGAGGACTTGTTCATGGTGACTTCGGGGTATAAATACCACCAACTTTTTCAACTGATCCTCGGTGATCGGCATCATCACACGGGTGTTATGAATGCCCAGCTTTTCGCACAGCACATCATTGACACCGTCTACAGCGGTATCCAAGTTGGTATGGGCGACAAAAACATTGATATCGTGCTTGATCAGCTTGGCATATAATCGGCCTTTCGGTTGATCCGTTCGCAATGTTTGAACCGGGTTGAAAATCACCGCATGGTGGGCAATAATCCAGTTTGCCCCGGATTGCACCGCTTCCTCCACTACTCCTTCCGTAACGTCCAACGTACACAACACGCCACGCACTTTCTGGCGAGGATCGCCCACCTGCAAACCAATCCGGTCCTTCTCCACGGCCAGGGAAGGCGGAGCCCAGGCTTCCATCGCACGGATCAGATCGGTTCCTCGGATAACCATGTCATCACCTTCTCCCATTCACGCAGTTCTTTCTTCATCTCTTGCTTTCGCCGCTCGGCTTCTGCCGTCCGTCCCGCTTCCAACTGTTCCAAGACACGTTTTCGACTCTCGATCTCTTCTTCCACCTTTTTGATTAACAGGGGGTGCCGTGACTTGCACAGCAAGGGACCCAATTGAACCATCCGGTCTTTAGAAAAAGGAGAACCTTCATAAGGTGCATCCCCATTGCCGGGTTCGGCAGTCAACACTTCGTACAAGATGCCCCCTTCTTCCACCAGGGTTTCGTCCGTCAACTCCCACCCTCGATTCGCTAACCAGGTACGCACGCGATCACCGCTGTTATTGGGCTGCAAAATCAAACGTTTAACCCCTTGTAAGCGGGATTCTCCCTTATCCAAAATGGACGCGATCAACGAGCCTCCCATCCCCGCAATCACTACCGTTTCCGCTTCTCCCTTGGATAATACGGCCAGCCCGTCTCCTTGGCGCACTTCCACCAGGTGATCCACCCGTGACCTTTTTACCCGATTCCATGCATTTTGAAAGGGGCCGGTATTCAATTCCCCTGCAATGCCTTTAGAGATCCGGCCTTGTTTGGCCAAAGCAATCAACAGCAAGGCATGATCCGCTCCGATATCCGCCGTAACATGGCCCGAGGGGACCCGTTCAGCGATAGCAGCCAATCTGGCCGAGAGCAGCTGACCGTCCCTCTCAAACACTGCCTCTCCTGGTCCCGATCTCATGGATGTGGACACTCCTTCGCCTCCGATCATCTACTTTGTCCATTATACCCAATTCGGATGGAACTTTTGAAGCGGTTTACTCCCCTGTCAGTTGAAGATCGCCGTAGACCGGAAGGTGATCCGACGGACAATCGGGAGTCTTTGACACCCCGCCGCTTCGTACTTGAAAATGCGGGGAACACAGGATGTAATCCAATCGCTTGCGGGGGTGCCAACAAGGATAGGTGTACAGGTCTTGCCCCGTTTCTTGTTCAATCTGCCCCAACAAATCGATCAGGTACGGAGAGAGAGCCGTCACTGATCTTCGCCGCGGTGTCACATTCCAGTCACCCATGGCCACCACCGGCCTTTCTTCATCCCGGCACATATCCAACACCCATTGCACCTGACGCCGCCGCATCCAGGGAGTTAACCCCATATGGGTGACCACGATCCGAAATACCCCCTTTTTTGTTTCCACCCGTGCCGTCAGGATGGACCGGGGTTCATCCCCATTGCGCCCGGAAAAACGGACGGGCAGCCAATCCAGGATTTTCCCTTTTGTCAGCAAGCCATTTCCATATTGCCGTTCACCGACGGTAGATCTTGGGCGCAGACAAATCGCGGGCGCAAAACAGAAATTCATCTTCAGCCGCTTGGCTAACCAAGCCATTTGATCTTGATACTCACTCCGCCGGTGAAAACATACATCTACTTCATTCAATCCCACCATATCGGGCTGCAACTCTTCGATCACCCGAGCCGTCCGTTCCAGGTCGAGCCGCTTGTCGCAGCCGACCCCGTGACGGATGTTGTAACTTACCACACGCACCGTTTTCCCCCCTTCATTCTTTTAATAGTATATGGAGAAAACGGCGACGGTCCGCAGCACAAAATTCTTCCTCTTCATCCCACCTCAAAAAAAAACGGGATCCTCATGTGCCCAAAGAAACGGTGTGCTCATACAATAACCCATCCGAACCTTTCCATGAAAGGAGATAAGCACATGGCCGTCGCTAACCAGATCTTTAATGTCAAACTGCTGTGGATTAACCAATCCGGCACGGTGAATATGGGGGATGCGGTCAATGTACGTCCCAGTTCCAATCTGAAAGACTTGGGCGGTGGCAATCCCATCGGGGATTTCGCCGCAAATGTTTGTGGGGGAACCAACATCCTCTTTGATCTTGATGTTATCGATCAAGCATGAAGCAGAAGACACCTCCCAACAGACGGAGGTGTCTTTTTTAAATTACCGCTGGTTTCCGGAAGTTTGTTTTTTACCGGAAGTCCCTTTAAAATACAACCACTTGTCAAAAAAGGGGCGCAGGTTCTTCCCGGATACTTCGTTGGCCACCTTGATGAAGTCGGCGGTCGTGGCCGTTTTGAATTGATATCGCTTGTAGTAAGTGCTGAGAATATCCAGCACTTTGTCTTTTCCGATTTTCTCCGACAGGTTCCACAGCATAGCGGCGGGGCGGATATACACCATCAATCCGTAAATGGGGTCCGAATACTTGTAGAGAGGCTCCACGGAAGTGACTCCCTGTTCCTGATGAATTTCATCCGTTCTCTGGGCGGCACGGAGCAAGAGGTCCCGTTCATCTTCCTTCATTTTATCATGCATGTACAACAGCTCAGAGAAGGTAGTCAGCCCTTCATCCAGCCAAGGTTCTTTTACCTGGTTGTTTCCTACGACGCCGTACCACCATTGATGAGCCAGTTCATGCACCACTACGCTGACAGCGGGCTGTTCCCCTTTTCGCGTCGGGATCTTGTCCACCGACGTAACCAGTCCCGGATATTCCATGCCGGCGATACCATATCCCGTTTCCCCCAATACGACGTCAACTTCTTTATAAGGATATGGACCAAAATGCTTTCCATAAAACTGCATCCCGGAAACGGCTGCTGCATGCAATTCCTGAGCGATGCCTTCCATCCCCTTCAGATACCACAGATTCACCTGAGTGGAACCCGCTTTCCCTTCCACCACTTCATAGTCTTTTGTAATGACAGCGGCAAAATCCCGAACATGTGCCTGACGGAGCGTAATCGGCCCTTTTGCCGGTACCGCTCGGTCATCTGCGGTTGTAATGAGTTGATAGCCCTCCGGAACTTCGAAGGTTACCTCAAAGTTGGCCATTTGACTATAAAAAGGATCTCCTGTGGCTGTATAGGGTTCCGTATGCCAGCCGTCCCGATCTTTCACCGCCAACATGGGATACCACTGAGCCAAAAAGGCCGTATGACCAAAGGTATTCAGCCGGCTCCCGCCTTTGGGGATCTTCAACTCATACTCCATATCCACCTTTAACGGCTGTCCGGGCAAGGAAGGCGTCGACAACCCCACCTTCATCACCGTCTCTTTTACCGTATGATGCGCGGGGACATCGTTCACCTTTACTTTACCGACTTTCAGATAGCCAGGCTCCTTCGGTTTGGAAGCCTCTCCCCATTTCCATTTTTTAAAAGCGTTAGGATACAAGCGGAAATAGAGCTCACGCACTGGTTCTGTCCGTTGCTTGGGCAGCTCTACCGACAGATGTCCGTGAACCGTCCCTTTCCGATCATCATATTTGGCCTTTATGCGGTAATAAGGACGTCCCTGGTCTTTCCACAACGGCTGTTCCATCTTTTGATTGATTGCCGCTGCACTCGCTGTTCCCGCCCAAGCCCCCAGCGAGAGTGACATCACGGCCAGGTATGCGACCGCTTTGCGAATCTGGATACGCTTCATCTCACTTCACCCACTTTGGTTGGAAATCATTTCCCTTATAGGGTTTCCAACCCGGGGGGATTTATGAGATAAAAAAGACCGCCGACATCGTCAGCGGCTCTCCTTCGATTACAAGTTCCCGCGGCGGGCTTGCTCCCGTTCAATCGCTTCGAACAGGGCCTTGAAGTTGCCTTCACCGAACCCGCGGGCACCCTTGCGTTGAATAATTTCGATAAACAGAGTCGGCCGGTCCACGATCGGCTTCGTAAAGATTTGCAGCAAGTACCCCTCATCGTCCCGGTCCACCAAAATTTTATTTTTTCTCAGATCTTCCACTGCTTCGTCGATATTGCCCACCCGTTCCTTCAGGTTGTCATAATAGGTATCCGGGGTGTCCAAAAACTCGACGCCTTGGGATTTCAACTGCTCCACTGTACGAATGATATCTTTGGTATACAGGGCAACATGTTGCACTCCGGGCCCGTTATAATATTCCAGGTACTCCTGGATTTGCGATTTCCGCTTTCCTTCCGCCGGTTCATTGATCGGAAACTTGATACGACCCGTCCCGTTTTGCATCACTTTGGACATCAGTGCTGAATATTCCGTACTGATGTCTTCATCATCAAAGTGGCGAAGCTGAGTAAAACCCATCACTTTCTCATAATATGCAACCCACTCTTCCATCCGCTCCACGTTTCCCACCACATGGTCAATGCCTTTCAGTCCGCTGTCGGTATAGGGAATATCCAAGTCCGTCGAAACAAATCCGGGCGCAAACACCCCATTGTAGTAGCGGCGTTCCACCAGCGTGTGAACCGTATCGCCATACGTTCCGATCACGGCTTTTTTCAGCATCCCGTGTTCATCCGACACCGTATGGGGTTCCAGGATCCCGATCCCGCCGCGGGAAACGGCTTCTCGATAGGCTTTTTCCACATCTTCCACTTGGAGAGCAACATCTTTAATCCCATCCCCGTGCCGCTTCACAAAATCGGCGATGGGATGGTCGGGGGTGTACGCCCCGCTCACCACCAACCGGATATTTCCCTGTTCCAGCACATAGGAGATCTGCTTCCGATTACCGGTTTCCAACCCGCTGTACGCCACCGGTTTAAACCCAAACGCCTTGCAGAAGTAATGAGCCGCCTGTTTGGCGTTGCCGGTATAATACTCCAGGTAGTCCACATCCAGAATGGTAAAGAAATCGCCTCTGACACCCTGTGTTTGTGCATTCACATCCGCCACCTGAAACCCTCCCGCCTGAAAATTCTTCACCTTCAGATTACAGAGGAGAAGAACCTCTATGCAAGCATATGCGGGAGCGCGTTGGTGCTTTTACCGGGTAAAAAGCTTATGGACGGATCACTTCATCAATGCGGCCCCGTTCCGCAAGCGATAATATCCAGTACGCGGGTCCCATCTTCTACTTGCAAGAAGCTTCGCAAACGACGGGTGATTTCTCCATCTGCCCAAGGACTGTAGGCAAAATCCTGACCGATACGTTCGTAAATGGAACACATGAACATTCCTTTTCAAAAAAAAGCCGATCCATTGGATCGACTGATTGGACAAAATCTCTTGATTCCGACGGCAAGTCCTACTACTCCCCGACATAAGAAGTGATGCACTTTCGAGACGATAATCTCATACACTCCCCGTCTTCGTCGAACCCAATTCCAATTCCTTCACCGCCATCTCCCGGAGCCGGAATTTCTGTATCTTGCCGCTGGCCGTCATAGGATATTGGTCAACCACTTGCATATACCGGGGAATCTTGTATCGGGCGATTTTGCCGTCACAGTATTCCCGCAGCTCCTCCAATGTCATAGATTTCCCTTCCTTCAACCGGATGAAAGCCATCACCTGTTCCCCGTATTTTTCGTCGGGTACGCCGACCACCTGAACATCGAGAATGTCGGGATGCGAATAGAGAAACTCTTCGATCTCTCGGGGATAGATGTTTTCACCGCCGCGAATGATCATATCTTTCAGGCGGCCAGTAATCTTAAAATACCCCTCTTCATCCATCACCGCCAAATCACCGGTATGGAGCCAACCCTCGCTGTCGATAGCCTTTTCGGTGGCTTCCAGCATGTTATAGTATCCTTTCATGACCAGATACCCCCGGGTGCAAAGCTCTCCTTGCTTGCCTGGCGGGAGGGTTTCACCGGTGTCGGGGTCGATAATCTTTACCTCCACATGGGGAAGCGCTTTGCCGACGGTAGATACTTTCCGCTCGATGGAATCGTTGGTGCGGGTTTGAGAAATCACTGGCGAAGATTCCGTCTGCCCGTAAGCAATGGTGATTTCAGCGGCACCCATCTTTTCCATGACCCGCTTCATCACTTCCATCGGGCAAGGGGATCCGGCCATGATTCCGGTCCGGAGGGTGGACAAGTCAAACCGGTCAAACTCCGGATGATTCAACTCGGCGATAAACATCGTCGGAACGCCGTGCAACGCGGTACAACGCTCCGCTTCCACGCTTTTCAGCACGGTTAATGGATCAAAAACAAGGATCGGAACCATCGTTGTACCGGTATTGACACAAGCCAACGTGCCCAGTACACAGCCGAAACAATGGAAAAAGGGCACAGGTATACACATGCGGTCGTTCGGGGTCAGTTTCATACATTCAGCAATGTTGCGGGCATTGTTGACAATGTTGTTGTGGGTGAGCATCACGCCTTTGGGAAAGCCCGTCGTTCCGGAAGTATACTGCATGTTGATCACATCGTCGGGATGGAGAGACCGCTGACGTTCCGCCAACTCCTCATCGGATACGTCTTTTCCCATAGCCATAACTTCTTCCCAGGTGAACATCCCCGGCAGCTTCTCCTTTCCCAGGTAGATCACGTTTTTTAAGCGGGGCAAACGGGCGGACTGTATCTTTCCAGGCTCCGCTGCTCGGAGTTCGGGACAGATCTTGTATAGTATCTCCACATAACTCACCCCGCGGAACCCTTCCATCAAAATCAGGGTTTCAGCATCCGATTGCCGGAGTAAATACTCCAGCTCGCTGGCTTGGTAGTTGGTGTTGACCGTGATCATGACGGCTCCCATTTTTCCTGTGGCAAACTGCGTAATCAGCCATTCCGGAACATTGGTCGCCCAAATGGCCAAATGGTCTCCTTTTTGGATGCCCAGCTTCATCAACCCTTTGGCCGCTTGATTGCAACGATCCCGAAACTCCCGGTAAGACCAGCGAAGATCCAATTCCGGGTAGACAACCCCGTCGTTCTCCCCCACTTGATCCGTTATGCGATCCAACAAGGCCCCTACTGTCATGTTGAGCAAATCAGCCATCGAAACTCCCCCCTGTCAAATTATTCATTTGGATCTTTTCCTAAAATTGAAATTTTCGGATAAATAGGAGGAAAAAAGAGCGAACCATCCGAAGATGTCGCTTTCCATAAACACTTCCACCCTTTTTCTTAGCAGCCGATTTCCCGGGCAATAATATTGCGTTGGATTTCCGAAGTGCCTTCCCCGATTTCCGTCAGTTTGGCATCCCGGAAGAAACGCTCCACTTTATAATCATGCATGTATCCATAGCCGCCGTGAATTTGTACGGCTTGATCACAGACGCGCATCGCCGTTTCCGAGGCGAACAGTTTACACATGGAAGCTTCCTTGGTAAATGGGCGCCCTTGATCCTTCAGCCAGGCGGCCTTGTAGACCATATTGCGGGCCAGCTCGATGTTCATCGCCATATCTGCCAATTTATGCTGAATGACCTGGAACTTCGAGATGGATCGGCCGAATTGAACACGTTCATTGGCATAACGGAGCGCAGCCTCAAAAGCCCCCTGGGCAATTCCCACCGCCATCGCTCCTATGCCGATCCGACCGCCGTCCAAGGTGACGAGAAATTGCTGAAAGCCTCGCCCGATTTGTCCCAACAGATTTTCCTCCGGCACACGCACCTGATCCAGCACCAATTCCGTGGTGTTGGAACTGTGAAGGCCCATTTTCACGTAATTGTCGATAACCTGGAACCCTTCGGCATCTGTGGGGACGATAAAGGCCGAGATCTCTTTCTTGCCGTTGTCGTCTTGGCCAGTGACTGCCGTCAGCGCGAGGAATTTGGCATAACTGGCATTGGTGATAAAGGACTTAGACCCGGAAATTACCCAGTCTTTCCCTTCCTTTCGGGCTTGTGTCTTGGTTCCCCCTGCATCCGAGCCCGCATTGGGTTCTGTCAACCCGAAAGCTCCCATGCTCTCACCCCGGCACAACGGCGTCAGGTACTTCTTTCTCTGTTCTTCGGTACCAAACAGATAGATGGGAGCACAGCCTAAAGAAATATGTGCCGAGTACGTAATCCCTGTGGAAGCGCATACCCGGCTCAACTCTTCAACAGCGATGGCAAAGCTGATGGTGTCGCCTCCGCCGCCTCCATATTCCTCCGGGAAAGGCAACCCCATCAGGTTGAGTTTCGCCATTTGTTGAAAAATCTCTCGGGGAAATGTTTTGCTGCGATCCCGCTCATCCGCTTCCGGAGCCACTTCCCCTTCAGCAAAATCTCGCATCAATTTGCGCACCATTTTCTGTTCTTCTGTGAGATCAAAATTCATCTCCATCCACCCCTATCTGTCTATATTGATAGCGCTTCCATACCTATTATAGGCGGATGAACGATATACCTTCAAGAATTTTTAGAATGATGGCTATTTTTCTTTCGTGAAGCGCTTTCTTCAGATTTGCATTGTGTTCGGAAAAGGGATAAAATTGAACCAGAATAGCAAACAAAAAACGCACCCCTGGCGGGGTGCACAGTCAATCAAAACCGTTATTCGAGAAAGTCTTTCAACCGTTTGCTACGGCTTGGATGGCGCAGTTTGCGAAGTGCCTTGGCTTCAATCTGACGAATCCGCTCCCGGGTTACTCCAAACACTTTGCCTACCTCTTCCAAGGTGCGTGTCCGTCCGTCATCCAGGCCAAAGCGGAGACGCAGGACGTTCTCTTCCCGTTCAGACAAGGTATCGAGCACATCTTTCAGCTGCTCTTTCAACAACTCGTAAGCTGCAGCATCCGCCGGAGCCTGGGCATCATCGTCGGGAATGAAGTCTCCCAAATGGGAATCGTCCTCTTCACCGATCGGAGTTTCCAGAGAAACCGGTTCCTGAGCGATTTTCATAATCTCCCGCACTTTTTCCGGGCTGAGATTCATTTCTTCCGCAATCTCCTCCGGCGTGGGTTCACGACCCAATTCCTGCAGCAGCTGGCGGGACACCCGGATCAGTTTGTTGATCGTCTCTACCATGTGCACAGGAATCCGAATGGTCCGTGCCTGATCCGCAATCGCTCTGGTAATGGCTTGACGGATCCACCAAGTGGCATAGGTGCTGAACTTATAGCCTTTTCGGTAATCAAACTTCTCAACGGCTTTGATTAAGCCCATGTTTCCTTCCTGAATCAAATCGAGGAACAACATGCCGCGTCCCACGTACCGTTTGGCGATACTGACCACCAAACGCAGGTTGGCTTCCGCTAGACGGCGTTTTGCTTCTTCGTCCCCCTCTTCGATCCGCTTGGCCAATTCCACTTCTTCTTCAGCGGACAACAGGGGGACCCGGCCAATCTCTTTCAGGTACATTCGAACCGGATCATTGATTTTGACACCCGGCGGAACGCTGAGATCGTCTTCAAGCAAGGCATCACTTTCTTCTTCATCGTCCTGGGAAAAGACCAGATTGTCATCGTCCTCATTGATCACTTCTACACCTTGTTCATTGAGGGATTCAAAGAACTCATCCACTTGTTGCGGATCTTGATCAAAAGACGACATCTTTTCCATGATTTCTTTATAGGTAAGCACACCCCGTTTTTTTCCGAGGTCTGTAAGTTGTTCTTTTACTTGTTCCAATGTGAGGTCTTGATCCATATCGACGTTCACATTTTGCTCGTTTGCCAACGTGGTTCCCTCCTTCCCTGACTCATCGCTTTAAGCCTTTTTCCGTACTTTTTCCCGAAGCTGGATTAGTTCAATCCCCAACCGGGCGGCTTTGGCGATGTCGCCAGCACGCTCTGCCTGCTTTACTTCTTCTTCTTTCGCTTCAATCTCTTTATAAAGGGGATAAGTGCGTATGTGCCGGATATAGTCCGCCACTTCTTCTTCCAGGATGTTTTCGGGAATATCCTGCATGATCCAACCACTGATCCGTTCCACCAGCCGGTCATCCCGAACATAGTGGATAAAGCGGCCGGGATTTGCAGGGTGTCCCTCTGCGTAGTAAGCATACAGATAAGCGGCGACAGCGGCGTTCTCTTCCACGTTGAACTCGGCTCCGACGGATTCCCGAACCCGTTCCGCAATCTGTTTGTCGTGCATCATCATGATCAACAGGCGTTTTTCCGCTTCTTCATGTGCGGAAAGCTTCCGGCCTGAAGCGACCATGTGTTTGCCTCCGTCATATCCATTATTCCACTCGCGGGCTCCTTTATCCCCCTTGCCTTCCCTCTTCTTCTTCGACGCGATCACTCGCTGTTCCTGTTTCAAGGCATCCAGAGATACGTGAAACTCCTCCGAGAGCCGCCGGAGATAATGGTCCCTTTCAATGGCGAGAGGCAAATCGGCAATGACATCCAGCGCTTTGGTCAGATATTTCATCCGCTGCGGCTCATCTTGCAGATTGATTCCCTTTTTTAACGCCTCCAATTTGAAAGCGGTATACGGCAATGCCTGAGCGATCACATCCCCACGGAAAGCGTCGGCTCCATATTTCCGGATATAATCATCCGGATCGAGACCTGCGGGCATCTGAGCCACTTTGACGATACAGCCCTGGTCCTTCAAAACGTCCAGCCCCCGTTCGGCAGCCGTTTGCCCTGCGGCATCGGAATCATAGCAGATAACGGCGGTTTCCGCGTTACGCCGAATTACCCGGGCCTGCTCTTCCGTCAGGGAAGTACCCAAAGAAGCAATGCCGGAACGGATCCCCGCCTGCCATGCGGCGATCACATCCATGTAGCCTTCAAACAACAGGGCTTGTTGCTCTTTACGCATGGATTTCCTGGCTCGGTGCAAATTGAATAAATGTCGTCCTTTATGAAACAGGGAGGTTTCCGGGCTGTTGAGATACTTGGGACGTCCGTCACCAAGAATACGCCCGCCAAATCCAACGACGTTGCCTTGTGTATCGTGGATGGGAAACATCACCCGCCCCCGAAAACGGTCATAGACGCGATTTCGTCCGGCAGCCGTCTCTTTTTCAGCGGCCAGTCCCGCTTCCACCAGCAATGTTTCATCAAAACCTCGCCGTCTCATAAAAGGTAGGAGAAACTGATAAGAATCCGGTGCATATCCCAGTTGAAATTCCCGGATCGTCTCCATCGTCAACCCTCGTTGCAACAAATACCGGCGGGCTTCCTCCCCATGTTCATGCTGGAGCAATAGGTGGTGATAGAGCTTGGCGGCCATATCCAACACTTTGAGCAGCTGTCGCCGGCGGTCCTCTTCAGCCGAGTTGGCCGGATGCTCGGCGGTAGGAATGGGGATTCCCGCTTCTTCCGCCAAATAGACGACAGCTTCCACAAAGGAAAGCTGTTCGGTCTCCATCACGAATTTGATGACGTTGCCTCCGGCGCCGCAACCAAAACAATAATAGATTTGCTTCTCGGGAGAAACGGAGAAAGACGGGGTCTTCTCAGAATGAAACGGACACAGCCCGAAAAAGTTTCGTCCACTTTTTTTCAGCTGAACCGTCTGACCGACAACATCGACGATATCGTAATGCTCCCGTACGCGGTCGATGACTTCGTCGGGAATATATTTCCCCATGAAATCACCGCCTTTCGAACTGTGTTCTGCCATTCCCGACATCCTGAATTGTGATCTCCCCTGTTCAACATGTACCTATTCGCCAAGATTCGTCAAAATCCTTCAAGTTCCCGTCAAGAATTTTCTTAGTAAATCTTTCCTCCCCTTTTCAAACAAAAAATGGACCGCCTGCATATCCTTTAATTCTACAATAACCAGTACGATCCTTCCACCTTTTATGCTCACTGGATTTTATGCAGCAGCACTTTTCAATTACTACTATTATACGCCAATCAAAGAAAATAATCCTCCATGGATCTTGACAATATCATTTTTTTCTGTCTCGACAGCATCACAATCCCCCCTCTTCCTCCCCGAAAAAAACCTTCTTCCCATGGGAAGAAGGTTTGTCGTTTTTACTATTTTTCATCTTGAAGCGCTGCCTGAGCTGCGGCCAGACGGGCGAGGGGAACCCGAAAAGGTGAACAGCTCACGTAGTCGAGACCCGCCTGATGGCAGAAGCGGATCGAGCTCTTTTCCCCGCCGTGCTCTCCGCAAATTCCGGTTTTGAGCGCCGGTTTGGTTTGGCGGCCTTTCTCTACTCCCATCGCCACCAGTTGGCCCACGCCTTCCGTATCCAAAGAGATAAAAGGATTCTCGGGCAAAATCTTCTGGTCGATGTATTGATGCAGGAACTTCCCTTCGGCATCGTCCCGGCTGTACCCGAAAGTGGTCTGGGTCAAATCGTTGGTGCCGAAAGAGAAGAAGTCCGCTTCCTTTGCGATCTCATTCGCTGTCAGGGCAGCACGGGGCACTTCGATCATCGTTCCCACCGTATAGGGAACCGGTTGACCGGTTTCGGCCTCTACCCGGTCAGCCACTTCGTTAACCAGTTTTCGCATTTCACGCAGTTCATTCACGTGTCCCACCAACGGGATCATGATTTCCGGACAGACGGTGATCCCCTCTTCCATCGTTTCCGTAGCCGCGCGGAAGATCGCTTCGACCTGCATGGCGTAAATCTCGGGATAGATGAGTCCCAAACGGCAGCCCCTGTGACCCAACATCGGGTTGAACTCATGCAGCGACCGCACTTTCCGAAGCACATTTTCTTTTTGCAGCAACTCCCGGCTGCCACTTTGTGTCACCGACAACTTGGTTACTTCGGCGATCAGCTCTTCCAGATTCGGCAAAAACTCATGCAGGGGCGGATCCAGCAGGCGAATGGTAACCGGTAGTCCTTCCATCGCACGGAAAATACCTTTGAAATCTTCCTTTTGCAAAGGAAGAAGGTTGGCCAAAGCCGATTGCCGCTCCTCAAAGCTTTCTGCCAAAATCATCTCCCGTACCAAAGGAACCCGATCCGCTTCCATGAACATATGCTCTGTTCGGCATAAGCCGACACCTTCCGCACCGAATTCCCTGGCTTTGGCGGTATCATGCGGATTATCGGCATTGGTCCGCACTTTCAACCGGCGCACTTCATCCGCCCAAGTCAAAAGCTGCTGGAACTCCGCGGAGAGCTCAGGATCGATCAGCGGCACTTCTCCTTGGATCACTTGACCGGTGCCTCCATCGATAGATAGCCGCTCGCCTTCCCGCACTACCGTATCGCCAACTTTCATTTCCTTCTTCCGGAGATCGATCTTGGCCTTTTCGCACCCGCAGATACACGGCTTACCCATTCCCCGGGCTACTACCGCCGCATGACTGGTCATCCCCCCGCGGTTGGTCAGCACCCCTTGTGCAGCGACAATCCCATGGATATCCTCCGGGGTTGTTTCGGGACGAACCAGAATAACCGGTCTCCCTTCATTGGCCCATCGTTCCGCTTTATCCGCATCAAAGACAATCAACCCGGATGCGGCACCAGGGGATGCCGGGAGCCCTTTGGTCAAAATCTCCAACTTAGCTTCAGGATCGATCCGACGGTGCAAAATCTGATCCAATTGATTCGGATCCACCCGCTTCAACGCTTCCTTTTGGTCGATCAACCCCTCCATCGCCAAATCGACCGCGATCTTTACCGCAGCATGAGCCGTTCGTTTTCCGGAACGGGTTTGCAGGATATAAAGATTGCCCCGCTCTACCGTAAACTCAACATCTTGCATATCTCGGTAATGGGCTTCCAGCTTGCCGCAAATCTCCTGGAACTGTTCAAAAATCTCCGGCATACGTTCGGCCAGGGCGGCTATAGGCTCCGGGGTGCGAATCCCCGCCACCACATCCTCCCCCTGGGCATTGATCAGATACTCCCCGTACAGTTCCTTTTCTCCGGTGGAAGGATTCCGTGTAAATGCAACACCGGTTCCGGAATCTTCACCCATGTTGCCGAAAACCATCATTTGTACATTGACAGCGGTTCCAAGGTCGTCTGGAATCTTGTGGATCTTGCGATAAATCTTGGCTCGTTGATTGTTCCAGGAATCAAAGACCGCCACGACGGCTCCGTACAACTGCTCCCGAGGATCTTGGGGAAAATCGGTTCCGGTTTCTTCTCGGATCAATTGTTTGAAACGCTCGATCACCCATTGCCAATCTTCCGCAGACAATTCCGTGTCCAGCTTCGCCCCTTTTGCTTCTTTCCGTTGGTCGATGATCCTCTCAAACCGATAATGTTGAATTCCCAGCACGACGTCCCCATACATTTGAATGAACCGGCGGTAACAATCATAAGCAAAGCGCGGGTTTTCCGTAAGTTTGGACAACCCTTCCACCGTTTCGTCGTTCAGACCCAGGTTCAAAACGGTATCCATCATACCGGGCATGGAAATCACCGCACCGGAACGCACCGAAACCAACAGCGGATTTTCCGGATTTCCCAGGGTTTTTCCGGTTTGTTCCTCCAAACGGGACAGCGCTTCCAAAATTTCCGCTTTTCGTTCTGCAATCAATTGACGCCCTTGTTCATAGTACTCCAGACATGCTTGGGTCGTAATGGTGAAGCCGGGGGGGACCGGCAGTCCCACCCGGGTCATCTCCGCCAGGTTGGCCCCCTTGCCTCCCAACAAACTCTTCATATCGGCACTGCCTTCATGGAACAGCGTGACCTTTTTGCTCACGATGGTTTGCCTCCTTTACGGAACATATCTAAGATGATGTTAGCCGTTTCTTCCACCGCTTTGTTCGATACATCGAGGATCGGACAGCCGACCCGTTTCATGACTTTTTCCGCATAGTCCAGCTCTTGCAGAATGCGCTCCATGTTGGCATAGTTCGCTCGGGAAGTAAGTCCCAGCGATTTGAGTCGCTCTTTTCGTATGCCGTTCAATTGCTCGGGATCAATGGTCAGTCCTATACATTTTTCAGGTGGTATCATATACAGCTCTTCCGCCGGTTCCACTTCCGGTACCAAAGGCACATTAGCCACTTTCAGGCGCTTATGGGCCAGATACATGGACAACGGGGTTTTCGAGGTGCGGGAAACCCCGATCAACACAATATCTGCGCGGAGCAGCCCGCGGGGATCGCGGCCGTCGTCATATTTGACGGCAAACTCGATGGCTTCCACCTTGCGGAAATATTCATCATCCAGCTTCCGGACTAATCCCGGCTCCCGTTTGGGAGGCCGGTCGTACAAGCTGGAAAGACCATCCAGCATTGGACCCATGATGTCCACCACCGGTACATTGAGCCGCTTGGCTTCCGCCAAAAGATACCCCTGCAACTCGCTTACAACCATGGTAAAAGCAATCATTCCACGGGCATCAGCGGCTGCTTCGACCGTTTCCGTAATGATTTTTTTATCATCCACATAAGGTACGCGCCGGATATCCACATGACCCCCGTTAAACTGGCTGGAGGCGGCGCGAACCACAAATTCGGCGGTTTCTCCGACGGAATCCGACAAAATGTATACAACGGGTTGACTGGGTGTTAGCGAAATGGTTCTTCCCTCCCTGGCACTTATACAGTTGCTTCTTCTCCCAATTCGACGAATGCTCGGGTAATCGTGGTTTTCGTGATACGGCCGACCACTTCCAGCCCGCCTCCGTTCTCTGCCTCTTTCACTACCGGCAAAGCATCCACCTGATACCGGATCAGTTTAGCAGCTGCTTCTGAGAGGCTGTCTTCCAAGGTACAACGGACAATGTTGGGCATACGGGTCATGATCACTCCCACGGGAATCGTTTGCAGATCTTGATTTCCCATGGAGCTTTTCAGCAAGTCTTTGCGGGAGACAACACCAATCAAGATCCCGCCCTCTTTAACCACGAATAAGGTACCTACGTCTTCCAAAAACATCGTACAAATCGCATCATAAACCGAGGTTTCTTCTTTCACCACGACGGGTACGGATTTATAGTCCTTTACGGAAAGCTTCCGCACATGTTCCCCCAAGAGTTGATTGCCCGATTTCCCCGCATAAAAATATCCGACACGCGGGCGGGCATCCAGGAACCCTGACATGGTCAATATCGCCAAATCCGGCCGCAAAGTGGCCCGGGTAAGATTTAATTTCTCCGCGATTTGTTCCCCAGTGATTGGACCTTCATCTTTGACGATTTGTAAAATCATCTCCTGGCGTTTCGTTAATTCTATCGGTTGCACCTCCTTTTGCAATGAGCAAAACCCAGACCAATATGTCATACTTAAATACCTTCTTCGTTATATAGTATATACTATATCGACATGTTTTTTTCTGCAACCATTTTCCTGAGGAGAGATGCCACATTTTTTTCTATGGACACCAGAAGCGGGGGGAATACTGTATTCGAGATTGCTAAACGATCCTTTTCTCTATAAAATTGTGAAGGACACGTTGGATTTAGGAGGAGTTTGACATGCTGTTTTCCAACCCGCTTGCTGTTTCGACATCAGCGGAACTCCATGAATTACATCAGGTGGCGGATCAGGGGATGAAGCATGTTGAAGTGCAATTGCCCTCGTCGCGCTACACACAGGATGAGTTGCAAGACTTGTTTCAAGCTACTCATACATCTCCTATCGCTTTCCGGGCCCCGAAGACTATGGGACTCGGCTCGTCAGATTTTATCTTGGAAGAATGGGAGTATTGGCTGAAAACCGTAGCGCCACTCTTTTCAGAGGATTCCTTGCGTTATGTAGTCTGTCATGGAACCGCTGTCACACTGGGAGAGGTATTTGAGTATCTGGATGCCCGCCCCCAGGACTTTAACGGGTTGCATGATTATAAAACCCGCTACGTGGAAAAAATTATCGAACAGTTGGAACAGCTGCATTCCACGGCACTGAAATACAACATTCAGCTGTGTATTGAAAACGCACCCATGGGCGGTGACCATTACTTCGAACCCGGAAAAGGCCTCATCTACCCGGCTTTGCGCACGCCGCGCCACCTGCAGCGGATTGCGGAAGCAACCGAGGTGCAGATTTGCCTGGATACTGCCAACGCCCGGATCACGTCCAATGTGCTCTCTTATATGCACCGCTCCCGCAGCCTGTTTGCGGGTGCGACAGAAAAAGAAATCCTGAATACCACTCGTGACTGGATCGAATTTTATCAGCAAGTTCAAAAGAACACGGTGTTGGTACGCCTTTCTTATGCAGTCAGCTGGGGAGATACACCGCAAACCACCCATACCCCCTTCCCTGAAGAAGCATATCCGGAACTGCTGGAATTCGCGGAACAGGTGGATGACGAGATACCGATTCTGCTGGCGACCGGCAAGGAACAAGACCTGCAAGACGCACTTAAACCCCTGCGCCAATTAAAAAAACGCTGAAGACAACAAGACCGGCATAAAAAGCCGGTCTTTTTCATCGATCAAATCCGACAGCCCAATCCTCAGATTGATAACAAGCCTCATGAACACAGTAATCTCTCCCTCTCCGACGTGTGATACCGTGCGTTCCGAAATATAGCTTGACTTTGAAGCGGAGCGACAAATGCACGACTTGTGCTCCCTTGCGATAACCAAAGTGCGAGCCGAAGGAAATGCTTTGTATGCCCGCGGGTATAAGAACCTCGCACCTGAATCGATTGCTCTAAGATAGCACGATGGCTCGCTTTTTGCCTCGGCCCCACACATCAAACCCGGGTACGCCGTCAAAGATCGCTCCTCCCGAAGTTGGACTTTGTTAGCAATCTAAAAGGACCGGCCTCTATAACAAAGACCGGTCCTTTTCTTATCAGGAAGCAAACACGATATGTTTAAAGGCAGCAAATTGGCTAACCAACTGGTTGATCTGCCGAAGCAGCGCCAATCGATTGTTTCTCACTCGATCATCTTCCGCCATTACCAAAACATGTTCGAAAAACTCGTGGATGACCGGAGCCAGATTGACCAGTGCTTCGTACATTTTACGGGCATCCCGTTTGGACATGCCTTCGGCAAAGGAAAGAGACGCTTCTTGGTAAGCTCCGTGAAGGGCATGTTCTTCTTTGGAGCTCATGTAGTCCCGATCCACTTCCACGCCTTCCTTGGCTTTCTCTGCCAGGTTGGCCGCGCGGCTGAAAGCTTCCACGACGTTCTTGAAATCTTCCTGCTCCACCTGTTCGGCCAATACCCGCGCTTTGTCCAGCACCAATTTCGGCCGGGTGATATCTGCAGCCAGCACCGCGTCGATAATATCGTAGCGAATCCCTTCCTCTTGAAGGACGGCTTTCAAACGCAGAGCAAAGAACTGCATCAGCTCTTCCCGTACCTCGTCTGCCGGACGCTTCAGCCAACCATCCACGGATAGCCGGTCCAGCGCGATGGAAATCAACTCTTTGAGGGAAATGGATTTCCAGGCTTGGTCGATTAGGATCTGAATCACGCCTGCCGCCCGGCGGCGCAAACCGTAAGGATCTTGGGAGCCGGTCGGTTGAATCCCGATAGCAAAAGCAGATACCACCGCATCCACTTTGTCCGCCACGCTGATCAAAGCACCCAAGGTGGAGGCGGGAAGCCGGTCACCGGCAAAGCGGGGATAATGGTGTTCCAAAATGGCTTCTGCCACGGCTTCATCTTCCCCTGCCTTACGGGCATACTCTTTCCCCATCACTCCACTCAATTCGGGGAACTCGTCCACCATATGCGTGGACAGGTCGAATTTGGCGATTTCCGCAGCCCGACGCAGTTTGTCCACTTCGGTATCGGAAAAACCCAACCGATCGGCCAGTTGCAGCACCATCGACCGGATACGCCGCACCTGATCTCCGACGGTTCCCAGCTCATCGAAGTAAACCACCTTATCCAACCGCTTTACTGCCTTCTCAATCGGCAGCTTTAGGTCTTCTTCATAGAAGAAACGGGCGTCGGCCAGCCGGGCGGACAGCACCTTTTCGTTCCCTTTGGCCACTTGATCCAGCGATTGATCATTCCCGTTACGTACGGTAATAAAGTGAGCCAACAAATTGCCCTCGCTGTCCTCCACCGGAAAGTAGCGCTGATGTTCCCGCATGGTGGTAATCAGCACCGGCGCGGGTATGGCGAGATACTCCTCATCAAATGTGCCGTAGAGAGCAGTGGGATATTCCACCAGATAGGTGACCTCATCCAGCAGCCCCTCATCGACAGGGATTTTCCATCCTTTCTTTTCTTCCAACTGACGAAGCTGATCCAAAATCTTTTGTCGCCGTTCAGAAGGATCGGCGATCACATACTGTTTCCGCAGGATGTCGGTATATTCGCCAGGCGAGGATACAACCGCCTCTTCTCCGAGAAAACGGTGACCGCGGGTGCGATTGCCCGCAGTTACACCCGCCCATTCCACGGGGACCGTTTCTTCTCCGAAGAGACAGACCATCCACCGGACAGGACGGATAAACCGGGTCCGACGGCTGCCCCAGCGCATCGTTTTCGGAAAATGAAGCGAGCTCAACAGTTCCGGCAACCCTTCCCGCAGCAGGTCAGCGGTCAGCCGGCCTTCCTGATGTTTTTTTGCGAAGACATAGGTTTCCCCTTTGTGCTCCTCCAACACCAGTTCATCGACGGACAATCCCTGTTTACGCGCAAATCCTTCCGCCGCCTTGGTCCAGTTGCCCTCTGCGTCTACAGCAATCCGCTTGGCCGGACCCCGTACTTCTTCTTCCACATCCGGCTGCTTTTCACCCACCGCTTCCACCAGTACTGCCAACCGCCGGGGAGTGGCATACGTGCGGGATCGGGCGAAGTCGATGCGGTTTTCTTTCAGCCACGCCGTCAACTTCTGATCCAACTGTTTCAAGGCGCCTTCCACAAAACGCGCCGGGATTTCTTCACATCCGATTTCCACCAGCAGATCCCGTTCAGCCATGCTGTTCCCCTCCTTCTTTCAACAGCGGGAAACCGAGACGTTCCCGTTCTTCCACGTAGGTTTTGGCACAACGGCGGGCCAGGTTCCGTACACGCCCCAGATATCCGGTGCGTTCCGTTACACTGATCGCGCCCCGTGCATCCAACAGGTTGAAAGTATGGGAGCATTTCAAAATGTAATCATAGGCAGCAAATACTAGCTTTTCATCTAAGGCCCGCAGAGCTTCTCCCTCATACTCGTCAAACCAGCGGAACAATTTCTGTGCGTCGGATACTTCAAAAGAATACTTGGAATGCTCATACTCGGGCTGTTTGAAAATGTCCCCGTAAGTAACCCCGTCTACCCAGGTCAGATCATAGATGTTTTCTTTATCCTGAATATAGGAAGCCAAACGTTCCAATCCGTAGGTGATCTCCACCGAAACCGGATCCGCTTCCAGACCGCCGATTTGTTGGAAGTAAGTAAACTGGGTCACTTCCATCCCGTCCAGCCATACTTCCCAACCCAAGCCAGCCGCACCCATGGCCGGGTTTTCCCAGTTGTCTTCCACGAAGCGGATATCGTGTTTCCGGGGGTCGATCCCAAGTGCTTTCAAGCTGTCGAGATACACTTCCTGGATATTATCCGGAGAAGGCTTCATAATCACCTGAAACTGGTGATGCTGATACACGCGGTTCGGGTTTTCACCATAACGGCCATCCGCCGGACGCCGGGAAGGTTCCACATAAGCCACGTTCCACGGCTCGGGCCCCAGGCAGCGCAAAAACGTCATCGGGTTCATCGTTCCGGCCCCTTTTTCCACATCATAAGGCTGAGCCAGCACGCAACCCTGCTCACTCCAATACGACTGCAACCGAAGAATGATCTGTTGCATGTTCACGGGGTTTTGCACCTCCAAAAAACGCTAAATAAAATATAAAAAACCTGCCATCCCCATATAGAATGAGACCATTCCATAGGGACGGGAGGTTTTCCCGCGGTTCCACCCTATTTGACCGAAACGGGATTCATCTCCATGGATCTCTCCCGGACCTCGGTCCCCTCTTTTGCTGGCGCTCCAGACTGCCCTTCACCGGTCTTTGTCATCGGGCTCCCACCATCCCCGACTCGCTGGTCACAAAGGATCGGCTACTCCGTTCCCTCATCGCGCACACGTGTTCAATTTCAAACAGATAGTGTATATATACCAAATACTGCGGTCCCTTGTCAATCGATCAGACCATCTGACCGCATCCGATCCAAAAAAGTGCGGGATTTGAGATGAAATCCCCCGTATTCATCTATAAAGGCTCCCATCGCTTTTTCCAATTGAGCTTTCGTCTCCGGTTTCACTTCGACCTGACCTAAGCGATCCGGGGAGATCCGCTGCAACAGTTTTAATATCCTGGCAGCCGGCGTAGACAGGGGGATGACTTGTTGCCGCCGCTGTTCCGCGCAATCCAGACACAAAAAACCACCCTGGCTGACACTGAAGCCCAGGGGCCGTTCCGTGGCTCGGCATGAGACGCATCCGTCCAAGAAAGGACGGTAACCCGCCGTATCCAGCATTTTCAATTCAAACATCCGGGCCAAAATATCGGGGTCCGTCCCCCCTTCCAAATGTTCCAAAGAGGAACGGAACCATTCAAACAGCGTCGGTTGGGGCTCTCTTTCTTCCGTCGACTGATCCAATAATTCCGCCAGATAAGCCGCATAAGCAGTCAGGTATAAATCCGACCGAAGAGGATAATGGGAATTCAGGATGTCTCCCTGAGAAAGGGTTCCCATGCCGCTACCTTCGAAACAAAGAAATTGGGCGTGGATAAAAGGTTGGGCTACAGCGGCCAAACGGCTTTTCGGCTTTTTGGCTCCCCGGGCCATGACCGCCATTTTTCCCCGTTCCTTGGTGTACAGGTTGACGACTTTGTGGCTTTCACCGTAATCTTTGGTTCGGAGAACGATCCCTTCCAACTTTCTCAACATCCTGATCCGATTCCCCTTCTCTTCTAACCGTCCGGGTCCTCCTCTCCCCGCTCAGCAGACTCGGCGTCACTCCGGCTGTGGGCTTCCGCATCCTTAAATAACAGGTATGCGTCGATACTGCCAGTCACAGCAAAACAATTCCAGGAAAAGTTGCGCAACCAGCATCATCCTTTCCGCTGACATGTTTATCTACATCGTTTAGGATGACCTGGAACCTCCGGAGTATAACTCGGATCGGTTAGATATTGTTTCCATGTATTAATCTTCTTCCTGATAGCCGAACTGACGCAACATCATTTCTTCATTCCGCCAGTCTTTTTTCACTTTGACCCACAGATCCAGGAACACTTTGCTTCCCAACAGCCGCTCGATCTCTGTTCGGGCCCGCCGTCCTACTTCTTTCAACATGGTCCCCTGTTTTCCGATAAGGATTCCTTTTTGAGAGGAACGCTCCGTAATAATGGTCGCATAAATGCGAACCAGATTCCCCTCGTCCTCCTGTTCCATTTGCTCCACGATCACCGCTACGGAATGGGGTACCTCTTCCCGGGTTAAATGCAGCACTTTTTCCCGAATCAACTCGGCGATAATAAACCGCTCCGGATGATCCGTCACATAGTCAGCCGGGTAATAAGGAGGTCCTTCCGGAAGCTTATCGATAATCAAACGGAGCAGCGTGGAGGTGTTGTTCCCCAGCTTCGCCGAGATAGGCACTACTTCTTGAAAGTCAAACTGTTGCCGATACTCATCGATCAGCGGCAACAATTCATCGGGATGTACCAGATCGATTTTATTGACGACCAAAAACACCGGTGTCCGAACGTCCTTGAGAATATTCATAATGAAACGATCGCCGGGTCCCATTCCTTCCTTGGCATCCACTAGAAAAAGGACCAGATCCACTTCTTCAAAGGTATCCCGGGCCTGTTTGACCATCCAATCCCCCAGCCGGGACTTGGGTTTGTGGATTCCGGGAGTATCGAGAAAGACGATCTGTTCGTTGTCGCCGGTATATATCCCTCGGATCTTGTTCCGGGTCGTTTGGGGCTTGTCCGACATAATCGCCACTTTCTGTCCCAACACATGATTTAACAGTGTCGATTTTCCCACATTGGGACGGCCGATTAATGCGACAAAGCCTGATTTATGTTTGGTCTGTTCTGTCATAGGCCAAGTCCTCCTTGTCAAAGGCACCGGGCAATAACGCCTTTACCGTCGTTTCCGTTACATCCCCTTTCAGGTTGGTCAGAATGACGGGCATGTCCGGCGGACACAGCTCCACCATCACCTGCCGGCAAGCGCCGCAAGGGGAGATCGGTTCCTCCGTATCACCGATGACGGCCATTGCCGCAAAGGTGCTCTCTCCATCTGAAATTGCTTTAAAAAGAGCGGTCCGCTCGGCGCAATTGGTCAGGCCGTAGGATGCGTTTTCCACATTGCATCCCTGAATCACTTTGCCGTTTGTTGTGAGCAGGGCGGCTCCCACCTGAAATTTGGAGTAAGGTACATACGCTTTTTCTCTGGCCTGTTTAGCCGCTTCTATCAATGCTTCTCGATCCATGGTCAGGTCGCCTCCTTGTCTCCCTTCAATGTATCCGCTGAGTCTCCATTATCCGGATCCGTCTTCGTTTCCGGTACGACCACACCGCCGGAGATAATATATTTTAATCCTTCTTCCACTGTCATGGCGAGATAGGTAACATCCTCTTCGGGAACCAGTACCAACCATCCCGAGGTAGGGTTGGGCGTCGTCGGCAAAAACACATTGACAATCCGGGTTTGTTCTTTTTGCTGGGTCTCCTGATTGGCGACGCCGGTCAAAAAGCCCAGGGTATACACTCCCCGTCGAGGATATTCCACCATCACCACCTGTTGGAAAGTGGATTTTTCCTGCCCAAAGGCATGGGTGATTTGTTGGACGGTGGAATAGATGCTGCGAGCCAGCGGAATTCGGGAGAAAAAATCCTCCGCCAGCCGGAACAGCCGCTTGCCGAACAAGCTGCGCGCCATCATGCCGAACAAAATCAACAGGAGAAGAGTGAGAAGAAAGCCGACGCCGGGAATGTAACGATGGAATACAATTCCGGCGATCGAAAGGGGAAACTCCACAATGCCCAGCCAATTCAGCAAACTGGCAAAAGCGATTCCCAATGTGGGGTCGATGATGCCGAACAGGAGCTTCAAAATATAAATGGTGGCCACTGTGGGCAGAAGGGTAATCACTCCCAGTATCAAGTACGTCCGGATTTTTTTCAGCATCCCCGGGCAATTCCCCTTTCCGGCGGTTCCTTTTTCCTTTATAACAATTGTATACCCAAGATGCCCACCACAATCCCCAGCACCGCCCCCAGGAGCACCGGCCGCTTCCGCGTCCGAATGCGCAACCGGGTTCCAATGAGCAAGGCAGACAACAGGGTGACTAAGATCGTAACCAATAAGTTATTAATCATTCGAACCAACAGGGTAGCGATGCAAAAAGCCAGAGAAGTCGTCATGCTCGGCTCCCACTGCGGTTTTTCCAACCGGTGTATCCAGGCTTTTAAGATCAGGGTGAGGAAAAAATCAAATACAATCAATGCCGCCAATCCGATATTGGGAGGATAGGGGGCAAATTCAAAGGTCTGCATGGCCAAATCAAGATAAGGGTAAAAGACGCTGATTCCCACGATAACAGCCAACCCCGCACTCAGCAAAACCGCTCCTGCCGCCACGTCTTTCGCTACTTTGGCCAGAGGATGAAAATCTTTGGTTACCATATCCACCACAGCCTCCACCGCGGTATTGAACAATTCCGCCAACAATACCAAGACGATGGAGACAAAGAGCAACAATACTTCCAACTTACTTAAGGGCAGGTACAAGCTGAATCCCAACACACATAAGGCAGCCAAAAAATGAATGCGCATATTTCGTTGACTGACAAGTGTGTATTTTAATCCTTCCAAGGCAAACCGAAAACTTCGTAGCACCTTGGACAACCACATGGCGAAATCCCTACCTTCTCAAATCGACTCGGGACAGGATGGTTTCCTGACGGGAGAACATCTCTTTCTCTTCTTCTTCGGTACCGTGATCATAACCGAGCAGATGCAGAAAACCGTGAACAGATAAAAAGCCGATTTCTCTTGTAAAAGAGTGTCCGTATTCTCTTGCCTGCTCCTCAGCCTTCGGTACAGAGATCACAATATCTCCCAAGGGGACCCTTTCCCCTTCGGCCACGATCCACTCTTCATCCGGCTCCCACTGCGGAAAGGACAACACATCAGTCGGCCGATCCACTCCCCGGTAGTCCCGGTTCAACCGATGAATTTCCTCATTGTTCACCAAAGTGACCGCCACCTCGGCAGGTGGAAGCTCTTCCATTTCCGCTGCTGTTGACAGACAACGTTTGATCCATTTCAGAACGGCTTTGTCCGCTACCGGTGTCTGTTGTTCTATGTCCACTTTCAGGTTCATGCAAGCTTGGCTCCTTTGCCTGATACATCTTCAGGGTATTCGATTCTGGAGTGAAAAATGCCCTGCAAAGTTTCGCACATACTCCGGGCGATCAGGTCCAGTTCCTTCAGGGTCAAATCACATTCATTCAACTGACCGTCCTCCAGCCGTTCCTGAATGATTTTTCGTACCATCGATTCAATGCGATCCGGCGTCGGCCGGGCCAAAGAACGGACAGCCGCTTCCACACAGTCGGCGATTCCTACGATTGCCGCTTCTTTGAATTGGGCTTTCGGCCCGGGATAACGGTAATCCTCTTCCAGCACCTGGGACCCTTCACTCTGCTGCTTCGCTTTGTAATAGAAATACTTAAGCAACGTGGTTCCATGATGTTGCGCGGCAATATCCCGAATAGGCTTGGGGATATCGTGTTCTTTCAACATTTCCACTCCATCCCGCGTGTGGGACAAGATAATCGATTTGCTCAAATTGGGGGAGAGCTTGTCATGGGGGTTTTCCTTATGCATCTGGTTCTCGATGAAAAATTGCGGCCGCTTCGTTTTGCCCACATCATGATAATAAGCTCCCACCCTGGCCAGCAAACCGTTGGCACCAATCGCTTCCGCCGCCGCTTCGGCCAGATTGCCCACCATGATGGAGTGGTGATAGGTGCCGGGAGTTTGGGTGAGCAGTTTCCTCAGTAGCGGATGATTGGGGTTGGACAGCTCCAGCAACCGCAAGGGAGATAGGATGTCAAATACGGTTTCCAAGTGTTGCAAAAAGCCGATCGTCATCACGGCGGAAAACAATCCGCTGGCAATGCCGAATGCCAACGATTGCAGCAGGGTTTCCACATCCCCATCCACCGGAACCAGTGCATGCACCGCCGAGATCGCCACCGCCGAAGAGCCCGATGCAGCCAGCCCCGCCCGAAGAATGGAGGTTCGATTCCTTACACCGTCCAGTGCAAAAGCCGCAGCCGAACCACTGACAAGAGCGACCACACCATAACGAAAATCAAACAAGAAATGATTCTCTGCATTGAAAAGCAGTGCAGCTGCAAGGGAAAACAGCAGGTTGCACCATAATGCCAACTTTGCATCCAACAGCAACGTAAGCAGCATGGTTCCCAGTGCAGCGGGAGCAAGATACCCGATCGTACTCCATTCCAAGTTTTGCCCCAGGCTGACCACCTTCATGCCTCCCAGGGTTAACAAAAACACCGTATGTAGCATCAGAACCTTCATATTGTCCTGATGCAGATCCGGACGAAAACGATGGACAAAAGCATACAATAAGCCGATGATCACGCATACCAACAGAATCAGGCCGATATACGCCCACCACCGGATGGAATCCCGCAACAACCCGAGCTCTTCAAGTTTTCGATGCTGGTCCGCCGTTACGACATCTCCCTCGGCGACGATGGTTTCCCCCTTGCGGATGGGAACCGGCTCAACGCTTTCTCTGGCTGCTTCTCTTAATTTTTCGGTTCGCTCAGCATCATACAATTCATTGGGAATGATCATCGTCCGAACCAGATCCCGGACAACAAAACGGGCGTGGCTACCCAAAGCTGAGGTCACCAATGCCCGATCCACTTCATCCCGCTTTTTTTCGACCTCGTCTTCCCGCACGCCTTCAGAAAGAGCATTTCTCAAAATATCCCGGCTGGTTAGCCGCATATCCGTCAACTGATCCGTTTTGATACGCATCAGCTTCTGGTAAAACTCATCGGAGAGACCCGAAGGCAAACGATCTTTCAGATGCTCCACTTTCTCTTTCTCCGAAAGGGAAGCGTCGGCCAGGTAGCGGCGGACGTCGGCGTAAATCGCGTCCAAACTGTTTAATTGCCGATCGGTCATCTGATCGTCCACAGCATATTGAGGTCCGACAGATTGCGCCGCCTGTTCCTTTGCTTCTTCCGTGGCCGCCGTATCCACCTTGGTTACCGGAGAAACAATCGTTTGGTCACTTACTTGTCCGGGCGACAGATTGCCGTACTGTTGGGGCATCACATCGCCCATCAATAAAACATAGCAGCAAAGGGCCATCATTCCGTATAGTCCCAATCGGAGACGTACGCTCTTTCTCCATTTCTCCGAAAGCTCCATACGACGCAAACCCCGCCGCTTCGGTACATCCGTTTCCTTCATTGATTCGACTCTCCTTGACAGCGAAGCTTTACGCATCCTGTCCATACGCTTCGATGATCTTCTGAACCAGCGTATGCCGCACAACATCCGCCTGACTCAAATAAACAAATTGTATATCTTCCACATCCCGCAAAATGCGTTCCGCTTCTTTCAGCCCGGATTGTTTCCCTTTGGGAAGGTCCACCTGAGTCACATCTCCGGTGACCACCATTTTGGAACCAAAGCCCAGCCGGGTCAAAAACATTTTCATCTGCTCGTTGGTGGTGTTTTGCGCTTCATCCAAGATGACGAAGGCGTCTTCCAACGTACGCCCTCGCATATACGCAAGCGGGGCTACTTCGATCATGCCCCGTTCCATCATTTTTTGCACCTGCTCCACACCCAGCATCGTATATAAGCTGTCGTACAACGGGCGCAGATACGGATCTACTTTTTCTTGGAGATCCCCCGGCAAAAAGCCCAGGTTCTCTCCCGCTTCCACGGCCGGACGCGTTAATACGATCCGCTTCACCCGGTTGGCTTTCAAAGCGGTGACGGCTAAAACAACCGCCAAAAACGTTTTACCGGTGCCGGCAGGTCCGATTCCGAAGACAATGTCCGATTTTTGGATCGCGGTGACATAATGACGCTGACCCAGCGTTTTCACCCGGATTGCTTTTCCTTTATGGGTGGTTCCGATCTGTTCATCATACAGTTCCAGCAACTCGTCTGCAATGCCGTCTCTGGCCAATCTCTCCGCATAGACGACATCCCGCTCGGACAGACTGACCCCTTTTCGGATCAAGGACAGCAACACCCGGAACAGATTGCTGAGTACATCCAGCTCCTCAGGAGAGCCGGTAATCACGACTTCTTCCCCTCTGGAAACGATTTTGGCAGGGGTGTTTGCTTCAATCGTTTTTAAAAAACCGTCTTGGGGCCCGAAAAGGCTCATGGCTTCTTCGGCATCCTGTAAACGGATTTTCATCGTTTTTTCTTGTGCTTGCAAATGGCTCAATCCCCTTGCAATATCGGTTGTGGAACAGCGATATTCTCTACTACGTCAAAGTGTATCTTCATATAAACTTTACCACTGTCCACATGATGGTGCAAAACTTTTTCCCCCAGGATCCGCGCCTGTTGACCGGATTCCGAAAGGAGCTCTACTCGTGCCCGTTCCTTCCCCAACCGCAAGGCTTCCTTTTCGTTCAGCTTTTGTTTTACCCACTCCATCTCCATACGCTCCTCGGTAACCCAACCGAAAGGCAGACGCCATTTCCCCAGATGCAAAGAGCGGATATGCGAAATGGTTTCATACTGTGTAAAATCGACCGGATACAAAAAGGGAATCCGAATCGCCCGAGAAGCCACATACGGATAATATGCCTCATCCCGTGCTCCGGTATATACCTTTCGCTTCAGCGTGAGCGGGACCACCACGTCGGACTCGTACCAGACCCGCCCCAGTACACTTCCTTTCACTCCCACTACCTTTCCCTTCTCAGGCGTCTCCGGATTCCCGTACCGGCCGGAAACCAACAGCTGCCCTTTTTTGATCACATCGTTCACTTCCACCAACGGACGCCCTCGAAGGATTTTCATATCGTAGATCAAAGCGTCTTTTTTGGCCACAAATTGAACCGGCCCTTTGTCCTCCTCTACTTCTTTATTATCCACACCTTTTTTTTCCACAACGGTGACTACGATCCGCGTTCCTTCCATACGAAAGCCGACCCAGGAGAGTTGGGGAAGTTTATCTTGCAGATAAATCTGCATTTTCTCATCCGAGGGAATACGGCCCTTGAATTGACCGGCATAAACCCCCTGATTCTTCAGCAATTGAAGGATTTCTCTGGTGGGAACCCGTTCATTCCCTTCCACATCCACGGACCAGACAAAAGAGGTCAAAACAAATATCAGCAGGAAAAAGAGAAGAATGCCGATTGCAAAAAATTTCCGACGTTGCAGCCGCAAAAGAAAAAAGGGAAGTCCTTGCTTGGAGATGATACGTACCTTGGAACGTGTCTCTCGCGCCAGTGGCTTCACCCGGAAATAGTCCTCCACACTCATGACCAGACGAACGTGTTCGTCCCCGATCCACTGAATCTGGCTAAGCGAAAAGCGCTCTTCTGTCGCTCGATTGATAAACGCGGTGATATTGGGGCCTTTGACATCCACCGTTAGATGTCCTTTTATCCTCTGGGACCAATTCCGCTGCCGCAAAAGATTCCTCCCCCTACTCCCCAAACTTGACTTCGGCGATTTCCCCTTCTACCCACAACTCTTCGGAGTGAATGGCCTGAATCGTCAATCCTTTTCCGGTAATGAACAATGTTTCTTTGACGGTTTTGATTCGAATTTCTGTGTCACGAAACCGTACCACACCCAAATGATTCACTACATGAACACGATGCGAACCTGTTATCATCACCCGAGGTACGTTGGTGGCCACATCTTGCGGAATATCCAACCAGTTGGATGCAGTCTTCTTCAGGTGATCTCCGATCTTCCGCATAGAACAAGCCCTCCATCTTCTTTATAACCCATATGCGCCCCCCCTTGATGATATGCAAGGCTTGGCACATTTGAACGGTCCAAAAACAGGGATCAAAAAAGTGTATGATCGGGCAGCACACTCGATGACACAATAAAGCGGTGCATGGATTTCCCTGCACCGCTTCCATCACCGAAATATAACATTGTCATTATTGCATTTCTTGTTGTTGTGCTTGGCGAACCAAACGTTTGGTAATTTCCCCGCCGACGGAACCATTGCCCCGGGACGTCGTATCCGCTCCCATTTTGACACCGAATTCGGCAGCAATTTCCTCTTTATACTGTTGCAAAACAGCGGCGCTGCCCGGTACTAACAACCGATTGCTGCTACGGCTTCTTGCCATGGCATTTCACCTCCCCGTACCCATAGTTTGTACCGAAGAGGCGAGGTCATGAACTTCACATGTTTCCATGGCAGGGAAATGAAGTGTATCACCGCATCTTATGCAACCGGCTTCTGGACAGCGGGCGCAGCGCCCGAGGCGGATCTAGAATCTCCTTCATCACTACCGCCCGCCTCCACTCCTGACGGGAAAGCTTTGCCCAAGGCGAAGCAGCGGTTCTTTTTTGGACCGGAGCAACCGCTGCAGGCTTCACCTCGATCACTCGGCGTGAAGATCCACGGTGATAGTCCTGCTTTTTGTACTCCCGAAGCCGTTGTTCCAACGTCGGTGTTGTTTGCTTTGGGGGAGCCGCCGTCTTGGTATTCCGTTGCGGACTACGTCTATTTCTGGATTGGGCATGTTTCCCCCTCTCTTTTTTCTTCTTCCACTGCGCATACAAAAAAACAATCAGGGCAAACAGAGTAGGCAAGACCCATTCCTGCAGCAAATAGTCCATCGTGCTACCTCCGCTTTCGGCGAGTGTTCAGCCCTGGTTCCGATTACTGCTCTTCTTCCTCATCGGAACGGCTGATCGTCTTGCGCATATCGGTATCAGCCATAATGTTCTGCATATGGTAATAGTCCATCACACCAAGCTTTCCGCTTCGGAGGGCTTCTGCTATGGCCTGCGGCACCATAGCTTCCGCTTCCACCACTTTGGCTCGCATTTCTTCCACATGGGCCCGCATCTCTTGTTCCTTGGCAACAGCCATTGCCCGCCGTTCCTCCGCTTTGGCCTGGGCAATGTTCTTATCGGCTTCTGCTTGATCCATCTGCAACTGGGCTCCAATATTTTTCCCTACATCCACATCGGCGATGTCAATGGAAAGAATTTCAAAGGCCGTACCGGCATCCAAGCCTTTTTTCAACACCGTATTGGAGATCAGATCGGGGTTTTCCAATACTTCTTTGTGACTGGACGCCGAGCCGTTGGTGGTGACAATGCCTTCACCGACCCGGGCGATAATCGTTTCCTCCCCGGCACCGCCCACCAAACGGTCGATGTTGGCCCGTACAGTAACCCGAGCTACAACCTTTACTTCAATACCATCCTTCGCCACCGCGGAAACCACCGGGGTTTCGATCACTTTGGGATTAACGCTCATCTGAACCGCTTCCAGCACGTCCCGACCCGCCAGATCGATCGCTGCCGCCCGCTCAAACATCAGGTCGATATCCGCTCGTTGGGCGGCGATCAAAGCATCCACCACCCGATCCACGTTCCCCCCCGCTAAATAATGGGTTTCCAACTGCTCAATCGTCACATCCAGCCCGGCTTTGCGCGCCTTGATCAACGGGTTGATGATACGGGACGGGGTGATGCGGCGAAGGCGCATCCCGATCAGGGTGGTCAAGCCCACATAAACGCCGGAAGCCATCGCCGAAATCCACAGCATCACCGGTACAAAGGTAAACAGTACGGACAGCCCGATGACTGCCACAACCGCAATGACCAACATGCTTAAGGTTGCGGAATCCATATTCCATCCTCCTCCAATTGAGTGGTTCACGACTGAACCTTTTCTGCAGTGTGTCCTGCTCTATGTATATACGATGACGAACGGGAAAGGTTTCTTTTTTAGCAAGATTTTCACACTGCACTTCAAGAAAAAACACAGCGTATATACGCTGTGTTTACTGCAAGAACTCCTGCACCAAACGGTTGATCACCTTTCCGTCAGCCCGTCCTTTGACTTTGGGCATGATGGCTCCCATCACTTTCCCCATGTCTTTTTTGGAGGAGGCTCCGGTTTCTTGAATCGTCTCCTGAACAATCGCACGAATCTCTTCTTCGCTCAATTGTTCCGGGAGGTATTGTTCAAGAACCGCAATCTCACCCCGAGCTTTTTCAGCCAAGTCATCCCGGCCGGCTCGTTCAAATTCGGACAGGGAATCCTTCTGCTGTTTCAGCTCTTTGGAAACCACTTGCAATGCTTCGTCCTCATCCAAGGAGCGTCCGAGCTCGATCTCCTTGTTTTTGATGGAAGAACGCAGCATCCGGACCACTGACAGCTTGGTCTTGTCTTTTTCTTTCATTGCGGTTTTCATATCCTGGGTCAACCGCTCCAACAAGGTCACCGGGACCGCCACCTCGCTACCTTATTTCCGTTTCCGTGCAGCGTCAGCTTTCTTTTTTCGCTTGACGCTGGGCTTTTCGTAGAACTTGCGCTTTTTCAGTTCACGCATCGTACCTTCTTTGGCCATCGTCTTTTTGAATCGACGCAGCGCTTTATCCAAAGTTTCGTTTTTGCGAACGTGAATTTCCGCCATGCTTATCCCTCCCTCCGCGGGCAGTCATCGCCCGGGCTGAAGCCGCTTGATGCAAACGGCTCTGCAAGCATCGGCACTGTCCCACACCGAAGAGGGACAAGCAGCACCTGCACCTGCATGTAATCCACCCAAGGAAAGACTTGGGACGAAAAAACAAAGACACCGATCATTATACAACAGGCTGAAAAGGCGTGTCAAAGCGGTTTTATCAACCGGGGGGCCATGTCAACTGCCGGCCGCCGAGAAGGTGAAAATGAAGATGGAATACGGTTTGTCCACCTTCTTGGCCACAGTTGTTCACAATCCGGAACCCTTTTTCACTCAGCCCGAACTCTTGTGCCAAGTGATTGATGGCTGAGAAAATGCGCCCCATGGTCACCGCATCTTCTTCCCCTACTTCCTGAATGGAGGCGATATGCTTTTTGGGGATGACTAACAGATGGACCGGGGCTGCCGGGCTGATATCGTGAAAAGCAACAACATGCTCATCTTCGTATACTTTTTTGGAAGGGATGCTTCCTTCGACGATACCGCAAAAAATACACTCTGCCAAGACCCTACACCCCTTTCAGTGTTGAAGTTGAAGGTATTATATCAAAAAAAGCAGCCCGAGCGAAGCACACTCCTCCTTTTATTCACCCAAATCCAGCACCCGCATATAATACATCATGAATGCGGACCTCCTTGTCTGAAAAGGGGTGAAAAAATGGCAAAAGGAAAATCTCGTGACCAGCTGCGTAGTTTGATTCGTGAGATGATTCAGGAAGAACTCAACAAAATCATGAATGAGGAAACCGAACAGGTGATGCGGAAAGATTTCCACGGAGAAGAATGGATGGAAGGGCTGCCCGTTCGGGAAGAGAAAGAAGAGAAGTCCTTGCGTCAACAGCAACCTGAGCCGGGCCCGCCATGGGCCGTTTTTGGCGAACCGCGCCTCGCCCCCGATGCGGGGTCGGAACAGGCAACAGAAAAAAGTGTCCAACGTCCATGGAGCCCATTCGATCCGGATTTTGACATGGAACCACCGCCCTTTATCCCACGTCGTAATCGGGAAAAAGAGTAATCCAGACAGCCGGCCCCTTCACAGCGGAGGGGTCTTATTTTGTCTCACGAGGGGAATATCGTCATGCCTGTCCGCTGCCAGCCATATATATGGACTAGCGGAGGAGGCATGATGCATGAAGGAAATGATCATCCCGTTCGCTACGGGATTGGCGATATTTTTATTCGGTATGCAGCTTTTGCGATACGGCTTGGAAGTATTGGCTGGTGATCGTCTGCAACAAGCGCTGCTCCGTTTTACCCGGACACCGGCACGAGGGTTTTTGACCGGGATGGTTTCAACGGCTTTTTTACAGAGCAGCAGCGCTGTAACAGTGATCACTATCGGTTTTGTCAATGCGGGGATCCTGAACTTTTCCCAAACGATCGGCATTATTCTGGGAACCAATATTGGGACCACACTTACCACGGAAATCTTGGCTCTAAAAATTGAAGACTTCGCCGTCCCGCTGATTTTGCTGGGAGCCCTCTTTTATCTGTTGCCCCGGAAGAAAAGCAAGTGCATTGGATTGGTCATCGGCGGTTTTGGCTGTATCTTCCTCGGGATGGATGCGATGCAATGGATTGCCTTCCCCTTAAAGAGGCGGGGGTGGATCCATTGGATATTGGAATCCTCTACACACCCTGTTCTCTGGGGAATATTAGCGGGAACCGCGGTTACCGGACTTGTTCAGAGCAGCGGGGCCGTCATCGCCATCGCTATGGGATTTTATGCTTCCGGAATCATTCCGCTTCCCTTTGCGATCGCCGTGGTTTTAGGAAGCAATGTGGGCACCTGTGTCACGGGTCTGCTGGCATCCATCGGTTCCAACCGGGCTGCCAAACAAGTGGCCCTGGCTCATTTGACCCTCAATATCGCAGGTGTTCTGGTTTTTGGACCGCTGGTTCCCTATTTAACACAGATAGCATTGCTGCTGTCCGACAACCCCGCCGCTCAAGTGGCTCATATCCAAACATTGTACAATGTCATTTGTTCCGTGCTGGTCCTTCCCTTCTCAGCTCCATTCGCCCGAGTGATCACCTGGTTGCTGCCGGATCCGGTGATTGCTTGGTCTTTCCGTCAGAGGAGAAACCGCCGGTGACTCAATGAAAAAAAAAACGGACATCAACATGTCCGTTCCTCGTCAATACCCGCTGTTGCCCTGGCCGCCGGTAACAATGGCCACACTGGAGCTCGCGCCGATTCGAGTGGCTCCGGCTTCCACCATGCGTTGAGCAGTTTCAAGATCCCGGATACCGCCGGAAGCTTTGACGCCCATCTCTGGACCCACAGCCTCCCGCATAAGGCGGACTGCCTCAACGGTAGCGCCGCCGTGCCCAAATCCGGTGGAGGTTTTTACAAAATGAGCTCCCGCCGCTTTCGCCTTTTCGCTGGCAACGCGGATCTCCTCATCGTTAAGAAGCCCCGTCTCAAGGATTACCTTTACCAATACGCCATCAGCCGCTTCTACAACCGCTTGGATATCTTCACGTACCGCTTCGATATCTCCCGATTTCAACGCCCCGATGTTCATCACCATATCGACTTCAGAGGCGCCGTTTTGAATCGCCTGTTTTGTTTCAAATGCTTTGGCTTCTTTGGTGGTGGCTCCCAGGGGAAAGCCCACGACTGTGCAGACTTTGACCCCGGTCCCCTTCAGGCGCTCGGCAGCACGGGCTACCCAATACGGATTGACGCAAACCGATGCAAAGCCGTGTTCAGCAGCTTCTTGGCACAACTGATCGATTTGATCCGAGGTTGCCTCCGGTTTCAACAACGTATGATCAATGATGGATGCGATTTCAGATGCCTTCATAACCAAACTCCTCTCAACCATAATCAACGGATTCAGCTGGGCTGCACACCCAATCGGTTCAGTGCTTTCCATATCACACTCCGGTTATTATCATACCCTTCTTCCTTTTGCAATTGCCAGGCCTTATTTACTGGAAGCCATACCGCTTTCGTAATTTCCGAAAGCTGCGGCGTGACATCATCGGAACGAGCTTCCACTAGGTAATAATGCACTTCTTTGTCCACATCTCCGTGCTTGGGATGAAAATAGCGGTAATGGACCGTTTCAAGCTTGGCAATAATGCGGCCCCGGACCCCTGTCTCTTCCTCAATCTCACGCAAGGCCGTCTCTTCATCCGTCTCACCCGGTTCCTTTTTCCCTTTTGCCAGTGTCCATTTGGAATAACGATCTTCGATCATGAGCAACTCCAATGCATCCCCGTTGCGGCGGTACACCACCCCACCTGCAGATATTTCTTTCATGATGGTCACATCCTTTCCTATTGCAAACCGAGAACCATTTTACGACTTTAGCTGGAATTTGTAGAGGACAGGATCACCAAAGAAACATGCTGAATAAGGAGGCTCCTTGAGACATAAAGGAGAAACCCTCCCCCATATGAAAAAATCAACCTTAGTATACCATTTGCCAATCGAACACTTGATCAAACCAACGGTATGCGGCAGAACCCACTTTCCCCGTATAAACCGGATACGTACGCTCGAAATCGTCATCCGAGCCTTTCAAACAAGTCCGATGTACATGATCCTGATATGGCTCCAGTGGTGCTTCCCGGTCTCCATCACAGGTGCCCCATCCAAATGAAAAGAGGTATGCTGTCATACCCCGCTCCCATCAGCCCGCCCACGTAGATCCTCACCAGAAGAGATCTTTTCCATCGATCCTCCAATGCATGATTTCTGATCGCCCCTTTATCTCAGGACTCTTTCATCTCCTGTACCACGTTTTCAATGGCACACTGAGGCGAACAAAACTCCTCTGAAGCTCCTTCTTCAGCATATATCCCGTCAATTCCCAATTCCTCGCGGACCGGATCCTGGGGATCAAAATCAAATCCACATTGTATACAGCGTTTCATTTGACGGGCTTCCCGCATACTTTCGATCAATGACTCCACCTGTTCACGATTAAATTGAAACTGCTCGATGACATATTGAATAAATGCCTTGGGATCTTGAAACCGCTGTACATCTTCTTCCACATAATTTTTCTCATTCCAGAACGCCCAGGTTCCATCAGATAAGTGCGTGAGATAGTAACCGGCACCCAAGAACTGTGAAGCCCGTTCCAGCTCTTCATATGTACGAAAGCGAAGCTCAGCAGCCAGATTGGTTTTCAGCTGTTCTCCCACTTCTTCCAGCACTTCGTCCCATTCAATGGAATCCAGTGCCGCTTCCCAATCCTGACGATGATCGCTCAACTGATTCCCCTCCTTTATCCGTTCATCCGACCTTGCTGTACGGGGAACGATACCAGCAACTGCCGCAAACAAAAGTATAGGAAAAATCATGCCACTTGGACAGGGTTCTGTCAAAAAATTTTCAACGGCAACCACAAAAAAGAAAACCCTTCTGCCCGCCGCTCCTTTTGAAAAAATCCGTCGCTGGTACGTTGTTCAAAAGTAGCGTCATAGGCAGAAGGACAATTTCCAGCCACTTCTGTTACTCCATTTTATACCGCGGAAGAGCGGGCCGGTTCGTCCATCACGCGGACAAAGGTGCCTTTGCAATATTCCGCACCCGCTTCATCGAGGCGAACACGGCATACTTTCCCGATCAAGTCCTCATTGCCCGGGAAGACCACTTGCAGGTAGTTGTCGGAGTATCCCATGTACAGTCCGCTGTCAGGCGCCTCTTTATAGGGTCGTTCCGGGATCACTTCCAACACATCCCCGACAAACTGAGAAGCGTATTGGACGGACAGTTTATTCGAAAGCTCGATCAGCCGCTGTACCCGCTCTTGTTTCACTTCGTTCGGCACTTGACCGTCCATGCGTGCAGCAGGGGTGCCAGTTCGCTGAGAATACGGGAATACGTGCAGTTCAGAGAAGGCCAGTTCTTCAATCAGGCGGTAGCCATTTTCAAATTGCTCATCCGTTTCTCCCGGAAAACCGACGATCACATCGCTGGTAATGGCCACATTGGGCATCGCCTGTTTGATGTGTTCGATTTTCCGGCGGAACTCATCCACCGTATATTTGCGGCGCATCCGTTTGAGAACTTCGTCATCCCCTGCTTGCAGCGGAATGTGCAGGTGGCGGCACATCTTGTCGGATTGATTCAACACCTCAATGACCCGATCGTTGATCTGGCTGGCTTCGATGGAGCTGATCCGAATCCGTTTCAGTCCCTCCACCTTGTCCAGATCCCACAGCAGATCCGCCAGTTTGTAATCTTCCATGTCTTCCCCGTAACCGCCGGTGTGAATCCCGGTCAACACGATCTCCCGGTAGCCGGCGGCCACCAGTTGGCGAGCCTGCTTCAGCACGCTCTCCGGTTTGCGGCTGCGCAAGAGCCCCCGGGCCCAAGGGATGATACAGAAAGTGCAGAAGTTGTTGCAGCCTTCCTGGATTTTGAGGGATGCCCGGGTCCGGTCGGTGAATGTCGGTACATCCAGTTCTTCAAATTCCCGGGTTTTCATGATGTTTTTGACGGCGTTCACCGGCTGCCGGGTTTGACGGTGCTCCTCGATATATTCGAGAAGTTTGTCCCGCCCCTGGGTGCCCACCACCACATCCACCCCCGGAATTTGCATGATTTCACCCGGAGAGGTTTGAGCATAACAACCGGTAACCGCTACGACCGCATCGGGGTTTTTCCGGATGGCGCGCCGAATCATCTGGCGGCTTTTCCGGTCTCCCGTATTGGTTACTGTACAAGTATTGATCACATATACATCCGCTTTTTTGTCAAAGTCGACACGTTCATAACCTTCCCGTTGAAACAGCTGCCAGATGGCTTCCGTTTCATAGGCGTTCACTTTACATCCCAGTGTATGGAATGCCACCGTACTCACAGTGGCTCACCTCCTATCTCTCCATGAGCAAATAATATCGAAGTCAAACATGCCAATGAGGCGGTTTCTGCTCGCAAGATACGGCTGCCCAACCCGACGATCCGGGCTCCCTGCGCTTGAGCCGCCTCCGCTTCTGTCTCGGAAAACCCGCCTTCGGGACCGAGTACGATCAGGTACCGGATATCCCGTCGACGGGGTTCCAATACTTGTGTAAGAGGCTGTCCGCCTTTTTCGTACGCAAACAACACCCGGTCATAATGGGTAAATTGAGACAGAAGCCCTTCCCAGGAGGACAACGGATGTACCTCGGGAATCCGCCCCCGCCGGGATTGTTCCGCTGCTTCCTTCACAATCTTTTGCCAGCGCTCCCGCCGTTTGACAGCCTTCTTGCCGTCCAGCTTGACTATGGTGCGCTGGGAGGTAAAAGGCAGAAAAGAAACAGCCCCCAACTCCGTGCCTTTTTGCAACACCCAGTCCAGCTTGTCTCCTTTTAACAAGGCAGGAGAAACCGTTACCGATACAGCGGGTTCGCCTTTGGAGCGGCGCGTTTCTTCGATCTGGCCACGGACTTTCTCCGGGTCGAGGGCCTCGATGCGGACGAGATACTCCTGTCCCGTTCCGTCACAACAGATGATGTGATCGCCGGGAACCAATCGCATCACATTTTTGATATGATGAACATCATCGCCAGTAATCACGATGTGTGAGGTTTCGATTTGCTTTTGGTTGACAAAATACCTTTGCATAGTTCTCCCCTGCTATCTTACCATTTTCGGGCGGCCAGCGCTACCCAGTCACCATCGTGAATCCTTTCCACCACTTCCAATCCCGCACGGTTCATTCCATCCACCACTTCTGCTTCTTTTTGGGAAATGATGCCCGAAGCGAGGAAGGTTCCGCCGGTTTCCAGCACGCGGGGGACGTCTGCAGTAAACAGGAGGATAATCTCCGCCAAAATATTGGCTACCACCACATTGGCGGTTCCTGTCACACCCTTCAAAAGGTCCCCTTGACGCACTTGAACCCGGTCTTCCACTTGGTTGTAACCGATGTTCTTTTTCGCATTCTCCACCGCAACCGGATCCAAATCCAACGCCAACACACGTCCGGCCCCCAACTTGGCGGCCGCCGCACTTAAAATCCCGCTTCCGCAGCCGACATCGATCACCCGGTCACCCGTGTTCAAATATTTTTCCAGCAGTCGGAGACTCAATACGGTAGTAGGATGTGTCCCCGTGCCGAAGGCCATGCCGGGATCCAACTGTATGATCTGTTCATCTTTGCTCTTCGCTTCATAGTCTTCCCACACAGGCTTTACCGTCAAACGGGATGTGACTTTCGTCGGTTTGTAGTAAGCTTTCCAGGCACTGGCCCAGCTTTCTTCCGACACGGTTCGATGCAGGATCGACGCCGGGCCGGGATCCAAGCCGAAATCGGCTAAGCCCTCCACTTTTTCTTGCAAGCGATGGATCAGTTCTTCCGAAAATTTCGCCTCTGAAAAATACCCGGTCACCCAGATCCCCTCCTCGGGATAATCGGCGGGATCCAGGTCTACGATTTCCCCGTAACGCTGCTTCCATGTCCGGGTCAATACCTCCGGATCTGCTGTCGATGTCCCTTCTGCACCCATTTCCAACAGGAAGTTGGCCGTTGCCTCTTCCGCCTCCCGGCTGGTATGGATGCGAACTTCGATCCAATCCACGGCGATCCTCCTTTCGCAATGCCGGATCGTTCACATAAAAAAACGGGCGAACACGCCCGTTAGTCAATCGCCGGTGAACGCTCGTTTCATTTTATCAAAGAAGCTGTTGTTTTGCTCGGAGATATAATCCCCGCTCAATTTGCCGAACTGACGAAGCAAATCTTTTTGCTCCTCGCTCAGGTGCGTAGGCGTCACCACTTTGACCTTGATCCGCTGGTCTCCCTGACCGTACCCGTGCAGCCGCGGCACGCCTTTGCCGCGCAAACGGAATTCTGATCCGGTTTGGGTACCCGCCGGAATTTTGATCTTTGCCCGGCCATCCAGCGTAGGCACCACCACTTCGTCCCCCAAGGCGGCCTGCACAAAGGTGATCGGCAGCTCACATGTGAGGTCGTCCCCTTCACGCTTGAAGAATTCGTGGGGTTTGACATGAATAGTAATGTACAGATCCCCTGGAGGTCCGCCATTAATGCCCGGTTCTCCTTCACCGGTCACCCGCAGCTGTTTTCCTTCATCAATGCCCGCCGGGATATTGATGTGGATTTTCCGGCGGCGTTTTACACTGCCGCTGCCGCCGCAGTCACTGCATTTCTCCCGAATGATCTTGCCGCTGCCGCCACACTGTTGACAAATACGTTTGTTGACGATGCGACCAAATGGCGTGTTTTGTACGGTTTCTGCTTGACCGGTTCCTTGACAGGCGGCGCAGGTTTCCGGCTGGGTTCCCGGTTTGGCACCGCTGCCCTGACATTTGCCGCAGGTTTCTGTCCGGGGGATAGCGATGTCCATTTCTTTCCCGAATACGGCATCCTTGAATTCAACAGACAGACGGTATTCCAAATCGGCACCCTGTTGGGGAGCATTGGGGTTTCTTCGTCTTCCTCCCCCGAAAAACATATCAAAAATATCGCCAAAACCGAAGTCGGCTCCGCCGCCGAAGCCCTCAAAACCGGCTCCGCCGGCAGCTCCGGGATCCGCGTGGCCGAATCGATCATAGTTGGCCCGCTTTTGCGGATCCTTCAACACCTCGTATGCTTCGGACACTTCTTTGAACTTCTGTTCCGCATCCGGTGATTTGTTCACGTCCGGGTGATATTTGCGCGCCAGCTTCCGATACGCCTTGCGAATCTCCTCTGCTGACGCATCCCGGCTGACACCCAAAACCTCGTAAAAATCGCGATTACTCACCGGATCACCTCCCTCACATCAAAATATGAACGGGGATGGCAGGAGGTCATCAATCCGACCATGCAAGCCCCTGTAAAAGAAAAGGGAAAAGCCAAAGCCAAGAAGACTTCCTGACTTTGACTCGGCACTGTAACCCCCGCTCCCGTTCGGGAGAAGCAGGCGGGATTCGCCTGCTTTGTTCCGGACTCCGAGAGCTCGGATTACTTCTCTTTTTTGTCCTCGTCGTCCACCACTTCGTATTCAGCGTCGACGACATTGTCTTTATCCGCAGATTGTCCGCCGGCAGCATGGGGATCAGCCTCGGCCTGGGCTTGTGCTGCCTGCTGCTGGTACAGTTTGACGGAAAGTTGTTGAACGGCTTGTTCCAGATCTTCGGTAGCTTTTTTGATGGCTTCCGTATCGTCTTTTTCCAAGGCCTGTTTCACTTTCTCTTTGGCCTCTTCCACCTTTTGTTTGTCTTCCGCTTCCACTTTGTCGCCCAGCTCTTTGACGGTTTTGTCCGCTGTGAAGAGCAATTGGTCCGCTTTGTTGCGGATTTCTACCTGCTCTTTGCGCTTCTTGTCTTCTTCTGCGTGCTCTTCCGCTTCTTTCACCATGCGTTCGATCTCTTCATCGCTCAGGCCGCTGGAGGACTGGATGGTGATGTCCTTGGATTTACCGGTGGCTTTATCCTTGGCTGATACGTTGACGATCCCGTTGGCGTCGATTTTGAAAGTCACTTCGATTTGCGGCACACCGCGGGGAGCCGGTGGGATATCCTGCAGTTGGAAACGGCCCAGGGTTTTGTTGTCTGCGGCCATTTCCCGCTCCCCTTGCAGCACGTGGATGTCCACCACGGTTTGGTTATCGGCTGCAGTGGAGAAAATCTGGGATTTCTCCGTCGGAATGGTGGTGTTCCGTTCGATCAATTTGGTGAAAACGCCGCCCAGGGTTTCGATCCCCAGAGACAACGGGGTGACGTCAAGCAGCACCACATCTTTCACGTCGCCGGAAAGCACGCCGCCCTGGATAGCAGCACCCATGGCCACTACCTCGTCCGGGTTGACGCCTTTGCTCGGCTCTTTGCCGATCTCTTTTTTGATGGCTTCCTGCACAGCCGGAATCCGGGTAGAACCGCCCACGAGGATAACACGGTCGATGTCGGACGGTTGCAACCCGGCATCTTTCAGCGCTTGACGGGTCGGTTTCATGGTCCGCTCCACCAAGTCTGCGGACAACTCTTCGAACTTGGCCCGGGTCAAGGTTACTTCCAAGTGTTTCGGACCGCTGGCATCCGCCGTCAAGAACGGCAGGGAGATGGTGGTGGTCAGCACCCCGGACAGGTCCTTTTTCGCCTTTTCAGCAGCATCTTTCAGCCGTTGCAGCGCCATCCGGTCGTTGGAAAGATCGATCCCGTGCTCTTTTTTGAATTCATCCACCAAGTAGTCGATGATGACTTGGTCGAAGTCGTCACCACCCAGCTGATTGTCCCCGCTGGTGGCTTTTACCTCAAACAGACCGTCCCCCATTTCGAGAATGGAGACGTCGAAGGTTCCGCCACCCAGGTCAAACACCAGAATAGTTTGGTCGTCTTCTTTATCGAGACCATACGCCAACGCCGCAGCCGTCGGTTCGTTAATGATCCGCAAAACTTCGAGGCCTGCGATTTTCCCAGCATCTTTGGTAGCTTGGCGCTGGCTGTCATTGAAGTAAGCCGGCACCGTGATCACTGCTTGGGTTACCGGTTCGCCCAGATAAGCTTCCGCGTCGGCTTTCAGCTTTTGCAGGATCATCGCGGAAATTTCCTGCGGTGTGTATTCTTTGTCGTCGATCTTGACTTTATAGTCCGTCCCCATGTGACGTTTGATGGAGATAATCGTTTTGTCCGGGTTGGTGATGGCTTGCCTTTTGGCTGCTTCACCCACCAGACGCTCCCCGTTCTTGGAGAAGCCCACCACAGACGGAGTGGTCCGGCCGCCCTCCGCGTTGGGAATGACGGTGGCTTCACTTCCTTCCATAAAAGCAACACATGAGTTGGTTGTTCCCAAGTCAATCCCGATTACTTTACCCATGGTTCGCATACCCCCTATTCAAATCGTTTCTGTTATATTTAAAGTTACGAACTGACTTTGACCATGGCAGGACGAATGACGCGATCCCGGAATTTATAGCCTTGCTGCAGCACTTCGACTACGGTTCCCGGTTCTACATCTTCCGCTTCCACCTGCATCACTGCATTATGCTCGTGGGGATTAAAAGGCGCCCCTTCCGCTTGAATCGTTTGGAGACCGTGTTCTTCCAAGGATTTTACCAACTGTCGATATACCATCTCCACACCCTCATACAAGGCGTTTGAGCTGGAATCATCCCCTGCGGAGAGGGCTCGTTCCATGTTGTCCAGCACGGGCAGCAAGGACTCCACCAGCGGAACCGGTGCATATTTGGCGGTTTCTTCCAACTCCTTGCGCACTCGGCGGCGATAGTTTTCCAAATCCGCACGGGCACGGAGAAATGCTTGATGGTTCTCTTTAGCTTCCTGTTTCCACTTTTCCGCTTCCGTTTGGGACTGTTCTTCTTGTTCTTCCCCGACTTCGGCTTGGGTGGCCTCCATCTCTTCCGTTGACTGTTCCTGGCTTTGGTTTTGTTCCTCTGCCGTCAAACTCTTTCACCTCTTATTTTTGATGGATACGAAGGGAATCTTTCATTTTAACCACTGTATGGATACGTAAAATCGCCGTACTGACTTCCCCTGCCGCCTTTAGGGCATGGTATTTGACGGGAAGCGGATCGACAACCCCCATCTCTACCATATCCGTGACAGCCCCGCGATCACAATCCACACCCAGAGTGTGGGATTGTCGCTTCCATTGGAGAGCTTTCACTTCTTCCACTTTCTCCAGGGGATTAAAACCGGCATTGGCCACCACTTGCGCCATCGGGCGCTGTAATGCTTCTGCCACGGCAGAAACACCAAAGCGCTCCATCCCCTGAACGGAATCACGGAACTTTTCCACATCCCGTGCCAGGGCCAGCTCGGTGGCCCCTCCTCCGGCCAGGAAACCTCCGCGCAAAGCTGCTTGAACCGAAGAAGCCGCATCCTTGCAGATCCGTTCGCGCTCGCTAACCACTTCTTCTGTGGCTGCTCCCACGAGAATGGTGGCAGAAGGCTTTCCTGCCCCGCCCCCAATGCGAATATGCCCCATGTTCTCAACATCCAAGGCTTCTTCACAAAAGCCGAGGAGAGATTCCAATTCATCCGAAGACCGTTGCAGCGCCGAACGCTTCAAAATTCGCGCGCCCGTATGCTGTGCGATGCGCAAAAGGTCTTCCCGGGACACCCCGGCCACAGCCATTACTTCCGCTTCCGTGAGCAACCCCTCTGCCAGGGGGTGAACCTCCCCTTCCACCGCGACGAGGCCGATTTCCGCCTCTATAATCTTCTGCAGCATCTCGCGGAAGTTTTCATCCAGCTGCTCTTGCTTTTTCATGCCGGCATCCGTGCCGGCATAGCTATCATTCACCATGTCCGGGACCAGATCGTCTCCCAATACCAGGACACGAACCCCTTCCCGGTTCACTGGCATCTGCGGGTGAAGTCGGACTCCCGGCAGCGACAACCCGGAAAATACCGCATTTTCTGCACGCGGGTGGGCGATGACAGCATCCGCGAGCTTAAAGCCTTTTGCGATCAGTTTTTCCCGCCCGACCAACGCCGCTGCTTCCAATACCAGCTCGGCGATATCTTCTTGCTCCCTTCCGGCAGTGTAGGCGATGCGAAGCAGCCATTCGTCATCCAGCTCCCAGATGGGATGTGCTTTTTCCTGCATCCGTTTCAGGGCAAAACGAACACCGCGACGTATACCGGTAATCACCTTGGCAACCGGTACGCCCCGGGCGACTTGCTTGGCTCCTTCTTCCACCAATGCCGCTGCCAGTACCGTAGCAGTCGTCGTCCCATCCCCGACTTCGTTTTGCTGGGCGCGGGCGATGTTGACGATCATCCGCGCGGCAGGGTGTTGATGTTCCATTTTATCCAGGATAGTAACTCCATCGTTGGTCACGATGACCTCCTGATCATCCCCGACCAGCATCACATCCAGGCCCTTGGGCCCCAGAGTGCCTTCGACCGCCGCTGCCACTTGGCGTACGGCATCCGCGTTTTGACGAAAAGCAACCTGGGCTTCCTTCCCCGTGCCGGATGAGGCAAAGTGCCGTTGTTGACCTTCCATGCCAGGATTTCCTCACCTTTCTCTCAGAACATGGGAAGCAGGGGGAATGCATCCCCCTTGGAACATACGCGACTCAGCCAAAGGATCCATTCGACGGGGAGCTGCTCCCCTCGCCGCTCTTCGGCTTACTGATCCATCACTCGCCTGGTATGAGGGTGATAAGTCCGGTTTAACGGTACAAGCGACGCAAGTGATCGGATAAGTCAACCGTGAGCACTTCCAGCAGGCTGATCACTTTTTGATAATCCATCCTCGTCGGACCCAAGATCCCGATGGTGCCCAAAGAGCGGCCGTCAATGGTATAAGTGGCTGAAATGATGCTACAATTATTAACGGCTTCCAAACGGTTTTCTTGACCGATCCGGACTTGAATCCCTTCTTTATCCGACGAAAACAGGCGGGCCACGGTGTCGCTTTGTTCCAACAGCTCCATCAATACCTTGGCTTTCTCCACATCCCGAAACTCCGGTTGAGACAGCACATTGGTGGCGCCGCTGGTAAAGATTCGCCCCTCTTGATCAAGGTCCAGCATCTGGTCGATCATGGCCATGAGGTATTCATAATTTTCTACATGACGGCTCAGTTCATCCGTCAGTTCCCGGTATAGCCGTTGCTTCAACTCATGCAGCGGGAGTCCTGCCAGCTTGCTGTTCAAGAGGTTGACCATCTGTTCAATGGAGGAAAGGGAAACCCCTTCCGGAACAGTGATTCGCCGTTGATCCACATGGCCGGTATCCGTTACCAGAATGGCAACAGCCATCCGTTCGGTCAACGGAATCACTTGAAGATGCTTCAGCCTATTTTCAAAGACTTCCGGCCCTAAAATGATGGAAGTATAATTGGTCAACTTGGACAGAATGAAAGCCGTTTGTTGAATCGTTTGTTCCAATGCGTCCATATGCGAAGTAAACAACCGGCGTACCGCCAATAAATCGGACCGTTCCAGCTGTTTGGGAGACATCAAGTGGTCCACATAGTAACGGTAGCCTAAATGACTGGGTATACGGCCGGCAGATGTGTGAGGCTGTTCCAAGAAGCCAAGCTCCTCCAAGTCCGACATCTCATTACGGACAGTAGCCGCGCTGACCGTGACATCATCCCTTTTGGAAACCGTACGGGATCCTACGGGTTCGGCATGAGAGATATACTCTTCCACCACGGCTCGGAGGATACTTTCCTGACGTTCACTCAACATCTGCCTCACCTCCTTGTTAGCACTCCGGATGATCGAGTGCTAAATACTTATTTTAAAGGTATCAGACGCCCTATATGTTGTCAACGATTATCTCACAGAACCGCCTCTCCAATGAACGAAGCAAACACTTCGTTCCCAAACAGGATCCCTTGCTCCGTCAAGCGGATGCGCCCTTTTTCCCACTGTATCAGCCCTTTGGTTTCCAAGCGTTCCAACACGCCGCCGAACACGTCGCCTACTTCTCTCTCGAATCGCTGGGCAAACCGGGATACATCCACCCCTTCCATCAAGCGCAACCCGAGAATCATCTGATTCTCCATTTCTTCCTCGAGAGGGACCGTGTGCGTCTCATCCACAGGCCGCCCCTGTTCAGAAGTTAAGCGGATATATTCCTTGACCCCGCGAACATTTTGGTGACGCACCCCCTGCATGTAGCCGTGAGCGCCGGCTCCGAGGCCATAATATGGTTCGTTGCGCCAATAGGTGGAGTTATGGCGACTTTTAAAACCCGGCTTGGCGAAGTTACTGATCTCGTACTGCGGATAACCGGCTTCCGCCAGCTGCTGACGAGTCAGCTGATACATGGCCAACTCGTCGTCTTCCGAGGGCAGCGGCAATTTTCCTTGCAGCATGCGGGCATGAAAGAGAGTGCCTTCCTCCACTTTCAGGCTGTAAACAGAAAAATGGTCCGGCTGAAGAAGCAGGGCTTCTCTGATTGCCGCTTCCACATCTACCACCTGTTGCTCCGGCAGGCCGAACATCAGGTCGAGGGAAATGTTCTCCACCCCCGCCTCCCGTGCCTGGTGCACACTGCGTCGAATGTCTTCCACCGAGTGGATCCGTCCGATTTTTTCCAGCAGATCCTTGCGGAACGTTTGTGCTCCGAAACTGAGTCGATTCACTCCACCTTCCCGCATCACCCTCAGCTTATCCGGCTCTGTGGTCCCCGGGTTCGCTTCCACGGTAAATTCGATGTCATCGGCCCAATGGGGGAAATGGCGGCGGACAGCAGCCAACAACCGTTCCAGCTGCTTCGGTTCCAGTACCGTAGGTGTACCGCCTCCGATAAAGATGGAGTGGATCTTCTCCGGCTGTACTTCCGCCACGGTATAAGCCATTTCCCGTTCCAATGCTTCCAGGTATTCATCCACCGGCTGCCCCCCGACCACATACGCTGTAAAATCACAGTAATGACACTTGTGAGAGCAGAAGGGGATATGAATATAGACCGCTTTCGGTTTCATCGGATCATCTCCTTGCAAAAAACCGCAAGTGTCGCCACTCGCGGTTAGTACGCCAGCAATTCATTGTGATGGAGTCTTCAGACTGATGACAAACCTGTAGGATAGCTTGACTTTTTTGCCCGTTGCTCCCATTCCTCCGAGCAGAAGTCCATACGGTCCGCTCCAAGAGATTCAACGAGACGCGGCACAATACGGAATGTACTCAAAAAGTACAAGTCACGCCTTTCGCAACCTCCCAGGTCGTGCTATGTGCCGATTTTTTGTCTCCTCTCTTGTCGCTAAGTTCGTCGTCAAAAAGAGCTGCTCGGGCTAAAAAGTTCTTCTGCTCATTTCGAACATTGTCAGCAGCCTCCGGACTGTGATGCAGTCTTATTTTTTGTTGTCGTCCATCTGAAGAACCGCCATGAATGCCTCTTGGGGCACTTCCACATTCCCCACGGCTTTCATGCGCTTTTTCCCTTCCTTCTGTTTTTCCAACAGTTTCCGTTTCCGGGAGACGTCCCCACCGTAACACTTGGCTAACACATTTTTGCGTTGGGCGCGGATGGTTTCCCGTGCGATCACTTTATTGCCGATCGCAGCCTGTACCGGTACTTCAAACATCTGCCGGGGAATCAGCTCACGCAGCTTCTCCACCAATTGGCGCCCCCGATGGTAGGCTTTGCCCCGGTGAACGATAAAGGAGAGCGCATCGACCGGTTCGCCGTTTAGCAAAATATCCATCTTCACCAGTTTGGAAGCTTTGTAGCCGATTAATTCATAGTCGAAGGAGGCGTACCCCTTGGTGCCGGATTTCAACTGGTCAAAGAAATCATAAACGATCTCCGCCAGCGGCAGTTCGTAAATAATATTAACCCGATTGGCATCCAGGTATTGCATGTCCAAGTATTCGCCCCGTTTGGTCTGGCAAAGCTCCATCACCGCCCCGACATAATCGTTGGGCACCATGATCGAAGCTTTCACGTAAGGCTCTTCCACATGATCAATTTCCTGCTGCGGCGGCATATGGGTCGGGTTTTCAATATCCAGCTGGGTTCCGTCTGTCTTAAATACCCGGTATACTACGCTGGGAGCGGTGGTAATCAGCGGAATATTAAACTCCCGCTCGATCCGCTCCTGGATGATTTCCATGTGAAGCAATCCGAGGAAGCCGCAGCGAAAGCCGAATCCGAGGGCACTGGAGGTCTCCGGTTCGTAACGGAGAGAAGCATCGTTCAACTCCAGTTTCTCCAAGGCTTCCCGCAAATCATCGTAGTCCGAGGAATCCACCGGATACATGCCGCAGAAGACCATGGGGTTGATTTTGCGGTAACCCGGCAGTGGTTCCGGTGCGGGATTGTTCGCATCGGTGATGGTGTCCCCCACCCGGGTGTCTTTTACGTTTTTAATGGAAGCCACCATAAAACCGACTTCTCCGACAGAAAGCTCATCACGCGCGACAGGACGGGGAGCGAACACGCCCACTTCCGTTACCTCAAACTCTTTGCCGGTGGCCATCATCCGTACTTTCATCCCTTTTTTGATGGTGCCGTCCACCACCCGGATGTAGGTGATAACCCCTTTGTACGAATCATAGATGGAGTCATAGATGAGCGCCTTCAGCGGTGCATCGGGATCTCCTTCAGGTGCCGGCACCTTTTTTACGATCTGCTCCAGAATCTCTTCCGTTCCGATCCCCGCTTTCGCCGAAGCCAGTACCGCTTCACTGGCATCCAATCCGATCACATCTTCGATTTCCTGACGAACCCGGTCCGGTTCTGCGCTGGGAAGATCGATTTTATTGATTACCGGCAGAATCTCCAGCTCATTTTCCAAAGCCAGATACACGTTGGCCATGGTTTGGGCTTCTACGCCCTGGGCGGCATCCACGACCAACAGCGCCCCTTCGCATGCGGCCAAACTGCGAGATACCTCATAAGTAAAGTCCACGTGTCCCGGGGTATCGATCAAGTTCAAAATATATTCCTTCCCGTCCTTTGCTTTATAGGGAAGCCGTACCGACTGCAATTTGATCGTAATCCCCCGCTCCCGCTCCAAATCCATGGTGTCGAGGAACTGATCCTGCTTTTCTCTTTCGGAAAGCGCGCCCGTATATTCCAAAATACGATCCGCCAAGGTCGATTTTCCATGGTCGATATGGGCAATGATCGAAAAGTTGCGGATCCTTCGTTGCCGTTCCTTTTTGTCCATTCCGTTCCCTCCTGCGGTCAAACACGCGCAAAACTGCATCTTTCATATTATAGCAGTCACTGCGGGGGCCTTCAATGTACGAAGATCCTATTCTCCAAAACAGGCTCAACAAAAAAAGCGTGCTAGGGGAACACGCTCAGATTGGCGACAAACCTGTCCAAAATTGCAGCCCTTTTACCCGCTCCTAATCCAACCACCCCACCACTTCATCCAATGCCTTGCGCGTTCCCTGCCGCAACCCTTGTCCTACTTGGTTGCTCACCTGTGCCATCCAACTGCTTTCTTCCAAGGAGCGGGAGGACACCTGGGAAGATTCCCCTTTCTTTACCTTCGGCTCCCGCTCCTCCTCTTTCTTCACGGGATTTTCCGCTTCATAGACATGGCCCAATACCGCGATTTCCACACGGCCGTTTTCCGGGGTGATTTGAACCGCCCGAGGTGCGCCTTGGCTTCCCTGGATTTTTTGTATGTTTTGTTCGGCGGTATCAATGCCCAAAAACAGGCCGAACATTAACACCATCATCAGTGTGAAGACCTGAAACATCAATCTCACGATCGCTTACCTCCTCGGCTTCCTGATTTTTGTGTACGTCAGGGGCCGGGTTTTCCATCGACGGGCTTCGCTTCAAAATGCAGATCTGCAAACGCACGGGCCAAGGCTTCCGATGTCCGGAATGCTTCCTCAAAAGTATTGCCGACTCCACCGATCTCGACGAGAATGCTTCGATTGGAAAGGGATTGGTTGTACTCACCGTTGCCGGTGGCGCGGCTCTTTCGGAACACTCCCTTGGAGAGTCCGGGATAGAGCTCATCTAGCCGCTTGTGTAGCTTTCGGGCGAACTGTTCGTTTTCTTCCCAGTGGGGATTGGCGGTTCCGATAACAAAAGAGATTCGGGCATAGGATTTACCGCGAATTTCTTTGGTTGTCTTCTCCCGGGGCTGCGAGTCTCGATGAATATCGATTAAATAACGCAGTTCCCGATTTTGCTTCATCGCTTGTACCGCCGCCGCCCGCGATGCTTGGTAAAGCCGGTTCCAGTTGGCGTCATATCCTTCGGTTCGAACGATGTTCCCGATCCCTAACCGGTCCAGTTCTTTGCCGAGATGCTTCCCGACCTGGGTGACATTGTTCTGATTGTCATAAGCGGTATTGGGGTTGCCCGATTTGTTCAAGCTCGGCAGATACGATTCCGTGTAGTGAGTATGGTAGATATACACCTGCTCTCTGCCATTGGGAGCCTTTCGCTCTTCCGTCGGCTCTTTCTTCTTCGCCGGCGATTTCTTGTTCTGTTCCGCCAGTCGCCTTGCCACATCTTCCGGCGGTGCAGATTCGATCGGAACCGACGTGTAATCCACCCCCTGACCGGCTACTGCGATTTCCGTATCAAACAATGCAAAGCCCGGCAGCTCACCCAAAAAGCTTCGAGGATCTTTGGGATCGACGCTGGTTGCCAGTTCAAACAGGACTCCCGACATACTCAGCTGTTTGGCGGCAATCTCTTCATCCGCCATCAGGTAAGGAATCTCACCGCCCATCAGATACAGGAGTGTCTCCGTGGAAAGGCGGGAAGTAATTTTGCGCAGGTCGGAGGAGTGAGCGCTCCTTTCCGCTTGCAAGGTGGCAAAAATACCTGCGACGACGAATATCACCGCTGTACCCAAGATCAATAAAACAAAGGTTTGCCGGACTTTGGGGGTCGACATGTTTACAGTGGTAAATCCCCGGTAGCTTCGACCCATCCCTCTCCCCCTCTCAAGCTCGTCTCACCCCATCTTTATGAGCCGGTTTAAGAGAGTAGAACCTAGCTTTTTGATTTTCATAGATCGGGTAGATTTCATAGATTGGGAGAAGGGTATACCTTTCGTTTCGCTACCATTATCGGAAGAAAATAGAGGAAATATACCCTGTATGCTATACCGGCCCAAAAAGAAAAAAGCCGGACCGGCTTTCTCAGCTTGATGACGAAGGTTCAGCAGGTCTATTTGGATAGCAGGGTGTCCTTCTCCAAGCCGCGACTTTTGAACGACGTACCCAACGACATAGGAGCTAAAAGTGAGTCACAGGCATGACCTGGGAGCAAAGCGATCAAGGCACGACGTACGCACTTGAGTGCCCGTTGGTGCATACAAAGCGTTTCCTTTGACTCGCACCTCTCGATCATCGTTTTCACAGGGCATCGGGTCGTCTTCGTTCGCTACGCTTCCACAGTCACGCGATAAATGTATAGCGACCGTTTACGTCGGAGAGAGAACCTGGTGAAAAGCTCTCTTCTTTCCCAAAGGATGGACTCTGCTTGCCTTTTCTTTTTAGTTCACATGGGAGGAGACATTATCCAGGGTAACCGAATTGTGCAGGGCGCAGCTTAAGCCGTCCGCCACCAGCTTGCCCATATCGCCGATAAAGGCGTCCACTTCTTTTGGAGTGACAATCAAATTTTGGCCCAAGGGGTTTAATACTTCTTCGATCAGTTGACGCTTTTCATTGGGGTCAAGCCCCCCCACCATTCCAAGCACCTGGCTCCTTGTTTCCGTCGGTACTTCTTGCGATTGGAGTTCCTTGACGTTGGCCCGGTTGAGCGGATCGAGGGGATTGGACATTTTGCCGTTCTGCTGGCTCATCTCCCGCTGCAAGTGGGCCAATACAAAATCGATCGTGTCGTGGGCGATCGTGGCCGCATCCACCACCGTCGGAATGCCGATGGCAATCACTGGTATTCCTAGCGTCTCTTTATTCAGTGCTTTTCGTTTGTTTCCCACGCCCGACCCGGGGTTAATGCCTGTATCCGCTACTTGAATCGTCGTGTTGACACGGTTGAGTGCCCGGGACGCCAGTGCATCCACCGCGATCACCACATCCGGCTTGGTTCGTTCCACTACACCAAGAACGATCTCACTCGTCTCCATGCCCGTCGTCCCCAATACGCCGGGGGAGATGGCGCTTACCGGCCGGTACCCTTCCTCCACTTGTTCGGGCATCAATTGAAACAAATGACGCGTCACCATCGTATGTTTTACCACAAAAGGTCCCAGTGCATCGGCAGTCACGTTCCAGTTTCCCAGCCCGACGATCAATACGCTGGCGTTTTCAGGAATTCCCGCCTGTTTGAGAAACTGTTGAAACTGATCCGAAAAGTGCTGAGCCACCCGTCGTTGCAACTCTGAATCCTGGCTGCGCAGATCCGGAATCTCCAGAGTGAGATACAATCCCGGCAGTTTACCCAACTCCCGCGCTCCCTCTTGATCCTCGATGCGGATCCAGCTGGTAAGGATCCCGTTTTCCTCCCGCTCTTCCGCATGAACCCCTGGGACCCCTTCACCTTTTTGACGGCGTCCCAGCGCCATATCATGAGCTTCGCGGGCAAGGTCTGTCCGGATGGGAAAAGGACTCAGGTCCAACCGCTTTTCCTGCCCCTTCCGATGTTGTTCGCCGGCCATGTTGGCACACCACCTTCTTTTTTTCTCGCTGATTCCATTTTTCCAAGACCGGCTTTTCTTTATTCCTTCTCTTGCTTTTTATGGACCCCCGTGATAGAATTTAGCGTGTTGCATGTTGAGAGGCGACGTTGAGTGATTCGCGGGAGGTGAAACGAATGCCGAACATTAAATCCGCCATTAAGCGCACCAAAACCAGCGAAAAACGCCGCATGCATCGTGCCGCTCAAAAATCAGCCATGCGGACTTCGATCAAAAACTTCTTGACCGCAGTGGAGCAACAAGACACGGAAAAAGCCGGCACCTTGCTGCGTGAAGCCAAACGGAAACTGGACAAAGCCGTCACCAAAGGCTTGCTCCACAAAAACGCCGCTGCACGGCAAAAATCCCGTTTGGACCAAAAGTTTAACCAACTGAACGGATAAACACATAAAAACGACCCAAAACGGGTCGCTTTTATTTTAAAAGAAAACCCGCCGCTATGGCGGGTTTTTCTGACGGGTATACGGTTAAAACTGAACCAAGCCCATGGCCTTCTTCATTTCAGCCAATGTAGCCTCACTCACTTCCCGGGCGCGTTCGGCTCCCCGGCGCAGCACGGCTTCGACTTCGCCGGACTCCCGCAACTCACGATAACGCTCCTGAATCGGCTTTAACCGGTTGATAACCGCTTCAGCCGTGTCGAGCTTCAAGTGGCCGTAGCCTTTACCCTGATATTGTTCCACCAGGGATTCCACCGACTGACCGGACATTTCACTGTAAATCGCCAACAAGTTACTAACCCCCGGTTTGTTTTCCGGATCAAAGCGAATCTCGTTCTCGGAGTCAGTCACCGCCCGCTTGAATTTTTTCAGGATCGACTTTTCATCTTCCAGCAGCGTAATGTAATTGGCTTCGCTGGGCGCGCTTTTGCTCATCTTTTTCTCCGGGTTGTCCAGACCCATGATCCGGGCGCCGGTTTTGGGGATTTGATGCTCCGGGATTCGGAACACCTCGCCGTACTGGCGGTTGAAACGCTCAGCCAGATCCCGTGTCAGCTCCAGATGCTGTTTCTGGTCTTCCCCTACCGGTACAACGTCCGTCTGATAGAGGAGGATATCCGCCGCTTGCAAAACCGGATATGTAAACAAGCCGGCTGTCACCGAATCCGATCCCTGGCTTTTGTCCTTGAATTGGGTCATTCGGTTCAATTCCCCCATCCTGGCGACACATTGCAGCAGCCAGGCCGCCTCGGCGTGGCCCGGCACCTGGGATTGAATAAACAAGGTAATTTTGTCCGGATCCAATCCAGTTGCCAAGTACAGCGTTGCCAGCTCCAGCGTTTTTTCCCGTAATTCTTCCGGATCCCGCGGGACGGTCAAGGCATGAAGATCCACGATGCAGAAAAAGCAGTCGGCCTGTTCCTGTAGTGGCAAAAATTGCTTCATCGCCCCGATGTAGTTGCCCAAATGAAGATCTCCCGTTGGTTGAATTCCCGAAAAGACGCGTTTGGTCATACTTTCACTCCTCTGTCCATAAAAATAAAAAAACCCCGTCCATGTAGGGACGAGGAGTTGCTCGCGGTGCCACCCTGCTTCGTCCGACCCGTTGCTTTGCCGTGACCAACCAAAAGTCAACCATCACATGGTCAGACGCACTTTCATCCGATAACGGCGAAATGCCGTCTCACCCGCCGATGCGACGAGTGTCAGCTCCGAAGCCCATTTCACACAGCGGTCCGATTGGCTCGCACCACCCGCCAACTCTCTGTACGGCCTGTCTGTGCTACTCTTCTTCATCCTTGCCTTTGCTCGTATTCTCGTTGTCAGTCCAAAATCGTTATCCATTATATTACCCATCTCGAAAGAAAAATGCAACCAGCAAAAACGATGGATGACCGATAATCCAGAAGGACAGACTGATCAACGAAGATCGGTCGTCACAAACCTTGAAAGATGGAAAGCCTGATCCACCGTCACCTCGACGGGAACATACCCAGTTGGTTTCGTTATGGCGAAGGACGGGTGAACTCAAACTGGATATCTAGTTTGTACCCGCAGGGCTGTTTAAAGATTTGTCAGGAGGCCGGGGTTATGCTACCATTTTCTTGATACATGGGGAGGGGAGGTTGTTCGCCGTGGGACATCCTTTTGCGTTAAACATGCATGTGACGGTAACTCTGGGGACAATCATGATGGCGCTGACGGTGATTTTCATCCGACTCCGCGCGGCGAATAAACCCACATCGGTTAAAAAAATCATCATGCCGCCCATAGGAATGAGCACCGGATTTCTGATGTTTCTCGCCCCGTCCACCCACATCCCGTGGAGTTGGGCAGCATGCGCGTTTTTGGCCGGAGCCGTCTTTTTCTCTTACCCGCTCATCCGGACATCCACATTTCATGTAAAAAACGGCCAGGTATACCTGAAGCGTTCCCGGGCGTTCATTCTCATCTTGCTGACATTGCTGGTCATCCGGATCGCGGCGCACAATTATATCGAACATTTGATTACCATCCAACAGACAGCGGGCGTGTTTTTCATCCTGGCTTTCGGGATGATCCTGCCCTGGCGGGTGGCGATGTACATTCAGTACAAAAAAGTCCTGGAACGTTTCAAGAGAACAGATTAATCCACAACCCTCAGGGGTGTGTGAGGCTGCTGACAAAGCCTATTTTCGGAAGAAGAGAGCACATCTCACAAGGAGCGACCTTTGAACGACGTACCTAGCGACGAAACGTGGGACCAAGGCAAAAAGCGAGCATAGCACGACCTGAAGCGAAAGTGACAAGGCGTGACTTGTGCCCGTGGGTGCAACACAGGCTTTTCCTTTTGCTCGCGCCTTGGTCATCGTTTCGGAGCGGAAAGTATCACATCTGTGACGTCAGAGAGGAAGCGACGGGTAGAAGAGCTTTTTGCTGAACTAAGAGGTTTGTCATCAAGCTGACACACCCTTAGGGGTGTGTTTTTTCTTTGGCTGTCGTTTGTGATATATGAAAAATTTGTCTTCTGTTAGAGGAAAACTCCTTCGCCTCTCGAATCCCATATTGATTTGAGCGAAGGATGTCTTTGTTCATGGATTAGAAACAACGAATGAAGCGTCGGACAGCCCCTGTCACAGCCACATTGATGATGATGGGAGCGGTTGTTCCCGCAGGCGGGGTGGATGCAGCTCTCCGGCAGACGACAGTACCGGGGGCTTATCAGCCGGCTGACCCCGTTCCCTTTCACGCATCACCCGAGCCTCACCCTGATCCTTACTATCATCTGTCCTCTCCTGTCTCTGCCTTTACGGCCCGCGGAGAGGAAGGAATCGACGCCTACTACTACATGATTTATTCCTACGGCGCCCGCACCCTAAACGACCTGCGGAATGAACTGGGCGACAAACAGTTTTACCAATCGATGCAGACCTGGTTCCAAGAACAGAAATTCGGGATCGCTACCACAAAAGAGTTTATCGATACGATGGAACGTACCAGCGGCAAGAACTTGGACAAGTTCTTTGAAGCGCATCGCGTTTATCTGTCCGACCAGGAATAAGCGCAACCAAGGAAGAGTACAAAAATCCAACCCGCCCGATAACATTTGGGGCGGGTTGGGTCTTTTCTCTCGATTATATTTTGGAAACCTCAGTTTAACCCAAAAGGTGGAACCACCAGCGGTTTATTTCCTCTCTTACCTGGAATAACAGCTTCCGAGGCGGGTTTCCGAATCCCGAACATCTTGCTACAATGGGGTGGGTGCAAAAATAAGGTGTAGTTCAAATGAGGAGAGTGTTTGAAGTTGTCAGAGAAAATCGTCGTCGTCGGAGGCGGTCTGGCTGGATTAAGTGCTGCGGCTCGCCTCGCCAGCAAAGGTTTCGCAGTACAGCTCTTGGAAAAAGCGCCCAAGCTGGGAGGTCGGGCCATCACCATTCCCCTGAAGGGATTTAATTTTAACTTTGGGGCCCACGCCATCTACGGCCGGGATCACTCGGTCTTGCGAAAATATGAAAGCGAAATCGGATTGCACGTCAATTGGAAAGATTTCTCACCTAAGAAAGCGTTTTATGACTTGGGCTCTTTTACCACTCCTATGCCCTCCACTCTGGAACGTCTGTATCGGACCAAAATCTTGGATGCAGAAAACAAATTGAGACTCGCTTACGATGTGATCAAAACTCTGAGCGCCATTGAACGGGGAAAAGAAGGGGTGCTGATCGGCGATTACCTGAAAAAAGAGCCGGATCAAGTAAGAGACTTCCTGCTCACCTTGGCATCCTCCAATTTTTTCACCAATGAACCGGAAAATATTCCGTCTCCCCTGTTTTTCCGTTACTATAAACGGCTGTTCGCTACACACACGCCGGTATCGTATATTGGGGGCGGCTGGCAATCCATCGTCGACGGCCTGGCCAAAATCATCTCGGACAACGGCGGCGAAATCATTCCCAAAGAGAAGGCACAGAAGCTGGAAATCGAAGGGCGGAAAATTGTTGCTGTACATGGAAAAGAAAGGGTTTACAAGGCGGATCGTTTCATTTTCTGTATTCCTCCCAAAGAGCTGGTGGCTCTCTTTACGGATACGCCCTATCAAGGGCTGTTTGAGGAGTACAGCCGGTATCGCCCCAATCAAGTGGTCGTATATGATGTCGGCCTGAGCGAACGGATCGACAGCCCTTACACCTATATCTATCACAAAGGGGAACGGGTCTTTATCACGGACATTTCCTATTACGATGAAACCTGTACGCCGGAAGGCGGTCAATTGATGCAAGCGGTCGCATATTTGACCCAAGATGAGATCGACCAAGACAAAGCCAATGAAAAAGTATCCGTGATCGAGTCCGTTTATGACAAGCACTATCCCGGTTGGCGGGATAAGCTGGTGGCAAAACGTCTGTCCAAACGAGCCACCGTTCAAGAGATCAAGTGTATCGAAGACCAGCGGTTAATGCCGGTGGAATTCTACAGCTTGTCCAATGCCTATTTTGCCGGCGACTGGTGTGAAGGGGATGGACAACTCTCGGAACTCTCCTTCAGCTCCGCCTATGAAGTGACCAATCGAATCCTGGACCACAAAAAAGTATTGCAGTAATCAAAGGAACCCCGGTGTTCAAACCGGGGTTCTCCGTATTATCCGAAAGTACTGGAAGAAATGTCAGCTTGAAGCAGCAGGCGCTCCACAGCCAACACTTTGTCAATCTTGCCGGACTTGATCCATTGGTCCGCTTCGATCGCTCGTTGAAGCAAACATCGCAGGGTTTCTTCTGAAAAGGATCGGCCTTGCTGTAAAGCCAGCTTCACCGGGTAAGGATGCACCCGCAGAAGCGAAGCGATTTCTTTTGCCGCCTTCCCCTGTTCCGCCATCACTTTCACCTGCAACATCATCCGAAACTGGCGGATGATAAGCGCCAGGATGCGAATCGGCTCCTCCTTATTCTGCAGAAGATCATGGAAGATCCCCAAGGCTTCGCCAGTATTCCGTTTGGCCACGCTATTGATCAGCTTAAACACATCCTGTTCCAGCGTGCGGGGAACCAGCTCTGCCACTGCATCCGGCGTCACCGTACCTCCCCGACCCACGTAGACGGCCAGCTTTTCACATTCGGAAGCCAACAGGCGCAAATCGTTGCCGGCAAGCTGCACCAGCCGATCAGCCGCTTGAGGATGAACCTGCACCTGAAATTGCTTCAGACGTCTGGCCACCCACCCGGTTAATTCCTTTGGTTCCAACGGAGCGAATGAGACAGTGACAGCCTTTTCTTTCAGCTGTCTGACCAGCTTCTTCCGGGTGTCCAGCTTTTCCGCGGGAACCGTAAGGATCAGCACATTGTCTTGCAAAGGGTTCTGTGCATAGTCCAGCAGTTCTTCAGGGCGATGCTCCACCTTGGCCTTGACTCGTGTGCCTGTGAGAAACCAGGCATTCTTTCCGATCACCACGCGTTTTCCTCCGAAAAACGAAGGGGTTTCCGCTTCTCTCACCAAGGATTGCACCGGTTGCTCTTCCAGATCCATCACGACCAGATTAAAACCGGCATCCCCTCCTTGCAGGGCTTGGGTTTTAATCCAGTCGCACATTTCATCCATCAAAAAGGTTTCCGTGCCGTACAAGAGATAAACCGGGGCGATTTTTCCTTCTTTCACGTCCTTCGCCGCTTGTCGGTAATCCGCCATCACCTTCACCCACTTACTTCGTAGCCGTTTTCTTCTCCTTTTTGTTCCGAAGATCGATCTCCCGTTTTTCCCCGTGGTAAGGACCTCTTGGCTCCGGCCAATGAAGCCGGATCATCAGCTCGCGCTTATCCGTCCACTGCGCTTGGGCCTGTGAGCCGGGTATCCATGCTGCAGACCGGAAACGAACCTTGCCATCCCGGGTTTGTATCACAGCGCCTGTTTTGCCGATCCGTGCCACATACCGGCGGTCAGGAGACCAGAGTACTTTCGTAGGGCCGGACTCTGAAGCCATGTGCACCTGGCCGTCTCCTACGGACAAAGCACCGACGGAAGATTCTTCCTTGGAGGTCGAGGGGGATTTTTTCTGCGCGGTTTTTGCTGGAGCCGACGGAGTATCTCCTTGATACATCAGTCCCGCCACAACCGCAACGGCCAACACGGAAGCTGCCAATCCGCCCCCCCACCGCCAAACCGGCCCGGACACCCGTGACCGTTTCTTCTTTCGGCTGGGAAACGTCCGGTTTCGGTTAAAATCTGACACCTTTTCCGGATCAGATTGTTCCAATTCGGGCAACAAACGGTCCACAACGCTGACGGGCGGTTTGACATCCGGTAGCTGATCCAATTGAAAAGAAACCCGGTTTAACCGGTCAGCCAAATCGGCACATTGGGGACACTTCTGGATATGGGCGGTCATGATCGATCGTTCCTTGGCGGAAAGGTCGCCATCCAAGTTGCGCTGTATCAAATCCATGATATGGTAGCAGTTCATGGTATCACACCGCCTTCCTGATAATCGACGAGCCATGCCTGAAGGTTCTTCCGTCCGCGAAAAAGATGAGACTTCACGGTATTGAGCGGCAGATTCATCGATTCGGCTATCTCATCATAACGGTACCCGTGAACGTACCGCAGCACTACAGCAGTCCGTTGGTGTTCCGGCAGGCGTTTGATGGCGGAACGAAGGTCGGATGCAACCCCGGACCACTCCACCTTATGCCTTGAGGCCGGGTCTGAAGAGCCGATCTCCTCTTCCAAAGGGAGCGTCTTCTTCGACCGGCGCCGATGGTCTATGCAGATATTGGTTACGATTCGTTGCACCCATGTTTCAAAGCGGGACTCCCCTTTAAAGCTGGCTATACGGTGATAGATGCGCAACAGCGCCTCTTGCGTGCAATCCAGCGCGTCGTGTTCGTTTCCCAGCATATAATAGGCCGTCTTGTACACGGAGTTTTCCACTTCCCGAAGCAGCCGCACGATTGCGGTTCGGTCTCCCTGCTGTGCCTGCCGAACACAATCCGCATCGACCACAGCGATCCCTCCTAATTATCAGACGCAGCACCTGCCTGATTTGTTGCATTCAATCGAAAAACGCTTCTATTTTCGCGTGTTCATTGTATCATAGTGTCACCATTCATTCCGGGAAAACTTTTCTTCATTCGATATCCGAAGGAGGTTATCGGGAATATCCTGGGAGCGATGACAGAAGAGCCTTTCCGCTCCTTGTGAGATATGCTCTCTTTTTTTTTCAAAGATGGGGCGTACCGATAAATACTGTTATCATTGACTATTACGCTTTTGGTGGTTTTAAACATATTACTCCGGGACAAGATACCCTTGTGAAAGTGGGACATCTCAATGATATCGGAGCAAGCTCCTATGATGAAGATGTCCGAAATCGCTACATACTGAAATGACAAACTACTCCAGGGTGCACGATATGGTTTATAACATAGTCAATGGCCTTCCATACTAAACTTTAAAACCGAGGCTCTTAGAGAGACCTCGGTTGTACCCAATCACTTAACAGGTGCTTTTATCCTGCTCATGTTACGAGCCCTTGAAGGTCTTCCTCCCGATGGTCAAAAGGGTTCCTTATTTTCGATTTGGATATCCGATAAACAGTATTAGAGGCTATGACTCCATCCAAACCCGCCTCTTTGGGTAGAAGGAGCAAAGCTTAAATTTGGTGTCATCTAGGGAGAAAGTAGGCACCATTTGTATAACCGAGTCATAACCTATGGGTGAACTAACGAAAGGACTTTCATTGGGTTGAATTCGGCAGAAATTACGGTGATGAGGATCAATGAACCCACATGAAAGTCCTCCGTAAAAAATCATTACTGGGAGAAGGGAAAAGGAAAATGGAAGAAATTATTTACAGTGTTTTAACAATCTACTTATGTTCCATCTTCCTGTTCTCGTCGATCTTTAAATTCCTCCGTCTCCCATCCTTTGTGGCATTGGTCGAAGCCTATGGAGTTCTCCCATCACCCTATGACCGGATATTCGGTTATCTATTACCGCCAATAGAGTTGTTGGGAGCCAGTCTACTTTTGTTCCCAAGCACGGCTGTTTGGGGAAGCTTTCTTCTTATGGGACTACTTTTATGTTTTGCCTATGCCATTCGGTCCGTGATTCGTTCGGGGAAAGTCATTACTTGTGGTTGTTATGGAGATTTTTTGGACGTACAAGTAGACCGATGGACACTCACCAAAATCGGGTTTCTTTTCGTCACATGTATCGTGTTAGCTTTGGGACACCATTTCTCGGATGAGATCCACTTCCGGTTTCCTTTAATAACCGTCGGAGTTACTCTTGCCCTTCTTACCGTGTTGGTTCAAAAGGTCTGGTCATCTCATCAAAAGGCATTGTCCAAACTCAAATACCCCCATAAACACCTCTCCGGTCCGTTAAGAAAGGAGGAATACCATGAATGAGGTGTTGCTGTACTCCACTATTCTGTTGTGGGTTGTTGTTTTGTTTATCGGGTTTACCCTCTTCATTATCTTTCGGCAGTTTGGTGAAGTGTATTTGAGTACCGGAGAAAGTATCGCTCGGGATGGTATTGCGATTGGAGACCGTGTTCCTTTATTAAATAACCGGAAAACCTTGAACGGACAAACGGTCCAAGTTCAAACGGGCAAGCCCACCCTGATGGTTTTTTTGAGCCCCACCTGCGAGGTCTGTAAAGATCTGATACCCGATTGGAACCATGCTTTTCATGAACGTAACGATATCCATTTCCGCGTCATCGTTGTCGGGAACAAAGAAAAGATGGTGGAAATGGTGAATAATCAAGAATTGAAAGGAGAGATAATTCCAGACGAGAATCACAGTATCCTGGAAGAACATCGGGTCCGTGTCACTCCATTCGCTTTTATCCTGGATAAACAAGGGGTGGTGCGCGGCAAGGGGCTGTGCAATGGCATGGAACATATCCATGGGTTAATCTCGTACCTGAACAGCGATTTTGTTGCGGTAAAAGGAAGGGGCGACAAAACCAGTGCACCGGCTTAAAAAAATCGAAGGATTTTTCCGCTTACTCGCGGAGAATATCGCCCGATCGGTGGATAGAAGACGTTTTTTAAAAACCATGACAAATGGTGTATTCGAGGCTTGTATGGACTTTGCCATGCAGCCGGCTCTCTTCTTGGCAGCTTCTCCACGTTGGTGCCAACTTTCGTGGCCAGGGGATCAGTGTACCCCCCCTTTTGGTCGCTTCTGCAGCGGGTGCCCCAGTCCAAGAGGAAACAGCAAGTGTCCTTCCAGTTATAAAGTTTCGTATGCTTGGTACCCGACGGGGTGTTGGTGCCGGACATCCTCCATGGGTACCTGGGTCTGTTGCGATTGCACCCTGGGCAGTAATCCATACATTCGTTATTCGACAGACTGCGGGTGCGGCTTTTTTGTTCCGTATGAGGCACCTTTCCTTTGGAGGTGAAAACATGACGACAACCACGGTTTTCCTTAACAGTGAGAGTATCATCGCGGCATTCTTAGCCCTCATCGCAGGAACCACGACCCTCACTACAGCTTGAGGGATCAATGCGACCCTGGCGGTCCATCCTCTCGGTGAGAGGATTACCATCCATTTGTGGTTAAAAAGAACAGCGATTTACGCCCTGTCCATTATTTTATCGGGTGCTTTCTTTGGATTTCTAATTACGGATGGGTTCTTCATTCTTGGGGTTCTGTTACCTGCCCCGGTAAAAGTTTTTTTGCTGTCCAGTCTCGTGTTCTTAAGCGCGCTTCATGAACTCCGATTCCTTAAGTTGAAAATTCCACAGTGGCGTTGGCAAATACCCGGAAGCTGGGTAAGTCAACGAGATGGCATGGATATGGTGGTGTGGGGAGTCATTCTTGGAGCGGGGATTTTTACATATATCCCTCATGTCAGCTTCTACATTTTGTATCTTTTCCTCGGGTTTTTCCTAAATCCCCTCTACGGAGCGTTGCTGGGAGCCCTCTATGGCTTTTCCCGTATGCTTCCCTCCTTGATTCTGGGGATTGTTCCCTATATGACCAAGCATAATCGAAACCTCGATATAGCACTATCAAGGACAGTGGCTTATCTCAGCCGCGGTTTGAACTTTGTCGTATTAGCGATTACCTTCTTCTACTTAATTTTTCAATTATAGGTTGTATCCTGATGTAGAAACCCAAAACGAACGAGGATATTTTTATCTTTTTTTGAAATACACTCCAGTAATATGACCAAAACTCTTTTTGGTATGCTCAAGATTACTGGGAAGTTTTTAGTCCACTTCCCTGATGGGAAATAATTGAAAAACGAGCAAACACCCCACTTAGGCAGGGACAGCCTCAAGCGGGGTGTTTTTTTCATGGGAGTCACTCTTCGTGAGGATACATCCAATACATATGCAGATGGAGCAGACATATTACACGTAGGCAAGATCACAATTAAAATCTTTTATTACCTATCCAACAAATTTAGACTATGAATAATATAGCGTGAAAAACATGTCTCGGTGGTGAATAGGTCTGAAGCGTCTTCTGTTGTTTTTGTTGGTGATTGCACCATCTTTGCCTTGGTTGACGTCTTTAAGGACCATTAAAAAAAGAGAGACCTTCTCAGCGAAACACCTCGTCACCGCTTCCTTTTNGGGTTTTTCAAGAAATGAGACGGGAACCAGTCGATTTGTTTTTATAGAGTAGTAAAGAAGTACTGTTTGAGCATAGGATTTTTTGCACGTCATGAAGTGCTCATTTATATAATGTGTTATGAATCTGGAAGGGCGGGTTGTTGAACAAAAACACCGGATAAGGGTTGATGCGCCCTTTCTTCGTCTACTTCGGTGTTTTTGTTGTTCTTACGACGGTTGATCGAATAGCCAATTTAAATTTGCTCTGTATATCGTATACAGTTTGTTTTGCTTGTGAGATGTATATAACGTTACATAATTCTGATCATGTTACATAAAACCTACAAAAACCGCCTCATTCCTTATTTTTCACCTAAGGAAGTCCGCCCAAAATAGGCACGTTTCCTCTCTTGATCCATAGGCTAAGATGGATATCTGTAAGGGAGCGATGTGCAGTGGAACGGCAAATGCCTTACCCATCCATGGGTCGCCTGGCATGGCATGAAACGTTGGATATGCACGAGTTGGTTGCTTTTCAATCGGTTGGCCTGATTAAGTTGAAGAAGTCGATTCGGAAAGTGAAGGATCCGGCCCTAAAAAAACTCTACGCTTTCGCTATACAAGCCCTGACTAATAACCTTCGCGAACTGTTGGCGTTTTATCCCGCAGCTCCGCATGTGGCAGACGAGGTGCAAGTGGAAGATCACGGAGACATTTCCTTTTATGCCGGGGATCTCTTGGGGCTTGCCAAGACCTCGGTACGAAACTATTCCATTGCGATCACAGAAACGGCGACACCAGTGCTTCGTGAGGTATTGGCAAAACAATTGATTGCCGGGATCCAATTGCATGGTATGGTCTTTTACTACATGCTTCAACGGGGGCTTTACCCGGCTTATGACTTGAATCAACTACTTAATGGGGATGTTCGAAACGCAACAAATGCTCTCTCGATGCCATATTAAAAGCCCACCAAAAGGTGGACTTTTTTCGTTTATTATCGGTTACCTTCACGTCTTCTGCGACCCAGGAGGCCAAGCAAACCGAGGAGTCCAATCCAACCCCAGTCGGTATCATTGTCATCATCGTTAGTAGTAGCAGTGTTCATCATGTTGTTACCTTGGTTATTGTTATTGTTGTCAACAGCCACCGCGGCCGCAACGGAAGGAACTGTTGTAACAGCTTGCATACCTACTGTAAGAATAGTGGCTACAGCCAGCATTGCCATCCACTTTTTCATTGAGTTTCCTCCTAGCTTTGGTTAGAATGCCCTAAAATACTATTTGGTACTTTTTTACATGATTTATACCGATTGTTTTAAAAAACTGGGACAATCTAAAAAAAGAACCGTAAAATCCTCCTTTACAAAAAACCCCTACTAGTAGGGGCTTTGTTAAATAAAAAAGAGGTTCTTATCCTTGGTTGCCCCAGTTTGTTAAACAATCAATATAAACATTTCAATCAATCGTATTGTGTGGTGAATAAAGAATTTCTTCTGGTTCAAAAATAGAATGATCGTTTTTTATGAATAAGGAGGATTAAAATGAGACAGCAACCGCAACATCCAAGCAATAACATGGACTTTAGTCTGCTTGATCAGAAAATTGACCATTTCCAAGATGAATTCAAAATGAATATGTCCGGTTTTGATCCGAACATGCCAGGCCATACTTCAGAGCATGCCCAATCAATGGTGCTTCGACAAGAGCCTCGGACAGCAAGGATACATGGAGCGGGTATCAGCCTACCTGAAAACATTCGGTTAGAGATGGGGTTGCAACTCGATGACCATCTTTGTGCTCTAAATGTTGCCTTGCATCAGTACACGAAACATCACTGGTTAACCGAAGGAGCGGAATCTTTTTTAAGTCTCCACCAGCTATTGGAAGAACACATCGAAAAGACGGTAGAACATATTGATCAAATTGGCGAGCGGATTGCTCGGTTGGGAGTGGTCCCCACCGCTCACCCTGTAACCCAGCATGAAATTTCCTACATTAAACATGAAGTAGAAGGTCGTTACACGATGCGGGATTTCATTCGGAACGATCTGGAGCACGAATTGAAAATTCAACACATGATGAGGAAACAAATTCGACGGGCTCATGAGCTGGGGGACTTTGGAACGGTTGAAGTTCTGGAAGAAGTTCTGGTGGATCGAGAGGACTTGGGTTATCATTTATGGTCGGTTCTTGAAGATGACACACTTGTTCGTGGGATGAATCACTTGCTGGATGGACGACAGGATATCGCCCAACGTCCTCAAGATGATACTTTCAGACAATGATAATGATTCCTCAACTGGTTTTTAGGTTCCTTTACTGCTCTGTTTTACATTCGAGAGGTCATGCTGGTACGAACTGATAGGAACCTAATTCTGTATACGGGCTGTTTCGCATGTGAAATGCTTATCAAAAAGGAGCGTGATTTACGCTCCTTTTTTGTTTAATGGACAGCTACATTCCTAAACCGCATGAGATCTCTTCGTTATGAAGGGATGCATCCGTACACAGATAACACCGGAGAGCTTGATGGTTCCCGAATGTTTCTTCCGGCCACGTCAACACGATCGCGTTCTCGATGCCGTATTTACCTTTTTTTACATATAAACCCTTGCATAGACGTCAGGGATGGTTGTTAAGCTATCTGTGACTCAAAAACCAAAGGAGGGAACCTCCCATGCAACTGGCCGGTCATGAGCTTTATGACCTTCACGAACTAACCATGAGTTGCGTTAACTCCATTACAAACATGGGGAATTTCATGATTCATGCCCAGGATCCTGGACTGAAATCCATGATTGAACGTCATTTTCCCTTTCATGTGCGGGATTACAACATGAAGGTGGAATACCTGAAAAACGCACAGGGTCCCACAAAGGAACTTCCTATACCCGATTTGAACCCGGTACTCCAATCCTTCACCCAGTCCCCGGTAGCGGGTCAAACCGTTACTCCCCGAACGAACGCCCAAACATTCAATGACCAGGAAATCGCCACCGCCTACCTCCTGACACTAAAACGCGCCGGAAGGGAGTACGCCTGGGCGGCCATGGAGATGTCCCATCCGGACCTTAGGCTATTCCTGGAAGACGGGTTCCGAATGAGCTCCCACCACGCTTATGATGTCTGGCAATGGATGGTCCAACAAGGATATTACCCACTGGAACCTGCATCCCAGATCTCACAGAACACTATCGGCGACATCTACCAGGAAGTCCCCGAACAGAATCCGGCAGCAACTGCACCCGTAATATAACCAGGCCTTTGATTTCTCGCCCCCCTAAAAAGGGGAAATACCAGGTGAAGTAGGGGGCCAGGTGTCTGAGATGCATCTCCCCCTTCCCGAACCGTATGTTCGGCTTCTACCGCATACGGCTCTCCAGGAACCTACATTGGTTATTAAAGTTATTCCCTGCGGCCTGTCCCCGTGTTCTACCTGTAGGGTGGGTGTTTTGGTACTATGATCCGCTCCGTGACCATATCCTTTGCGGGACGTAGGTCATCCCCAAGCTAACCTAGGTGTCTCGCTCTGCACTTAGGTGTCCCGTTCGTAACTCTCCGCTCCTTACGGTTGGCACTCGGCAGGAATAAGGAAGAGTCTCATTGCCAATGTTATTAAATATCCCCCTAAGCAAACACCCCACTTAGGCAGGGACAGCCTCAAGCGGGGTGTTTTTTTCATGGGAGTCACTCTTCATGAGGATACATCCAATACCATATGCATATGGAGCAGACATGTTATACGTAGGCAAGATCACAATTAAAATCTTCTATTCAATAGCCTATCCAACAAATTTAGGCTATGTCTCAGGTGATGTAAAATGTACAAATACGTTTACGGGTTTGGTCTGAAACATCTTCTGTTGTTTTGTTGGTGATTGCCACCATCTTTGCCTTGGTTGACGTCTTTAAGGACTATTAAAAGAGAGACCTTCTCAGCGAAACACCTCGTTACCGCTTCCTTTGAGACGGGGTGTTATCCATTTATCTTGACGGACCGACGGGTCGATTGGTTAATACTCTGGAGGCATTCCGTACATTCCTTGCAAAGACCAGAGGACGTTGAATAGCTTGAAAATGGATGAACCAAATTTGGGGATTGGTAAAGAGCCAGTGGTTGTGCAGACCTGTCACTAGAATACCTGCTCTTCGGAGCTGGCTGATAAACGGGTTGATCTCACTGGTCAAAATAACGGTTTCCCCCAAGCACAAAGCCCGACCATCTCGGCCCCGGCTTTCAAAAGAAATGGCGGATGGAATGGTTAAGAAGGATCTGGAGTTCCGCCCCATGATTCTTACTCTGATGTTATTTCGAACTTTGGTAGCTGTACACACTCCGTTAATTACTTGTGCCTGACCGCCAAAAATACGAGCAAATTCTCGACACAGGGGACTGATTGCCATACTACCTCCTCCTTCATGATAAGCTATGAGCAATCTATGAAAGAAAGAGGGGAGATGACACCTCGCCCCCCTAGAATACAGAAAATATACTGTTGACTATGATGGACCTCAAGCAATTGCCGGATTCAACTACTCCGGGATAAGTTAAGACAATACACAATAGATCTGCGAACAAACCCGATTTGGTTGGGGTCACTGGACCGATCCGGGAAAAATGTACGGTAGGGTTTCAAGGATGTCCGGTAATACAGATTAGCGGCCACCTATGATTTCACCCGTAATGTGTCTTAGCGTACAATTTTCCCGAATGATCCGGTCACCTCTATAAATTTGGAGAATTCCGTAGGGTTATTTAGAAAATCACCTCTAAATAGGTAAAGAAACGCCCACCGCCCTGTGGGGAATTTTCGGGAAATTCCGCGGTTCCAGGCACCAACAGTACGGCACGCACCTGGGTTCGCTCTGTGACCGTTGGTGCGTGGGAAAATATCGACTATTTCTGTGGATATCTCTGTGCAAATCTCTGCTGTGTAGATATCTGATAGGTGCTTTGGGGATCTCTGAAATTGGGGTAAAGGTATTGATGCTTGAATTTGATTGTATACTTTAATAACAAAAAAGCCGCACTAGGAATTGAAAAAGGTCAAGGTTAACTACCTTGGCCTCTTTGCGTACCTCCAATTGTGAACGGATTAATAGGGAGAATTCAGGGATGTTATTTGGTCTCTGGATCAAAGCTTTCCATCCTCTTTCCCGGGGTCAGACGAGGCTTCCCACCACCATAACCGTCGTACCGGTTCCCGCTATCGGATTCGCGGTTCTTCTCCTTTGATCAGAAAACCACCTGCCCCGTGTCTCCACCATTGACCAAAAATGGCGACGCCGGGGGAGGTCCGGCGATTCCTCTCGCGACGCTTTTAGCTACTGGATCGTTGAAAGCCCATGATACGGCGATACATGGATTTGTCTTTCAGCTTCCTAAACGCGTAGAAACCCGGCTTAAGGTTGGCCTCGAGGATCCATACCCTACCGTTCCTGTCGATGCCCATGTCAAAACCGATCTCCTTTAGTCGCGGTACATCCTTCCCCAGTATCCGGGCGGCGAGCAGGGAGACTTCCTTCAGTTCCTTCAGCACATGTTTCCTTCTCCGGCGGACATTTGATTTGGTTAGGGCCTGCTCCACAGTATGGACCCCGCCCCCCGATCGGCTGTTGGTGATGAAGTACCCATTACCAGCGGTTTTAGCCACCCATCCCGTCAAGACCCAAGGGGAACCGGGTTTCCGCTGAGTGATGGTCCGGACGGTAAAGGGTTGGTGTCCGATTTGGGCCAGGGAGACGCATTTTTGTACCAGATATCGCGTTTTGGAACGGGAGTTGATTTTCCGCACCATTGCGGCCAGGGATCCGGCATTCTTCAGAGTATTGACTTTCTGGTTAACGTGGGCCATATATCCTCCCTTCTTCTGGGGGCCAATGCGGATGACCCCATATCCCCCCATCCCGCCGGAGGGCTTCAACACCAGCACGCCGTACTGGCGCATCATCCTCTCCAAAGCTTCCGGCGAATACAAAACCGTGGACGGGATCGAACCTTTGAGACCCTTTACCTTAAATAAACTCCGATGGACCGACCATTTGTACCCAACTCTGCTCATCAAACCTCCTCCTTCCCTGCATGCGATTTCATTCTCCTTTAAGTTATGTTGAGAATTTGGTAAAGGGAAAGGTATTCAACCAGTAATTAAATAGATTCCTGTTTAAGAAATCTGATACAGATCTATTGAATATATTTATTTTTTACTTATATATGGGTAATAAAATCAAATTCCACCGCTACCTTTACCCCTATTAAAAAGCTCCTACTTTATGTTCATATACACGAAGTAAGAGCCTTATTTTTTTGAAGGGCGAAGCAAACATCAGCGTAATAGATTCTCCAACGACACCCAGAAAGCGATAATAGTAAGGGTAAAAAACCTTCCCCCAGGACTTTGCTAGCAGCCTCCGTCTTCCGTTACGGCAACATGGATTCGACCGCTATTTTCCCGGGTTGCATCCGCACCGTCACCGCACCGTTGCGATCCGTCCGCAAAACAGTAATATCCCGGTCTCTCAGTCGCCGGATCACTTCCGGCGCAGGATGGCCGAACCGATTGTTTCGTCCCACAGAAACGACCGCCATACGCGGGCGAATCGCGTCCAGCCATCCTTCGGAGGTTGAAGTGGCACTTCCATGGTGGGCCACCTTCAACACATCCACTGCCGGCAAGTCCCAGTGCCGCAACATCGTCTTTTCCCCCTTTTCTTCGATATCCCCCGTCATCATCACCCGGTAACCGTAGGCAGTCAGCAGAAAAACCACCGAATCGTTATTGGTCTGATCCAAGCGCCCGTGCTGAAGCGGTCCAGGGTGCAAGAATTGCCAGCTTACTCCGGGTTCCAGTGTCCATCGGATACCCAAAGGAGCAGTAAAGACGGTCGACCCGGACCGCCGCAACCGGTCCATCAATTCCCGTTCCAAGGATGTTCGGGTTGGATGGGGGTTACGAATAACCCGGCTGACAGGCAATTGTTCCGCCACCGCCTTCAATCCGCCGATATGATCCGCATCGCCGTGGGTCATCACAAGCCAATCGATCCGCTGAATCCCCCGTGCTTTCAAAAATGGAACGACGACATCTTCCCCCACTTCCCTCGGTTTGCGTCGACGTTCCCAGCTTTCCTCACCAAATGACAAACTGCCGCCGCCGTCAATCAAAATCACCTGACCCGATGGTGTCTCAATGACCGCACTGTCACCCTGGCCTACATCCAAAAAGGTGATTTGCAACTCTTTCCTTCCCGGAAATGGTATCCACAACCCGAGGATCCACACGCTCAGCAGGATGAGGGAAATCCAACGATGCACCCCTGATCTCGGGACTCTCTTGGCCAGAGAAACCGCGATATACACGAGAATGGCTCCGTAGGCGACCATCCACCCGAGGGAAGGAGGCGCGCTGTGAAGCTGAGGACCTTTCCACTTCCCGACAGCCGAAGTAACGAAAAGGATTCCTTTCAATAAAAAGTGTGAAATGCCTGCCGGCAGCCACCCCAGGGCAGGATGAATCAAACCCAATCCCAATGCCGCCAAACCCAGGGGAATGACCAGCAAACTGACTGCAGGTACGACCCATAGATTCAGAAACCACGACAGCAACGAAATCTCATGAAAATGATAGACAAGCAGGGGAAATGAGGCTGCTTGTGCAACCAAAGGGACAGCCAGCAACTGATTGACTCCGGGCATGGAAAAGGGGAGACACCGGCTGACCGGACCCACCCCCACCAACAACGCCAGTGTGACAACAAAGGAAAGTTGAAATCCCGGCTGAAATGCTTGATACGGATTCCAGCACAACATCCCCCACAAAGCAGCTCCCCAAAAGGAAAGGGTGTCCTTCCACCGGCGAAGGATCACCGCTGTCAGGGCCAAGGATGCCATGATTACGGAACGGATCACCGGCGCTCCCGCACCGGTCAATACCGCATAAAAAGGCAAGGCAAAGATAATGATGAGAGCCGTTTTTTCACGGGTAACCCCTACACGGGTCAGCACAAAATAGAGGCAACCTGCAAACACACCCACATGCAGCCCGGAAATGGCCAGCAGGTGAACCAGCCCCAACCGGATAAAATCCGCTTCCACCGTCCACGGTACTTCCCACCGTTCGCCTAGCAGCATTCCCCTCATCAACCCTGCTGTTTCTGCAGGATACACCGCATCGAGGGTACTTCCCAATCGCAAGCGCAATACATCCATCACATCATCCCAACTGGGCGGAGGAACTTCCAGAATGGAAATGTCTTTTATACTGGAAACCGTACCTCGCCAATGAATCCCCAGCTGATACAAATACCGGCGATCATCAAAACCTCCAGGATTCCGGGCAGGATCCGGGCGGTACAATTCCGCTTCTACACCCAAGCGTATCCCCCTTCGCAACCTGTCCAATCGCTCTTGGTCCTCGGGAGACATCAGACGAATCGACAGCGGAACCCGTTCACCGGGTACGAAAACGGGTTTGTTAGTACCCTGAATATGCAGCCTGGATACCTGAACCATCAGCGTCCCCCGGTCCCCGTCCACTTTCGGCGGTTCCGCTACCTCCCCTGTTAACTTGGCGAAAACAGGCTTTTTCGTCGACGGTGTTGGAATATGACTGACATTGCGCTGATCCACCCAAGCCATCTGTGTCATCCCCGCCAACAAACTCGAAAAAAACAGACAAAGGAAGAGCCCTTTCCTTCGAAGATAAAACCAAATACCGCCGGTAGCACCTGTAATCAACAGTCCGGCAGCGCTCCACCCCCAAGAAAACGAATAGAAACTATTCGCTGCAATACCCGCCAGCCATCCCAACGCGATGATCAAGATCGGTCTCTGCACATCGCACCCACCCTCTACAACCGGTTTTCGATTATTTTCGACATCCATCGACCCCTTCCTCTCCCAAAAATGGAATAAAAAAACCTCTCCTTGTGGAGAGGTGAGACTTGTTCTAATGCCTTACGTTTCCTCCGTTGCCTCCCCCGCCTCCATTATTCGGAGGCTCAAAAGGGTTGATCACCGGGGGCTCTTGACCGCCGCCGTCATTGCCGGAAGGCGGGGGCACGATGTTGGGAGGTTGGGGAGGCCGGTTCTGTTCCGGCTGCTCCCTTTCTTTTTTCTCGTTATTCTTCTTTTTGTCTTTATCCTCTTTCATTTTCTCGGCTCGATTGCATTCAAAGCACTTAAAAGGAATCTTCGGCTGAGAAGCAAAGCGGTGTCCTTGGGGCGACAGGTTGGGATCTGTCTGGGTCACCGCCCGGAACACTTCCGACCACACCACCTTGGCCCTCATATCCCAGGGCAAACGGCGATTATAGTCATATCCGACCCATACACCCAGTGCAATATCGGGCGTATAGCCCATAAACCACACATCGTAGGTATTGGAGGTCGTTCCCGTCTTTCCGGCCAGATCATATCCGGCTGCCCGCGAACCCACGTAGGTCCCTGTACCGCTTTTTAACACATCCCGCAGCATATCCGTCGTCCAGTAAGCCGCTTGGGGCGACATTACCTGTACCGGATTCCCTTTGTGCTGATAAACGGTTTTACCCGTGGGATCGGTAATCTTTTCAATCAAGTAGGGTTCATTAAACTTTCCTTGATTGGCGAGCATCGCATAACCAGCCGTCACCCGGTCCACGGTAAACCCATAGGTAAATCCGCCGATCGCAGAAGCTTCCCCATCGTATTCATGAACGGGAAAATCCATCTTGCGAAGATAGTCCAACCCAGTCTGAACACCCACACGACGAAGGACTTTGATCGCCGGGATGTTCAGCGACCGTTTCAATGCTTCCCGTGCCGTCATGGGTCCGTCATATTTTTTGGTGTAGTTTTGATACACTTTGCCCCGGTTGGTAGCCAGAGGTTCATCGATTACGACGGAATCGGGAGAAATCACACCCCGATCCAGCCCGGGACCGTAGTCCAAGAGCGGCTTGATCGTGGAACCTGGCTGCCGGGGATAATCCAGTGCGTGGTTGGCCTGGTTCTCGTCAAAGTTGCGGCCGCCGACAAAACCGAGCAATGCGCCGGTCTTGACATCGATCAGAGTGGCACCCACTTGTTCCTTGGCGTTTTTGATCGTCTTTCCGCCAACGGTATAGGTAACCGGTGCTGCGTAGAGCTCATCGTTCTGTGCCGCTTTGTTCATCGCATCATACAGCTTCTTGTCAATCGTCGTATGGATCTGGTAGCCGCCCGTCAAAACTTTTGCTTTGTACTGTTGGAGTGTGGCCTGATACTTTCCTTCTTTGCTTAGCTTTTTCGGATCCAGACCGTCGGCTTCCATCAACCGCTTGGCCGCTTCATCTTCCAGGGTCATCGTCAGGTAGGGATATTTCTGATAGGCATTTTCTTTCTCCCTCTTGGCGAGCGACCCTTTGATATCAAAATCGATCGCTTGTTGATACTCTGCTTTGTTGATTTTCTTGTTTTCCAACATTTTCTTCAGGACATAGCGCATGCGTTCCGTCCCGCGTTTCAAGGATTTTTCCTTGTCTCCCATAAAGGGGTTGTAATCGTTGGGCCGCTGCACCATCCCTGCAATATAAGCCGCCTGTGGCAATTTCAGATCCTTGGCGTCCACGCCGAATAAACCTTTTGCCGCTGCTTGCACCCCCAGCATGTTGCGGCCGGTGGCCCCTTTGCCGAAATACAAGCTGTTCAGGTAGGCGTTCAGGATTTCTTCTTTGGAGAACAGGCGATCCATCCGGATCGCGAGAAAAATCTCTTTCGCTTTCCGCTCATAGCTTTTGTCGCGGTTTTCCAGTATTGTGTTTTTGACCAGCTGCTGCGTAAGTGTGCTGCCACCGGTCTGGACAGAACTTCCGGATATACTCTGCAAACCCGCCCGGATCATGGAGCGGGGGACAACGCCGTTGTGCCGGTAGAATTCCCGGTCTTCCGTGGAGATCAGCGCATCGATCAAATGAGGACTTACATCATTCACCGTCACCACTTTCCGATCCGCATCGGCCCGCAGATAGCCGATAGGGGAACCATCCCGGAAAAACCCTTGGCTGGTTTGCGACCAACTCGATATTTTAGCGGAGAGGTCCTCCTTGCTACGCACCGGCTCCGATTTGACCAACGAAGCAACAAACCCGGCCGCCGCCCCGGTAGCCGCCACGGTAAATGACAGCAAAACCGTCAAACATATAAGAAAAGTGGTAAAAACACCTCTTTTCCATCGACTTGCCGATCCGCTGGTCCGCTCTGGATTCATCGGTACGGAAGAAGGCGTTTTTTTCTTTCTAGCCACCGCTCATACCCTCCTTGTTCTCAGGGCTTCATTGTATCATATTATGGAAAAACGATTGATAGAGAAAAAGATGTAAAAACCAGAAAGAAAATCGCAAACCGCTTGTGCCGGGATAGAGTGCCGGCTCCCACCATTCCGCCACCCTTTTCTTTGTAAAAGAAACGGTGACCGGGGCTACCTCCAACGACCCATCAACGGGAAAGAGGTACTCCATATGGAGGAGTCCGTCTCTTGGAGCACGATATGCCATTCATTTACTTATTCGCATCCGGGCTTTTTTTTGACGTCATTTCGCTAATTCAGCGGCATTGTAACGTGAAATTAAAAAAAAGGACATAAAAACAGCATCCCTCTGATCGAAAAATGGTGCTATGATGATCATTGGTCTTATGGACATCGCAATGGGTAAGAGGAGAATGCAGGATGGTATTACGCGTGATCACGATTTTCGTCTCATCGGTGCTGCTGGCTTTTGCTTACAATATGTTTTTGCTTCCCCACAAGGTTTTGAGCGGAGGAGTAACCGGAATCGCGATGATATTAGGATTGGTATCTCCGGTGGATACCGGAATGATCATCTTTTTGATCAACATCCCGATTATCATCGTCGGATATAAAAAGCTGGGAAAGGAGTTCATTGTCTTAAGCCTGTTTTCCGTCGCGGTGACATCGCTCAGCATGCAGTTTATCCCTTTGCGCGAGATCGCTCAGGATCCCCTGCTGTGCTCCATCTTCGGCGGCGTCATCGCCGGTATCGCCACGGGGCTCATCTTCCGGGCATCCGGTTCTACCGCCGGGTTCGACATCATCGGCATGATCATGAATCTTAAAAAGGAAGTGCCGCTGGGCGGATTGCTGTTTGCGATGAATGCCGTAGTCGTGTTTATCTCCGGATTCATCTTTGACTGGGACCTGGCGATGTACACCATGGCTTCCATCTACGTGACCGGCAAAGTGATTGATGCCATTCATACCCGCCATGTAAAGCTGACCCTGATGATCATCACGGGAAAAGGAGAAGAAGTGAAACAAAAACTGCTGTCCTGCTCCTTTCGAGGCATCACGGTGTTGGAAGGGGAGGGTGCCTACTCCCGGGAACAGCGCAAAGTGCTGATCACCGTCATCACCCGGTATGAGCTGCCCAAAGTAAATCCAAAATCCGTGAAATCGATCCGAAAGCCTTTGTCAACATCACCCAGACCGTTGGACGTGATGGGCCTGTTTCACCGCCAAGCCGTATAACGAAGGAGGGAAATCATGAAGGAACAGCTGGATATATACAATCCAAACCAACAATGGATCGGGACGGCTTCCCGTGAGGACGTTCACCGGCAAGGGCTGTGGCATCGCACTTTTCACGCCTGGCTGATCCAACAGGAAAAAAATGAGCGGTGGATCCTGTTCCAACTGCGCCATGATCAAAAGGACACCCACCCTGGATTGTTGGATATCAGTGCCGCCGGTCATCTCCTGGCGGGGGAACGGCCGGAACACGGCGTACGTGAGTTGGAAGAGGAATTAGGAGTTTCGATCCCCTTCGACCAGTTTCATTTTATCGGCGTCATTCCGGAAACACTGCACCCTGACCCCGAAATGACCGATCGGGAATTCCGCCACGTCTATATCGCGAACTCCCCCTTCGCTCTTGAAGATTTTCATTTGCAAGCCGACGAAGTGAGCGGGTTGTTCCAGGTGAGGCTTTCCGAGGCCATCCGCCTGATCCAACAGGAAGTTTCTCACATTGTCGGTACCGGATTTCGAATGGTTTCCGGTGAAAGACAGATGGAAACCCGCCGGATCCTCCGGAGCGATCTGGTCCCCCACTCCGATGACTATTATCTCTGTGTATTCAAGGAAGCCGATCAACTGCTGGACGCCCGATGAAACATAATTACTCAACATGTTCGTTGTCCGGCGCGGCTTCCCCTTTTTTGGCCACGAAAAAGCCCCGGATCACCCGGGGCACCGTTCCACCGTTACTGAGGGTTGCTGTTCAAATGCGGGGCAAAGTAATGCCGCGCTGGTTTTGATATTTGCCCTGCTTGGCACGATAAGAGACTTCGCAAGCCTCATCGCTCTCGAAAAATAACACCTGGCACAGCCCTTCGTTGGCATAAATTTTTGCCGGCAGAGGCGTGGTGTTGGAAATCTCCAACGTGACATGTCCCTCCCATCCCGGTTCAAATGGCGTCACATTCGTGATGATGCCGCAACGGGCGTATGTAGATTTGCCGACACATACCGCCAACACATTTTCCGGGATCCGGAAGTACTCCACCGAGGTGGCCAGTGCAAAAGAGTTGGGCGGAATAATACAGACATCCCCCTTGTAATCCACAAAGGAATCCGCATCAATCTCCTTCGGATCAATCACCGGCATAAGCGCATTATGGAAAATCTTAAATTCATCCCCTACCCGTAAATCGTAGCCGTAACTGCTCAATCCAAAGCTAACCGCTTCCCCTTTGCCCACGTTGGAGTCCACAAAAGGTTCAATCATCCCCTGTTCCTGGGCCATTTTGCGAATCCATTTATCTGATTTGATAGTCATAGACGTTTCGGCTCCTTTTCTCCTCTGTTTCCTTTCTATTTTACAATAAGTTTCTCGATCACAAAAACCGCCCCCTTGCATCCAGATGGGGATTTTCTTTCCAGCTGAACCATCCGATTCTCTCATCTCCGAAATTCTATCATCTCCTTTGGGCGCTCCCCAAACAAAAAACCACTTCCCTATGGAAGTGGTTTTACCATTACACGATGGAGGCGCGCCATTCGGTGTTGACCGAGACCAGCCGCCGTGCTCGAATGGCCTGCTCCAAATCATTCAGAAGATCATCCGGATCCTCCAGCCCCACGGACAAACGGAGTAAACCATCGGTCACTCCCCGTTGCAGACGTTCTTCCCGGGGCATAGCAGCATGGGACATCTTCGCCGGATAAGAGAGGATACTTTCCACCGCCCCCAGACTGACAGCGACGATCGGCAGACGGACATGGTCACATACCGCTTTGGCTCGGTCTGCGGAGCCGGTATCGAAAGAAAGAACGGCACCGTGCCCCTTGGCCTGAGCATTTTGTAGTTCGTGCCCTTCATGCTCCGGCAATCCCGTATAATACACCCGCTCAATACCCGGAATCTCTTTTAACCCCCGAGCCAATCGAGCTGCGGAGGCAGAAGAAGCATCCAACCGGGCTTTCAATGTTTTCAGCCCCCGCAAGGTAAGCCAGGAATCATTCACTCCTAGCACCGCACCGAAAGCATTTTGCAACCCGGCCAAACGATCCCCCAATACCGGATCCTTGACAGCCACCAACCCGGAAACCACGTCGCTGTGGCCGCTGATAAACTTGGTGGCGGAGTGGACGACAATATCCGCGCCCAACGTGAGCGGCTGCTGCAGGTATGGGGTCATAAAGGTATTGTCTACGATGGTGAGCAGTCCGTACTGTTTGGCGATGGCTGCAACCCCTGCCAGATCCGTTACTTTGAGCGTGGGGTTGGAAGGTGTCTCAACATACAATGCGCGGGTATGCGGACGGATCGCCGTCTCCACTTGGGTCAGATCCGTTGTATCAACGAAGGTGGCCTCAATCCCCAACCGCGGCAGCACTTCTGTCAACATCCGAAAAGTGCCGCCATACAAATCCTTGGACACCACCAGATGATCTCCGGATGAGAACAGCAGAAAGACAGTAGAGATTGCCGCCATGCCCGACGCAAACGCCAGCCCCCGCTCCCCTTCTTCCAAAGCGGCGATGGTCTGTTCCAAGGCTTGACGGGTCGGGTTGCCCGACCGGGCATAATCGAAAGCTCCCGGGTGATCCAGGTCAAACTGGTGGTATGTCGAAGCTTGATACAAGGGAATGCTAGCCGCACCGGTATGGGGGTCCACTTCGTTTCCATTGTGGAGCAGACGCGTTCCGAAACGCATGCTTACCACGCCTCCTTTACTGCTGTTGTTGTGCCAGGTGCAAACTCCGATCCAAATCGCGAATCAGATCTTCCCGATGTTCAATGCCGACTGAAAACCGCAGCAGGCGGTCGCATACTCCAACCTGCTTCCGAATCTCTTCGGGTATATCGGCATGGGTCTGTGTCACCGGGTACGTGATGAAGCTTTCCACACCGCCAAGGCTTTCCGCAAACGCAATCACCTGAAGGGAGCGAAGCAGCGGAGGCACCATTTCCGGTGACTTCACCCGAAAGGAAAGCATGCCGCCGAAACCCGAGGCTTGCTGTTCCTGGATCTCCCGGTCTCGTTCGTGAAAAGCGGGATAAAAAACCTCTTCCACCAGCGGATGCTCCTGAAGGAAGCCTGCAACGGCTGCTGCATTCTCCTCGTGACGCTCCATCCGCAGTGCCAATGTTTTCATTCCCCGCATCAGGAGCCAAGCATCCTGAGGACCGAGAACGGCTCCGATCGTATTGTGCAGAAATGCCACCCGTTCCGATAAATCCTGACCGCGGGTAACGATCAAACCCGCCAGCACATCATTGTGACCGCCCAAGTATTTGGTGGCTGAGTGAAGAACGATATCGGCACCGGATTCCAGCGGTCGCTGCAAATAAGGAGTCATAAACGTATTATCCACGATTGACAGCCAGCCGTTGGTTCGGGCCAATGCACACACAGCCGAAATATCGGTCACTCGCATCAGAGGGTTCGTCGGGGACTCAACAAAGATGCCTTTCGTCTCCGGGCGAGCTGCCCGCTTCACTTCCTCTATATCCCTCAGGTCAACATAGGTGAAGGAGATTCCGTAACGGGTGAGCAGCTCTTCAAACAGACGATACGTCCCGCCGTACAAATCGAGAGAAACGATCAAATGGTCCCCCTGCGAAAACAGCCCCATCACTGTCTTTATGGCTGCCATACCGGAACTACAGGCAAATCCCGCATCTCCCCCTTCCAGCTCCGCGATCGCTTCTTCCAACACCCGCCGCGTCGGGTTGGCTGTCCGGGTGTAATCATATCCGGTACTTTCGCCCAAGCCGGTATGCTGATAGGCTGTGGCGTAATAGACCGGAAAGTTGACGGCGCCAGTGACAGGTTCTTTGCTTTTCCCGATTTGAACCAGTTTCGTTTCCCTGTACATCTGTTGCAGCCTCCATCTTTGTATCTATGTTCTCTGTGTGCGGCATCCTTTTCTCCTCCTGCCGCCGCATTCCTCTTCTGTTGCATCCTTTTAGCTTCTGCAGGTGATCGTGACGACGCTTCGTTTGAAGCGATCCCTCCCATCAAACCAACGCGGGGTCGACGCTCTTCTTCAACGCCTGGTCCAGATCATCGATCAGGTCATCCACCGCTTCGATTCCCACCGACAAGCGGATCAGTTCGGGGGTTACACCGGCAGACCGCTGCTCCTCTTCCGTCAATTGCTGGTGGGTCGTGCTGGCTGGGTGGATCACCAGAGATTTGGCATCGCCTACATTGGCCAAGTGGGAAAAGAGATTCAGGTTCTCGATGAGCTTTTTCCCTGCTTCCAAACCGCCTTTGATCCCGAAGGTGAAGATGGCTCCCTGTCCTTTAGGAAGATACTTTTTCGCTTTGTCATAAGCCGGATGACCTTCCAATCCCGGGTGGCTCACCCATTCTACAAGATCATGCTTCTGCAGAAATCGAGCCACCTTTAATGCATTTTCGCTGTGGCGCTCCATCCGCAGGTGCAGGGTTTCCAACCCTTGTAGGAGCAAAAAGGCGTTGAAGGGAGAAATCGCGGCCCCCGTATCCCGAAGCAGCTGCACCCGCGCCTTGATGATATAGGCCAGATTGCCCAGGGCTTCGGTATAGGATACACCATGGTAGCTGGGATCCGGCTCCGTCAGTTCCGGAAACTTGCCGTTGGTCCAGTCAAACTTGCCGGAATCGACGATGATTCCGCCGATGGAGGTACCGTGCCCTCCGATAAATTTGGTGGCAGAATGAACGACGATATCGGCGCCAAAATCAAAGGGCTTCAACAAATACGGCGTAGCCAAGGTGTTATCCACGATCAAGGGAATTCCCGCCTCGTGAGCGACCGCCGATACGGCCTCAATGTCCAGAACATCCATCTTGGGATTGCCGATCGTCTCCGCAAAAACAGCACGTGTCTTCTCTGTGATCGCTTGCCGGAAGTGATCCGGATCCGAGGGATCGACGAACTTGACCGTAATCCCCAGTTTGGGCAGGGTGTGATGGAACAAATTGTAGGTGCCTCCATAGAGACTGCTGGAAGAAACGATTTCATCTCCGGATTTGGCGATATTCAAGATGGAATAGGTGATCGCCGACTGTCCGGAGCTGGTCGCCAACGCCCCCACCCCGCCTTCCAGGGCTGCCACCCGCTGTTCCAATACATCCTGAGTGGGGTTCATGATCCGAGTGTAAATGTTGCCGAATTCCTTCAATGAAAACAGATTAGCTGCGTGCTCCGGGCTGTCGAAAGTATAAGAAGTCGTTTGATAAATGGGAACTGCGCGAGAATTGGTTGCAGGATCCGGCTGTTGTCCCGCATGAACCGCCAACGTTTCCGGCTTGAGTTGTTTTTCACTCACATGAACCGCCTCCTCGGGATAAATAAAAAACCCCTTCTCTTATCATGAGAAGGGGCTGTTCTGCCAACACCGTCCTCCTCTTATCTCTCAGTATGCCTGGCGCATTTACCAAGCTCCTGCGAGAATTGGCACCTTCCGGTTCATGGACCGGGGTTGCCGGGCTTCATCGGGCTCGTCCCTCCACCGCTCTTGATAAGAGTTGATCGTACTTGTATTCGGTTGTTTTCGATCCATCTGAAAACTTGTGTCTCATTATACAGAGGGGGAGGGAAAATCGTCAACCCCCCATTTAAAATTTCTTTATAAATATAAATCAAAAATCAATTCTATCCACTTTGCCACCAAGGGTTCTCGCGCAGGCTGGGATGGTGGTACACTTAGGAGGAAATCGTGAGCGGGATCATCCGCCAAATCAACGCCGATAAGGAGGAACTCTTATGTCCAGGAATCAAACCCTGATCGATTTGACGGAGAAACACGGTGCGCGCAACTACCACCCCCTTCCGATCGTCATCTCTCAGGCAGAAGGAGTATGGGTGGAAGATGCGGATGGCAACCGCTACATGGATATGTTGAGTGCGTATTCGGCCCTTAACCATGGTCACCGGCATCCCAAACTGATTCAAGCGCTGAAGGAGCAGGCAGACAAAGTAACTCTTACTTCCCGCGCTTTCCACAACGACCAGTTGGGATTGTTTTATGAAAAAGTGGCAGATTTGACAGGCAAAGAGATGGTACTCCCGATGAACACCGGTGCAGAAGCTGTTGAAACCGCTATCAAGGCGGCCCGCCGCTGGGCGTACGATGTGAAAGGCGTCCCGGCCAATCAAGCGGAGATCATCGTCTGTGAAGACAACTTTCATGGCCGCACCCTAGCCGCCGTCTCTCTTTCCTCCAGCGAGGAATACCAACGCGGATTCGGCCCGCTATTGCCGGGGATTAAAATCATCCCTTATGGTGATGCGGAAGCCTTGAAAAAAGCGATTACTCCCAACACCGCCGCCTTCCTGGTGGAACCCATCCAAGGGGAAGCTGGTGTGATCGTGCCTCCGGAAGGATTCCTGAAGGAAGCGGCTCAGGTCTGCCGCGAGCAGCGGGTCCTCTTCATCGCTGATGAGATTCAAACCGGATTCGGCCGGACAGGACAACTCTTCTGCTGCGACTGGGAAGAAGTAAAGCCGGATATGTACGTGATGGGAAAAGCATTGGGCGGCGGCGTATTGCCCATCTCGGCTGTGGCTGCCGACGAGGAAGTGCTCGGCGTATTCGAACCGGGTTCCCACGGCTCCACCTTTGGCGGCAACCCGTTGGCTTCCGCTGTTGCTGTCAAAGCCCTGGAGGTGCTGGTGGAAGAAGAACTTCCCCGCCGTTCCCGGGAGTTGGGCGCCTATTTCATGGCCGAGCTTCGGAAGATCACCAATCCGGTAATCAAAGAAATTCGCGGCAAAGGTCTGTTCATTGGGATGGAGCTGAACGAGCCGGCTCGTTCCCATTGTGAAAAGCTGGCCGAAGCTGGACTTCTCTGCAAGGAAACCCATGAAAATACCATCCGCTTTGCTCCGCCGCTCACCATCACCGAAGAGGAACTGAACTGGGCTCTGGACAAGATCCGCGACGTGATGAGTGTCTAATAGGCAACGAAGACTTGGAGTATAGGATGCAGCCCCCGCACACAGGTGCGGGGGCTTTCACTAAACGCGACGATGCTGAGTAGGCTAATTCCTTTTACGGGTCACCGCTTACGGGTCACCGCCGTGTGATCCACATTACCGCAAGGAACAGGGCTTAGTAGAGAGTTGCTGAAACAGCAGCTGGAGGATTTCACATAGCCAACGGAAGGCGTTCGAGAGAGATTCGCGTTCTTCGTAGAAAGAAGCCCGAGTCCTTTATGGAGGCAGTTGAGCTTTCGAACCAGTTAAGCGCCAAGGATATGAGGATCTATGGCGTGCTGCAGAATCTTCTACAAAGATCGTTGGTTCAGGTATCGCTGCATCCACTGTTCGTCCCATACCCCTCGATGGAGAAAATGGCTTAACGTCGTCCGGTGTCGATGTTACGACTCAAGGTGTGTACATCGGTCAGCGTCCTGGAAAAGCCTTTCTGTGTGGCTGCATCCATAAAGTGAATGAGGTGTTCAAACGCGAGTTTGGAAAAGTACAGATCGTACCGTTACTCCTTCAACTAGTGGCGGATGGTGCGACCCCTAACCGTCCCACTACAGGACGCGGCATTCGCTTCCTCCACGATCCCTACCCGCAACTCTTTCGGCTCCCCTTACGGTTCGCTTTCCCTTGCGGGAGAGTTACCGTGTTTCGCTAAGATAACCGAACAGGTTAGGCTATCCGCCGGTGGTCTTTATGAGAGAGAGGTACTAGCTCCTACTGCCACGGTGCTTTTTGGCGCAAGCCTCTCAGCATCTTTGGCTTGTTCTTCGTGACGACGTTTAATAAGCGTTTACATGTGTTAACCACACCGTCCAATCCTAGCCCCGATCCGCCTGATGATGGTAGAGCCGTCGTCTCCTCGCGGTTCCGACGGTAGCATTTGCTACGAGTTACATTGTCGACAGGCTCTCGACGGTTCGTTCACCGCCGATCTGCCTTGGGTACTACTGGTGAGACAGTAGGCTTCATCGCATTGTGAAGCAATTATCTAAGCGACTTTCACGTCGCGTAATACCACCGAAGCTGTCACCAGGGGCAAAGTAGGTTTCATAAAAAGTAAAACCCTAGGAGGTGACATCCTGGTGGTCCTCCTAGGGTCTAAATTTGAGCACAAGATCCTGCAAACCTTAACGCTGACCATCATCATCGTGTGGATCATCACCCTTGCCAAACTGTAGCAAGCAAGAAAGGGTTAGAGCTGGCAGCTGGTGCGGCTGCCGGTAACCAACGGTAGCAAACGCTTAGACGAATTTCGCCGATAACTTATATTAACGGCTGAGTTACACCAGTGTTTCCGGGGGTTATCGATGAGTCAAGGCCTGGTTATTGTTTCTCGACCAAAAGTGTACGAGCTTCGCGTTTGTCGGAAGTTTACGAGATGTTATCGACAGAGATGGAGAATGGCCAAAAAATCATGGAATCGTTGTCGTTCCCCTCACTAGGGTGACGGGACCAAAAAAAAGAAAATCACTTTCTCTCTACCCTTATCAGTTCAACGGGTCCATGGTCATCACAGTGATCCCCGTGAGGGTAGTGAAGGCGACCATTGACTAGGTAATCAATATGGTTCCCATGAGGAATCCGTTCGTGACCACAATCTTCTTGGTGGTCACAACCACAGGTGATGGGTCGACATTCTTCAGGATTGACGGTGGTCACTTCGAGGCGGCATTCATCCCAATGACCATCGTGTTCTTTATGAAGATGTCCGTCATGGACAAAGTCGATGTGATCATTGTGGTATATCTTGGTATGACCACAGGCCAGACTGTGGCGGTGACCATGGTCTCCGTGGATTTCATGATTCATTGAAGTCGCTCCTTTCGGTTATGTATACCTGACCATCGGATAACCTTTTTATTCAGTTGGGGTTAGGGGTTAAAAGGAGCATCGCTTCCGTTTATAGCAAAGTATATTCCATAAAAAGTAAAACCCTAGAAGATATGATCCCCTAGGGTCTAAATTTGCTCTGTATATCATATCGTATACAGTTTGTTAGCCTTGTGAAATGCATAGAACATAACATAACACTGATCTTATCATGTTATAACGGAGCGACGTCGGAGCTCCCGGATGATCCACAGGAGAGGCGGACAATTTTTCCCTCATCCCGGATGCCTTTCGCCTGAAGATAGAATATGAAAAAGAAAAACGTCCCCCCGTCCCCCACGCGTCCGGAACCGAAATGATCGTTCAAGTTGTCCCGCACCCGGAAGCGGTGCCAGAAGGAAAACAGCTACACCGCAAAGGGCTCCCTGATCTCAATTAGAAACAGAAAGGGAAACATCGTGAGGAGAACGGAGAGGATCACCATCGTCCAGGGAAGAGTCGAACCGGAGCGCATCCATTTAAGCCGTCCCCGCTGGATCCCGTACCAGACCGGCACAAACAAACCGAGGTCACCACAGCTGACAGGAACAGGAGCCGCACCGGAATACTGGGGGAACTGGCCCTGTATAAACCGATCTCCGGTTCCTTCAGCGCCTACGCCGAAGAATTTATCGCCCCGTGGGCCGGGTTCGTCACCGGCTGGACCTACTGGTTCCTGTGGGTGGTGACGGGGATGGCGGAGATCACCGCCATCGGCCTCTACGTCAAGTACTGGTTTCCGGACATCCCCCAGTGGCTTCCCGCCCTGATCGCCCTCATCGCCGTTTATGTCCTCAACCTGATCGCCGTCAAAGTCTTCGGCGAGGTGGAATTCTGGCTCTCCATCATCAAGGTGGTCACCATTCTCGCCCTGATCGTCCTCGGTTTGGCGATGATCTTCACCGGTTGGGGCAACCAGGGACAGCCGGTGGGTTTCTCCAACCTGTGGGACGAAGGGGGCTTTTTCCCTAAAGGGTTTGCCGGTGTCTTCTTCTCCCTGCAGATGGTGATGTTCGCTTTTTTGGGCACGGAGCTGGTCGGGGTGACCGCCGGGGAAGCGAAGGACCCGCGGGAAACGCTGCCCAAGGCCATCAACAGTATCTTTTGGCGCATTCTGATTTTTTACATCGGGTCCCTCCTCGTTATCATGGCGCTATTTCCCTGGAACCAGGTGAGCGAAAAGACGAGCCCCTTCGTCCTCGTCTTTGACAAGGTCGGAATCGCCAGCGCCGCCGGGATCGTCAACTTCGTCGTCATGAGCGCCGCGTTTTCATCCTGCAACAGCGGGGTCTTCTCCACCGGCCGAATGCTTCTCGCCCTGTCCCATTCCCGGCAAGCGCCCCATGCCTTCGGACAGGTCAACCGGCGCCGGATCCCGGCCAAGGGGATCACCGCCTCGGCGATTGTCCTTCTCATCGGGGTGCTGTTGAACTACGTCATTCCGGAGAAAGCCTTCACCTACATCACCAGCGTCGCCACCGTCGGCGCCCTGTGGACATGGGGGATCATCGTCTATACCCACATGCAATACAAACGGGCGGTCAAACGGGGAGAGGCTCCCGAAGTGGATTACCGGCTCGCCGGCACCCCCGTCGTCAACTGGCTTGTGATCGCCTTCCTCGTGCTGGTCGGCGTCCTCCTCTGGTTCGACCCCGAAACCCGGGTGGCTCTAATCGTAGGGCCGATCTGGTTTTTGATCATCGGCATCGCCTACCAATTCGTCAAAGGCAGGGGCACGGTCAACCCGCCGGCGGAGACGTAAGGGAAAAACGGCGTGCGACCCCAAGTGGTGAAAAGCCGCGCCTGAACCGTCGGCCACAACACCTATCACTCCAGATCCTCCTAGGTTTATTTATTCGATGCGCTTTTGGCCCACCGCCTGCTGAATAACCGCTTTCACTGCATGCTGCTGTCCCCAGTTCTATGGGAATAGTATGAATCGGAAACGGACTAACCCCTCGAAGGTCCGGTAATCATAACTTGATTGACCTCGCTGGAAAGGCTTCGTCGATTCGTTGACACTTCGGCTTTACGGTTTCCCTCTATCCCACTGTGATCTGCTCCCGAAACTGCTCCAAGGTTTTCTCTCCGATCCCCGGTACTTCCAAAAGGTCCTCCACAGCGGTAAAGGGGCCGTTCTCCTCCCGGTACCGAACAATCGCTTCTGCTTTGGATGGCCCGATTCCATTCAACTCATCCAACTCTGCAGCCGTTGCCGTGTTGATATTGATCTTCCCGCCGGTTGATCCGGCTTCCGAGGAACTCTGAACCGCAGAGTCACTGCTGGCCGGAGCTGATCCGGATGCTACAGCAGGTGGTTGTTTCTCGCCTTTTTTGGGAATCCAGACGACCATGCCGTCAGTCAAGGGTTGTGCCAAATTCACCTGGTCCATATCCGCGTTCGATGAAGCTCCGCCCGCTTTGTTGACCGCATCCAGCACCCGTGCTTTGGCCGGTAGCCGATAGACACCCGGTGCTTCCACCGCTCCCTTTACATCCACGGTTACATCAGCGGGCAGCGTATTCTCTTTTGTTGCCTTTTGCTTCCGGGGTTTGACGGTTTCCGCTTCAGTGTAGGGAGCCAATGCTGCTGTTTCTTCCTTTGTCGCCTGCGGACCCCACCAAAGATACAACAACAAAATAATCAACAGAACCGCCAACACCCCTGCAACGACAGCCCACCTCTTCTCTCGGGCACTCCATGGCTCTTCCCACATATTACAGCCTCTCTTTCTCCTCATAATGAATCCCTTGCCGACGTAACTATTAGGAGACAGTCAGTTTCCATCGTTTTACTACCTCTGCGAAGGAGGGATTTTCTTGAAAATCGGATTCATCGGAACGGGAAGCATGGGGCGGACACTGGTGGAAGCATTTATCCGCTCCGGCAAACTTTCTCCACAAGACCTGTATATCCACAACCGTACCCGTGCCAAAGCGGAGTTGCTGGCAAGCGAATATCCCGGCATCCATGTCGCTGCCGACAATCGCGAGCTGGTTCGGCAAACCCGTTGTATTTTCTTGTGCATGAAGCCCGGTGAATTTCGCCGGGTGTTGGAAGAAATTCGCGGCTGCACGACCCGGGACCATATCGTTGTATCCATTACCAGTCCGGTAATGATTCAGGACTTGGAGGAATGGCTGCCGGCCAAGATCGCCAAAATCATTCCCAGCATCACCCACGCCATCTTTTCCGGCAACTCCCTCTACATTCCGGGAAGCCGCTTAACAACCGATGATCAAGCATGGCTAAAAGATCTCTTCTCCGCCATCAGCTCCCCGTTGGAGGTAGATGAGCGTCACGCTCGCATCGCTTCCGATCTGGCTAGTTGTTCACCCGCCTTCTTTGCCAACATGATGGAAAAAATGGCGGATGCAGCAGTGGAAGAAACAGGAATTCCACGGGAATCGGCCATCTCCTTGGTAACCCAAATGGCCCAAGGGCTGGGCAGGTTGCTAACAGAAGGCGGCTTTACCCTCCATACATTGCAACAGCGGGTAGCTGTACCGGGAGGGATCACCCGTGAAGGTTTGGAACTGTTGGAGAAAGAAGTGAGCCCCATTTTCCATCGCCTGATTCAACTGACCCACAACAAATATGAAGAAGACATCGAAAAAGTGCAAAAGGCACTGAACAACCGGGTAGAAAAGAACGTGCCCTGATCCCCTCCTTCTTCTCCAACGGTTTAGTAAAAAATGGATGCATTTAGTATATCATACTTTTCTGTCAAATAGACAGGCACCTTTCCAAGTGAAAGGTGCCTGAGTCTTCTTTCCGTCAAAGGGGCGATTGGCCCCTCCAACTTTTTCTTCCGGTGGGCCTCCGTTGCTGCCCCGAACGGGTATACTCAGCAGCCAACCGGTCATCCCGTTTCTTGGTCGAGCCAAAGGGTGAAGTTTTAGCGGAACGTTGACACCAGCCCACAGGTTGGCCACTACATATCGGGTCCGCTGGGCATCTCACCGGATTCATCTGCAGCCGCTGATGCTTGGCTACCCAATAGCTTGCAATTGGAATAATAGTAGAGATCAAATCATGGAAAAGTCACCTTTTGCACCCATGTACCCTTCACATTCATAAAAGGCTGAGTAACATATTTTTCTATACAGCAAAAGAGCTCTTCTACCAGGAGCGACAGGTAGAAAAGCTCTTTGCTTTCCCGAAGATGAACTTTTGGTTAACAGCTTCGACCTGCCCTTCTAGGCGGGTCGAGAGCAGTTTTCAGCTCAGTTGGCCACAATATTCACCAGTTTCTTCGGTACCACGATCACCTTGCGAATAGTTTTGCCATCCAAGAAGTGTTGAATCCGATCCTGTTCCATGGCCAGTTTTTCGATGGCGTCCTTATCAGCGCTGACCGGTACGACCAATTTGTCCCGGACTTTGCCGTTGATCTGCACCACCATTTCCACTTCATCCTGAACCAGTGCTTTTTCGTCAAACATCGGCCAAGCTTGGGCATGCACACTTCCTTCCCCGCCGATCTGGCTCCACAGCTCCTCCGTCATGTGGGGAGCAAAGGGTGCCAACATCAGGACGGTTTTTTCCACGGCTTCCGCCAGGGTACCCCGGTCCGCTTCTTCCGGATAGGCGTAGATGGCGTTGACCAGCTCCATCACCGCACTGATGGCGGTGTTGAACTGATAGCGTTCGCCGATGTCGTCGCTCACCTTTTTGATGGTTTGGTGCAGTTGCCGGTACAGTGCTTTGGCGGCCTCGTCTTCCGGCTTCGCTTGCGGGCGGTTGCTGAACAACCCGGCATGTTGCTGCACCATCCGCCACACCCGGTTCAGGAATCGGTAACTTCCTTCCACGCCGGAGTCGCTCCAATCCAGCTCCCGATCTGGCGGAGCGGCAAACAGGATGAACATACGGGCTGTATCCGCTCCATACCGCTCAATGATCTCCATGGGAGAGACGACGTTGCCTTTCGACTTGGACATCTTGGAGCCGTCTTTCAGCACCATCCCTTGCGGGAAGTAGTGGGTAAAGGGCTCATCGGCATTCACCATGCCCGCATCGTGGAGCACCTTGGTCACAAAGCGGGAATACAAGAGGTGAAGTACCGCATGCTCAATTCCACCGATATAGTAATCCACCGGCATCCACTCGTTGGCTTTGTCAGCCGCGAAGGGGATCTCCTCATTGTGCGGATCGGTATAACGCAGGAAGTACCAGGAGGAATCGATGAACGTATCCATGGTATCCGTTTCCCGGCGCGCCTTTCCTCCGCAGGAAGGACAGGTGGTGTGAACAAAGGTTTCCGAAGTGGTCAGCGGGTTCCGTTTTCCGTCGAAGACCACATCCTCGGGCAACATCACCGGCAGCTCTTCTTTCGGCACCGGCACTACACCGCAAGAGTCGCAATATACGATGGGAATCGGACATCCCCAATACCGCTGCCGTGAGAAAAGCCAATCCCGCAGACGGTAGGAAACCGTCGGGCCTCCCAACCCTTTTTCCTGCAGATGCTCTGGAATTTTACGCATCGCTTCTTTATTGGACAAACCGTTAAACGGACCCGAATGGTCCAGAACCCCTTCCGAGGTATAGGCTGCTTCCAATTTTTCATCCGGGTCGTACGTCCCGAAAGGAAAGATTACCCGGCGAATCGGCAAATCATATTTCCGGGCAAATGCAAAATCCCGTTCATCATGAGCAGGAACCCCCATGACCGCACCCGTTCCGTAATCCATCAACACATAGTTGGCCACCCAAATCGGCACGTCTTCGCCGGTCAGCGGGTGTTTGGCCACAGCACCCGTGTCATAGCCCACTTTTTCCACGTCAGAACCGGTCCGAGCCAATTCCGATTCATTCTGCATCGTTTTCACAAACCGGCGAATCGTTTCCTCATTGGGTTTCCCCTGGATCAACTGCGGAACCAGCGGGTGTTCCGGTGCCAACACCATGTAGGTAACTCCATACAGAGTATCGGGCCGGGTGGTAAAAACGGATACTTTCTCATCTCCCAGCTCGGGGATGGTAAATGTGATTTCCGCTCCTTTGCTCTTGCCAATCCAGTTGCGTTGCATGGCCTTGACTTTCTCCGGCCATTTGGGCAGGCGGTCCAAACCTTCCAGCAGTTTGTCGGCATAATCCGTGATTTTGAGGAACCATTGTTCCAGCTCTTTTTTCTCCACTTCCGCGTCACAACGCCAGCAACGACCGTCCTCCACCTGCTCGTTGGCCAGCACCGTGGAACAGTTGGGACACCAGTTTACCGCCGCTTGCTTGCGATAAGCCAGCCCCCGTTCATAAAAGAGCAAAAACAGCCACTGGCTGAAACGGTAATAATCCGGTTCACAGGTCCCCACATACCGGTCCCAGTCGTAGGAGATCCCCAAACGGGCCTGCTCCTCCCGGATGCGTTTCATATTGTTCAGCGTCCATTCCCGCGGATTAACCCCTCGTTGGATGGCCGCGTTTTCCGCAGGAAGACCAAAAGCGTCTGCTCCCATCGGATGCAGTACCCGAAACCCTTTCATCCGTTTGAACCGGGCAACCACATCGCCGATGGAGTAATTGCGGACATGCCCCATATGTAAGCCTTCGCCGGAAGGATACGGAAACATCTCCAAAGCATAAAATTTGGGTTTATTTTTGTCGTCATCGGTTTTATAGACGTCTTGTCGTTGCCAGGCTTTCTGCCATTTTGGTTCAATCGTTTGCGGTTCATACTTCTTCATGGCGACATCCTCCACACCTAAAAATATAAAACCTCCCGCCCCCAGCTCCTGGTTGCTAGGGACGAGAGGTTGGTTCACAAACTCAAGCTCTCCCGCGGTACCACCCTAGTTAGCATGGGACCATGCACGGCACTTCACACTCCCATACTCACTCGTGGATCCGCTAACGGGGATCATCCGTCGAAGAGTACTATCGATAAAGGTTCCCCTTCGAGGCGATGAGGCGAGTTCGTCTGACCGCCTGATCGGCTTGCACCCATCCGCCGACTCTCTGAGCAGGCCGGTTGCAAACTACTGATCCCCATCATGGCCTTTTCCTATCCGCGTATGTGGAATCGGAACAAGTTTAGTTAACATTATATGCAACGGCTTGGATATGTGTCAACGATTTTTATCGAAATTTGTTTCCACCATGTAGATCAATTTTTTCCACATGTAGCTCGGTTCATACCTTTACTGCACGCCAACCTGACTGGCATCGCCCCATAACCGTTCCAAATCGTAGAAATCCCGTTCATCCTTGTGGAAGACGTGAACGACCACATCGCCGAGATCCATCAACACCCAACGTGCATCCGCCAATCCCTCGATTCCTTTGACAGGAACTGCTGACTTTTGCATTTTTTCCTTGATCGCCTGCACGATGGCTTGCACCTGCGTTTGGGAGTTCCCGGAACAGATGACAAAGTAATCGGCAAACACGGACAAACCGCGAATATCCAAAATGGCGATCCGTTGGGCTTTTTTCTCCTCGGCGGCTGTTGCCGCTAACTGTGCGATTTCCACCAGGTTCAAAGAGATTCCTCCTTTGTTTTGGGCTGCGTTCGCTCTTTGACCGCTTCCACCATGTAGTTACGGGCAAAGAGCGTCAGCGGGTACACTTTTTGACCGCGTTCAATCAGGAAACAAATCGTATTGTCCAAGGATTGCAAAACGGCGCGATCCAGATCTTGCCGGGCCAAGCTGCGCAACTCTTCCACTCCGGGATAACGCCGGCCCGGTTCGATGGCATCAGCTACGAAAATCACTTTTTCTAATAAAGACATATGCGGACGACCAGAGGTATGATAACGGATCGCATTTAAAACTTCTTCATTCGTAACCCCCAATTCCTCCCTAACCACTTCCGCCCCAACAGGAGCGTGCCACAATTCCTTGTTATGTTCCAACAAGTCTTCCGGTAAACGGTATTTGACAATCAGGGAGCGCATCCGGTCGTCCGGCCAAAACTTGCAGAAATCGTGCAACAGAGCAGCTAATTCCGCTTTTTCCGGATCGGCTCCCCATTGTTTCGACAATGCTGCGGCCGTTTCCATCACCCGCAGGGTGTGTTCCCAACGGGATCGTGTCAATTCTTTCTCAACGGCCTTTTTCAAGGCTTCTCTGTTCATATATTGTATGCTCCTCCAAATAACGACGAACGGGTTCCGGTACCAGGTATCGGATGGACTGGCCTTGTGCCGCCTTTTTCCGAATGAGGGAAGACGACAGGTCCAGTTGCACTCCCTCGGTGAACAGGTGTAATCGATCTTTTATCCAATCGGGAAGCTTCTCTTCGTTCCATGCGATCCCTTTCCGCAACAACCCAATCACCTCGACAGTTTCCAATATCTCCTCAATGCGGTGCCAGCGGGGCAGATCCAGGATCATGTCTCCTCCGATAATCAAAAAGAATTGATACTCCGGATACTGACGGGTTAAAGCTTTGACTGTGTCCACCGTATAAGAGGGGCCGGACCGTTCCATCTCGATCCGGGAGACGCGCAAACGGGGATTGTCCGCTACAGCCAGTTCCGTCATCTTCAGCCGATGCCGGGCGTCCGTGATGGATTTCCCTTGTTTGTGGGGAGGGCTGGGCGCCGGAATCAGCCACACCTGGTCCAATCCGGCCATCTCCAATGCCTGCTCCACCATGATCATATGCCCGATGTGAATCGGGTCAAATGTTCCCCCGAAAATGCCGACTTTCATTATGACACTCCTCACACCGGTGCAAGGGACCTCTCCAATACTTCCCGCATCTTTTTCACAGGTGCAGGATGCCCTGTCCATAGTTCAAAAGCCAGTGCTGCTTGATGAACCAACATCCCGGCTCCGCCGTGAATGCAGGCCCCTTGCTTTTCGGCTTCTTGCAACAGTTTGGTTTTGCGGGGATGATAGATCAAATCGCTCACCACCAGCCCGGAATGAAGCCAATCTGGATTCACCGGGGAAACATCCGCGTCAGGATGCATGCCCACCGATGTCGTTTGCACGAGGAGCGCAGCATCTTGAAGGGCTGTTTGGAGCTCTTCAGCAGTGATCACACGCGTCGGTACCCAACGGCTCAAGCGGCTGGCCAATGCTTCCGCTTTGGCTGTAGTCCGGTTGGTGACGGTTATTTCCCTGACACCGGCGGTAGCCAAAGCGTATCCGACCGCCCGGGCGGCACCGCCTGCACCGACAAGAACCACCCGCTTCCCCGTCAGCTGCATCGCTGTCTCTTCCTGCAGGGAGCGCAAATAACCCGTTCCATCCGTATTGTACCCAATCAGCCGGCTTTCCTTGTTGACAACCGTATTGACGGCACCGATTTCCTTGGCGCTGTCATCCAATTCATCCAACAGCTCCATGATGGCCACTTTGTGGGGAATGGTGACATTCCACCCGCGAAAACCCAACGCACGCATCCCTTCCACTGCCTGGGGCAACTTTTCCGGAGATACGTCATAAGCCAAATAAACCATATTGAATCCTGTCAGCGCAAAAGCTTCATTGTGCATGTCCGGCGACTTAGAATGACCTACCGGATGGCCCAACAAGCCTGTCTTCTCTGTTAAGCTGTTTACCTTCATATTTTGCGCCCCTTTCCCATTCCGTCTCTTGCTTTGAAAAGAAGATGGACCTGTCCATGTCTGGGCGGCTGAGCCTGCAGATCCGTATCACAATATGGCGGGACGCAAGTGAACGGTGATTCCTTCCGGCACCCAGAGATCGACTTGTGCCGGATTGAGCCCGGCAGCAATCCATCCCAGACCCGGAATGACAATATCTTCTTTTTCCCGGCCGTTTAAATAAAAACGATGCCGCTTCCACTTCGGTAAAGAATCCGGATTTTTGGGCGGGGACAACAGCTCTCCCCGATGTTTGGCCCACAACTCGTCCGCTCGTTCCAATTTAGTACGATGGATGTAAAGGGAGTTGGCAAAATAGCAAACAAAGGGCTGACGTTCTCCCTCTACAAAGTCAAAACGGGCTAGCCCGCCAAAGAAGAGGGTTTGCTGATCCTCCAATTGATACACTTTGGGTCGCAATTCTTTCTTTGGCGTGATTTCTTCCAGCTCTTCCGGTGCAACCCATTCGCTCACCCGATCTTGACGAACGATACCAGGCATGTCCACGATGCGCCGACCGTCATTTAGCGGAATGCTGATCGCATCCAGTGTGGTTCCGGGATACGGAGAGGTGGTGACGACCTCCTCGCCTGCACCATACTCCTGAAGAAGGCGGTTAATAAAAGTGGATTTGCCGGCGTTGGCCGCACCGACCACATACACATCCCGTCCGGCACGATAGCGCTCGATCGCGGCAGCTACTTCTTTGATATGCTGGCCTTTGGCAGCACTCATCAATACGACATCCACCGGTTGAACACCCATCTCTTTGGCAGAGGCGTACACCCATTCTTTCAACTTTTGGTACTTGGCCGACTTGGGGAAGACATCCACCTTGTTGGCCAGGAGCAACAGATCGTTTCCCCCGGTATGGCGATGAATGCCCGGGATCCAACTCCCTGAGAAATCAAACAGATCCACGACCTGAACCACCAAGCTGTCCGTTTCCGCAATTTGGTCCAAAAGTTGCAAGTAAACATCCGGATCCTGATCCACTTGGGCAATCTCATTATAGTGCCGAATGCGAAAGCACCGCTTGCAGATCACATGCTCCCGCTCCAGCGCTGAAGGCGGAACATACCCCGGCGCATGGGGACGCTCCGTCTGCAGCTCAACTCCGCAGCCTTCACACCAACGCTCCTCCATCACTTTGGATCCTCCCAACTTAACAATCCACGCTGTTTCATCCATCGAAACACCATACGCTCCATCCGGCGGTTCAAACGGGTAAAAAAGCCTTCTACATCAGAAACAGGCACCACCAGGATCGTCCGTAAGCCCAATCGGTTCCCACCCAGCACGTCGGTAAACAACTGATCTCCGATCATCACCGTCTCTTCCGGTTTTGTCTCCAGCTTACGTAGAGCTTTTTTAAAGGCGGCCGATAACGGCTTCCGTGCCCGGTGAATGTATGGAACCCGAAGAGGCAAAGCAAACCGGGACACCCGCGTCCGATTGTTGTTGGAGACAATCATCACCCGGAATCCCATTCCTTGCAACCGATCCAGCCAACTGACCAGCTGGGGGGTCGCATCCGGACGGCTCGCTTCCACCAGCGTATTGTCAAGATCCACAATCGCTGCCTTCACCCCTTGGTGTTGCAGCTCGTTGAAATCAATTTCATAAATAGATTGCACAAAGGCATCCGGTACGATTGATTTAAACACTGGTCCACCTTCTCACCCGTGGCTTCTTATCGGCAATAACTATACCATAGGTTGGAATCCGGTTGCAAAAAGGTTGGACCAACAATAAACCTACCTCCAGATGGATGAAAGCCCTCTTGAACCCCAGCAAAAAGCTCTTCTACCCGTCGCTCCCTCTTCGACGTCACAGATGCGTTGCTGTCCGCTCCGAAACATAGCGTAACTTTGGAGCGGAACGACAAATAGCACGACTTGTGCTCCTTGAGTGCAATGATCGAGGCGCGAGCAAAAGGAAAGCCTGTGTCGCCCACGGGCACAAGCACCCACAGGGCATACGTCACGTCTTTGCTCCAGGTCGTGTTTTACTCGCTTTCGGCCTCGATCCCACGCATCCAAGCTGGGTACGTCGTTCAAAGATCGTTCCTTAGCAGAAGAGCTCTATTCTTTTGGAAGATGAATGTTGTCAGATGGGATCCGCCTACCTAAGCATGGGAGTGCAAGGGATCACCGATCCCGCATTTCCCATCCCACACCGGACCACTCTGCATTCACCTGTTGGCCGTCAGCCGTCTTTAGTTCCGGCTTGTGCACATACCAGCCCCGACCGTTGGCGTAGTCATCCGTATGGTAGCGAAAACGGATGAAGCGGGCTCCCTCTGGCAAAGAGAGGGTTAGCTTTTTCCACCCTTCGCTGCTCTCGGTGTACGGATCGCTGACCGCTTTCCAGTCATAACCGTTTTCGGACACTTCCACCACACCGTAATCGGTGTCTCCATCTGTCCGGTACCAAGTCTCAAAAGTAAGCGTCAACGGACCTTTGAACCCGTCCAACTCCGTTACCAAAGATCGGTCCAGATTATCCCCGTAACCGGCGAACCATGCCTTGCCGTCCCCCGGAATGGCTACAGGGATCGCATCTGCTGTTAGACGCGCCACCTGCCGGCGGGCCGGGTTGGTGGAGACTGTTTTTCGGGTGGGATGGACGCGGTTAGTGAGCAGGATCGCCATGACCCCGTTGTTTCGATTGATAACGATGGAGGTTCCGGTAAAACCTGTATGTCCCATGGAGCGGATATCCGACAAAGCATCCATGAACCAGCCCTGCTTCAGCTCCCAGCCAAGACCGTGCTCATCACCGGGAAAATCCGCCGTCTGGTTTTTCTCCATCAATTCCACCGTTTCCGGCTTCAGAATGTGGGTGTTTCCGTATTTCCCCTTGTTCAGCATCGTATGGGCAAACACCGCCAAGTCATGGGCGGTAGAGAATACTCCGGCATGACCGGCCACGCCGTCCAGCGAAGCGGCATTCTCATCATGCACCTCACCCCAGACCAGTCCGCGCTCGGTCCAGGGCTGGTACTCGGTAGCCGCAATCCGCGGCTTCAAGGATGCCGGCGGATTGTACATCGTATCCTTCATCCCGAGGGGTTCCGTGATCGCCTTTTTTACATAAGCATCCTGACGCATCCCCGACAGCTTCTCCACCAACGCACCCAAAGTAATCATGTTCAGATCGCTGTAGACGTATGTGGTTCCCGGCGGAGATTTCAATGGATGGGCAAACACCGCCTGCAACCGATCCTCCCGGTTCCCCTCTTCCTTCCATAAAGGGATAAACGGTTCAAAACCGGAGGTATGGGTCATCAGTTGGCGAATGGTGACCTCTTCTTTTCCATTGGCGGCAAACTCCGGTATGTATTTGGCGACAGGATCATCCAACTGAAACTTTCCTTCTTCATAGAGTTTCATCGCCGCTGTGGTCGTAAAGATTTTACTGATGGACGCCACATCAAAAATCGTAGCTTTTTCCATCGGAATCGGCTGGTCCACGGGTGAGTACTGATCATCTTTGTACTGAAGAGCATTTCCGTAAGCCTGGTGCTTGACGATCTGCCCCTTCCGCGCGATCAGCACCACCGCTCCGGGCATGACCTTATCTTGGACCGCCTGCTCCAGGTACGGATCCATCGCTTCCAAAGAAGCTTCAGACATTCCTGCCGCGGCCGGTGTTCCCGGATGCAACACCGGCGAGGAAACACCCGGCTTGTCCCAGGGAAATGGCGGTGTATGAGTAAAAACGGCGCTCCCTCCTTTGTTCCAATCCCGCACCTCCGTCGTAGCTCCGGCTGCCTGATCGGCTCCCACCGCTGTAGCCGGTATCAACAACGACACACCCGTTGTTACTGACAGAATCCGATACCAACCCATCTTCCACCCCATGAAACCCCTCCTCATCATTAGCATAATCTTGTAACCGTAAACCCACCCGTAACAGCAAACAAACGCCATTCAGTTTTTATATTAACAAATATCCGAAATTTCCAATAGAACCAATCGTCCCTGCCGGAAAACAACAACTCGTACCTTGAGAGCCAAAAGGGTTGGCAGGAGGAATCCGTCCTGCCGTAAAATCCTGTGGAATAGCCGATAGAAGCCAGTATTTCTTTTCAAAACAACCCTCTTTTCATTTCGGTACCCGAAATGTTACTATAGTAATGGATCAGTCCGGCCAAAAAAGGAGTTGTTCCCATGAACCCTTTTGTATATCGCAATCCGACCAAATTGATATTTGGAAAAGGTCAGCTTTCTCAGCTGAAAGACGAACTGAACCGTTTCGGCAAAAACGTGCTGCTCGTGTATGGCGGCGGAAGCATCAAACGAAACGGCCTCTATGATGAAGTAATGTCGATCCTGAATGAGACCGGAAGCAATGTATCCGAGCTCGCTGGAGTAGAGCCTAACCCGCGCTTGAGTACGGTGAAAAAAGGGGTACACATCTGCCACCAAGAAAATATCGACTTCATCCTGGCGGTAGGCGGCGGCAGCGTTATCGACTGCTCCAAGGCGATCGCTGCCGGCGCCAAGTTTGACGGTGATCCGTGGGAGTTTATCAGCGGCAAAGCCCAAGTAGAAGCTGCCCTCCCCTTCGGTACAGTACTCACCTTGGCGGCTACCGGCTCCGAGATGAACCCGGGCTCTGTGATTACAAACTGGGAGACCAACGAAAAGTACGGCTGGGGCAGCCCCCATACCTACCCCAAATTTTCTATCCTGGATCCGGTTTATACGTTCAGCGTTCCGAAGAACCATACGATTTATGGTATAGTGGACATGATGTCCCACGTGTTTGAACAGTATTTTCATCACGTACCCAACACCCCGCTTCAGGACCGGATGTGCGAATCCATCCTGAAAACGGTGATGGAAGTAGCACCGAAGCTAATCGAGGATCTGGAAAACTACGAATACAGGGAAACGATTCTCTACAATGGCACCATCGCTTTGAACGGCACCTTGTCCATGGGGATTCGGGGGGATTGGGCCACCCATAATATCGAACACGCCGTCTCCGCCGTGTATGACATCCCCCATGCCGGCGGTTTGGCCATCCTGTTCCCCAACTGGATGAAGTACACCCTGGATGAAAATGTGGGTCGCTTCAAACAGCTGGCTATCCGGGTGTTTGATGTGGACCCGAACCTCGGTTCCGACCGGGAGATTGCTTTGGCAGGGATCGAGAAGCTGCGGAAGTTCTGGACCATCCTCGGAGCACCTAGCCGCCTGAAGGATTACGACATCGACGATTCCAAACTGGACCTGATTGCCGATCGGGCCATGGCCAAAGGGGAATTCGGCAACTTCAAAAAACTGAACCGGGACGACGTGATGGAAATCCTGCGCATGTCCTTGTAATCACCGAAAAACAGCCGGCGTGCAACCGGCTGTTTTTCTAGTTTGTGTAGGATGAGTAAACCATGAAATCCGGCTCAGGCTTTTCAGCCTGGGTCCGGGTTTTTGTCTCGCTCTGCAAACAACTCTGGTCATAAAAACTGCTCTTGAAACCACTCCGCCGCCGCTGCCACTTCGGTTCGGGTCAGCTGGTGCCCAAAAGATTCCCAGTGGACATCCACCGAAGCACCCTCCCCCTCGAGCAAGGCTTTTAGCTCGTCCGTTTCTTCCGGTGCACAAATCGGATCATTTTTCCCCGCACCGATAAAAACCGGTGTACCGGTCAAATCGGGTAGCTTCACTCCGTGCCGGGGTACCATCGGGTGATGCAGGATCGCCCCCATCAGTGCCCCCGGACAATGGAACAGCAGGCTGCCCGCGATATTGGCCCCGTTGGAGTAACCGACAGCCACCAGCCGGTCCCGGTCAAAGCTATACTCTGCCGCCGCCCGATGCAAAAACTCCTGCAACTCCTGGGTGCGGAAAACCAAGTCGTCTTCGTCAAATACCCCTTCAGCCAACCGGCGGAAAAACCGGGGCATCCCATTTTCCAACACATTGCCGCGAACACTGAGAACCGAAGAGGCGGGAGAGATCATCTCTGCCAGCGGGAGCAAGTCCTGTTCCGTGCCCCCGGTTCCGTGAAGCAGCAGCAAGGTCGGTACGTTCGGGTCTGTCCCCTGCTGAAAAATGTGTTTCATGCCTGATCCCCCTTCAGCACCCGCACTTCCGCGGGCAAGAGCATACTTTCAATCTGCTCCCGTTCGAATTCCAGCCATGGGGGTAGCAACAAGCGAGAACCCAGTTCCTCTTTGGTCTCATCCCGGGTGAATCCCGGCGGATCAGTGGCGATCTCAAAGAGAATGCCGCCTGCCTCCCGGAAGTAAACGGAGTTGAAATATTGCCGATCAATGATGGGTGTTACCTGGTATCCGTTTTGCCGCACGTGGGCTTGCCATTTTACATGATCCTCATCATCTTGGGCACGCCAAGCGATATGATGAACCACACCGGCTCCCATCCGCCCCGGCAGCAGCGGAGTTTTCTTTACATCCACGATGTTGCCCAGGTCATCCCACGAACGGAAGCGGACATAATCCCCTTCTTCGGCCGCTTTCTCCAAGCCCAACACGTTTTCCAGGAGTTCCATCGTTTTCTCCGGTTTCCAGGTATACAAAATGCCGCCTCCGAACCCTTTGATCGCTTTCTCTGCGGGCACTCCGCCAAAAGACCACCCACTGAGCTTGCCTTCTGTTCGGGCGACCAATTCGAGATGCAACCCGTGGGGATCGTCAAACTGAAGCACCTCTTCGCCGAAGCGGATGTTTTTCTCCCATCCCACACCCCACTTGTTCAATCGTTCTTGCCAAAAGCTGAGGGCTCCCTCCGGTACCACAAAAGTGGTGACACCGACTTGCCCCGAACCGATCGTTCCCTTTTGGGCTTGCGGCCACGGGAAGAAGGTCATGATCGTTCCAGGGGTACCCGTTTCATCCCCGAAATAGAGATGATAGGTACCCGGATCATCAAAGTTGACCGTTTTTTTCACCAGGCGCAGGCCCAATACCCCTGCATAAAAGTCCACGTTTTCCTGGGGATTTCCTACGATCGCCGTGATGTGATGAATCCCGGCCGTTCGTCTAGTTGCCATCATATATCCCCTTTCTGTCTTCTCTTAAGAATCTTCCCTTTTTATTCACTGGTGTCGCAGGAGCTCGATAAAAAAAAGCCGTTTCGACTCCTCCGTTTAAAAAAGGGTGAACCTGGGATGTCCGATGCAGATTATAATAGCACACCCTAACTTACTTTATGTAAGTATAGTACCGTAACCAACTTACTTTCGTCAAGCCACCTGATAAATGACATAAACATAAAAAAGCCCGGCGGAAGCGTAACCTTCCACCGAGCAACCTTTTTAATGCCCCGTCATGTTGTACAGCATGATCCAGATGGTCCCCAGTACGGTTACCAGTGCGACAAACACTGCGTATATGATCGTCCAGATCTGATACTTCGCCGCGGTTCCTTCATTCAAGTGCATGAACATCATGAGCTGCAACAACGCCTGGGCGATGGCCAGGCCGATAATCACCGTCAGGAAAATCGGCTTGGGCAAATCTATCGAGATCGTCGCATACAAGGCAGCGAAGGTCATAATCAACGACAGCGCAAAACCGATAATGTGACCCATGGGGCTTTCCTTGCGTTGCTGTTGTGGTTGTTGGTTTGTTTTTTTCTTAGCCATCAGCCAGCCACCCCCATCAGGTACACCAACGTGTAGATGAAGATCCAGACCACGTCCAGAAAGTGCCAGTACAGACCCGCCACAAACAGCTTCCGGGAAGTGACCGGCGTAATGCCCCGTTTTTGGAGCTGGATCAACAAGAGGATGATCCAGAAAATCCCTAGGGTTACGTGGGCGCCGTGAGTACCCAGCAGAACGAAGAAGGAAGACAAAAAAGCACTGGTTTGCATTGTAGCTCCTTCTTCTGTTACATACATAAAGAATTCGTGAATCTCGAAGTACAAAAACCCGGCACCGAGAAGCAAAGTAACAATATACCAAAGCAGGAGCGCTTTTTGGTTGCCTCGCCGCATTTCATAAATCGCCAAGCCACATGTGAAACTACTGGCTAACAGGAGAAGGGTTTCGATCATGAAATCCTTGACCACGAACAGGTCTTGTGGCGTGGGTCCCCCGGCGGTAGCGTGCTGGTACGTCAGATAGGTAGCGAACAAGGTAGCAAACAGCACAATCTCCGCTCCGAGGAACACCCAGAAACCAAAGATCTTCAAGCGGCCTTCTTCCGTCGAATATTCCAGTGGCGTGGAGGCGTGATTATTTTGAGTTGCCATTGTTATAACCTCCCTGCCGCAGCTTCCGTGCGTTTGATCTCGTCCACTTCGATATAGTAATGGTCGTCATACTCGAAGGAACGGAGCAGCATGCAAGCCAGCACGCCAAGCAGTCCGGCAAAGCCGATCAGATGCCATTCAAAAACAAATCCGAAACCGGCAACGAACCAGAAGAAGGAAAAGACAAAGGGGCGGCCGGAGTCTTTCGGCATATGGATCCGTTTTAATTCCGGCGTTTTTTCCTTTTTGCCCTTTTTCCGCTTCTGTTTCATCAGCCAGAAGGCATCCTGTCCTTCCACTTTCGGAATGTGGGCGAAGTTGTACACCGGCGCAGGAGAAGTGGTAGCCCATTCCAGAGTGCGGCCGTTCCACGGATCCCCAGTGGTATCACGCTCGCCGTAGCGGGCACTCCAGTAGATGCTGTAGGCGATGATCAGGAAACCAACGCCCATCATAAAGGCACCGATGGTAGACAGCAGGTTGAGGCCGTCCCATCCCAACCCTTCCGGATAGGTGTACATCCGGCGCGTCATTCCCATCAGACCCAGCGGATACTGCGGGAAGAAACAGACGTTGAAACCGATGGTAAACAGCCAGAAAGCCCATTTGCCCATGCGCTCATCCAGCATATGGCCAAACATCTTGGGCCACCAGTAGTACATCCCCGCCAGCATGCCGAAGACGGTACCACCGATCAGCACGTAGTGGAAGTGAGAGACCAGGAAGTAACTGTTGTGATACTGATAATCCGCCGGAGCCAATGCCAGCATCACCCCGGTCACCCCGCCGATCAAAAAGGTGGGGATAAAGCCCATCGCCCACAACATGGGGGCTTTCAGTTCGATGCGTCCTTTGTACAGGGTAAACAGCCAGTTGAACAACTTCACCCCGGTCGGAATGGCGATCGCCATTGTAGATACCGAGAAGAAGGAGTTAATCGCCGGCGTGTTGCCCATCGTGAAGAAGTGGTGCAACCATACGATGAAACTCAGGGCGGAAATAGCCACCATGGAGTACACCATCGCGTTGTATCCAAACAGGCGCTTGCGCGCAAAGGTACTGATTATCTCGGAGAAAATACCGAATGCCGGCAGAATAACGATATACACTTCCGGATGACCCCAGACCCAGAACAGGTTGGCCCACATCATGGGCGACCCATCTCCGGAAATGGTAAAGAAGTGCGTTCCGAACAGCCGGTCAAAGGTCATCAAAGCCAGTGCCACCGTCAGCACCGGGAAAGCAAAGATGATGATCACCGATGTGATGAGCGTCGACCATGCGAACATCGGCATGCGCATCAGGGTCATCCCGGGTGCACGCATTTTCACGATGGTGACCAGGAAGTTCACCCCGGTCATCAATGTACCGATCCCGGCAATCTGCAACGCAAGCAGATAGTAGTTCTGCCCCGGTCCCGGATCATATTCCGAACCGGCCAGCGGTGTATAACTGGTCCACCCCGCATCGGGAGATCCGCCGATGACGAAGGAAATGTTGAACAGCATCGCCCCGAAGAAGAACAGCCAGAAGCTCATGGCGTTCAGATAGGGGAAAGCCACGTCACGGGTGCCGAGCTGCAACGGGATGGCAATGTTCATCATCCCGATAATAAAGGGCATTGCCATAAACAGAATCATCAGCGTACCGTGAGTGGTAAAAATCTCATTGTAGTGCTGGGCGTTCAAAAACTTCATATCGGGAAACGCCAGCTGGGTCCGCATCAACAGGGCGTCCGCCCCGCCGCGGAACAGCATCAACAGCGACGCAATGATATACATAATGCCGATCTTCTTGTGATCGACGGTCGTCAGCCATTCGTCCCACAACCACTTCCACTTTTTGAAGTAAGTGAGGACAAAGACGATGCCGAGCGTCGCCAGAATGATCGAGACCCATGCACCTTTGATGAGCGGATCGTTCCAGATGATGAAATGCTCGGGCATCTTAAACTCAAACAAGTTCACGGCCCGTCCCTCCTTCTCCTCTGTTAGTGCGATTGATGGCCTTCATGATTCATGTGGCCAGTGTGTTCTTGATGTTCGTGGTGCCCGCCCTGCCTGTTCTCATAGCGGTCGAGTCCGTCTTCCCGATTCTTTTCGACTTCGATCTCATCCGCATTTTTCGGGTAGGAAGAGAATGTCATCTCCGGTACACGGCCGGGCTCTAAGAGTTTTCGGAACTCCGCCTCGGATTGTTTGGGTGCGGTTTTCTTCACTTTGTTCACCCATTTTTCGTAATCCTTTTCGGACTGGGCATTCACATTGAAGGTCATGTGGGTAAAGTGTTCACCCGAATAGCTAGCGCTTCGTCCAGTGTATGTGCCCGGTTTATCCGCTTCCAGCCACATGGCCATCTCCATGTCCGGCATGGTGTATTCCTGACCGCCCAACTCCGGTACCCAGAAGGAGTTCATCGGACCTACGGCATCCAGTTCAAATTTGACAGGTACGTCTGCCGGGATGTTTACATAGTTGACCGTGGAAATCCCCTCTTCAGGGTAGCGGAAAATCCACTTCCAGTTGGCGGATGTCACTTTAATGGTTACCGGTTCTTTGTGTTGCGACGGCGGTTTTTCCAAGTCATAGGTAACTTTTACCGTCGGAATCGCTAGTGCAATCACGATAATGACCGGAATCAGCGTCCAGATCGTCTCCAGAAGACGACTGCCGTGTTGATCCGGCGGGTTGTATCCTTCGTTTTCAGGTTTGGCCCGGTATTTAATCAATACATAAGTAAAAAGAGCGAACACCGCAACGATGACAATGGTCATCAATGCAATGGACCACATTATTAGGTCATATTGCTTCTGGGCAACCGGTCCTTGCGGATTCAACACAGGAATCTGCTCGCGGCTGCACCCTGTCATCACCAACAGCGCCGTCAACCCTGCAAAAGCCAACCACCGGCGCAGGCGCTTGCCAAGTGTCACCATGTCTTCTTCCCCTCTCTCCTCAGGGTTCTGTCTAACAAGTCTCATCCAAAAGAACTAGCTACGGTATATCGTCACTTGTCAGAATGAAATCAGGATCCGCTATCTCTTCCCATCAACTGACCGTTGCCAAACAGACCAACGACAAGTCACGACTCCATCGTATTGTCTACCCCGAAAATATTATCAAATAGAAGAGAGCGATGGTTTTACCGACAGTGGAGTTTTGAAAAACTTTCATCGGTCTGCAACAATTTAGCCACGATTTGTTGACACAATCGTCACGATATAACCAAAAAGAACCAAGGATCATTGCGGGTCCCGAAGATTGCTAACATTAAAAAATCAATCCGGAAAGAGTGGTGAGGGGTTAAAGATATTTATAAATATTTAATAAAATCACTATGTCATCCGACGTTTTGTCGTACCAAAAGGTTGTTTTACCATCTTACATTCTTTTATAGAATGGAGATGTCTTGAAAAAGGAGGGAACCACATGAAGCACCGCCTTTGGTTCATGTTGATCATTTTATCCTTCGTGTTGGTGACAGCTGGTTGCGGGAAAAGCCCAAAGCCCGCCCAACCGGATACCTATCCCATTACGTTCGGGGTCTATTCCGCTGACCAAAAGAACGAATTAAAAGAGAAACGTACCGTCTTTACTCCGGACGAAAGCATTGTATTGGACTTTTCCTACCCTCCCAAGTTCGGCGTCAAACAGCTCACTATACAAATCCAGCCAAACCAAAGCAAAACGAACTCTCCAAAAGCTCTGGAATGGAAAGAGATCGTCAAGCCCAACTGGAATGGGCTACAGTACGAGTTTCATATCCCGGAAGAAGACGGCCGACTGGCACCGGGAAAATACAAAGTACGCATCTTGAAAAAGAAAAAAGTGATCGGCAAAGGCGGCTTTCGGATCGAGAAAGCAAAGCACACCCAAAAGACCTCCTAGGAAAGGAGGTCTTTTGGGTTGTTCAGGCTTTATCAGGGCAGAAAATGGGTAACCCGTTGTATTCCTTCCAACATCCATCACTCACACGAACGGCGGGTCCCACAACCGCTTGCGCCAGCCCAACCGCTGCCACACCACGTTGCCTTGTTTGTCCAGCCGGACATTGACGCCGAACGGCAGTTTTTTGTCGTACCAAAAGCGAACGTCGCTCCATATGACTTCGTACCCGTCCTGCAACTCCCGACAGGTAACGTGTACCCACTGGGCAAAACTGAGAAACGCCCGCACCCCGTCTGTTTTCATACTCGCCCGGATTGCCGAGTGCTCCTGTGCCTTGGGGTAGAAATCCTCCACCCGAACCGAACGCCCCGACACTTTCCCCGTATAAAAACCATCCTCCGTCTCTACGACAAACAGCCAATGGAACCAGTGAAACGTGGGCAAGACATGGCAAATCCCCGTTAAATCGGTTTCCCTGTATACTCGGTCAATCACTCGTCGATGATGCCATGCGCGAACGGCGATATACCCGATGGTGACGGCATACACCCAGCCGAACAGCTGACGCGGGTCGGCTCCTTGGTACCACCACCACAACCCTCCCAGATGCACGACGAACAAAAATGGCTCAAAGATCGCCAAAATATCGAGATGAAACCATTTTTTCGCGAACGGTCGAGCGATTTGCACACCGTAGGTGTTGAACAAGTCTAGGATCACATGAAAGGCGACGGATAGCAAAATCCAGCCGTACAACGTCCAAAAATGATCCCACACTTGATATCCGGCAGCCAACGGAACGGCGATCACCGCCGGCCAAACAAACCAAGCGGGAATCGAATGCATGATACCCCGGTGATAACGAATGTAGGCGGAATATCCCTTCAATCGCACCACGCTGTCAATATCCGGTGCATTGGAACCCACCACCGTTCCTACCATCACCGCCTGGGCCAGGGTCGGGTCACCAGATACCGCCGGGTCCAAATACGACAGCCCGGCCATGGTGAATCCGAACAGCAGATGGCTTCCCGTATCCAACGACATTCTCCCCTTTCTCTTACTGAACACTTCCCGAACAAAACGAAAGAGTGAGACAATCCATCCCCGGTGCACCCGTAAAATGGATTACCTCACTCTCTTTCGCCCCCGTTTCCCGTTACCTTAGAAAACGTCCCCACACAGAGAAGGGCGGGAGTGGAAACCTGTCCCCCTTTTCCCGCCTGGCCTGCAAAAGGCGACAAATGTCCCGTTACAAACGTACTCGAAATCATCGAGTAGCGAACTTCTTGTTGATTCTTATGAAGAAACGGAAACCGGGTCGATTTCATCTGCACTCCCTCCATCTTCCACTGCCCGATCCCTTTCCATTACCAATCGGCGATCGGCATTAAACCAGTAAAACCATTGCTCAGGGCAAGTGCGGATCGCTCTTTCCAGAAAACCGTTCAACCGGTTGGTCGCTTCCAGGGTTTGACCCAAACCGAAATACTTGTATAGGTGAACGGGCGGTTCGATCACCATGCGATGACATAAACCCCGCTCACGGTATCCGTAAAAGGGGATCACGGGTACTTGCTCTTGCAAAGCCAGTTGGGCCGCTCCCCTGGGACTGCGCGTTTGTCTGCCGAACATCAGCGCATGCGGGAAATTGGGCCGCCAAAAATCCCCTAGAAGCAGAATGACACCACCTTCGCGCAAATGCTGCCTCAACTTGCGCAAAAGTGTCAGCGGCGGGGTATTGTCATAATCCAGTCCTTGGCATCCGAGGGTTTGCATGCGGAGATACAAGGGGCGCAGCTCTTCACTCCCCGCCGTCACAACGGTCAGGCAGGGATAACGCTGGGAGAAGTACCAGTAATAATAAAAATAATTACCGATATGAGGAGTAAATAGAATGGCCCCTTTTCCGTTCTCCAGCACCCGTCTCAGATGTTCTTCCCCTTCGACCGTAAATCTTGAGCGGCTCCCGATCGACTCAGACGGTAGATCGACCAGGATCTCGTATAATGTAAGGACCCCGTGCTCAAAATACCGTCGCGTGATGCGACGGATTTGCCCGGAAGTTCGTTCAGACAACAATTGGGACAGATTTTCCCGGATTTTCCGTCTCAGCGCAAAAGCTACCGTATAAAGCAACAAGCCCATCCATCGGCACATCCATTCAACCAACGGACGCGGCATCCGTCGCAACCAATGCGAAACCGTCTGCATCCTTCGTTCATTCTTCGTCAATCTGGCGATCCATTCGTACAAACAGTTACCTCCCCTCCAAAAAAGTGACGCTGATACCGCCGCATCACGCGTGATGTTTCCAGCACCACCAGCCAATCAAAGGTACCAAAGATCGGGTCGTACACGGGTTGAGACGCCAGTTTGGCTCCCAGACGACCATACCCTTTGAGCAAAGGAGGAATCATCCGCATGATCGCTTTCTCCTGCCCCGTGATGTCGACAAGTTCCAATCCTTCTACTTTCCCGTCGGGAAGCGGTTGAATACCGTATTCGTCGCTCAACATTCCCTTCCCATGCAACCAACTGTAGATACGGTTCAGATCTTCCCGTTCCATCGACGGCATACTGGCACAACCGATGAGGTACCGAAACCGGTGCCGTTTCAGATAATCCGCGATACCGGCCCACAAATATTGAATGGTTTTCCCGTCGCGATATTCCGGTGCCACGCAACTCCTGCCCAACTCCAAGGTAACCGATGACGAACGTTGAAAAGCGGAAAGATCAAATTCCGTCTCGGAATAAAAGCCGCAGTGACGACGAGCCCGGTCACCCGGCAACAAACGATACGTACCGACCACTTCCCCGCGGTCAGGTTCCACGACGATCAGATGGTCGCAATACGGGTCATATTGATCACATTCCAACCGTTGGGGATTGCGGGGTATCGAATTCTTCATTTCCTCAACAAACACACGGTAACGCAATCGGAAAGCTTGTTGCCGTTCCTCCTCATTTTCCGCCAACTTGACTGTCAGCGGAGAGAGTGTCTCCATCGTTTTCGCCATGAGGGACCCCCTCCTTGGGGAAAGTCTGATAATCACTGGAACAACATAAATGTATCAAACACATGTGTAGCGAAGATTGAGCCCCTATTGCGCAATCGTTAAAAAACAGTGGAATAATTCCATCGGAAGACGAACGTATAAGCAACTTCCTTTTCACGAATGCCGAATATCTCCGACCCTGACACGCAAATCCAACGACCAACAACAACCCGTCCTATCCTTATTTTTAAAATAAAAAATAATCAGAAAAAAGTCATCTCCATCAACACTTACTACACCGACAGTTATTCATCCACCAAGCGCAAAGGCGTGATCACCCACGAACTGGGTCATGCCCTGGGACTAGCTCATGAAGACCGACTGGGACCGGGAGGCGCCGTCATGTATTCCAATGACGGACGGACTGTCTACAGCCCGACTTCGGACGACATCAACGGCGTCAACGCCATTTACTGATTTCAATATAAAGGAGGATGCGTCCCATGATCCACATGACCAAAATGAAGATCTATCCATTGTTGATCGTCACGCTGACCGTGCTGCTGGCCGTCGGCGTATACGTCTCCTTCTTCGCCCCAAAGGAGATGGAACTGGGAGTCTCCGTCAACAAGACTTATACCGGTGTGGAGGACCTGAAACGGGATGCGGATCTGGTCGTGGAGGGAAAATCCCTGTCCAGGCAATCCCTTCTGAAACATGAAGGCATGCCCTTCACCCTCACTCCGTTCCAAGTCACCTCCGTGATGAAAGGAGATCGAACCGCCCGAACCATCACTATTCTGGAGACAGGGGGGTTCGATGAAACCCGCCACCTGACGGTGGAACACAACCAAGTGATGAACAAGGATCAGCATTACATCCTGTTCCTTCAGAAATACCAAGGTCCGGTGACGGATCAGGATGCCTACGTCATCATCGGGGCTTACCAGGGCAAATTCCAGGTTGACGGCCAACGGATCACACCGGCCCACGAAGTGTCCAAGGGACTGGCAGCCATTCAGAATTGCTGTCCAAAATTCACAATTAAAGACCTCATGCAACAACCCGGGGATGGACCCCGGGTTGCCTCGTCCACCTGACTTCACCCCGAAACGAGCTCCCGGCTCCGGTTCTATTCAGTCCAAGGGGAAAGGATATGGACATCTTTCGGATCACTGCAAAGCCTTTTCTCTTTTTTTCACCCCGCACCGCCTCTCGAGACCCAGCCGCTTTTTTTAGAAAGTTCTCTTTCCACCGGAGTCTGATCACTTCCTCTTCCAAACTGAGCAGCTGCTTTCCAGGGCCTCCCATATAAAAATCCCCTCCCCATGAACAGCAAGGGGCTTGCTTCTTACTGTCCACTGAAAGGGGAGAAGTGTATCACCGGGAAGGTCTTTTACATCAGCAGTGCCAGCAACACCGGCAACGTCAGGATACTCAAGTTGGTGCTAATCAAAGTAGCGCTGGACACAAAATCAGGTTCTGTCCGGAATTGAACCGCGTACAATGTCGTATTGGCCGCCGTGGGCATCGCCGCCATCAGGATCAGAATCTGCTTTAACAGCGGCTCCATCGGCAGAAACCAGGTGATGGCAAACGCGATGACCGGTGAAATGAGCATCCGTAAAGCAAGGGAATAGGACAACTTCTCCACAGACAGCGAGCGAATGGAGATCGTGGCCAACTGCATCCCCAAGATAATCATGATGGTCGGGATCGTGGCATCGGCGACCATATGGACCGCTTGCATCAAGGAAGGGGCCAACGGTACTTGGAACATGTGCAACAGCATGCCCGCCAAAGCGCCGTATACGATGGGCATCCGCTGAACCGCCCGCAACGCCGAGCGAACCCCGTCATGTTCCGGGCTCCCTTTGGCTGCATAGTATACCCCGACCGTACACATGATCAGCGCTTGAATAACCATCAGAAACACCGCATAGTGCAGCCCCTTTTCCCCGAAGACAAACAGTACCAACGGCGTACCGTAGTTTCCATTGTTCATAAAGACCGAAGCCAGTATCAATCCGCAGATCTCCGTCGTGGTATATCCCTTCCACCATCCGATCAGATAAACGATCCCGATCAGAGAGATACACAACAATGCGGAGTGAAGAATCATATACATATAAGTAGGTTCAAACTTCAGCTGGTAAAACGTTCGGAAAACCAATACCGGCGACATCAGATACATGGCCATGGTGGACAGGCTGCGAATATCGAACCCGATCCACTTCTGCCCGATAAACCCGATTGCAAAAATCATGAAGATGGGAAGCAAGATCGTCAGAAATTCCATCAGTCCGTCATCTTCTTTCTACAAAATCAATCCGATGAAGCATTCCATTCAATTCCTCGACATCCCAGGCAGCGTCTTTTTTTCCTATACCATTTTTACTGTAAAGCTGGAAAGTTACTGTTTTTCTTCAAGATGTCCCCCTTGCTCTTTCCCTTCTTCTAATGATGACAGTTTTTTCTTTTTCCGTAAAGTCGCCAGCAATATCAAATTCGTAGAGGTTTTCTTAGGAAGGAGAGCTTTACTCCATTATGTAGAGAATTAAAAAATGGTTCAGGACCTTCCTCTGTTAAAAAAGCCTCCCTACAAGGAGGCTGTAACCCTTTTCCATTTTATTTCTCACTGCGATCCCACCCGATAAAACTCATGAAACAACTTAATCAATGCACGCTTCTCAATTCGTGACACATAGGAACGGGAGATGCCCAATTCTTTGGCGATTTCCCGCTGGGTTTTCTCCTTACCTCCGGTTAGTCCAAAACGGGCCCGAATCACTTCCTGCTCCCGCTGATCAAGGATATGAAGGTGGTTGTAGATCTTTTTCTTCTCAATCTTCAACTGTACGGCCTCCACGATCTCGTCACGTTCTGTGCCTAATACATCGATGAGGGTGATTTCATTGCCCTCTTTATCTGTACCGATGGGGTCATGCAACGAAACATCTTTCCGTGCTTTCTTAAGAGAACGCAAATGCATCAAGATCTCGTTCTCGATACAACGTGCTGCATAAGTGGCCAGCTTGGTCCCTTTGTTCGGCTGATAGGACTCGATGGCTTTGATCAAACCGATCGTCCCGATGGAGATCAGGTCTTCGGTGTCTTCATTGGTGTTCTCAAATTTCTTGACGATGTGAGCAACGAGACGCAGGTTGTGCTCGATGAGGGCGTTTCTTGCTTTGGGATCCCCTTCTGCCATCTCTTTGAGGTACTTGGCTTCCTCCTCTTCTTTCAGCGGCTGTGGGAAGGCATTGTTCTTGATGTAGGCCACGAACAACATCGCTTCGCGAAACAACACTGCAATCGTCGAAAACAATCCGGGCACGCCACCGTCACCTCCGCTCCTGTTCCCGTCAAAAACAGGTGTTTTTAGCTTATGTGAAGGATGGAAGGCGTGTGCCTGTTCTATTTAAAGAAACAAGAAAAGGACAGGAAACACCCCCCTTTGACAGAATGAGTATCCCCGGCAATCGTACATGAAGACAGATCGGTTAATCGATGCAGTTTATCCATCATCGGTATCGATAGATGTTTTCAATGTTTCAAGGGATCGTTTCTGCTCTTCGGAATTATAAATAGCGAGCGGGAAAACCCAGCCTTTTTGGGTTGGGATGAAAGTGAGCGTCGGACAAGGGAGGGCTTGCCCCCTCTCAACCGTCCGACAATTTTTTCGCCCAAAGACTAGAACATACGTTCCTGTTGGGGTAAAACCAAGAGGACAAGGAGGTGAGTGCAGATCTACAAGGCGTATCGGTTTCGCATCTACCCGAACCGGAAACAAATTAGTCTCATCCATCGGTCCATCGGTTGCACACGGTTTGTGTTCAACCATTTTTTAAGCCAATGGAACGAAGCCTATGAACAAACGGGAAAAGGGCTGAGCTACGCGGCTTGCTCCCGAAAATTGACGAAATTAAAAAAAGAGTTGGAATGGTTGAAGGAACCGGATGCGACTTCGTTGCAGAATGCATTGAAGCATTTGGCGGATGCTTTTCAACGGTTTTTCAAGAAACAGAATCACCGCCCCCGGTTCAGGAGCAAAAAGCATCCGGTTCAGTCGTACACGTCCCAGTGGTGATTCCCAACCCAAAACATCACCGGAAGTACGAAAAACAGTTGATCCGTTGGCAACGGATTCTGTCCCGAAGACGAAAGGGCAGCCAAAACCGGAACAAAGCCCGATTAAAAGTGGCCCGGCTCTATGAGAAGATCCGCAACGGTCGGCAGGATTTCCTGCACAAGCTTTCGACTCGGCTCATCCGTGAAAACCAAACGGTATGCCTGGAAGATTTGCAAGTGCGGAATATGGTGAAGAACCGCCGGCTGGCCCGTGGCATTTCGGAGTCGGCGTGGTCCGAGTTCCGGTCCATGCTGGAATACAAAGCCCGCTGGTACGGGCGAAGGATCCGCCTCGTCGGGAAGACGTTCCCGTCCAGCCAGCTGTGTTCGCAATGCGGGTTCCGAAACAAAGAGGTGAAAAAGCTGAACGTGCGGGAGTGGACCTGTCCCGCATGCGGTATTCACCACGACCGGGATCTCAATGCGGCGAAAAACATCCTCAAGGAAGGATTAAAGCCCGCAGGATAACGTTTTAGGCCGTGGGACACACGGTGTCAGCTTGGGGACTATACGGCTAAAGCTGGCAGGAAGAACCAAGAATCCCACGTCTTCAGGCGTGGGAGTGTCAACCAATTCTTCTCCTTGCATACAATACAAGCCCTTTGGTGAAAATCAATCACGGGGTGGACCCTACACAGAGCCAGGGGGTAATGGGATGCAGGAGCTTTTCAGCATAGCCAATTTGGGCATGTTGCTTACGGTACGGAGGTACTGGATGGGGGGCAAGAAAAGTCGAATCGTAGAGGACAATCTCCGTCCTATCCAGAGCAAACGATTCCGGCAGATAAAGTGATCATTATTACTTTAAATAAAGGAGGTGGTGTCTTTACATTGCGCGATACTGGGATTGCTCCTGCCACGCAGCAGGGCCTGTAATTCGCAGCGTGTATTGTTTTGCGTTTTGTAAATGCCGTTCAGTGGAATCTTGCCAGCGGATAATGTTTATAATAAACGGTTGGTAAGAAGTAGGTGAAGCGTTCCTCATGACATTTAAACCGGCACGCACTCTACGATCTCTCTGCTCGGCGTTCTGTATGCAGGCGATGAGGGTTTTTATAATGGACGGTGCGTATTCTCCGTTTAGTAGCCTTTGTGCGGATCCTGCTGCTGTCACACGGTGATAAGAAGCCGGAACAAGATCCCTGTGCATTTCCGCATTTCCTTTTAAATCTCTCGTTTCGGGAATATGAAACAGCTGCGTACTCATGGAACAAACCATCTGTTCACTGTACAGGCTACGGTATATCTCGGTTGCAACAGGATGCCATATTTGATTTTGTGTCAATCCAATCACCTTCCCAAAAGATTTAAGCAATTGACCCTGTCATATTGTATGGTTGGATTGCTTATTTTGCTATCCAAACCTTTTGAGAATCTAGACGAGAGGCAGACCCATATTTCCCCGGACGGGGCTCACCGGGAGATGGACGGGGTCAACCGCAAACCCGGTTTGATCCGAGGATGCGGGGGCACCGGAGGGGATCAACCGACGGAACTTCCCAAACACGACTATACCTGCACCGACGAGAATGAACTCATCCAATTCACTCCGGCCTTCGGAAAGACCACCGAATCCGGCGCCGGTGTGGAAGCTGTACTGGATGAAAAGGGACAAGTCGTTGCTTTCCACGAATCACGCGGCAATACCATTCCGGAAAAAGGATCCGTGTTGTCGGCAACAGGGGATGCAGCGAACTGGCTTCGGGCCCATGCCAAACTCGGAAGCCGGATGAAAGTCGATTCGGAAGTCTATTCCAATGGCAGCCGCCTTCCCCTTAAACAACAAATGGGGATTATCAACGGCGGTCCCCGGTTGCTTCAACAAGGGAAAATCAAAATCACCGCATTCGCCGAAGGGTTCCATTGGAAAGAAAAACCCGAGTTTTTTTATAGTTTTGGGGTGATACGTCACCCCCGAACTTTGGCAGGTACGACGCCGGACGGAAAAATTCTTTTGGTCACAGTGGACGGTAGGAAGCCGGGTCACAGTGTAGGGGCAAGCTTTAAGGAAAGTGCGGAAATTATGAAAGCGTTGGGAGCATCCGAAGCTGTCAATTTGGACGGTGGCGGTTCCACGACCATGACAGTCCAGAAACAACTGGTCAACCGCCCCTCCGATGACACCGGAGAGCGTCCGGTTGGCGATGCGATATTACTCTTTTCTGATCAGAAATGAACGGTACAGTCAGCCACGCTGATCAAATGTCCTCCTTAAAGTAGACACAACAAAAAAGGGTGAGTAAATAGCCCCCATTTTGTAGACACACGTAACAACGAGTTGACGTCTGTTTCCACAGGCGTCAACTTGTTTCATTTTAATTGAATCCGCTGCTCGCTGTAGAACTGAATGCATCCTCCATTTGGATTACAGTGACCAAAGTTAATGTCATTCCACTTCGTCTTTCCGCCGGTTTATATTGGCAGGCCGCGGATTGCCAACCATACTGAATGGACTCGCCTTTACTGGGCGGACTCAGTCCGAAGGGTACAGGGTTATTGGAACCCTAACTAAATGGTTGACATGAATGAATAGTCCGTTTATATTGTAAATTAACATAAAGAAACATAAATTCACGATATCAAACAGAATATGTGTTACTTTTTCACATCTGCTTTGGATTAGGGGGCGTTGACCCATGTTGTCCGCCGAACGCAGGCAGAAAATCTTGCAGAAGATCGAACAGGAAGGCGTGTCGGAAATCAACCGTCTGGCCGAGCAATTCGGCGTTTCGGCGATGACGATCCGGCGCGATCTCGATTATCTAGAAGCCGAACAAAAGATTATCCGTACCCACGGCGGCGCCATGTTGCGTCAGGACAAACTACGCGAACATCCTTTCGGTTGGAAGGATGAACGGAATGTGGCTGAAAAGGAGGCGATTGCCCGGCTAGCGGTTTCCCTGATCGGGGAAGGACAAAGTGTCATTCTGGATGCAGGATCGACCACATTGCGCCTGGCTCGGGAATTGACACGGTTTCAAGATTTGTTTCTCGTGACCAACGATATCAAAATCGCATCCGAGATGGTGGATGTGCCAGGAATTCGGGTCTTGTTGACAGGAGGGGAACTAAAGCCGCAAATCTACAGTTTGGAAGGGCATTTCAGCGTGTCGATGTTGTCCCGGTTGCATGTGGACACGGCGTTTATCGGTTGTGACGCGTATGACGCGGAAAGAGGCGCGATGAGCAACAGTTTTTCCAAGGTGGCGATCAAACAGGCTATGCTGAACTGTGCCCGCCGACGTATCCTGTTGGCGGATACAAGCAAGTGCGGTCAACGGGCCCTGGCCACTTTTGCGGACTTGGATCAATTCCACGCGATCGTCACGGATCATCATATGCCTGTGGAGTTTCAGGAACAGTGCCAACAACGAGGGATCGAGGTGCTCATCGCCGAAAACGGGGGGAAAGTCCATGCGAAAACTCGTGGTGATCGCAGATGATATCACCGGCGGCAACGCCACTGGCGTGCTACTGGCCAAACAAGGATGGAGGGTGTTGTCCGTGCCGGATCACCGCGTCTCCATCACTTCTCCCTTCGAAAGGCATGATGCCGTCGTGTGGAACGCAGCCACTCGACTGCTTCCGGCGGAAGAGGCCGGATTGCGTGTTCGACGCATGGCGGAACATGTGATGAGTTACGACACCCACCCGCTATTGGCCAAGCGGATTGACAGCACTCTACGCGGTTCGATCGGCAGTGAGACGGAAGCCGTATTGCGTGTGATGCCGCCGGAGACGATCGCCGCCGTGGTCCCCGCTTTCCCCGAATCGGGACGAATCACCAGAGGGGGCGAACTATTCGTACACGGAAAACCCGTCCACCAAACCGAGGCCGGACGGGATCCTTTCACACCCGTACGGACTTCTCGAGTAGTTGACTGGATACAATCGCAGACGTCTCTGCCGGTGGGGTTGCTAGAGACGGGGAACACGCCCGCGGCGGATTTGCGCGCAGCACTCGACCGACTGATTGGTCTCGGCCACAAACTGATCGTGTGCGATGCCGCATCAGATGGGGAGATTGAGCAACTTGCCGAAGGTTGGGCCGGGTTGGATCGTCCAGTTCTGCCGGTGGACCCTGGTCCGTTCACGGCGGCCTATGCAGCGGCCAAAAACGCCGCAATCAAACGAATTTTACTGGTCTCTGGAAGTCTCGCGGAAACTGCCCGCAAACAGTTGGATTATCTACAGCAAGCCTTTCCCGTCGGGATGCTGACGGTGGATGCAGACCGCCTGACCCGTACGGACGGTGCTCAAGATTATATCGGGGAAGTGGTTCGCCGTGTGGAAAAACTGGCGGCACGGTTTCAAGTCGTCGGGTTGCGAACGGACGGGGTGCCGGCGACCGGGGGCGACGGGCGTACCGTATCTCAAGCAGTCGCCCGCTTAGTGATTGACTTACTTCATCGTTATTCGTTTGACGGGCTGTATTTGTCCGGCGGAGAAGTCGCGTTCACAACGCTTCAGGCTATGGAAGTGGAAGGTTTGCAGTTGAGAGGGGAGATTCTCCCACTGTGCGTGATGGCCAGACTGGTCGGGGGACCGTTTCAGGGCATGCACATGGTTACCAAGGGAGGATCCGTCGGAGATGTTGATGCTGTTTTGACCAGTGTGAAAGCGCTTTTACGACAGTGGTAAATGGAGGAGGAAAACAAATGGGGAAGAAACGGCCCATTTTGGGCATCACGATCGGAGATCCGGCGGGAATCGGGCCAGAAATCACTCTGAAAGCTTTACAGGAGAAGGAATTTTACGATGCGGCCAAACCCATCGTGATCGGATCCATCCCTGTATTGGAGAGGATGAAGGAACGAACCGGCAGTTGGTTGCAGTTTCATCGGGTTCGTCATGCTGCTGAAGGAGTATACACATACGGTACAGTGGATGTATTGGATCTGGACAATATTCAGATTGACGGCTTGCGGATGGGGGAAGTGCAAGCCACTTGCGGACAGGCGGCATACGAGTACATCCGCAAAGCGACCGAGTTGGCGCTGAAGGGAGAAATCGATGCCGTGGTAACAGCTCCGATCAACAAAGAAGCGCTGAAAGCAGCCGGCGTTCCGTACATCGGCCATACGGAAATGTTGGCCGATTTGACGAATGCAAAACAGGAGATGACGATGTTTTCGGTCGAAAACGTCAAAATATTCTTCCTTACCCGTCATCTGCCGCTCATGGAAGCCTGCCGGCGGATGAGAGATTCGGATTTTGTCCTGAACGGGATTCGCCGATCCTATGCATCCTTGTGCCAACTCACGGGCGGAACCCCCAAGCTGGCGGTTGCAGGGCTTAATCCCCACTCCGGTGAAGGAGGACTTCTGGGGACGGAAGAGATGGACGCGATACATCCAGCGGTGAAACGGGCGCAGGCCGAAGGAAAGGATGTCATCGGGCCCATTCCCGCCGATTCGGTGTTCCATTTTGCACGGAAAGGACAGTATGACGCCGTTTTATCCTTGTATCATGATCAAGGGCATATTGCGGCCAAAATGATCGACTTTGAAAAAACAGTCTCTATCACGCTGGGATTGCCAATATTACGAACCAGTGTCGATCACGGCACCGCTTTTGACATCGCTGGACACAACCTTGCCTCGCCGGTGTCGATGATGGAAGCGATTCGGGCTGCGGTCGCATACGCCGACCGATATCAAACCGTTTAAAAAAGGGGGGATATCCCCCCTCTTGCCACCCGTAACATGTAAGCGTTATCAATATCCGCGATCGGGAGGGATCATGATGTGCGTGTCAAAGTGGATACGAATTATTCCCGTTGCCTTTGTCATGTATATGTTGGCGTACATGGATCGGATCAATGTCGGTATCTTGTTGCCGGCCATGCAGAAAGACCTTCACCTGTCCGCTTCGGCAGCGGGTGAGATCGCCGGCATTTTTTTCTGGGGCTATATGATCCTGCAGATACCGGGTGGCATTCTGGCCACGCGTTGGTCGGCGAGAAAGCTGATCTTTATCCTAATGCTGTTATGGGGAATCGCATCGGTCGCCTGTGGTCTTGTACAAACGGAGGCGCAACTGAAATGGGTTCGCTTTTTGCTCGGCGTGGCCGAAGGAGGTGTATGGCCGGCTGTGCTAGTATTGTTGGCTTCCTGGTTCACCAACCGGGAACGGGCACGAGCTAATGCCGTATGGATGTCCTGTCTCCCGGTTTCGGCGATGTTGATGGCACCTTTATCCGGCATGTTATTGACATATTTCGATTGGCGAGCCGTCTTTATCATTGAAGGACTGCCTCCGCTGATCTGGGCTTTCGTTTGGTTGGCGGTGATTCAAGATCGTCCAACCGAAGCAAAATGGATGAAGGAAGACGAAAAGAAACAATTGCTGGAGACGTTGCGAAGGGAACAATTGCCGACCGAAGCGGTAGGTTACAGAGGTGCCCTGCTAAGTCCGTTGGTCTGGGGTTTGGTGTTGATGTACTTTTTCTGGATTACCGGTTTTTACGGATACACGATGTGGGTTCCGAGCGTGGTCGGCACGTTTGCGAAAGATCCCGCAGCCATGGGATGGTTGACGGCTATACCCTTCGCTTGTGCGTTGGTGGCCATGGTGGTTAACTCCCAATGGTCCGACCGACGGATGAATCGTATCCAGCATGTGGCGATTCCCTTGTTGATTGCTTCTATCGCAATGGTAGTAGGACAATGGGTGGAATCTCCCTTGTGGCAGATGGTCCTGTTGTCGATCACGGCCATGGGCGTGTACGCTCCCTATGGACCGCTGTGGGCAATCCCCACCGCCACGTTTCCCGCTTCCGTAGCCGGGGCAGCCATGGGTCTGCAAAATGCGGTCGGCAATTTGGGCGGTTACTTCGGTCCCAAATTCGTGGGGATGTTGAAAGACACGACCGGTCATTACCATGCGGGTTTTTATTTGCTGGCGGTTTCACTTATGCTTGCTGCCTTGATCACATGGATCATGGCACGGTCCTCCGCTCCCGGTCACCGGACCAAAGAGACGGCGATGTAGGTTTTCTGGGATAAAAGGACCTTTTGTGAAGATTATTTCCATATAATATCCAAAACCGCCTCTTCCCTGCTATACCAAGGGTTGGAGGCGGTTTTTCATAAGGTTTTAACAACATAACAAGATCCTTACCCCAAGAAGAGCGGGGCCATTTTTTATGTTTGGGGCCCACGCGGCTCGGAGACCTTGGCAAGACTCCTCCTATGTGCCGTATCGGAAACCATGAAGTTCTTTTGCATCGGCGAAACTTGGCTCAATGGTCTCCCTTGTGAAGGTAGGTCTTTTTCTTGTTACATCGATCCACTGATTGTGTTAATCAATCGAAGCCGAAGATATCATTCACCCATGCATTGTTTAATGATTGTTAAAACCCTCTTCATATTCATCTGGTAATGTATAAGCGATTCTCCTAAAATAAGGTAATATCGGACTGAAACATAGTATAAAGGAAGTGGGTCATTGTGCGAAAAATCGTATCCATAGTCGCTGCAATTCTTGTGATTGCTACCTTATCCACTACCATCGTTTTGGCACAATCGGACAACGCTACGTCGGAAGCACAAGGACTGTCCGATCGATTCCAACAACTATCCCGTGACACGAAGTGGGTACAAGAAGACAAGATTCCTCTCCAATTCGACGTCTATTATCCACAAGGTATGACCAAGATCGGAGATCTTTATTACATGTCCTCAGTGGAAATCCTCGAAAAGCCGGTAAAATATGAACAACCCCAAAACGGCTATGACCGTACCCCTGGAAAAGGCATCGGTCACCTGTTTGTCTTTGACAAGCAGGGTAAATTGGTGAAGGACATTCGTCTTGGTGAAGGAGACATATATCACCCGGGTGGGATTGCATTCGACGGTAAGTCCATTTGGGTGCCTGTCGCCGAACCCCGACAGTCAATCCATTGTCTACAAAGTGGATCCCAAGACGATGAAGGCAGAAAAAGCGTTCCATGTCGATGACCACATCGGCGGTCTAGTCGATCAAAATGGAAAAATCACGGGTGTTAGTTGGGGATCGCGCAAGTTTTATCAGTGGAATGAACAAGGCCAACAACTGCTTAAGAAAAACAACCCCAGTCACTTTATCGATTACCAGGATTGTGAAAATGTAGGTCAAGGTAAAATGGTCTGCAGTGGTATTTCTGAACTGCCCACCAGCGCAAACTCCAAACACTATGAGTTGGGCGGATTGGCTTTACTTGACTCTAAAACGCTGGATATGATTCACGAAGTACCTGTAACGGAGTTTTCCCACAAGGGCATGTCCTTACCTGTAATCCGGTGTTCTTGCAATCTTCCGGTCAAGGATTGAGACTTTATGCCGTACCGGATGACGATGACGCATCCTTGCTGGTATATGAATCGACCAACCGCTAACCCTGCATTTTAGGGTCAAAATACAGCTTTTCACTGGGTGATCCGTGTCACTATTCCATCCTTACACGGCCGGATCTGAAACATCAACGGCTCCTCATACGGGGAGCCACTTTCATAAAAAGTAGAAACCTTAGGCGTTCCGAATGGGACGCCTTTTTTTGTTGTCCATCGTCATAGGACAATTTTTTTCTTGAATAAAGTGAACCGAGGCATGTCAAAATGGGGGTGATGGGGTGAAACGACCCATTTTTCGTTATCGTCCCTATAAGTCGTTTTATGGTAAAGAACTATCCCATACAGAAAAGGAACACTTTGACAGAGTCCTCGATCTCATCATCGAAATGGCGATCAAACAGATGAATGAGGATGGCAAGTAGCCAGTCTTTTATTTATTTTCAGTCGTCCATTCGTGTTTATAATACGGACAAATTGTTATGAACACGGAGGTATCTCTATGACGATTGCTGTCTATGCTCGGGTGTCAACGGGGCTTCAGGCATGGAAGGTACGAGTTTAGACGGACAAATAGGACTATGTCAGAAGAAGATACATGAATTAGGGCTGGCAGGAGAAATTGAAGTGTATAAAGAAGCAGGGGTGTCCGGTGAAGACATCGATCAGCCAGAAATGAACCGACTGAGGGAAGATATTCAAAAGAAAAGCATCACTCACATTGTTTGTACTCATCCTGATCGTCTTAGCCGTAACCTAGTGGACAAACTTCTGGTATGTAAAGAAATTGACCAGAACGATGTGGAGCTATGGTTTGTAGACACAGAATACAAAGATACACCAGAAGGGCAATTGTTTTTTAATATGCAGTCCGCCATAGCTCAGTACGAGTTGTCTATGAATGAACCTCTCCCACTTGCGCTAACGCTAAGAAGTGGGAGTTTCTTACCATCAGAACTGAGAAACTCTCACGTATCGAAGGGTTTTCCTTCTATACTCGATCGAAGTGATCGGAAAGCTATCTCGATTCCTAAGTAAGCAACAGGTACGATGTGTACCCGGGTCGGAACAGACCATCTACTACTTCTCGCTTAGGCGATCCGTAGATACGTTTGCTTCGTGGAAACTTCGAGATGCCGAATTTCTCCATAGAGCGATTTGGCTAGAATATTTCTCGCTCCATGCGTGTCTCGATGTTCTTGGTATCCACAGGAGCAGCGGTAGTTTCTAAAAGAGACTTTCTTTCTCCTCTTGCAGACAGGACATGTCTGACTGGTATACGATTCATCGATTTCATGAAGGTGGATTCCCATCACGGCTAACTTGTATTGCAGGTACTTTTTTACTTTTCCAAATGACCAGTTGGACAGACGCTGTGCTTGTTTTCGCGTGGCTTTCTTTTTCTTTCGCGTCTTTCTCTGTACGCCTTCAGGGTTTCCCATGTGGACATCCGACACGGACTGTTTGACACACCAATCGACAAACTGCTTTGTCGTTTTATGGAGAGCATCTTGAAGTTGTTTCTCGGATTTGGAAAGCACATACCGTTTTGCTTTCTGATACTTTTTCCACTGACGCGAACCCTTTTTACACTTGGACTGAAGACGCTGAATCTGGCTCAACTTCTTGTTGCGGAGGCGGTGAATGGAGCGCACTTTACGACCGGTGATGATCAAAGCTTCTCCGCTTTCCGCGAAAGCGGCAATCGTGTGGATTTCACCGAGATCGACTCCTAAAGATTGTTTCTTCGCATAGGGTTGATTCTCTTTTCCATCTTCAAAGGCGACAGAGAGGTAAAGTCCGTGATCATAGCAAAGTTCGATTTCTTTGATTTTCCCCTGCGGTAGATTCTTGGTGTATACAACAATCGGTTTTTCCCGTTTTCCTCCGTGGATCCCCATCGATAGCTCAATCTTCCCATTGACATCAATCCTGAAACCATCTTTTGCCCATTTCGTATTATAATGGGCCTTGTTCTTGTAGGGATAACGAGCGGTTTTCATTCCTTTTTGGATCGCTTGGTGTGCAGAATCCCTGGCGAATAGGTACTTGTGACAAACCGCTTGAATCGATTGGCTATGTAGATGAAATCGTCCTTTGGTCGCTTTTTGTAATTCCGATTTGGAGATCCATTTTTGATGATCGAGATAATATTGTCTGGATAGTTGCAGACATTGGTTCCAAACCGCTGCTGATTCACGATTACAGGCAAAGAGACGATGGATATCGGATGGGGATGCACGGAAATGAACTTTTTTCGCCCGTAGCATGGTTTCACCTCGCTTTCTGTCCCTGTGATTCAATGTATTTTTTGATGATTTCCATGGGAGCTCCTCCTGTTGTCAATAAGCAGAAGCTTCTCGACCAGAAATATTCTTTCCATAACTTTTTTCGGATGTCTGGAAACTCTTTTTTCAACAAGCGGGAGGAAGCACTTTTATAGGCATTGATAAACTTCGACAATTCCAAATTCGGATGTCCTTTGAATAAGATATGGACATGATCTTGATCGTGATTCCATTCTTGTAGAGTGATATTGTACTTTGGTGCAATATACTCAAAGATTTCCTTCGCACGAATGGAAATCGGATCATCCAGTACCTTTTTTCGATATTTGATCACAAGGACTAAGTGATAGTACATCAAAAATACTGAATGATTATTGCTATCCAATTTTCTCTCTATATCAGCCATTTCATCACCTAATACTGATTATATATCAAGGTGAAGGTATAGGCGACAAATGATTTTGAGAACAAAAAATGGTCAGACTTGCGAGAGGGGCAACACCCCTCCCTCGTCTGACGCGTAATTCATCTCACCGCTTATAGAAGCGGGAGACTTCTTACGCAAGTATGTTAAAAAGAGGACAACCCGTGGTCGGATCAAGGCTGTTGAATCGAATCATAAGATTATGCCGATGAGAGTTTCTCCATATGGGTATGACTACAAGGACGGTCAACTGTTAATAAACGAAGAGGAAGCCAAGTACGTCCATCTCATTTATAACTGGTATATTTATGACAAATTGACGATACGAGAGATTGGAAACAGGCTATATCAGCTGGGAGCGAGGCCCAAACGCTCGAACACATGGAACCAAACTTCCATCAGCAGGATTTTGAGTTCTGAGATCTACATCGGCCGTTATTACTACAATCGAAGACAGAGGAAGAGAGTGCAAGGCGAGAAAACAGCGACAGGGAATAAGAAGTACATGTATTCCTTTCGTGATCCAGCGGATTGGATTTGTGTCAAGGTGCCGGCGATTATAGATGAGGCAACCTTTGAGTTGGCCGAAAAACAAAGGAATAAAAACAAAACGTATGCTGGTGGAAATCGAAAATACCCTTTTCTTCTAAGATCCATGATCAAATGTGCGAAATGTGGTCGCACATGGCAGTCAACAACATACTCGGGAAGAATGGACAAGATAACGGGAGAGCGGAAAAAGTACCTGCATTATCGTTGCCCGAACCAATATCCAAGAAAATATGGAAGTAATGTGGAACGATCCCATCGAAAAACATAAAGACGGAGCATCTGGATAACTATGTATGGGGTCTGATTGTCCATGTCCTTCGCGATCCTCAGAGTTTAGTGAAGCGAATCGAAGAGCAGAGCCAAGCAGACGAAACGCCCTACGGCAAATATATGGATTCCATTAAAAGTGCAATGGATAAGAAGAAGAAAGAAAAAGAGAAGGTAAAGATCATGTTTCGTCGAGATGTCATCAGTGAGGAAGAAATGATCCATGACATCCAAGAGATAGACAAGGAAGTCGAAAGGTACAAACAGGAGCTTGAAGTTTACGAAACACTTGAAGTCAAAAGGAGGCGGAAGGAGGAAGGGAAGGAACAAGCTCAAAACCTTCTCTCCACGGCGAAGGGCATCCTGGATAACCTAAGCGATCCTAACCAAGTTCCTTTTGAAGAACGGAAAAAGATGGTTAACCTTCTTGTAGAGAAAGTGATCATCGATTCAAACGAAGAAACAGGCGAATGTGAAGTTACGTGTGTCGGCCCGTTGGATGAATTGTTGGGCATAAAAAGGGGTATAGGATTGAGTACACATCGTCAAGATGATGTGAACACATACTTATATCAAAAAATCATTCTTTATTGAAAAATTAGAATTAAAAAATGTCCACCCTTCAACTGGAGCGGCTCACTTCCTTTTGGAAGGGCACCGCTTCCGGTCCCTTCCTGGCGCTTGCTCGGTTTCGTTCCAATAAGTAGATGCAAGCTATAATCAGGATGCACCCCATCCACTGGCTGCCTGACAAGCTTTCTTTAAAAAAGAGGGGGTCGAGTAACGTGACGGAAACAGGACCGACCGCACCAATCATCGATACACTCCCTGCACCGATTCGCTTGATGCCTTCCGCCAACAGGAAAAAGGGCAGCACCGTTGAGAAAATGGCAATCACCGTAATCCAGATATACACGTTCATATCGTATCGCGGAAAGGGAGTCCCCGTCCCTACGCGATAGCCTTCGAAACCGATGAGGGCAACAGTGGCCACTGTTTCGGAGAAAACCGTGAAGCGAATGCTCCCCACCCGATGGATCACCTGTTGGGACAGTAACAGGTATAAAGCAAACAGGAGAGAAGCAGCAATGATCAACGCTGACCCGTAACCGTTTGAACGAAATACAGCTGGATGAAAGCCTCCGATGGTTAGAAACACACCGGTCATCACCAGCAAAACCAGGAGACTTTCCATCCACGTCGCTCTGCGTTTACCGAGGGTGATCTCCGCCAAAAACACAAAAACCGGATAGCTAAACAATAAAATGCGCTCCAGAGAAACGGAGGTCGATTCGAGTCCGAATATATCCAACAACGGAGAGGCAAAAAAGCCTGCCAAGCCGGCGATCACAACGATAAAAAGATCTTTTGCCCCGGAACTCCCCGCCGATTGCAACCGGGAACGGCACAGCAAATAAACCATCCAAAGCAATGGCACCGCCAGTACCATTCTCCAAAAGACGATGTCGATCGGTGACACCCCGTCGTTCAGTAAACATTTCATAAACACTGCTTTGAGAGAGGTTAGTACCGCGCCTAAAACAGCCATGATGATTCCTGCCTGATACGTCCAACCTTCCGATGTATCGCTGATTCTTTTCACTCTTCTCATCTCCGCTCTTCTCAAACTGTACTCAAATATCTCAAAGCAGAAGAAATTCATCCGATTCATTTGGCGAGCCTACATGGTATGTTTGCAACGGTAGTAAGCACCGAGGAGGTATTGGAGGGGCTACCAGGCATTCAGACGGGGTATAGATGAGTATCATTCCAGTTATTTTAAAAGGGAAGAGGTATTGGCACCATCATCCCCAAAAAACGGAGGCCCCGTTATGATCCGAGACATCTGGACCCCCGCTGTCTGTTGGAGCGAATACGATCCGTTAAAAAGGGTGGTTCTCTGTCCACCCCACCATCTCCGCATCGACCAGGTAATCAATCAAGTGCAGGCCCGCTTCCGCGAAGAAGGGATCGACACCCGGCGGGCGGAAGAACAACACCATGCTCTGGTCGAAACCCTTCACCGGTTCGGCGTTGATGTTATCCTCCTGAACCCGGACCCTTCCTATCCCGACCAGGTTTTCACGCGGGACATCGGATTCACCCTTGGCCCTCGCCTCTTCGTATCGAAAATGGGCGAAGAAATCCGCCAAGGGGAAGAGCGCGCTCTGACGGAATGGTTGATCCGTTCCCACATCCCCTACCACCTGATCCGTTCCGGAAGCATCGAAGGCGGGGACGTGATGATCGACCAGGGGACGGTATGGGTCGGGGATAGTGGCCGCACTTCCCGGCAGGCGATGGAGGAATTGCGCCGGGAGCTGCCCGACATGGAAGTCATCAGCCTGCCCTTTCCGGCAAAATACCTTCATCTGGACTGCGTCCTCAATATCCTCTCCCCTGAGGAAGCCCTCATCTTTCCTCCGGCTTTCCGAAAGGAGGATCTCGAACGGCTCGCCGCCAGATACGATCTGATCCAAGTGGATGAAGAAGAGCAGTTTACCCTCGGAGCCAATATTCTCTCGCTCGGCAACCGGACCCTTTTGAGCCTGCCGGTCAACCCGCGCGTCAACAAAGCGATGCGACGCCGGGGATTGACCGTCATTGAGGTGGATCTATCGGAAATCATCAAATCGGGCGGGTCCTTCCGCTGCTGTACCTTGCCCCTGGTACGAGAAGCCGCAAGAGTGAAACGCATCCCCCTAATATAATCCTCGTCCAATGATGGGGCGTCCTGATGGTGTTAAGGAACAATTCTCATCCCCCTTCCCACTCGCTTCACTGCCGCTTCCAACAGCTCCGGACCACGTTCCATCGCTTCTTCCAGTGACATGGGTTCGTCCACAATGGGCTGAATCAGGGCAATTCCCACTTCTTCCGCTTCCACCAGTTCTGCTTCGACGCTGCCGCAAAATGCAATCACAGGGACACCTGCCCGTTTGGCGATGCGGGCAATACCGACGGGAACTTTACCGTAGAGGGATTGGCGGTCCATCCGGCCTTCCCCGGTGAGTACGAGATCCGCTGATCGAATACGGCTTTCCATATCGCCCAGTTCGGCGATCAGTGCAAATCCACTCTTCATGGTCACATCCAACAGGGAGAGTAGCGAAAAGCCGAACCCCCCGGCAGCTCCGCTTCCAGGCGTATTCCGGTAATCTTTTCCCGTTATTCGAACCACCTGTTCCGCATAGCGGGCCATTTCCTCTTCAAAGGCGTCCAGATCCTTTTCTTGAATCCCTTTCTGCGGTCCGAATACGCGGACAGCTCCTTCGGGTCCGAGCAACGGATTGGTCACATCGGAGGCGACAGTGATGGATACGTTCTTCAACCGCTCATCCAAGCCAGCAAGATCGATCTCAACGACCTTTCCCAAATCGCCACCCGAGGGAATCCATTCATTCCCCTCGTGATCCCGAAAGGAAGTACCTAATGCCGCAAAAAAACCGGTTCCCGCATCCACAGTGGCACTGCCGCCGAGACCCAGAATAACCTGTTCAGCCCCCCTGTCCAGAGCAGCCTTCAACAACTCTCCAGTGCCATATGTAGAGGTTCGACAGGGGTTTCGCTCCTCCGGCTGCAACAGCGGTAGACCCGACGCTGCCGCCGTTTCGATCACCGCCAGTTTCCGTTCCGGACAAAAACCAAAACAGGCTACGATATCCCGGTTCAGGGGATCTTTCACGGTCACCCGGATTTTTTCCCCGCCGATCATTGCCAGGATCGCATCCACCGTTCCTTCGCCGCCGTCCGCCATGGGGAGGGTTTCTATCTTTGCTTGTGGAAATACATTGCGAATCCCTCTTTTCATCGCTTCCGAAGCTTCCAAGCTCATCATGGAGCCTTTAAAAGAGTCCGGTGCGATAACGACGTTCATACTCCCTCTCCTTCCATCAACCGATGAAATCCGTTAACCCTATTCTAACAGCTTTAGGGAAAACACCTCCCCTCTTTTTCCAAAATATTAGATCCAAAACAGGCCTCCCCCTCTGTCAACCCCTAGCTGACTAGGGTCTGTCTGATCATTTGTTATAGGGGTCCGGTGTGGCCGTCTCCGATCTCTTGCAAAAAGCGCATAGCGAGACCAGGGAGCTGAGCGACCTTGGCGAGACTTGTACTCTGTGAGTGCAAAGGATCTTCGCCGATCACACCGACCTCCCCATCTATCGAAGAAGCTTGAATTACCAGACACGCCCTAGGCGTTACTTTTACTTAAAACGAGTGCTTATCCCAACAGTTCGTCCACCACTTCTTCGATCACATCCAGCGCTTCCTGCACTTGCTCATCGGTGATTACCAGCGGAGCCAGCGTACGGATGACGTTGCCATAGATGCCAGCGCCCATCAGGATCACTCCCCGCTGACCGCACTCCCGTATCATACGTCCGGCCAGCTCTTTATCCGGTTCCTTGGTGTCGGCATCTTTCACCGTTTCAAAGGCACACATCGCACCGACGCCGCGCACGCCGCCGATCTGGGGATACTTTTCCTGGAGACGGGAAAAACGGGCCAACACTTGTTCACCGATGGCTTGCGCTCGTTCCGGCAGCTTCTCTTCTTCCATCATGCGGATCACTTCCAAAGCGGCGACACAACCCAGCGGGCTTCCCCCGTAGGTGCCGCCGATCTCCCCGGGTGCTGCAGAATCCATAATCTCCGCCCGACCCGTGACGGCACTGATCGGGATGCCCGCTCCGAGAGACTTGGACATGGTCATAAGATCCGGCACCACATCGAAGTGTTCCATCGCAAAGAGTTTGCCCGTACGGCCAAACCCGGTTTGCACTTCGTCGGCGATAAAGAGGATGCCGTGCTCTTCACACAGCGCTTTGATCCCTTGGACAAAGGTTTTCGAGGGTGCGAGGAAACCACCTTCCCCTTGTACCGGCTCCATGATGACCGCAGCGATGGTTTCCGGTGCCACTTCTCCCAGGAGAAAGTCTTGGGCCTGGCGCAGCAGCTCCTGGTCCACCTCTTCCGGCGTCATCCCTTCCGGACGGCGATAGTAATAGGGGTAGGGCAGTTTATAGGTTTCCGGCGCAAAGGGGCCGAAGCCAAACTTGTAGGGTTTCACCTTGCTGGTGAGGGACATGGTCAACAGCGTCCGCCCGTGAAAACCCCGGTCGAAGGAGACAATCGCCGGGCGGCCGGTATATTTCCGAGCCAATTTGACGGCGTTTTCCACCGCTTCCGCCCCACTGTTAAGGAAGAAGGTTTTCTTTTCATGATCTCCGGGAGTGATCGCATTCAGCTTTTCCGCCAGTTGGATATACGGTTCGTACATCATACAGTTAAAGCCGGGATGGATATACCGGTCCAACTGTTGTTTCAATTCCTCTACCAAGTTGGCCGGACGGTGTCCAACGTTCAGTGTACCGATGGCACCGGCAAAATCGATAAAGGTGTTGCCGTCCACATCCGTGAGCAGAGCTCCCTCCCCTTTCTCTGCAAAAGTAGGGAGGTTGCAGGCAGGACCTTGCGGTACATTGGCCTGCCGCCGTTGCAAGAGTTCTTGTGCTTTGGGTCCAGGGATGGAAGTGTTCAGCTGAATATATTTGCGGTTAGTTTTTTGCATGGGTCGGTTCCTCCTCGTTTAATTATTTCAAACCCACAGAGACATACTTGGTTTCCAGGAACTCTTCGATACCGTATTTGCCGCCTTCCCGACCCAGACCGCTCTCTTTTACCCCGCCAAAGGGCGCTTGGGCAGTGGAAGGCATCCCGTCGTTCACACCAACGATGCCATATTCCAGGGCTTCCGACACCCGGATGGCCCGGGAAAGATCACGGGTATACAGATAGGCTGCTAGTCCATATGGGGTATCATTAGCCAGAGCAACCGCTTCGGCTTCTTCTTCAAATCCATGCAGGGGAAGCACCGGCCCGAAAGTTTCTTCTCGTTCCACCAGCATATCACTAGTCGTATCCAACAGGACCGTCGGTGCATAGAAGCAACCCTGATCCAACCCCCCTTCAGTGACACGGCGACCGCCGGTAAGAACCTTAGCCCCCTTCTCTTTGGCGTCGGCCACATGCCGCTCCACTTTTGCCAAGGCTTCCGGTTCGATGAGGGGGCCGATCTGCACATCCTCTTTCAATCCTTCGCCCACTTGGAGCTTCTCCGCTTCCCGGGCCAGAATCGCTGCAAATTCTCCCTTGACGCTGTTATGGACATACACCCGGTTGGTGCAGACACACGTTTGACCGGCGTTGCGGAATTTGCTGGCCAGCACTTCCTTGGCCGCCTTCACCAGATCAGCATCCTCAAATACCAGGAACGGAGCATGGCCGCCCAATTCGAGGCTGACCCGCTTCACTGTGTCCGCCGCTTTGCGCATCAGGAGCTTCCCTACTTCCGTGGAGCCGGTGAATGTGATTTTCCTCACCCTCCGATCTTCCAGCAAGGCATCCCCGATATCCGCCGCCCGTGTCCCTGTCACCAAGTTGACCACCCCGGCGGGAACACCTGCTTGATCCATGATTTCCATCAGCAAGGCAGCGGTCAGCGGTGTCTGTTCTGCGGGCTTGATTACCATGGTGCAGCCGGCAGCCAGTGCGGGTGCCACTTTCCGAGTAATCATGGCAGCAGGGAAATTCCAGGGAGTGATCGCCGCTGTCACGCCCACCGGCTGGCGCAGTACCCAGATCCGTTTATCCGGAGAGGATGCCGGTATCGTATCCCCGTAAATGCGCTTCGCTTCTTCGGCATACCATTTGAAGAAGTCAGCAGCGTACTGCACTTCTCCCCGTGCTTCCGCCAGCGGCTTCCCCTGTTCCATGGTCATCAAGCGGGCCATCTCTTCTTTTTGCTCCATCATGCCGTCGTACACCCGTTCCAAAATCGCGGCCCGTTCTCCGGCTACTTTTTGGGACCAAGCGGGAAAAGCCCGATGAGCGGCGTCCACTGCCCGCCGGGTATCTTCCGCTCCGGCATCAGCCACTTGCCCGACCTTCTCCCCATTGGCGGGGTTTAATACATCAAAGGATGCTCCATTATGGGCATTTTTCCATTTTCCATCGATATATAAGCCATATTGTTTCATAAGCTCTGATGTCCTTTCCTAACAGAATAGGTTTACCGCCATGTATGAAAAACGGCGCAAAAAGCCAATCACACCGATGCGAGGATGTCAAGGAAGGCGTATTGTACTCTTGGGATGCAACTTTCCAAGCCAAGCCGATAACGACAACATGCCTGATTCCGCCATTGCAAACAACACGCGGCTCCCGCCGATGCTGGTCAAAATTCCTGCCACTCGGCCGATCATCCAGCCGAGGTTTCGGCATACCCCCTATATAAACTTTGGAACTTTACTTATGCAAAAGATATGCCAAAAGCACGATGAAATGATTTCCACAAACATCTACCCCTTACATACCAAGGGCTTTAACTTTTCATTGAATGAAATGCGGCACCAAAACCCCCGGCTGATCTAACCATAAACATTCATTTTCCTAATCATTATTGCGTTGGTTATGCATTATTGCATACCCTTTCGCTTATATCTCTGTAGCTTCCGTACCACCGTCGATTGACTAATCCCGAACATTTTAGCGATTTCCGTCGTGCTTTTCCCTTCTTGACGCGCTTGGAGCAGCAAATCTCTTTCCACCTGCGCCACGATCTCGGGCAGCGTTTTTCCTTTTACGTTTTCCAAAGAAGTCAAAGGAGCCGCCTGCTGGAACTGTCCAGGCAAATCTTCCAGATAAATGGTATCTGAAGGCGACACGACCACCAGTCGTTCCAACAGATTTTCCAGCTCCCTGACGTTTCCGGGCCAAGGATATTCCATCAGCTGCTTTTTCACCCGTGCATCCAGCGTTTTTCGCAATCCGTGCTTTCGGCAGTATTTGTCCAACAACACGTCAATCAGTTCCAAAAGGTCTTCCGGCCGTTGCCGTAAAGGTGGTACCGTGATAGGCACCACATGGAGGCGGAAATACAAGTCCTCCCGAAACTCTCCTGCTTTTACCAGCTCCTCTAAATCCCGGTTGGTGGCGGTGATCAACCGGAAGTCCGATTTTACGGGACGCCTCCCCCCAATGCGGTAAAATTGCTTCTCTTGGATCAGCTTCAGCACCTTGACCTGAAGAGGTTTGGGCAGCTCCCCCACTTCATCCAGGAACAAGGTTCCCTGATCGGCCAGTTCAGCAAAGCCTATCTTCCCTTCCCGCTTGGCACCGGTGAATGCGCCCCCTTCATAGCCGAACAGTTCCGATTCAAATAACGCCTCCGGGATTGCTCCACAGTTTACTTCAATAAACGGCCCCTTTGAGCGCGGGCTGTGCTGATGGATATAGCGAGCCATCGCTGTTTTCCCTACACCCGATTCCCCTTGCAGCAACACGTGCACATCCACTTGAGCCACTCGCCGGGCAGTTTGCAGCGTGTGCTTCATCGAAGGATGAACCGCCACCAAATCGGAGGAGTCCATCGCTTCCTGGCGCAAATTGTCCAATTCGGAACGCAGGCGTTCCATTTCTTGCTCCATTAGCGTAAAGTGCTCCTTCAACCGCATCGGTTCGGTGATGTCCCGGGAAAAACAGATCACACGAACAAACCGCCCTTTCCGGTCAAACACAGGAACCCCTGTCACCAGCACCCTTCGTCCGCCTTCCGTCTTTTGGATACCGATTTGTTTGGTTTTCTCCTTCAGCACCAACTTGGTAATGGAAGGGGTGAATACCCCCTCCTGTTCCAGTTCATGCACCGTCTTACCGATTAATTGATCCGATGGTTTTCCGTAAAGACGTTTAAAGTGACCGCTTACCTTTAAAATGGTGCCGCGAGCATTTGAGATCAGCACGTCATCATATAAAGAGCCGATAACTTCTTCCAACTCCCAATCGCCTTGTTCACTTTCTTCCGATAATAAATCCCACATTTCAGGGAATTTTGACGCATTCATGATTGGTCTCCCTTTCTCAACGGGGGTCTCCTATTATTTTAACGGAGTTATGCAAATGTGCATAATGGAACGAAGGCAGTAAAAATGGTGACTTTGTCAGCGGCCTTCAAAAAAGCTCCCGAATACTCGGGAGCTTGGAAATAAAACACCGTTCCAGTCGCTAGCGAAGCCGTTCCTACCTCTCCTACAAATCCGCTTGTCCTCAAACCAATGTTCTCAAATGTTTCTTGGCATCATACTCCACTAGGTCTTCTCCGTTTTTCACCCGGTGCAAATAATCAGGGTTGGCGATCAACGGGCGCCCGAAGGCGGCCACGTCAATGGTGCCTTCAACGAGAGCTTGTTCCGCCGTTTCCGGATCGAGATCGCCGACGCCGACGATGACACCGTCCCAATATTTGCGTACCAGTTGGTGCATCGTTTTCCCATCTGCCAGTACTTGTGTGAAATTCATCGTCGAGGGATGAATCATTGTAGCCCCTACCTCTTGGAAGGCTTCCACAAAGGTACGGATAGCCGCTTCCGGATCCTCCCACATATATTCCGGATTGTCGATTTTGAGGGCCGAAAACCGGATCAATGTCCGATCCGCCCCGATGGCATCGATCACCGCACGGGTCACTTCTTTCATAAACGTCAGCCGCTGTTTCAGGTCGCCGCCGTAGCGGTCTGTCCGTTTGTTGGATACGTCGGAGTTGAACTGATCGATCAGATATCCGTGGGCTCCGTGGATTTCCACACCGTCAAAACCCGCTTCAATGGCGTTTTTGGCGGCTTGAGCATACTGGCCGATCACTTCTTGGATGTCGGCCTGTGTCATGGCTTCCGGTTCATCAAAAGGCTTGCCAAAACGAGACACCTTGCCTTCTGCCCGAATGGCGGAAGGGGCCTGCGGCTTGTGACCCTGAATCAATTCGTGATGGGACACCCGACCCACGTGCCAGATCTGCGCGATGATGGTGCCGCCTTCCCGGTGTACCGCTTCGGTCACTTTTTTCCAAGATTCCACTTGTTCCTGGGTGTATAGACCGGGGACACCCGGATTCCCTTTGGCCCGGGGACTGATCACGGTTCCTTCCGTAATGATGAGCCCAATCCCGTCGGCAGCCCGTTTCCGATAATATTCCACAACGTCTTCTCCAACCACACCTGTATCATCGTCTGCGAAACAACGGGTCATCGGAGCCATCGCGGTGCGGGTGCGAAGATCCCATGCTCCAATTTTCACCGGTTCAAACAGTTTGCTTTTTGTACTGATCATTCATTTACCTCCTCACGGAGTTGAGATGTGAGCCATGCGTCCATCTCCGCCAGGCGTTCGGACGAATACGTCTTTCGGATCTGCTGAAGAAGCGAAGCCAGTGTCTCTTGCTCCAATACCTCAACCCAGGCTTTTTCTGCTCGTCGCATGACATGTCCCAACACGCATGTACCTGTGGAACGCTGGCCCTCACAGGCAAACACAGATGTAAATACGCCCCGGTCTCGGTACATCCCGCCTCTTCCTTCCACAGCCAGAAAAATGTCGTACAGGGTGACCTCCTCCGGCTTCTTGGCCAAAGAGAATCCCCCTCTGGTTCCGGGGGTGGAATCTACCAACCCTGCTTGAACCAGCATCCGCATCAGTTTTTTCAAATAGGAAGGAGAGACTTCGAGCCGCTCACTGATCGCCTCCGCTTTCAGCGTCGTCCGTTCCGGTAGACGCGCTAACAAAATCAAGGTGCAGACCGCCTGTTCCATCCCTGACTTCATCCGCATGATGTATCCCACCTACATCCGTACTATTGTGGATATTATTTATCCACGATCAGTATATTATTTCGGCCGCCGAAATGTCAACGACGTTTATCCTGTACTATCTCCTCTTCCATCCGTTCAGCGATTTTTTGAGAATCGCAGGTCTCATAGAAAACACGAAGAAGATCTGCACCGAAAGCCAACTTTCCGCCTCGTTATGCTATCATTCAAAAAAGGCCAAAAATGAAACGGACAGGAGGAATTCAAATGAACTTCGCCCCTTCGAAGCATTTGCAACAACTGAAAAAAGGGATTTTTCATGAACTGGCTGAAGCCAAACGGCGTGTGGAACAGTCAGGCACCCCTGTCATCGATTTGAGTGTAGGCAGCCCCGATCTGCCGCCGCCGGATTTTGCGCGGGAGATCCTTTCCTCCTTGGCCTGTGACGGCCGTCATTACGGGTACACCTTGGGAGCCATTCCCGGTTTTAACGACGCCGTGGCCCGCTTTTACAAAAAACGGTACGGTGTTCCGTTGGATCCTGAGACAGAGATATTGCAACTGATCGGCTCTCAGGACGGCCTCGCCCACTTGGGTACCGCGATCCTCAACCCCAAAGATGTGGTGCTGGTCCCCGACCCCGGCTACCCAATCTATGAAGCGGGAGTACGGATGGCAGGAGGGCATCCGTTGGGAATGCCGCTGACGGAAGAGAACGGCTTTTTGCCGGACTTGACAGCGGTTCCGGAAGATATCGCTCGTCAAGCCCGGATGCTGATCCTGAACTATCCTTCCAACCCTGTCGCAGCCACCGCAGACCGCTCTTTTTACGAAGAAGTCATCCGTTTTGCACGTAAATATGAAATCCTGGTGGTGCAGGATTTTACCTACTCAGAGCTGGTCTTCGACGGAAAAACGGCAACGAGTATCTTATCCGTCCCCGGTGCCAAGGATGTGGCGATTGAATTTAACTCCTTCTCCAAAACCTTTAATCTGGCGGGATGCCGTATCGGATATGTGACAGGCAACGCCCAAGTACTGAACATCCTGTCGGATATGATGTCCCACACCCATTACGGGGTGTTTTATCCGATTCAACAAGCAGCGATCGCTTGTCTGGAACAGGGAGAGTCCTTTATCCAGCAGCAAGTGAAACGATATGAATCACGCCGGGATACGCTGGTGGAAGCTTTATCCCAAGGGGGTTGGAACCTCCAAAAACCGCCGGCTACGATGTACGTATGGGCAAATATACCGAAAGGCTGGGCATCCATCGACTTCGCTTTCCGCCTGTTGGAGAAAACGGGTGTCGTGGTCACACCAGGAAGCGCCTTCGGTCTTCAAGGCGAAGGGTATGTGCGGATGACATTGACCCAGGCAGAAGGAGATTTGCAGAAGGCTGCAGAGCGAATGAGCCACTTTGTGAAGCAAGGGGTACGTTGATGTAGAGGGTTGGTGGGTGGAAGGTGATCGGAGGATGGCAGACACCTTCCACTTTTTTGTTGCCTGTTTTCCAAAAAGAGCACAAAACTCATCGGCCGTATTCAAATGAACATCCACCCTGTCAACTGATAGGGTGGATGATCGACCGTACAATATTTTCTGCTTTCTCCTGCAGAGAGTGTGTGGGTGAATCATAGATATTTCCTTGGAAATGACGACCTCCGTGTTCAATCTGATGGTTTTGGATAAAAAAGAGAACCAAAGCTACGATGAACGAGATAATTTTCAACTGTGTTTTGGCCATCGGAAACCCTCCTAACGGGTGACCTCGAATCCATCCTTCTATATCTTTTTTCGTAACCTCCTATAAATTTCTGTCCACTTTGAAGAAAAAACCGGTGAGTGTCAAAAAAAATTAGCACCTCATCCTACTACCGATGGCTTGGCTGCGCCTCTTTCACAAATATATTTTCTATAGGATGTTTTCGTTAGATATGTGCGTTTATAAATAGCGAGCGGGAAAACCCAGCCCTTTAGGGTTGGGATGAAAGCGAGCGTCGGACAAGGAGTATGAACGCAACATCGCCCTCGATAACCGAAGGGCGATGTTGCGTTTTGTATGGGTTGTTCTGCATTTACCTCTCAAATTGTCCTGTAATCCAGTTCAACCTGAGTGTAATGACCTTCATCTCATTATTTCCCTCACTCTTTCTCTACCACCGGCAGCACCACATTAGAAGGATGATCCGGCCCGTGATGGATCTTCAAAAAGCCCCCCGCTTGTTTCAAAGACTGCGGCAATGGAGAAACCGCATGAGGGAAATCACTGGGACCGATAGCCACCCGCAGCCGGTGTCCTTTGGGAATGACGGCATGGGTCGGGAAAATCTCCACGTTCAGCTTCATCACTTTGCCCGGCGTTACCGGTTGTACGGATGCCCTGGTGAAGGGATGCCACGGCGCTATATTTTCCCCTTTAATAAACCGGCTGCGGGACGGATCCGTTTGACGCAGGGAAGCAGCCAGCCATCCGGCTGTCAACTCGGTGGAAGTACCGTCCGGGGCCACATCCGTAATCCGTACGGAAACCACCGCTTCCTTTGCCGTGGTGGAAGCATACAGGCGGGCGGCGATGGGACCCGATAGTTTCAGATCCCGATCCAACACGGGAGTCGTATAGGTCAGCTCCGTCAACTCCGTCACCCTATTGTCCTTGGAACAGGGAGTGACTTGTACGGCTCCGGCTGTCCACTGGTTGGTGCTGCCCGAACAGATCCCGTTGACCGGATGCTGGGGCGTGGTATCGCTGCCTTCTTTTTTCGGCGTTTTCCAGGAGAGCTCCCTTTCTTGCTCCAGGTACACTTTTTGCGGTGTCAGCCCTGGATGGGGCCAATCCGCCTGGGTTTTAAAGCGCTCTTTTCCCAGCACATATTGGGTCACATCCGGCATCTTTTCTGGATGGGTATCCTTTCCTTTCAGATAATGATCAAACCAACGCAGCGCGATCTGATCCAGCGTCGGCACCCCGTCTCGGGGCAGCCCCTGCCCGAAATTGCCGTGATTCCAGTTGCCGATCAGGAGCTTCGCCGTGGTTTGGTCTTTCATTTTTTCATAGAGGAGCGGTTCCCCCCGTTGAAAGATATCGTGGAGTCCCCCCACGACAAAAGCCGGCACGTTCACTTGATCCGCCACTTCCAAGGGAGAACGTATCCGGTAAAAGGGACCATCATAGCCCAACTCTCCCCCGCCCAAGATTGAGATCAAGGTGCTTGTTTGAAAATTGCTCACCGCTCCCGCATGGCCGACGATGGCCGCCCCCGCTGCTGCCGGATCTTTCAAGGTATACGTCGGAGGAAGCACACCGCCGGATGTAACCAGACCCAGCCACAAGGGGATAAATCCAGTATTGGCTTGTCCGCCGGACATCATGATATCCCGGTAGCTGTCCCCCATGGGTACAATCGGAAAAATCGCCTTCAAGCCCGGAGGATGTTGGGCTGCGGTAAAAATCTGATTGATCGCCATGTAGGAAGCGCCCCACAACCCGACATTGCCGTCACTCCACGGCTGCCGGGCCGCCCAGCCGACCAGCTCCGCTCCGTCCCGCTGTTCCGCTTCGCCGAAGGATTCCCAAGTGCCCTGGGAACCTCCGGTACCGCGCACATCCACCACCACATGCACATATCCCCGCTCGACGAAATACGGATTGCCCTGTCCAAGTGCCCCGTTTTTGTTGTACGGCGTTTGGGTCAGAATCACCGGAAACTTCCCTGATGAATCGGGCCGGTACACATCCGCCCGCAACACGGTGCCGTCCCGCATGGGGATGGGAACATCCTTCTCTACCTTCACTTGATATTGGGCCGGCCGATCATAGGCTGTCCACTTTGGTTGCGTTGCAGCCCCTGCATCCGCCACTGGTCCAGTTGCCGGGAGAGACAGCCCTCCGATCAGCAGGAACACAATCACTGCCATCTCCCAACGCCATTGCCTGTGTTTGTTCCCCCGCATACCCCTTTTCACTCCTTTCCCTTGCTCAATCGCAAAGGCTTCCTTTTTCTTGTCACCCGCGTCACAAATGAGCGACCTTCCACAATCCCCCCTTATCTCGGGGATCCAAAGAGGGACCCGCCCACTCATAGGACATCGTTCACTCCCGATGTGGTGCAAGTCCCCTTTTTGCCTCAATGTCAACCGGTCGTCAGCTGCTTTGGTGTTGTGGCAACATCGTTCCGATCCATCCGGGTCGATCCACCCCGCCGATATCCCCGCATAGTCGCATGCTCCACTTCTCCTTGTCCGGTTATTTGGAACGGAAAAACTCGGTACCCACTTTTATCAGTCCCTTTAACGACGGACGGAAGCTCTTGCCGTAGAGATCCTTGAGCAGCTCTGAAATCGCAGTATACTGATCCCTGGAATACGGAAACCAGTTGATCTCCCGCTTTTTCCGGCCAGGACTGGTCACCACGGATACAGTATGGCTGAAGCTTTTCAACCCTTCCGGCCCGTGATACCGCCCCATACCGCTCTCCTTGTTGCCTCCGTAGGGAAGCGCCGGATGGGCGATACCGATCATCACATCATTGATGCAGATATTGCCGCTTTCGATGCGGGAAGCCACTCGGCGGGCTTTGTGCAGATCCTTGGACCAGACGCTCCCGTTCAGCCCATAGGGAGAATCATTGGCCAGCTGCACTGCCTCCGACTCCAACGAGAATCGCATAACCGGAATCACCGGACCGAAGGTTTCCTCCCGCATGATGCGCATCGAGTGATCCACGTCCACCAGTACCGTCGGCTCAAAATGCAGCGTCTCCTCGTTCAACCGCCGACCCCCGCACAAGATTCGGGCCCCTTTGTCCACGGCATCTTTCAGGTGCTCCTCCACGATCTTCAACTGGTGGGGATAGGTCATGGAACCCACGTCCCGCCCCTCTCCCCTCCCTACCCGCAACGCTTTCGCCTTCACCACCAATTGCTGTACAAACTTCTCAAAAATAGCGTCTTCTACATACACCCGCTCCACGGCCATACAGGTTTGCCCGGCATTGGTGAAACCGCCCCAGAGCGCACCGTTGACCGCGCGGTCCAGATCGGCATCCGCAAACACGATCATCGGGTCTTTTCCGCCCAATTCCAACTCGACGGGAATCAGGTGCTCCGCCGCAGCGGCCATAATCTTTTTCCCGGTTGCTGAACTGCCGGTAAAAAAGATTTTGTCCGGGCGAGCCTCCACCAGTTGTTTCCCCACATCCTTTCCGCCATGAAGCACCTGCACGACACCTTTGGGGAAGCCGGCTTGCTCCAACAGTTCACCAATCACTTGTCCGGTAAATGGGGATACCTCGGAAGGCTTCAAAATGACCGTGTTGCCGGCAATCAGGGCGGAGACAACCGGAGCCAGCGAAAGTTGAAAGGGATAATTCCAGGGCGAGATCACCGCGATCACCCCCATGGGACGGTATTCCACATGGGAAAAGCGACCAAACAGCGCGATGGTCATCGGTACCCGTTTCCTTTTTAAGATGGAAGGAGCTTTTTTCTCGTAATACCGGATCAGACCCACTGTGGGATAAATGTCCGACATTAGCGACTCCAGTTGAACTTTCCCAGTGTCTTGACTGATCTTCTTCGCCAGTTCGCTCGCCTGATCCACAATGATTTCCCGAAGGCGTTTCATATACCCCAACCGTTCCCTCAACGGCACTTCCCGCCACTGAGCAAAAGCTTCCCTCGCATCGATCATCGCCTGGCCGACTTCGGCAGGGGTGGCTTCCGCCAGCTGCCCCAAGGCTTCTCCTGTTGCCGGATTCACCATCTCCAATGTGCTCATATACGACCCCTCCTCTGTCATCCTTGATGGGTTGAACGTTGTCGTCACCAGTGATCTCTATTTTCGATTCCGGTTCTGCTCCCCTTCTTGCTTTCCCGACAAACCTGCCTTCGTTGTTTTGTCTTGATGATCAAATAATCAACTCCCCATATCCTCCACCGGACGATCCAGTTTTCGTGCGGTTCGGCTCATCGGTACTTCCTTTTCTTTTTTGTAAGTGCCAAAAAACCAATCAGTCGTGGGATTGGTCACCCCGTACCAGTAATGCTCATTCTTGAAATGATGGCGCAGGTGGTATTTCTTCATCCACTTCCCCCATCGGGTACGGGGAATGATCGGACGATGGGCCACATAATGTACCCACTCATAGTACAGATGGAAAGCCATGCTGCCTGTCACCATCGCTACTGTCAGCCAGATGTCACCCAAAAGCAGATACACGATGCCGCCCGTCAAGACAAACAGCGGCAAACTGAACCATAAAGGCAAAAACAACAGGTGCAGCTGATCGGGAATCTCATGATGATCGTAATGTAAGCGCTTTAATAATTTCAGAAAAAAAGGCTTTACCGGAGGTTTCATATGAAAAATAAACCGGTGGATCGAGTATTCGCTCAATGCATAAGCCAACATTCCGGCCAGCAACACCAGTACCACACTCCCGCTGAAATGAAAAAAAGTTCCGGTCAAACCTGTAAGAAACAGCAGCCACATCACCCAGATATCAAAGAAACCGAAATACTCCTTCACGTACTTATCCATCCTTTCATCCCCCTCTCACATGAATGAACAACCATTCATAATTTTCAGTATTTACGTATTTTCATCTTAAAATATAGGCGGTTCGTTGTAAACAGCGGATATGCAGCCGGAGACCGAAAAGGTATGCAGATAAGGTATCCGAAGTGACAAAAAGCCGGTCTCCTGTACGTCAGGAATCCGGCTCTCGATTGTTATTTCTTTTTGGTTTCAGAAGCATGATAGATCCCTTCATGCTCCCACAATTTCTCCATATTTTGCAACTGAACGGTGATTTCCTGTTTATTCACCCTGGCTACGGCTGTTAACAGCGCATTAATTAAGCTGAGCGGAGCGACAAAGGAATCAAGGAAAGAAGGTAAGCTGCTGGCAGCGATCAAGCAGTTATCCGATATGCTCGCAAGAGGAGAACCATGTGAATCGGTGATCGCCAGGGTGCCGACCTCCCGTGCCCGCACATATTCCATGGCTTGGATCGTTCGTGATGTATATCGGGAAAAGCTGATTCCAATCACCAAGTCATCCGACCTTAAGGTGGAAAGCTTCTCGAACATCGTATCCGAATCCGTGATAAGCCGGGTGTTTTTCTTGAGTAACTGCAAGTAAAACGCGAGAAAGGAACCCAAGGCATGAGAACTTCGCAAGGAAACCACTGTAATCGACCGGGCCCGATCCATTTGTCGAACGGCTTTACTAAAGGATTCCACATCCAGCATATGAATCGTTTGCTTCAGGTTCGAGATATCATCGGTTAAAACTTCATAAGCGATCCGTTGTTCTTCCGGATAAATATCTCCAGACAAATCTAATCGTTCGACCGTAGTAACCCTTTTTCGAAGTTGTTCTTGCAAGCTGTGTTGCATTTCAGTGAATCCGGAAAACCCGAGGGATGTGGCGAAGCGAATCACCGTCGCTTCGCCGACACCTGCTTGTTCCGCCAATTTCGCTGTAGTTAGAAATGGTACCGTATCGGGGTGCGCTTCTAAGTAAGCCGCGATTTGTCGCTGTGCTTTACTCATTTCATGGCTTTTTTCCCGGATTCTTTGAAATATATCGTTCTTTTCAGTCATAACCACCCTACTTTCCAGTCAACCTTTTGACCCCGAGTTCAAACCGCTCCAGGGTTTCGTTAATCACTGCCGCGGTATGGGCAATGGACATCGAGAAACGGTTAAGGGGTTTAATGAAAATCCCTTGATCCAATAAATAAGTGTCCAGTGTTCTGCGGAGGGATAAATCCGTTTCCAATACATCCTGGATTTGTCGTACCGGACGATCTGTCAACACCAGATTGAAAATGCTTCCCGCTCCAACCGTCTGGGATGCAATATGATAACGACGGAGTATTTCCTCGATTCCGGCCCGCAATTGTAACGTATTTTCTTCCAGTTGTTGATAAGATCCGGGTGCTTGCAGAGCTTGAATGGTGGCCAGACCTGCACTGAGAACAATGGGATGCCCATTGTACGTCCCACTATGAAACAAGGGCTTGTTCTGATCGGAGGTATGTTGTTCACCCGCTGTTAAAATATCTGCTCCCCCTGTCGGTGAACACAATTCCATGATGTTTTGATGTCCTCCCACGGCACCGACTGGGAAGCCACCCCCCAACACTTTACCAAGAGCTGTCAAATCCGGAACAATATCATACAACCCCTGCGCCCCCAATAAGCCCATACGGAAACCTGTTTTCACCTCATCAAAGATCAGAATGATGCCGTACTGCCGTGTCAGCTCTCGGATCGCCCTCAAAAAAGCACGATCCGGCGGAATAAAACCCCCTTGAATCGGTTCCATGATGACTGCAGCTATTTCGTCACAATGTTTTTTCAGAATGTCTGCTGTTTGGTCTAAATCATTAAAGGGGAGTACTACCGTGTTTTCCGAATAATAATCGGGTAACCCATAGGAATCAGAAGTAACGGAAGGACGTTCTTTGAAATCCCGTTTTTTGGGATTCACGCTGATCAGAACTTGATCATAACTGCCGTGGTAGTGGCCTTCAAATTTGGCTATCTTTTTTCTTCCGGTCCATGCAGTTGCCAAACGAATGGCTAACAATGTTGCTTCCATTCCAGAGTTGGTAAAACGAACTTTTTCGATGCTTGGATATAGATCGACCAATACTCGGGCCATTTCCGTTTCCAGCTTGTGAGGCGTACCGAAGATGGTCGTGCCAATCTGCGAAAGCTGTTCGTGAATCGCAGTGGTGACTCCTGGATGGCCGTGCCCCAATAGGAGTGCCCCGTAGCATAAATTGTAATCAATATACGAGTTGCCGTCGACGTCGTAAAGAAAAGCACCATCGGCCGATTCCATTACAATGGGGTAGGGTTCAAAATGTTTAATATTGGCTGTGACACCCCCTGGTATCCATTGGGCTGCTTCCTTGTAAAGCTGGGCAGAACGTGTAGTCTTGCGGAGATATGGAGCATCGATTTCCATTATCGTCACCTCATTTGAAATATATACTCCATAATTTATATATAAACGAAGTATACACTCCATTATTCATATATTTTACCCGTTGTCAACTTACCTCTCCATAGTAAAAGCACCCGTTTTTTTACGGGTGCTCAGATTGATGACAAATCTTTATGATAGCTTCGACTCTTTTGCCCATTGCTCCCTTTCCTCCGACGCAGAAGTTATACCGTCCGTTCCAAGAGATTCAACGAGACGCGGCACAATGCGGAGTGCACTCAAAATGTACAAGCACCCACAGGGCACACGTCACGCCTTGGGCGCAAGCTCCCAGGTCGTGCTATGCGCCGCTTTTTGTCTCGTCTCCTCTCTTGTCGCTGAGTTCGTCGTCAAAAGTCGCTGCTCGGGCAAAAGAGTTCTTCAGCTCATTTCGAGACCTTTGTCAGCAGCCTCAGCACCCGTTTAAGGGTGCTTTGTACTAGAGATTGCATTTTGTCAGCTTTCCCGTTCAATTACCAGCTTTCCGCCGTCTTTCCGGTAGCAGACCTTGGTCTGCGGACCCGCTCCCCAACACACTTCCTCGTCATGAAACGGATCTTGGGAACGGCCTCGATCCGTTGCCGCCGTTCCCAAGGATTGACCCATTTCAACATCGGCGGGATGTGCGCCGATCACCTGCTCCGCGATGGCAGCCATCTCCTGGTAACACTCCCGCACCCGGTTGGCCAGCTCATCCATCTTGGCCTGATGGATGCTCGTCAGTTGATATTCCTGTTTCTGCCCCATGGTATCCCTCCTCTGGTGGAATCACCGATATCCTGCGCAGAGAAGGCGGGGTTTATGCAAACCCTATCAACAAAGGCGACATCCGAACCGCAACTTTTTCCAGGTCTGAACGTCCATATAGGTAGTATGAAAGGAGAGGGTGACGTTGCGTAAAACATGTCAATGGCTTTTGATCGGGATGTTTATGATCATGGTTGTATCAGGATGCGGCTCCCAAGAACAGAGCCAATCGGGGGAAATGGCGAATATCCATTCAACAACCGGGAAATCCCGCACGATGGAAGGACTTCAACCCGATCCGGCGCAAAAGGATTCTTCTTCCTCCAACGTAAAAGCCGCCCTGAGTAAAAAGGGAGCCGCCGTTTCCCAAGAACAACGCAAAGTGATTTATCAAGCCGATTTGAACATGAAAGTGGTCAATCTGTCAAAAGCGCGGAAGGCCATGGAGGCGGCGGCTAAAAAGCGGGGCGGGTATTTGGTCAACGCCTCCCAATCCCGAAGCGGAAAAGAAGTGACGGGCACGTTGGTCTTTCGGATTCCCCAGGATTCCTTCCAAAGCTTCCTGAATCAGATTGAGGACGTGGCACAGGAAATCTCCTCCCAAAACATCTCCGGCAATGACGTCACGGAAGAATACGTGGATCTGAAATCCCGGCTCAGGGCAAAGAAAGCCGTGGAAAAACGTCTTCTCGAAATGATGGACGAAGCCAAAAACACCGACGATCTGCTTCAGGTTTCCCAGCAGTTGTCCGTGGTTCAGGAAGAGATCGAGCAGATAAAAGGGCGTATACAATACCTGGAAAACCAAACCGACTACTCCACCGTCACCGTTCACGCCGTCCAATACGCCGCTTTGAATGACGCGGAGGGGAAGCCGGGATTGTGGAAACAAATCACGTTGTCGTTCGTCCAATCTCTCGGCTGGCTGCGAGATCTATTGGAAGGGGCGTTGGTCGTCGGAGCGGCACTTGTTCCCCCTGCCATGCTGTTGGCCGCTTTGATCATTCCCGTCTACCTGTGGTATCGCCGCCGGAAGCAAAGCCCTCCGAACACCCCGGGAGATCGGGAGAACTCATCGATGTAGCCGTGGCTTCCCATGAACCTCTCCCACTTGCGCTAACGCTAAGAAGTGGGAGTTTCTTACCATCAGAACTGAGAAACTCTCACGTATCGAAGGGTTTTCCTTCTATACTCGATCGAAGTGATCGGAAAGCTATCTCGATTCCTAAGTAAGCAACAGGTACGATGTGTACCCGGGTCGGAACAGACCATCTACTACTTCTCGCTTAGGCGATCCGTAGATACGTTTGCTTCGTGGAAACTTCGAGATGCCGAATTTCTCCATAGAGCGATTTGGCTAGAATATTTCTCGCTCCATGCGTATCTCGATGTTCTTGGTATCCACAGGAGCAGCGGTAGTTTCTAAAGGAGACTTTCTTTCTCCTCTTGCAGACAGGACATGTCTGACTGGTATACGATTCATCGATTTCATCTTATAGAAGCGGGAGACTTCTTACGCAAGTATGTTAAAACCGGCTCACCAGATCCTCCACTTCTTGTTGGAGCCGTTCCATCAGCTCACCCGCCGGCTCCAACCGGCCGAGAGCAGATGCCTGTCCTCCCCACAAGGACATATACTCGAGGTTGTTTTGTTTTGCGGCAAACTTCCGCAAAGGTTTTGTTAATGCATTTTGGATCGGAAAGGGAGGAATGGGTTCCGGGTGGCGTTCCATCTCTTGAATGAAGGCGTTCCGGATGCCGCGGGCGGGCCGGCCCGAGAAGGCTTTCGTGATCACCGTGCTTTCATCTGTGGTTTGAAGCAGGGCTTCTTTGTACAGTGGATGGGCTCCGCTTTCCAATGTGGTCAAAAAGGCGGAGCCCATCTGCACTCCTGCGGCACCTAAAGCCAAGCTGGCCAGAATGCCCCTTCCGTCCATAATCCCTCCAGAGGCGATGACGGGTATGGATACGTGATCTACCACCTGCGGAATCAGGGCCATCGACCCAATATAGGGGTAATCCGCAACCGATTGGAACGTTCCCCGATGACCGCCGGCTTCAAATCCTTGCGCCGCCACCGCATCGACTCCCCGCTTCTCCAGCTCGACCGCTTCGTTTACGGTGGTTGCCGTACCAATGGTAACCGTTTGGTTGTCCCGAAGTTGCTTAATCAATTCCGGTTCGGGGATACCGAAGGTGAAGCTAAAAACCGGCACTTTTTCTTCCAGTACGACACGCATTTGATCCGAGAAGGAAATTGATGGAGGGCTCTTTTCCTCACGGGGAACACCGAGTTTTTTTTCATAGGATTGCAGGTGTTTTCTCATCCGGCGCGTTACTTGGGGGGATTCTTCGTAGGGAGGCGGAATCTGAAGATTGACAGCGAAGGGACGGGTGGTCTTTTCCCGGATTTTCCGGATCGCTTCCCGCATCGCCTCAGGTGAGAGGTAAGCCGCCCCCAAGGTGCCCAAACCTCCGGCGTTGGAAACCGCCGCCACCAGATCCGGAGTGGTGGAGCCTCCCGCCATACCCGCTTGGATGATCGGGGTAGCAATCGATAACATTTCCGTCAGCTTGGTCTGCTTCCAACTCATAAACAAACTCCCCTTTTTCTATTTTTGTCCCCTGCTCGATTCCAACTCTATCATTCGTATGGGTAATGGAGGAACCCACTATGGCGAAATAAAGTGAAGAAAGCCACCCCGTTTTGGGACGGCTTTTGACAGTATGTCGATGGTTTAACAGAAAAAGCGTCCAATCCCTTCAGGTTTATCCGGTGATTAAACGAGGGTGTCCAACCGACTGGCCAGGTTAAAGTCTTTTTCGGTCAGCCCAGCCTCATCATGTGTGGTTAAGCGAAGTGTCACTTTACGGTATTCGATGAGAATGTCCGGGTGATGGTTCCGTTTCTCCGCTTCTTCGGCCACCTTTTGTACAAACCGAATACCATCCATGTAAGCGGGAAAAGAAAAAACCTTGACAATGGTTTGGTTTTCCTTAACCCACCCTGTAAGCGACTTTAACCCTTGATCGATCTGTTTTTCCTTCCATTTCAAGTGATTTCCTCCTCTCCTTTGAGAAAAATCGGTTTAAATAATCAAATGACAAAGCCCGTTGGCTACCTACACTCATTCCCGCTACAATAAAACCACGAAGCCCTTACCCTGCTTGAGATTCGGTGGTTCCTGCCCCTGAGAGGAGCTTTTAGCCATTATTCAACCTCTTGATTGGCAAACATCAACACATAACCATCCGGGTCTTCCACTCCAAACATCTTCCAGCCGTAACTTGTGGTATGTACTGGTTCAGAAATCGTAACCCCTTTTTCCTTCAGTTTATGGTAAAACGTATCCATATCCTCTACGACATCTTTTAAGAATGGTGTCATTCCAACTCCCCATCGATTATTGTGCAAGTATGTCCTTCTTTCAGGGGAGATTGCATGCTCACCTTCCAAATTCGCCGCTAGATTTCCAACCATCACGATAGCGGGACCGATCTGCACCATAAAAAACCGTCCCATGTTCGTCATAATGCAGAAGTGTACCGCTCAGTGTATCTCGGTAAAACTCCAACGACCTTGGTACATCCTTCGATCATACATCCAACAGGAAGGAACCAGATTCTTTGAACATAAATAATCCTCCAATTTTTAATGGATCTTTTTTCATACCTAAAGCAGTTTGGCCATCAGATATTCATCCACATACCGGCCTGCCACTCGGAGCGAGTGCCGCTTGACCCCTTCTTCTTCAAAGCCCATTTTCCGATAGAGTGCAATGCCCGCACGGTTATGAGTCATCACGGTCAATTCCAACCGGTGGATTCCTTTTTGCCGTGCCCACTCCTCCATGACAGTAAACATTTGCGTCCCCAATCCCTTTCCTGTCCACGCTTGGAGAATACCCGCCACTAAGTAAGTGGAATGACGGTTGCGACGCACACGACCTCCCACGGCTTCCAAATAACCCACCAGACCTTCCGGCTTTTCCACCACCCATATCATATGATTGTCTCGTCTCAATACTTCCCGTACCTTATTCCGAATTTCTTCAATGGGTTCCTTTCGTTCCCCCGGTTCGAACAGCATAAACGAGGTCTCGTCATCGAGCCGTTTTTTCAGATTAAAAAACGCTCCCGCATCAGCTTCGCGCATTTGGCGGATGCCCATGTTTTCCTCCTCTGTTAGGCCATCAACCAGGCGCCCTTATTTCGTCAGATATGGCAGGAGGTCTACGATCTACCAGACTTCAAAATGAGATTTTCCCAACCCAGAGTGGAACTCGGCCCGCGCTTCACCGCCTCCACCCATTTCCCCGCGGCACCGTCACCGGACATTCCAGCTCGATTACGCGTTGACATTTCCAAGTACACCCTGTGATGCTGCCATCCCGATAATGATCGCCGCCCACATCCACTTATAGGCGGTGACACAATCTCCGGCAGTAAATCGGATCGTTTTGGGCCGAATTAATTCCACTCCCGGCATGGTCGTAGTCATCAGCGCTTGGTTGGTCGAGCTGAAATCCATATCCACGGTCACGGGAACTTCGCCGGCCAGAGGACTAATCTTCTCCCGCTTTTGCAACGCCGCGGATGCTTTTTCCCTGATCAGGGACCGGGCCTTTTGCGGGGGCATCAGACGGGCTGCAAACCGGTCCACGCCGGCTTTCACCACTGCTGTCTCAATCCCGGGTATCAAACGCCCCGCCTCTTCGGCGACGACATCATCTCCCGTCACCAACAGAGCCGGCACCCCGTAAAAACCCGCCACTGTGGCATTGATTTCCGCTTCACCCATCGGACATCCGTTCCAACGAATCTCCTGGATGCATCCCCCTGCCAGTGTATGGTTGAGCACCCCCCGTTCCGAGCCGCCTTCCCGGCCGTGATAGCCGACCAGAAAAAGTCCGTCAAAGGAATCATCCAGCCCTTCCAGCTGGCACATCACCCGGTTATTGCCGGAAATCAGTTCTGCCCGGGGATCCAACTCTTCGATTAAAATGTTGGACATATTGCCGTGTCCGTCGCACACGACCACCTCGGTGGCTCCCCCTTCAAAGGCTCCCTCGATCGCCGCGTTGACATCGGCCGTCATCAAATGCCGAAACCGCTGATACTCGCTCTCCTTTTTCAGCTGCATCTGGGTCGCTACGCCGCTAATGCCTTCCATGTCGGCGGATATGTAGATTTTCACGATGCGTTCACTCCTTTGTTTAAAATATTTATATTTTTCAATCTGTTTTTTCTCTTGTTCGCCTTCAACCAAACTTTGTATCAGCATGGGCACCCCGCTTCAATCCGGTGGCGCAAAAAGCCATCGCATCATCCCATTAACCTGATTCTCAGGAAACGCAGAATTCCCCTTCTGTTTTCATCAAAAAAGCCGTCCACCTATGGTGGACAGCTTCTGTAGTCAGGAAGACGAACCGTTCAACTCAAACCGCTTCAAAAATTCTTGTAAGCGGTCCGTTTTGGGCGCCGTAAAGATTTGTTCCGGCCGCCCCTGTTCGATAATGCGTCCTTCGTCGAAGAAGACGATCCGGTCAGCCACATCCCGGGCGAAGCTCATCTCGTGGGTGATCAGCATCATCGCCATTTCCCCCTCGGCGGCGATCTCCTTGATCACATCGAGCACTTCCCCCACCAGTTCAGGGTCCAGTGCCGAGGTGGGCTCATCAAACAGCATCACCTTGGGGCGCATCACCAACGCCCGGGCGATGGCCACCCGTTGCTGCTGACCCCCGGACAGGTTGGCGGGATAAGCCTCCAGCTTGTCGGACATACCCACTTTATCCAGCATCGTTTTGGCCCGTTCCTCGGCTTCCTCTTTGGACAGGCCCAATACCTTGATGGGTGCCACGGAGACATTTTTCAAGATATTCATATGGGGGAACAGGTGAAAATGTTGAAACACCATCCCGATATCGCCCCGTACTTCATGCAGGTGCTTTTCATCGGCAGGAACCAGCTTCCCTTTTACTTCTTTGTGCCACAACTGCCGCCCGTCCACTTCAATCGTACCGGAAGTGGGTTTTTCCAAAGTCATCAGCAGGCGGGCCATGGTGGTTTTCCCCGAGCCGCTGGGCCCGATCACCGCCACCCGCTCCCCGGGATACAAATCGAAATCCACTTCTTTCAGCACCTGGTTGTCCCCGAAAGATTTGCTTACCTTCCGGTAACGGACGATGGGCTCCGTTTGCTCCTGATTGCTTTGAGGTGCCTCTGCCACAGCGACATGATTGTTCTCTGTCATTTCACTCACACGTTCACTTCCTTTCGATATAAGATGACCGACCCTGTTCCTTTTAAGCCGCCGCATCCATCTTCCCATGATGGTTGATATTCATTCTTTTTTCCAACCGTATCACCAAGCGGGAGGCTGAATAACTCAGTACCAAAAAGAACAACCCGACCAAGGTGATCGGCTCCAGATAACGGAAGGTGTTGGACCCGATGATCTGCGCCCGCCCCAACAGCTCTACCAAGGTGATCGCGGACAGCATGGGTGTTTCCTTTAACATGACGATGAGGTAATTGCCCATGACAGGAACGACCGGCCGGATCGCCTGGGGCAGAATGATCGTCTTCCACTTTTGCAGCGGAGAAAAGTTCAGCGCGGTAGCCGCTTCCCATTGTCCTCGGGGAACGGAATCGATTCCCGCCCGGTATACTTCGGACAGATAGGTGCTGTAATGAATACCCAACCCGATCACTCCGGCAGTGAAAGGGGATAGGGACAGCCCGTATCTCGGCAATACATAAAAGATGACATAAAGCTGTACCAACGGCGGGGTGGTACGGATAAACTCAATGAACGCGTACGTCACCCAGGACAAAAGCCGAAAAGTGGACCTTCTGGCAAAAGCCAAAATCAATCCACCGATCATCGCAACGGCAAAAGCCGCGATGGTGGCCGAAATGGTAATCCACAGTGTATCCAACAATTGCGGCAATATCTTGAATGTAAAATCCCAAGACCACATCGGTTATAACCTCCCTACGGAAAATCTGCGTTCCAACCACCGCGTCGCCAATGTGAGAGGATAACCGATGACGAAATACATCAAGAGCAACAAGGTGAAAATCTCCGGTGTGTTAGCTTCAATGTTGGTACGCATTGCTGAAGCTTCAAACGTCATATCCGGAATAGTAATCAGGGATACCAGTGCGGTTCCTTTTAACAATTCAATGAACAGGTTGCCGAAGGAAGGCAGCATGGTACGGAAAGCCTGAGGCAAAATCACATGCCACATCTGTTGACGGGGCGTCATGTTCAAGGCGATGGCCGCCTCCGTCTGCCCTTTGGGGATGGATTGGATGGCGCCGCGGACCACTTCCGACCCGTACGCACCATAGTTCAGACTTAGCGCCAAGATTCCGGCGAGACCCGGTGCCAACTTGATCCCCAAGAGCGGCAGCGCGTAAAACAGCCAAAACAATTGCACCAGCAGCGAGGTACCCCGTAAAAATTCCACAAAAAATCCGGAGATCCAACGGATCGGATCTATACGGGACAAGCGGCCGATTCCGCCGAGGAAGGAGAGGAGAAAACCCAGGATGGCTGATAGAATCAACAATTGTATGGTGACAAATGCTCCCTCTAATAGCTGAGGGAAGATCTGTGCATAGACACTGATCGGTATCACTCCCCCGTCAAATGCTTGGTAGTACAGAGAGGTCCGAAGGAACATCCCCGGACCTTTTATCCGTTATTGTTTCTTACAAAGCTCTTCGGCGGTGTAGTCCCCCGGGAGGTCTTCCTTGGTAAATCCAAAGGGCTTTAAGGTTTTGTACAACTCTCCGGAATCCTTCATTTTTTCCAATTCTTTAGTAAAGGCTTTTTGAAAGTCCTTGTCTTCCACCCGGAAGGCTGCCGCACCGTAACCGCGGACTTCTTTGCCGTCGACTTTCGGTTGTTTGAAATCTTTCACTTCTTCCACGCCTTCGGCTTTGGCAGAGTCCAGCACGGCCCGAAGGGAAGGTCCGGTCATGGTAATCCCGTCGACTCGGCCTGCTTCCAGCGCAGCCACAGCGGAAGGCTGATCAGGAACGATGATGATCTGGCTTTCTTTCACTCCCGCATCTTTCATGTAGGACTCTTCGATCGCCCCTTTCATCACCCCGATTTTCACTTGTGGATTTTTTGCGACATCCTCGTAGCTGTGAAGGTTTTTCGGATTGCCTTTCTTGACTGCCAGGGATTCACCGATGCTGTACTCCGGATTGGCGAAGGCCACTTCTTTGCACCGTTCCGGTGTTATGTACATACCGGCGGTGATCACGTCAAACCGGCCCGCTTTCAGTCCGGGAATCAAGGAGCCGAAGTCTGTCAGCACCGGTTTCACCTTTTTAATTCCTAACTTTTTGAAAACGGCTTTGGCTACTTCGACCGCTTCCCCGGTCACTTTGCCGTTCTCCTTATAGGCATAGGGCTTTTCGTTGGCAAAACCGATGGTGACGACTCCCTCATCCTTGGCTTTCTGCAATGCCGATTGATTAGATGATGACAATTGCAGGTTTCCGCACCCTGTAATCGAGGCTACCAGAGCAATCATAAGAGTCAACGTCAACATTTTCTTAAAAATCTTCATCTACCCCCTTAAGAGAGAAATTATTGGCAGGAAGTCGATTTTCCTGCCAAATGGGAAAATTTCGTCTATCCCAAGCGGAAACAGACGACTTTGGTCTCGGTCATCTCCTGTACGGCAAAAGGAACTCCTTCCCTGCCGAGGCCCGATCCTTTGATACCGCCAAAAGGCATGGCATCCACCCGGTAATCGCTGCTGTCATTCACCATCACCCCGCCAGCCTCCAAGCGTTGGACGGCTTCAAAGGCCTGGTGTACATCCCGGGTAAAAATACCCGCTTGCAAGCCGTAGTCCACCTCGTTGGCGCGCTGGATCGCCTCTTCCAATCCGGAAACGGGAAACAAAGAGACCACCGGACCAAAAACTTCCTCCCGTGCCACCTTACAATAGGCGGGCACATTCGTCAACACAGTGGGGTGGTAGTAAGCCCCGTTCCGACGTCCTCCGCAAAGGAGCCGGGCCCCGGCATCCACCGCTTCCTGCACCCATCTCTCCACCCGGCGGGCTTCTTTTTCCGTGATCAGCGGACCCATGTCGGTCTCTTCTGAACATTTGTCGCCGACCCGATACTGAAGAGTTCGTTGAACAAACATCTGCGCAAACTTCTCAAAAACCTTCTCTTCCACAAAAATCCGCTGTACACCGAGACAGTTTTGCCCCGCCGCCCAGAACGCACCGGAGACGGTACATTCCACGGCTTCATCGAGATCGGCATCGGACAGGACAATCGCCGGAGAGTTGGAACCCAGCTCCATGCTTACCTTTTTCAACCCCATCAGCCGGTGGATCTCTTCCCCCGCTTCCCATCCTCCGGTAAAGGAGACCATGCGGACGGCCGGATGCTGCACCAGCCGTTGACCGATTTCCCGGCCGTGGCCGGTCACCACCGTCAGGACGAGGTCGGGTAAGCCTGCTTCTCTCATCACTTCCGCCAACTTCAACGCACTGAGCGGCGTCACACTCGCCGGTTTCACGATGATGGCGTTGCCGGCGGCAATGGCGGGACCTACCTTGTGGGCCACGAGGTTGAGCGGATCGTTAAAGGGCGTGATAGCGGCGATCAGTCCCACGGGAAAACGGACGTAATATCCCACACGCTGCTCACTGCCTGCCGCTTGGTCGAAGGGAATCGTTTCCCCCCGGATCCGGCGCGCCTCCTCGGCACTGATGCGTAGTGTCTCCACACAACGGAACACTTCTTTGCGGGCTTCCCGAATCGTTTTACTGCCCTCCCGGGCAATGGTCACCGCAAAAGACTCCGCCCGTTCCTCCACGATGTCCGCCGCTTTGCGCAAAATGGCCATCCGCCGATGGCTCGGCAACGAACGGGCAATCTGCACCCCTTTTTGCGCCCGCTCCACTGCCGCGTCCACTTCTTCCCCGTTCATCCCCGGCACTCTTGCGATAAGAGAGCCGTCTTGCGGATCACAGACGTCGATCTTATATATCCTTTTCACCGATGGCTCCAAACTAAACCTCTTTTTTTCAACCTCCCGTCTTTCTTTCACGCCTAATTCCTCCTTTTCTCACGGCCGCCCTTTGGACAGGTTCAACAGATCGATCAACAGGGAGAATCCCGTCTCAATCGGTCCGGCGCCCGCCCCCGCCAAGGTTATCGGGCCGGCCAGGTCGCATTCGTAGGTCACAGCGTTGACCGCGCCATCAATCCCCGCCAGGGGATCGGACAGCGGCAAAGCTACAGGCTGGACGGAAGCCGTCAAGCGTCCGTTCCCCTGTCTCACTTCCCCCAGCAGCTTCCACCGTTTCCCCTCTCTCCGGGCCTGTTGAACATCCTCCAGGGTCAGGTTACGGATTCCATGACGAACGATTTCTTCTCTTTTGAGCGGTGTCCCCATCACCACCTCTGCCAAAATCATCACTTTGTACAAGACGTCGTATCCTTCCAAGTCGCTGGTGGGATCGGCTTCTGCGTACCCCTTGTCTTGCGCTTCCCGCAGCGCCTCTTCCAATGTTTTGCCCAGCTCCATCTGGCTGAGAATATAATTTGTCGTTCCGTTTAAGATTCCGCGAACGGCGGTGATCTCGTTACCGGCAAGGGCCACCCGGGGCATGCGCAAGGACGGCGTCCCGCTCATCACGGCCCCTTCAAATCCCCACCGCACCCCTTTTTCTTCCGCCAGGCGAGATAGATCGGAATAGGCCGAGGCTACCGGCCCTTTATTGGTGGTAACCACATGCTTCCCGCTCTCAAAAGCGGCACGGTGATGGTCGATGGCGGGCTGACCCGTTTCCACATCGGTATAGGTGACCTCCACCACGGTATCTGCGTTGCTCTCCCGGATCGCGGTCAGGCTGTCCCAACCCCGGACCAATCCCGGTGTATCGGGATAGGCTTCCAGTGTACCTTCTTCCCTGGCTGCCTGCAGGAGCTGTTTTAGATCGAGACCTTCCGGATGATACAGCGCCCCCTTAAATTTGTCCGAAACGGCGGTGATTACCGCTTCAAACCCCTCTTCCTTCTTCAAACGCTCCTCTTTGTCCAGCAGGATTTCTGCCAGTGCCTGACCTACGGTGCCGAATCCGATCAATGCCAGCCGATAGATCATATCCGTTCCCTCCCATCTGCCCGGAACCGGAGAAAACGAAGAGCTGTCTCTGCAAAGATCGCCGCCCCCATCGGCAGACAATCTTCATCGATATCAAAAATCGGGGTGTGCAGCTCCCGCCGTACGCCGTCTTTTTTGGCACAGCCCAGAAAAAACATGGCCCCGGGAACCTGTTCTGTCATATGACTAAAATCTTCCGCTGCCATTCCAAAAGGACCCCAGTGCAGACTGCACTCGGGATAAAGTGAACGAATCGTTTCCACAATGCGCCTGTTTACATCCGGATCGTTGTGCAGGACCGGTTCGCCCCGGTCCACCTGAAAAGTGTAGTTGCCGCCCAAAGAAACCGCCAACCCAAAGGCCCGTTCCAGCTCCTGGAATATTCTCTCCCGCACCTCCGGGTGAAAACTGCGGATCGTCCCCTGGATAAACACTTCCGCCGGGATCACATTGCTCGCCGTTCCCGCGTGAATTTGTCCGATGCTGACCACCGCCGGTTCCAAAGGGGAAATTCTGCGGGGGACTATGCCGTGGATGGCCTCCAACACCGGGATCAGCATCCAGGTCGGGTCCGTGCCGAGGTGCGGAGCAGCACCATGCCCACCGGTACCGTACAGGGTACCATGGAAGGTACCCACGCCCGCCATGGTATATCCCTCATGCACCCGCACCGCACCCACAGGCAGCTCGGGGTTCATGTGAAGGGCCATGACCGCATCCACTCCGTCCAACGCTCCGTCTTCGATCATACGGGGAGCTCCGGTCATCCCGTCGGGCCCGGTGTATTCTTCAGCGGGCTGAAAGAGGAATTTTACCGTTCCCTCTACGGCTCCCTCGGCGAACACCTCGCCCAACAAATGGGCCGTACCCAGCAGGATGGCCGTATGGGCGTCATGACCGCAGGCGTGCATCACTCCCGGGTTGCGGGAGCGATAAGGGGTTTCCGAAGCTTCCGTGATGGGCAGCGCATCCATATCGGCTCGAATGGCGATGACCGGCCCCGTACCGCGGCTCAGCGTACCGACCACCCCGGTGACTCCCACCCCCGTCTCTACCTGCATCCCTGGAATACGGCGCAATTCCTCCGCGACAAACTTCGCCGTTTCAAATTCCCGGAAGCTCAGCTCAGGATAGGCGTGCAAATGCCGCCGCCAGGCGATCAATTGCAGATGTAATGCCTCTGCCTTCGCTGCCATCACCTGTTTTTTGGCCGCCACTACAATCACCTCGTTCACTCATCACCTGCAGCTGTTTTCATTTAGGCACACTGGATTTGCCTTCCCTCTCCTTGTTAAATACCCCTGACGCTGTCCATGCTCCCGATGTTGTTCCGATAGGCAGTCCCTGTTCGCGATTCTTCACTCCACCAACGAGGTGCTGCCGTCTGTCTCACAGAGCCGCCGGCATCCTCTTTTTCAGCACATCCAGCCCTTGTTTTAAATCGGCCAGCAAGTCTTCCAGATCTTCTATGCCGGTGGAGTAGCGGACGAGTCCTTCGGGAATGCCCATGGCTTTACGTTCCTCTTCCGTACATTCCACATGGCTGGTGGTTCGCGGCGGTCCGGCGACGGTTTCCACCGATCCCAGATTGGCCGCCAAATGAACATGTTGCAACTGCGGCAAGAAAGCTCGTACGGTATCCACGCCCCCCTTCAGTGCAAAGCTGAGCACCCCACCGTAGCCCTTCATTTGCTTCCGGGCAACATCATGTGAAGGATGATCAGGCAACCCGGGGTAATAGACAGTCTCCACCATGGGATGAGAAGCCAAGTATTGCGCGATGGCCAGCGCGCTTTCATTTTGTTGGCGGATCCGCAAGTGCAGGGTCTTCATCCCGCGCAGAATCAGATACGCCGCCATGGGATCCAAGGTGGCCCCATTGATTTCCCGGTAGTGATAGATCGCGCGTACCAGCTCCTCAGAGCCGCACACCACGCCGCCCAGTGCGTCTGCATGGCCGCCCAGGAATTTGGTGGCACTGTGAACGACCAGATCTGCGCCCAATGCGAGGGGACGCTGGTTGAGGGGAGTGGCAAAGGTGTTATCCACCACCACCACTGCTCCGGCCCGGTGGGCTGCTCGCGCCAGCCGTTCGATGTCCACCACTTTGAGGGTCGGGTTGGTCGGGGTCTCCAGATACACCACCTGACATCCTTTGCTGATCTCCGCTTCCAAGGCCTCATGGTCCTCCGTATCACACAAAACGGATTCGATCTGAAAACGGGGAAGGAACTCCAAAAAGATTTTGTTGGTACCGCCATAGGTATCTTTGATGGAAACCACCCGATCACCTGGAGACAGCAAGGTAAATAAGATGCCGCTGATCGCTGCCATACCCGTGGAAAAAGCGGTGGCCGCCTCCGCTCCTTCCAAGGTGCGCACTTTTTCTTCAAAAGCTTCCACCGTGGGGTTGGTGTTGCGCCCGTAAATGTGACCCTGTTCTTCCCCGAGAGCGACCCTGTGCCACTCATCAATATCCCGGTACCCGAACGAGACGCTATGCACAACAGGCACCTGGGTCGCTCCCTGCAAAAGATAGGAGGTCTCCCCGGCCCACACGGTTTGGGTTCCCGGACGAATCTGATCCCAAGCGATGTTGCGTTCTCTCATAAGATCGCCCCTTTGCATTGGTTTTATGAAACAATAACCATTTACTGGATAGCACCCTCTACCTGAATCCCTGCACCGACTTCCCGCAACCGCCGGTACGCCAACAAAGCGATGGCCGTGTCTTGCACGCCGGTCCCGGTGAGATCACAGACCGTGATTTGCTCCTCCCGGACCCGCCCGTTTTCCCGGCCGAGAACCAAGCTTCCCAAATCCGGGACATGGGCATTCTCCGCCAACAAGCCTGCTTCTCGTACGCTGCGCAGCTCGCCCAGCCGCGCACACTGGTCAACGGAATCGCACACCCAGATATCCGCTCGTCGATACACCTGAGCCTCCAGTTCCTGCTTATGTTCCGCATCGGATCCCATCGCCGTCACGTGAACACCCGGTTCCAGCCAGTCTGTTTTTATCATCGGATGAGAAGCTGGCGTGCAGGTAATCACTACATCGCTCCCCCGCACCGCTTCCTCCGCATGGACTGCCGCCGTTACGAGAATATCCAACTCCTGCTCCATTTCCCGGACAAAGCGTTCCACCCGGGAGGAATCACGTCCTGCCACACGCAGCCTCTTCACATTCCGCACCTGCGCCAACGCCTTGACTTGAAACCGAGCTTGGGTTCCGGCCCCGATCACCGTGACCGTATCGGTTTCTTGTTTGGCCAGATAACGGGCGGCGACAGCACCTGCCGCCCCGGTCCGTACATCGGTAAGGTAGCCGTTGTCCATCAGCACGGCTTCCATCCGTCCATTCACCGCATTGACCAAAATCATCATGCCGTTTCCCGTGGGAAGACCCAACCGGGCATTGGCAAAAAAACCGGAGGAGATTTTGATGGCAAACAGCGATTCACCATGGATCACCGCCGTTTTCACATCTACCTCTCCCTCGTGTTCAGGAATGTCCACCCGCAGGATCGGAGGCATCGTCACCCCGTCTTCGGCCAAACAGGCAAACCCCTTCTCCACCGCCGCGATCGCATCACCATCCAGCCCAACCACCCGGCGAATCTCTTCTTCCCGAAAGATCCACATGGCCTACGCCCCGCTCTCTTCCAACGGACGGATAAATCCTGGACCAATCGGACGGTGAAACAGTTCACGGGGAAAACGGGACAACACTTCGCAGCCCGTTGGGGTCACCACAAAAGTCTCGCTCATCTCCACTCCGTAATGATCCAGCCAAATCCCCGGTATCAGGTGAAACGTCATGTTGGGTTTGAGCACGGTGCGATCTCCCGGACGCAAACTGGCGGTATGCTCACCCCAATCCGGAGGGTAATTGAGTCCGACTGAGTACCCCAACCGGGAATCTTTCCAAATGCCTCTTTGCTGGATGACGCTTTTCCAAACCGCTTCCACTGCTTCACAGGTCATTCCTGGCCGGATTGCATCCAGTGTGGTGTTCAGCCCTTCGATCACCACCTCCGCCAAATCTTTTACTTTCGAGGAAGGATGGCCGATCACTGCGGTCCGGGCCAAAGGAGCATGGTACCGACGGCAGCATCCGGCCAGCTCGATAATCACGGTATCCCCCGACTGATATGGACGATCCGTCCAGGTTAAATGCGGCGTCGATGTCTTTTCTCCTGACGGCATCAGCGGTACGATCGCCGGATAATCCCCGCCGAAAGCCGGTGTACCGCTGATCTGCGCATAAGATATGGCTGCAGCCACATCACATTCCCGCACTCCGCCCGCCAGCGCATCCATTCCTGCTTTCATCGCCTGCTCCGCGATTTTCCCGGCTTTTTTCATCCATTCGATTTCGGCATCCGATTTAATCATTCGGACTTCGTTTACCAGCCGGGTCGTATCCTGAAAGCGGGCATTGGGCATCTTGGCACTCAGCCGTTCCATTGCTTTGGCAGTGAAATAATAACTGTCCATCTCGACGCCGATGCGACGGTTGGATTGACCGATCTGCACCAAGAAGTCCGCGATGAACTCCATCGGATGCATTTCGGCGGACTGCACGTAATCGTCGGGATAGGGCATAAGATGATCCGGATGAAACCAGGTGGTTAAACGGGCTCCGTTTGCATCCTGCTTTCGTCCGATCCACAGCGGCTGCTCTTCATCGATGATGACGATCAACATTTGATGCACATAAAAGGACCAACCGTCATACCCGGAGAGATAGTGTATATTGGCCGGATCCGTGATGAGCAGCACCTCCACCCCGGCTCGCTCCATTTGCTGTTTGATTTTGTGTATTCTGTCTGTGTATTCCGATATTTCAAAAGGCAAATCTTTTACCACCGGTATCCCCTCCTTGCTTCTCCCGTCTTTCCTCCATCATATGGAGAACCCTTCTTTTCCAACAATCATCATTCTGTATGAAGTTAAAGCCCCTCTTTTCGTCATTTTTTCGAATAGACTGAATAACAACTCCGGTTTTACGATGGAGTCAAGAGCTTTCATACGCGTTCAATAGCAATCTTGTCCCAGAAAGGAGGACCCTCATTGGACGGTAGAACTTCACCCCCCACAGCCGAAAAAATCCACGTCCATCACGTATGGGAAGCCAAACGCCGCATCGCCGGAATCGTCCAAAAAACACCGCTCACTTACAGCGACCCATTGAGCGAAACAGCGGGGATCCCCGTCTATTTGAAGCAGGAACAGCTTCATCCTGTCCATGCATTTAAAATCCGGGGAGCCGCCAATGCGATTTTGCGATTGTCCGATGAAGAAAGATCCCGCGGCATCACCACATTTTCCACCGGCAACCACGGTCTTGCGGTGGCGTATGTATGCCGCCGGCTCAACATTCCAGCGGTTATCTGCCTATCCTCCCGCGTGCCGAGAGCGAAGACGGAGACCCTGCACCGCCTGGGAGCGCGCCTTGAAATCGTCGGCACCAGTCAGGATGATGCTGAAAATCGGTGCCGGCAGCTGGAACGGGAAGAAGGGCTGACTCTGGTCCCGCCCTTCGACGATCCCTGGGTGATCGCCGGGCAAGGAACGATCGGGTTGGAACTGTTGGAAGAACTGCCGGAACTGCGTTCCGTTTTGGTTCCCCTGTCCGGAGGCGGTCTTCTGTCCGGGCTGGCATTAGCTTTGAAATCCAACCTCCCCCGGGTCTCCATCATCGGCATCTCGATGGAACGTTCCGCAGTCATGCTGGAAAGCTTAAAGGCAGGAAAACCGGTAAAACTTGACGAAAGCGACACATATGCAGACAGTTTGCTGGGCGGCCTCGGAGCCTGCAACCACTGGACATATTCATTGGTCCGGCGATGGATGGATGCTGCGATCCAAGTTCCCGAAGATGCGATCGCCGCTGGCATCGCTTTTTTATACCGTCATCACCGAATCATTGCGGAAGGAGCTGCGGCTGTAGGAGTCGGTGCGGTGTTGACCGGACGTCTCCCCGAACCAAAAGGCCCTGTGGTCATTCCTGTCACCGGCAGCAACATCAACCCCGATCGATTCACTCAAGCGATCCTGTCTTCCCCCGAATAAACGAAAAACCCCGTCCTGCGGAGGTGGTACGATGCTGACCGTACAAGATGTGCTGCAAATGGAGATCATGTCAGGTTCCCGCGTCCATGCCGCCCGACAGGCGCTTCCCTTGCGGGAAGTGAAACGGGTCTCCGTTATCGAAGTCCCGGTGGAAAATTTTGTCCGCGAGCACGAATTGGTACTGAGCACGGCAGTAGGCTGCGGCCATGATACCGAGCTGTTCTGCCGGTTTCTTCGGGATGTCATTCACTCCGGCGCGTCAGCCCTGGGTGTGGCTACCGGTCCCCACATCGCCTCCGTCCCCGAAGATGCGAGAACGCTGGCGGAACAACATGACCTGCCCCTAATCGAAATCCCCTGGGAAACCCGCTTTTCGGATATCATTCAGGAAATTTTCCTGCAGATCGAAAGCCGGCAACATCGTCTAATCACCTTATCGGAGCGGGTGCAACGGGATTTGCACCAGTTGGTTCTTCAGGGAAAAGGACTCGCCTCCCTCACCTCCACGGTTCAGCAATTACTGGGCACTTCCGTTCAATTCGCCTGGGATGTGATGAATGAAGGGAGCCGGTGGCTGGATCATTCCTCTTTTGCCGGTGCCATCCCCCCGTTGTCTCCCCATCCCTCCCTGCCGCCTCATTGGGGCTGGTTTCAAAACGGACCGGAGATGCATGCAGCCGTCCCGGTTGCTTCCGGGGCCCGCACCCGCGGCTATCTACTTGTCAAAGTCCCGGAAGGCACGGGACTGGAATTGTTTCTGACGGAAGAGCGCAAAGTTGTCCTGGAGCATGCTGCCACCGCCTGTGCCTTTTGCTGCCTGCGGGAGTCGGCGGTCCTGGAAACCGAGCTGAGGCTGCAGGATGATTTTGTCTGGAGCCTGGCCCAAGGAGATTTCTCCTCTTCCGATCAGATGGCTTCACGCGCCCGTGTCTTGGGACTGGACATCTCCCTTCCTTATGTCTGTCTCATCGGCAAACTGGAAAAAAACAACCCTCTGACCCAGATGGGGAACGAAATTCCGCCGGACTTGAGCGAAGCCATCCACCATGCCGCCCGCAAGCTGAACAAGAGAGTCCTGACCACCTATCAAGGGTCGGAACGGATCATTTTTTTGGAAACCGATCCCGAGCAGGTGATGGAATACGTGCATTCCTTCCTCGACCAGGTGGAAGAAAAACTGCGGCAGCACCACCCGGGCTGGATCATCTCATGGGGCATTGGGGAAAATCAGGCCGGCGTCCACCGTTTTCACGAAGGATACCGGGATGCCCGTACCGCCTTCACCCTCGGGCGCCGGCAAAAAGGGCCGGGCCGCCATTTTACCGCAGATACCGGATTGTACCGGGCCCTGCACCACCTTGCCGCCCACGACGAGATGAAGGCCATCACCCGCAGCATCCTGGGGCGGCTGTTGGATTACAGTCGCCGCAGGGGAATCGACCTAATTCACACCTTTCAGTGCTACTTTCGCAACCACGGCAATGTGAGCCAAACCGCCCGGGAGCTGAACCTGCACCGGCAATCCCTCCTGTACCGCCTGCGCAAAATCGAATCCCTGACCGGACGTTCCCTGATCGACGCCGATGACTTGTTTCTGCTCCAACTATCGATCAAGATTTGGATGTGTGAAGAAGATGGAGGGGAGTAAGCAAACCTTTTTCCGAGAGGAAGCTGACGACGAGCTGTAGCTGTAACGAAAAGCGAGAATCGTTCTTCTCCAACAGCCACTTTTAAACGATGTACCGAGGGGAAAGCAGAAGGACTCGATTTTTTCATCCACTTCCTTTGACCAAGAGCCATTTTAGAGCTTCATCCTCCTTGTCTCCTCGGTTCAGGAAAAAAAGAGCGACAGGTAGAAGAGCCTTTCTGCTGGATAAAAACAAAAAGATTTGCCAATTTTTGTCGTACTTTGCCGGATCGGGAGCATTTGCAGGCGTATCTGAAGAAACTTTCCATCATTCCATCCTTACTCCGATTCAGGGCGAATAAAAATGTTTAACCCTCTGCAGATCGGGTAGAGAACTTTAGACGGTGAGAGCAAGAACAGTTAGGATAAAAAGGCGAACGGTAAAACGGACGCCAAAATCCAGAGGCAGGTGATGATCACATCCGACAGGACGACAGTGTGCAGGTGTTGGAAAAGACGGACACTTCAAGAGTGTCTGATGATCGTAAAGTTTCTCATAAACCATCAGAAGAACTGCTGTTTCGCAAACCCTCCGGCGAAGACGGCGCCCAAGTATGGGAGCTGATCAAAAGAGCCGGTACGTTGGATCTTAACTCTTCTTACAGCTATATCATGCTGTGTGAGTTTTTCCCCGAGACCTGCGTGATCGCCGAACAGGACAACCAGATCGTCGGCTTTGTCTCGGCCTTTCGTCCCCCGATCAAGGAGGACGTCATCTTCGTTTGGCAGATCGCGGTCGATTCCTCGCAACGCGGGAAAGGACTGGGGAAACGGCTGTTGCATGAGTTGCTGAACCGGCAAGCCTGCCAGGATGTGCGCTACCTGGAAGCAACCATCTCACCGTCCAACTCTCCTTCCCAATCATTGTTCCGCAGTTTAGCCAACAGCCTCGATACGGAATGTGAAGTGTCCGAGTGCTTCCCCGAAGAGTATTTTCCCGGCAGCGGACATGAAGAAGAGCTGCTGTTCCGGATTGGACCCTTTTAATCCCCACACCTATAGGAGGTATGTAAAACCTTGCTACAAGCATCTGAAACCTTGGAAGTTGACAAGAGCGACAAGACGATCCAAACCGATATGAGCGTATTTGAACAGTTGGAATCCGAAGTCCGCAGTTACTGCCGCAGTTTCCCGACGATTTTCACCAAAGCAAAAGGATATAAACTGTGGGACACCCAAGGCAACGAATTTATTGATTTTTTCGCTGGTGCGGGTGCCTTGAACTACGGACACAACGATCCCCACATCAAGCAAAAACTGCTGGACTACATCGCCGATGACGGTATTGTCCACAGCCTAGATATGGCCACTTCGGCCAAGGAGCGGTTTCTCGAACGATTTCACGAAGTCATTTTGAAACCGCGGGGATTGGATTACAAGGTGATGTTTCCGGGACCCACCGGAACCAACACCGTGGAAAGCGCCCTGAAGCTAGCCCGGAAAATCACGGGGCGGGAAACCGTCATCAGCTTTACCAACGCCTTTCACGGCATGACGCTCGGCTCTTTGTCGATCACGGGTAACTCCTTTAAGCGTCACGGCGCAGGGGTTCCTCTTAACCACAGCGTTTCCATGCCCTTTGACAACTACTTTGACGACGAGCTGGACTCCGTCACCTTGCTGGAACGGTATCTGGAAGACAAGGGAAGCGGCTTGGACCTGCCTGCCGCCATCATTCTGGAAACCGTGCAGGGTGAAGGGGGCATCAATGTCGCCCGGTTCGAATGGCTGAAACGGATCGAAGAAGTCTGCCGCCGCTTCGATATCCTGCTGATCATCGACGATGTTCAAGTGGGCTGCGGCCGGACCGGTCCCTTCTTCAGCTTTGAACCCGCTGGCATCGAACCGGATATCGTCTGTCTGTCCAAATCGATCGGGGCTTACGGATTGCCCTTGGCACTCACCCTCATCAAGCCGCAATACGACAAATGGGCGCCTGGTGAACACAACGGCACCTTCCGCGGTCACAACCTGGCTTTTATTGCCGCCACGGAAGCCCTGCGCTACTGGGAAACCGACGAATTCGCCAAGGAGACCCAACGGAAAGGGGAAAAGGTACACCAGTTCCTTAAACAGCTGGTGGAGAAGTATCCGCAGTTGCGCGGTGAAGTCCGCGGTCGCGGCTTGATGCAAGGGCTGGCTGTCGAAGTGGAAGGCTTAGCGGATCAGATATGCAAAGCCGCCTTCAAACGGGGCCTGATCATGGAAACATCCGGGCCGGACAGCGAAGTGGTTAAGGTGATGCCCCCGCTGATTATCGACGATGAGGGATTGGAGAAAGGTCTGTCCATTCTGGAAAAAAGCATCCAGGAAGCGATTAAAAATCTCTAATAAACGCGGAAAACACTCTTCTTCTAACGAAAAAAACATGGAAGCGAGGAATCTGACATGATCGTCAAACAATTGGAAGACTTGATCGGTACCGATGGAGAAGTCAAAGGAGAGACCTGGACCAGCCGCCGTCTGCTCCTGAAAAAAGACAACGTGGGCTTCTCGATGCACGACACCATCATTAAAGCCGGCACCACCACTACCATGTGGTACAAAAACCACATCGAAGCCGTTTATTGTGTGGAAGGTGAAGGGGAAGTGGAAGAACTGGAAACCGGCAAGGTGCATCCCATCAAGGACGGTACCTTGTACTGCCTGAATAATCACGATCGGCACCAGTTGCGTGCCAAAACGGATATGCGTATGATCTGCGTCTTCAATCCTCCTTGTACCGGACGGGAAACCCACGACGAAGACGGCGCCTATCCGCTGTTGGAAGACTGATAGAAAGCTGAATGCCAGATGGGTTTCTCCACGCGCTCTTCTGTCATTGACAAGGAAGCAAGAGAGGAAAACCAACCCGTGATATCATGATCGTCTAAACATCTTTTTCTGTCGTGTACAATTTCAGGGCATAGCGGAGGACACCGGATCGATATCCCCCCTTTGCATTCATCGATCCGGCTGTCTTCCTCACAATATCAATGTTACCGGTTCAGGAACATCGCTGACGAGGTACGGCATAGCCTCTTCTCGCTGAGACACTTCCAGTATGCATGGATTGATCAAATTAGCATTCATACAGGAGTGATCAACGTGAAGGATCTGTATCCCTCTCGGGTGTATCAAAAGCCGAAGATTCTGGAACGAAAGGACCCAGTGATTCACGGTGATAAACAGTCGGCCAAGGAAGGCCCGTTGAATGAACAGCAGTTGAAAGAATATGAGAAAAACGGTTTTCTCTTGCTGAAAAACTTCTTTTCTCCTCAAGAAGTAAAGAAGATGCGCGTCGAACTAGATCGTCTCTGGCAAGAGAATAAACACAATGCCTCTCCCGAGGTAATCCGGGAACCCGGAAGCCAAGAGATTCGGTCCATTTTTGACGCACACCGCAAAAATGAACTCTTTCACGACTTGGCAAGGGATCCCCGGATCACGTATATGATCCAGCAATTGCTCGGTAGTGATGTTTATGTTCACCAGTTTCGGATCAATTTTAAACCGGGGTTCAAAGGTAAAGAATTCTACTGGCATTCGGACTTTGAAACCTGGCACGTGGAAGACGGGATGCCGCGCATGCGGGCGGTCAGCTGCTCCATCCTGTTGACCGATAACCACTCCTACAACGGCCCGCTCATGCTGGTGCCGGGATCGCACAACTATTTCGTCTCTTGCGTTGGGGAAACTCCCGAGGATAACTATAAAACCTCGTTGAAAAAACAAGAGCTGGGCGTTCCCGACCACGACAGCCTCTCCTGGCTCGTGAAAAAAGGCGGCATCACTACCGCCACCGGCCCCGCCGGTTCCCTGCTCCTGTTTGAGTGCAACACCATGCACGGTTCCAGCGGCAACATCAGCCCGGAACCCCGAAGCAATGTCTTCTTCGTGTACAACAGTGTAGAAAATGCCTTAGTGAAACCTTTTTCCGGTCAGAAACCCCGTCCGGAATTCCTCGCCAACCGGACCACCCAAACACCGGAACTGGATAAACCGGCGGAAAAAGTAGACATGTCTAGCAAGAAGACAGGATAACGGGAAGAAGTAAACAGCCGCAGGCATTTAGTTCTGCGGCGTTTTTTAATCCTTTCCTTCCAAAATCAACCCCATCCCGAGCAGGGCATAAATCCCCGCTTTGACTTGATTCACCCATTTCATCCTCTGTCCTTGCCGTGTCAGCACCCGGCCCACACGGTGAGCAAACAGCGACACAAACACAAAGATCAACAACGCTTGGATGATGAACAGGGCTCCCAGCAACAGCATCTGCAAGGGAATGGCCCCGTCCTTCGCAGTTACGAACTGCGGCAAGAAGGCCAAAAAGAAGAGGGAGACTTTGGGGTTTAAGAGATTCATCCAGATCCCGCGCCAATACATGGCCCCCCAGTTTTCCTTTATTTCCGAAGCCAGCTCCGGCGTTTGGGTTTCTCCGCGTTCCCTCCATGCCTGATAGGCCAGGTAAAAAAGATAGATCCCCCCTGCGATTTTCAGCACTTGAAAGGCAAGGGCCGATTGATGGAAGATCGCTGAAATTCCCAGCGCTGCTGCCGATGTATGGACGATTAACCCCGTACATAGTCCGAATGCGACGGCAATGCCTTCTCTGCGGCTTTTGGCGATGCTTTGGGTAATCACAAACAAGATATCCGGCCCGGGCATCAACGTCAGCATGACGGAAACCCCGACAAAATAGATCAGGTGCGTCCAGTCCATTCTTGTTCCTCCCCAAGCCGTTTAGGGTCTGTCTGATCAATGGTTATAGGGGTTCCGGTGTGGCCGTCTCCGATCTCTTGCAAAAAGCGCATAGCGAGACCAGGGAGCGGAGCGACCTTGGCGAGACTTGTACTCTGTGAGTGCAACGGACCTTCGCCAATCACACGACCCTCTCCCTCGATTGAAAGACCAGATACGCCCTAGCCCGTTCTCCCTCTCTTACGTTGCCTTTCAACTCATTGCGACATCTTTTTTCACAGCAGTCAAAAGCTCCCTTTCATGACTGTGACCGCTTTTCCGTACAGCAACACCCGCTCCCCTTGCACTTCCATCCGTACCACGCCGCCGCGTTTGGAAGCCTGATACCCTGTGAGCTCAGACTTCCCCAGTTTGTTTTGCCAATAAGGGGCCAACATACAGTGAGCCGACCCGGTGACCGGATCTTCCAGTACGCCCAGGTCCGAATAAAAGGCTCGGGAAACGATATCCCGATTCGGGTGATTGCTGCGACAGGTTACAACGAGTCCCCGAGCCGTGTCAAAGAGAGGGGCCAGGCGGTGCAGGTCCGGGTTCAGCTCACACAGCACCTGTTCATCTTCCAACTCGATCAGCCAATCCATCCCTTTACTCACCTGTACAGCTGAAACATCCAACGCGGATTCCAAGTCCACAGGAGAAGCCGTTGTCTTCGGCACGTCTGCGGGAAAATCCATCCGTATCCACTCCCCGTTCCGTTCCGCCGTCAACCATCCGCTCCTTGTGAAAAATCGAGCGGCAACCGATTCATTCAACATCCCTGTTTCCCAAAGAATATGAGCGCTTGCCAATGTAGCATGCCCGCACAGGTCCACTTCCGCTTCCGGGGTAAACCAGCGCAGAGAGTATCCTTCATCGATCGGATACAAAAAAGCCGTCTCCGAAAGGTTCATCTCTTGGGCAACCTGTTGCATCCATTTTTCACTCGCTGGTTGCCCCATGACACAAACCGCCGCAGGATTCCCGGTAAAAGGAGCCTCTGCGAAGGCGTCCACCTGATAGATCACGGTCGACAAATCGGTTCACCTCTTCCATCCTTTTCGAATGTTATGACCACTATATCGTTCATCAGCCGAAAAAAACAAGACCCTGTTGCTCCTTACACAAACAGAAAAATGAGCCGTTTCACTGTGCAGTATATCACCGTCGATAACCACCTTGGTCCGGTAACACCCCCGGATGGTCCCTCTTTTTGTCGGAATCCGCTGATTGGAGCGACAGCCCTTTCTCAGTGTCTCGGAAAATAACACCAATGAAAAACCGGAAGCTTTATGACTTCCGGTTTGTTGAGGTCTTTTCCAACGAAGCGATTCCATCCATCACCCGTTTGAATACGGTGTGAGCACGGATATCTTTGCTGTCGGGTACTGAACGGATCACGACCGATACCACGACGATAGGCCGTTCGACAGGTCCGAATCCGATCATCCATTTATTGAAACGGTTTTCTTTCGGACCTACTTGTGCAGTGCCTGTCTTGGCGGCCAATGCCCACTTCGCTCCTTGCAGCGACTGGGCTGTTCCCTTGATGACGGCGGAACGCATCATCATCCTCACCTGCTCCAAAGCCCGTGTCCCGATGGGATGATCCGCCTGCAAAATATGAAGGGGAAAGCGGTGAATTACTTTGCCGTTCGAATCTTGAATCTCCTTCACAATCCGCGGGTTGGGCGTCTTTCCTCGATGAAAGAGCGCCGTCACCATGTTGGCTGCTTGCAAGGGGGTCATTTTCACATCCCGTTGCCCGATCGCCGTTTGCATAACTGCCCCCGTATCCTTCAGCAACGCCGGGTCGGATAGGATCATCCCTGTTTGCTCCCGGGGGAGTTGCCGAAACTCTTTTTCCTTATCGAGCGGTCCTTTCCACATCACTTGCTGACCCAGTCCCATCTTGCGGGCATATTGATTGATCGTATCCCCGCCGATCCGTTCCGCCACTTGGGCAAAGACGACATTGCACGAGTTGGCGTACGCTTCGGTAAAAGTTTGTTTTCCGTGGCCGTGCGGACGGGGGTCCCGCATTCCGTAGCGACCTAGTTCCCCTTTACAGACAAAGGTTTCATCGGGCTTCACCTTGCCGGTGTCCAAAGCGGCTGCCGCTACCACCGTTTTAAAAATGGACCCCGGCACGGCTTCCATCAGGGCCCGGTTATCCCAGGGATTCTGCCCTGAGTTGCCATCCTCCCAACCCGGCCGGCTCGCCATCGCCAGCACATCACCCGTAGAGATATCCTGAACGACGACGGCTCCCTCTTTCACGCCTTCTGCATCCAGCGCCTGTTCAGCTGCTCGCTGCACATCTTTATCCAGCGTGGTCACCAGTCGATGGGCGCTTCCATCCTTTTCTTCACGGACCCGCACCTGAAACCCGTTCAGCGGCTTTCCACGCCCATCTTTTTTATAGGTAAAGGTACGGACTTCACCGCCGCGTAAAAACGGCTCGAAAGCCGACTCCAAGCCGGTCACTCCGACACGGGAGTTGGAATGGTACTTTCCTTTTGCCCATTCCTCCGGATACCGGTCCTTGATCCAAAAGGGATTTCGCTCCACCCGACCGATGACTTGCCGGGCGGGTCGATGTTCGGAAAAACGATCATCCGATTGCATGACGAACACTCCGGGGATCTTCAGCTTGCGAATCTGCTCCACTTGGGATGGCGTCAACAGCAGTTCTTCCCCTTCGGGCGAAGACAGTGCCTGAGGCGCTTGTATTTTCGTTACGCTTCGAACCAATTGGGGATAAGAAAAACCGAGGATCGATGTCAGCTTCTGCATTTTGGATCGATTAGCGGCTACTTGCTGTTCCGACAGCGGAAACACAATGGCGCGCCAACCCCGTTCACCTGTGAGCGGCCGGCCCGTTCGATCCAGGATCGTTCCTCTCCCGCTGTCCACTACATATTCCTTGCTCTGCTGTTCTTGCGCTTGTGTCAATAAATCCGCCTGTTCACGGGAAAAAGAGCGTACTGTCACCATCTGAATCCAGTACAATCGCACGACGATCATGGAAAAAAGAACCACCATCAGCACAGCCAGCAGGATTCCGCGTCTCCGATCTTTCTTCTCCACATCCTGTCACCCGCCTTCAGCTTCCAGCTTCGGCATGGCAAGACCGTAGTATACCCGGAGATAAGAATTTCCCGATTCCGACACAACTTCCCCGCATGACTGAGACAACGTTACACACCCTATAAAAATAACATCAGGAAAAAAAGCAGGGGATCGTATGTACCGACACGGAACGATCTGGCTCGGCGGCAGTCTGATCGGGCTGGGAGTGCAACTGTTTATCACCCCCCACCGCCTGTTGGACGGGGGCATTTTGGGAATTGCTCTGATCCTGCAATATCTGTGGGGGATGCACACCGGTTGTTCGATGATCCTGTTAAGTCTGCCGGTATTTATCTTTCTCAGTATAGTCAATCGAAAGATGCTGATCAGCGGCTTATACGGCATGCTGATCTCTTCCGGATGGATCGAGCTGTTGGAGCCTATGCGGGGGTGGCTCGATTGGAGCCTCCTTCCCAGCGCGCTGATCGGCGGATTGTTGATCGGGTGCGGCGTCGGACTGATGATGTGTTGTGAAACCAGCACCGGCGGTCTCGATCTCCTGGCCCAATGGATTGCCCAACATAAACGATGGAATGCGGGGCTGCTGATCTTCCTCTGGGATACCTGCATCCTCGCCTGCGGAAGCTGGTTTTTTGATCCGCTGCGCATTCTGTATACCTTCTTGACCGTCAGCTGTGCCGGTTTGGCTACCTCCCTCCTGCTTCTTTGGAAAAAGAACCCCTCTTATTGGATGGAAAAAACGAAGCCCAGCACGTGACATCACAGTCCGTGCCGGGCTTCGTTGTGTTTTGCTCGGTTTGGCTTTCGTTTTTTGCGGAGTGGTGAATCGATTGATACTCGGGAATTCAGATCCTTTTGGAAGAATCTTTCTGATCTGTTGCCGCTTCTTTTTTCTTTTCTTCCTTTTTGTCATCGTCACTGAAAATTCCCGATGTAGATTCCTTGAATTCCTTAATGGTTCGGCCGAAGGCCCGTCCCATCTCCGGCAAGCGCTTGGGTCCGAAGAGGATCAGCGCCAGCAACAGGATGAGGATGAGCCCCGGAAGTCCAATATTGGTTAGCATCGGTTAAAACCCCCGGACTGCCACCACCGCAGGTTTCGGGGTATCCCCATAAGGCCAACGGCTGGTGGGATTGTTCAGGTCGGTGGTTTCTTCACCCGGATGTTGTACCGCAATAAAGAGGGTTTTCTCATCCGGAGTAAACCACGGACCCGTCATTTCACATTGCACGGGGCCGGATGCAAATTGGAAGGCATCTCCTTTGTTCGGCCCCTGGGTCGGGATGAAAAACGCGCCGTTGTTTTTGAAGGTTTCATAGGGACCTTCTTGGTTCAACTTGTCGGAAGACATGTCGCAGAAGAGCCACAGGTTCCCTTTTTTATCGAAGCAGATGTTATCGGGGCAAGCAAATCCGCTCTTCGGTCCGCCGACAGCAAATACATCAAAGGAGAAAGTTTCCGACGCAGCATCTTTTCCGTCTTCGATGAAGCGAAGGATCTGGCCATAGTAGTTGCCGCGTGCCACATTGTTTGTCAAGGCAAGGTAGGGGCATCCGTCCACCGGATTTACCTCCACATCTTCCGGACGATCCAGCGGTGTTGCTCCCAGCAGTTTGGCCGCCTCTCGGGCGTTCACCAACACTTCGCCCTGGGTGCTGAACTTCTCCTTCAACTTCGGAGACTTTTCCAGATCCAGCGGCAACCATTTTCCTTCCTCCAAGTTGGCTGCATACAGGGTTCCTTCTTCCAACAACTTGCTGTTGCCTTTCCCTTTGGCCGGATCGTATTTCCCTTTGGAAACGAATTTGTAGAAGTGTTCATCCGCTTTGTCATCACCCATGTAGACGACCAACCGATTGTCCTTGGAAAGCGTCATTGCTGCATTTTCATGGGAGAATCGTCCCAGCGCCGTATGTTTTTTCGGCTTGGATTTGGGATCAAAGGGATCCACTTCGACGACCCAGCCGTAGTGGGTAAGGTTGCGACCCCAGCGTTTGGCATCTTCTTCAAAGTTTTCCTCACAAGTGAGCACCGTATCCCATTTGGTGCGGCCGCCGCTGCAGTTTGCATACGTTCCTTCCACTTCGGCCACGCCTCCGACTGCTTTGTCTCCGCGTGCCGGACCGGTTAGATCCATCGGAGTGTTAGCCGTAATCCGACGGGCGTATTTGGACTTCTTGTCCAACACCCATTTACCCTTTTCTTTCTTGATCTCGATGACCGATCCACCGAGGTTGTACTGCTCGATTTTGTGCTTCTCAGCCTCCGGGGTGTTTTCTGGATAAAGGAAGATTTTTCCGTCTCCGGTGTACTCATGGTTCACCCACAGCAAGCCGTGTTCCGAAGAGCCATTGATGGGAAAATACACCGTCAAGTCGCAGTTGAATCCGAATTTTTCCCCGTTGCCGATGTCATCGCCCCAAGCAGCTACGACATCATACGTAAAGCCTTTCGGCAAGACCAATTCGTCTTTGTCGGAAGGAGAGATCGGTTGAAAAGGTATACCCTTGGGTGTACCCGCCGTTGTGGCGGCTTGGGTTGCATCCGCCGCTTCCAGCACTTTATATACACCGGCGGCCGAACCGATCAATGCCGCGGTTCCTGCCCCCAAATAGGTCATAAACTTCCTTCTCGTAATCTTTTTATCCATACGGTTTCTCCTTTCATGTCTTCATGACGCAAAGGATCCGTTTCACATTCGACTGTACCGACCGATCGTTAACAAAGGTTTAAGTGGAAATAAATTTTGATTAAACCTACTCTGTTTTCCACAATATTTTCTGCGCTTCCAACGCATCATGCTATAATAATCGTATAAAAATTCTATTTATTATGTCAAAACTTGACACTCGAAGTTCTAGTCTTGCTATAATGAAAAAATCGATTGAGTCGGTTAGTGGTTTATTCCTTTACCCCTGTGGTAATGTGATGGAGGATGACCGAAGCGATTACAGACCGGAGAGGAAGGATGTCTTCCCTATGTGGACAAGATACTACAATCGCCTTGCCCGCAAATTTCAAAAGGGCAAGTCTTTGATTGCCCAGCAACTTGGTAACACTCCCTCAGCTTCTGTTGAAGAAAAAAGCGGTCTCCCGGATTCCCATCCTGAGATGCCGGGTTCTCGAGGGGAGCACTTGTTGCAAGAACGCTACGGTACGACCAAGCAAGCCCTCACCTTTTACAACTACCAAATGTTGGACCGGCTGAACGACATCATGAAAGAGTACATTGCGGAGCAGGAGATGGTGTTTATCGCCACTTCGGATGCCCGTGGAGAGTGTGACTGTTCGTTTCGTGCCGGTGAACCGGGATTTGTGCGCGTCCTTGATGATAAATATTTGATCTACCCGGAATACCGGGGCAACGGCGTAATGGCCAGCTTGGGAAATATCACGGAAAATCCCCACATCGGCATGGTGTTCATCGACTTTTTCCGTACAGCCGTCGGTCTTCATGTCAACGGCAAAGCGAAGATTTTTGAAAATGAGGATTTGCTGAGCCAACCCGGTTTGCCCGATGTCATCCGGCAGGACATCTTCACCGAGGGCGGGCGTACACCGGAGCGCTGGGTGATGGTGGAGGTAGAAGAAGCCTACATCCATTGCTCCAAGCACATCCCCCGCCTGAAGAAGCTGGATAAAGAAATTGATTGGGGAACGGACGATACCGTGAAAAAGGGCGGAGATTATTTTAAGGCCAAAAACGAAAAACGCCCTTGGGACGCTTTTGTCTCACAAAAATAAATCCTTTTTGTTCGGATTTTGATGTTAAATACCTGGTGACTCCGGGTATTTTTTTATTAAGCAATAACCGGGGGTGCTGCGGTTTGCGGTTCAACAGAAAGGATGAGTAGCTTGAAACGGACAAGACATTCGGTGCCTCATATAATGAACCGTTCGGGATATCAACAGTGGAGTTTCTGTGAACGGAGCAACATGCGCATCGTAATGGAAGAGTTGCTCCCCGAGAGCAAAACACCGGTAAAAACACACAACAACTTTCGCTTGCTGCTGTATGTATTGCAAGGTCGTGGTTTTATTCGGGTGGACGGACATCATTATCCCGTGGCACGGGATGAATGCGTGGAAATCCCCCCGGGGGCGCGACATCAGATTCATAATTGGGGTGATAACACTTTGCAATATTTGCTCGTCGGCGTACCGGAAGAAAAGGAAGATCAGGCCCCTTCTCTTCTCTGACCCTTCTATTCCCTGCCTAATGGTCCCTCCTACGGAAGACAGGAGATCCGCTGATGCCGAAAAAACCCCCGGTAAAAACCGGGGGAGGTTCATGACCATTCTTTTGATCACCACATTAATACTCTTCTGATCATCGCTCCCTATTATTGTGACGAGGAACCGTTGCCGGAGGAAGGCTCACCTTGACTCGAGGTCTGCCCCCGGGCTTCCTGTTTGCTGCGGAGGATATTGCGTTGGTGGTCCGCCTCAGTACGGGCGAAATAGTGGCGTCCCGAACCGTCTTTTCGCGTCACATAGAAGAAGTACTGGTGCTTTTCAGGGTTCAGGGCGGCTTTCAGCGCCTGCTTGCCGGGGTTGGAAATGGGGCCCGGCGGAAGTCCCGGGTACAAATAGGTGTTGTAGGGACTTCTCACTTTCAAATCCTTGAAATACAAGCGCTCTTTCTGTTTCCCAAGGGCGTACTGGACCGTTGCATCCACTTGCAGCTTCTTGCCAGTTTTCAATCGATTGTAGATCACTCCGGCAATACGGGGAAACTCGTCCTTCACCTGCCCCTCCCGCTCCACGATGGAAGCGATGGTGACCCATTCATCCACCGTCATATTTTTGGCCTTCAACTTTTGCAGGACTTGCTCCCGATCCATTTCTTGTTGAAACTGGTCCAACATTTTATCCACCAATTTTTCCGGGTCCGTGTTTTTGGACAAATTATAGGTGGAGGGATACAAGTATCCTTCTAACAAATATTTTCGCTTGCTGCTGTTGATGTGCCGCAGGAAGGGATGTCGGTACGTCCGTTGATTAACCGCTCGGTAAAAAGCCTCCTTGTCCACTCCTTTTTTCTGCAGCTCCTCAGCGATTTGGTCCACCGTATACCCTTCCGGGACGGTTAACCGCATCACATTGTTTTCGGCATGGGAGAAGATATCAAGGATTCCGTTCACATCCGTCCCCGGCGGAATCTCATATACACCGGGCTTCAAGGCCTTGGCTTGGCCTTTGACCATTGCGTAGGCGGCAAAAAACAGATCGTCGCGGATCAGTTTTTTCTTTTCCAACTGTGTACCTACTTGCATAATGGAGTCCCCTTGGGAAACTTCCACTTCCACAGGTTTTGTCCGGGGAGGTGAGCTTAACGTGTATTGGACATACATATATCCGAGCACGGACACTGCCGCAATCAACAGAAGAGTTACCATGAATCGTATGAACCACTTCATTGGTTTGTTCCCCTCTTGCTGTTTTTTCATACCGTTAGCATAACACAGCTCTCCTGTGGATGTTACCGGATTTTTGTACTATCTCATATCCGAAATTTTGCAGAAAAAGGGACAGAGCCCTTCTGTCCGCCGCAGAAGAGCTCTGTCGTTTTGAACCAGCAAACAATAAATCCCTTCATCAGTTGCTGCTGTTTTGCAACTGATTTTTGCTTTGGAAGATGTAGCGCCGGTGCTCCTGGAAGGTCTTCGCAAAATAGTGCTCTTGGGAGCCGTCTTTCTTTGTCACATAATACAGATACTGATGCTGCTCCGGTTCCAGCGCAGCCAAAAGGGCATCTTCCCCCGGGTTTGAAATGGGTCCCGGTGGAAGTCCGGTATGAAGATACGTGTTGTAGGGGCTTTGTTTCTCCAAGTCGCTATAGAGCACCCGGTTTTTATGCTCCCCTAAAGCATATTGCACCGTGGCATCCACTTGCAATCGCATGTCCTGATCCAAACGATTGTAAATCACCCCGGCAATCTTGGGCAGTTCCTCTTTTACCTGACCTTCCCTTTCAACGATGGAAGCCACATTCACCAACTGGTCCAGCGTCATATTGCGGCTTTCCAATCGATCCATGACCCGATTTTTTTTGAGAATCTGATCGAATTGGCCCAGCATCATATTGACGACATCCTCGGCTTTGGCATTTTTGGGGATGTTGTATGTACTCGGATAAAGGTAGCCTTCCAACCAATGACGGCGTTCTCTCCCTTTGGGAATCTCTTTGAGAAAGGCATAATCGTACTGCCCATGATCCACCGCCTCAAGGAACTCTTCCCGGTTGATCCCTTTGGTTTGCAGCCGGTTCGCAATCTGTTCGGTGGTAAACCCTTCCGGGATCGTCACGGGAATGGTATTTTGCTTTCCATGAGTAATCATGTCCAAAATGTCATCAATATCCATATCGGGACGTATTTCGTAAACACCCGCTTGCAGGCCTCGAGAACTTCCGGTCAGCCAGGAATATGTGCTGAAGAACCAATCTTTACGAATAAGTCCGTTTTCCATCAGAAGATGCCCGATATCTTCACTGGTAGCGCCGGGCTGAATGGATAAGGTGACAGGCTTGTCTCGGGGAGGGGAGCTCAGAGAATGATCCACATAAATATAGGCCAACGTAGACCATGCCGCGAATAGGATGATCGTATACACAAATCGCATCAGCCATCTCATCATGGGTACTCCTTCGCTCACAATTTGACATCAGGCTTTATGGTAACACAGCTTACCAAAAAAAATAACGGGGATTTTCCCCGTCATTCGTCACCATTCGTCAAAATAGAGCATTTCGTCTATGGCATCCGCCACTTGTTCCCATTCGTAGTCGTCTTCCACATGCTCTAAAGAGTATTCGCCTGCTTGGTCCGTGACCCGGAAAAGATACGCATCATGACCGGAATCATCCCAGGGACACATAACGGCATAGTGCTTACCGTTTAGGTCCAGTTCTTTAAGAAGCCGATAGCGGGTGTCCTGCTCGCTCTTCCCTGAAGGGAGTGTGATATCGACCCCTCGCGCCTGTTCCAGCATATCCATTTTTTGAGCTTTTGTCCGCCGGGGATTCCTTTCTTTCATAGGAAGATTCACTCCGTCTCTTCGTCTTCTTGGAAGGTATTCAGCACTTCCTCTACCATATCCCATTCATCATCATCTTCAATGGTAAACAGCTTCAGTTGTTCGCCTTCTTCTTCATACCGGAAAGCGTACACATCTTGTTCCACTATGTCGTCATTACCCTGCACTTGGGCGTCTTCATCCTCTTCTGGAGCGACCACCATGTATTGGTTTCCCGTCTCATCATGCTCAAACGTCAGGATGATTCGAAATCGCTCCTTTTCTCCCTCTTCATTGGTGATAAAAATAAACTCATCTTCCGGATGACTGTAATTACTCAATAGTATGCCTCCTTCGAGCATCCAAATATCCCTGCAAAATCCAGGATGCCGCCATTTGATCCACTACTTTTTTCCGCTTTTTGCGGCTGATGTCCGCCTCGATCAACGTCCGTTCCACAGCCATGGTTGAGAGCCGCTCATCCCACAAATGAACAGGCAGGGAGAAGCGCTGCCTGATCTTCTCTGCAATTTCTCGGCACGCTTCTCCCCGCTGACCGATACTGCCGTCCATATTACGGGGAAATCCAACAACGATGCTGTTCACCTGGTAACTCTCGATCAATTGACCCAGGCGTTCCAACCAGCTGTCGTCCCCGTTTGGACGCCGAATGATTTCCACCCCTTGAGCAGTCCAACCCAATTCATCGCTAATCGCGACGCCAATCCGTTTTTCGCCGATATCCAAACCCAACACCCGCATGTCTTCACTCCTGCTTTTTACCTATTGACGGGCACTAATCAGCTGTGGTTCTCCAAATAGGATTTCACCAATTCCTCCAACAATTCATCCCGTTCCAGCTTTCGAATCAATGCCCGCGCATTGTTGTGCCGGGGAATGTAGGCGGGATCCCCCGACAACAAATACCCCACGATCTGGTTGATCGGATTGTACCCTTTTTCTTTCAAAGCATGATACACCGTTAGCAGCACTTCTTCTGCGCTCGCTTCCAGCTCCTCGCCACGGAAATCAAACTTCATGGTTTTATCCATGGACAATCTAAACACCTCTTTCTATCTTTGAATCTCACCTTTCCTGAACATTCGCCTTACAAGGATGCATTTCCTCTTTTTCCTTCTTTCTGCCCGTGGATGTTTTCAAGGGAACGAGAGAATCTTCCATTCACACAGCCGGTCGCCGCACTAGGTCCGTCAAAATGGTGTTCATTATCTTCGTTTTCTTCATGAGAAAACCAATCCGCCATACCACCGCTTTTTAAAACATTACACCTGAGCCCCTACCCAATCGCGGGCGGCTTGCAGCGCTTCATCCAATTTGGAAGGATCTTTGCCGCCGGCCTGAGCCATATCCGGACGGCCTCCTCCTCCACCGCCGCATCGGGTCGCTACCTCTTTGACCAACTTCCCTGCATGAAGTCCCTGTTTGACATAATCGGGGCTGACGCTGGCAACCAACTGCACTTTGCCGCCATTGACAGCGCCTAAGATGATGACGCCTTCTTTCAGCTGATTCTTCAGATCGTCCATCATATTGCGCAGCCCGTCCATATCCGGAACGTCCACTTTGGCTGTCAATACGGGAACACCTTTTACTTCTTCCACTTGATTCACCAAGCTTTGTCCTTCCAGCCGGTTCAGTTTGCTGCGAAGGGATTCGGTTTCCCGGTTCAATTCTTTTATGCGGCTTTGCAAAGCATCGACCCGATCCACGACATCCGCCGGGTTGGATTTCAGTTTGGCTGCCACTTGCTGCAGCAGGGCCATTTGTTTTTCAAAGTAGCGGAAGGCGTGTTGTCCGGTCACTGCTTCGATCCGGCGCACCCCGGAGCCGATCCCGCTCTCGCTGATAATCTTGAACAACCCGATTTCACTGGTCTGGTTGACGTGGGTACCGCCACACAGTTCGAGACTGTAATCGCCCACTTTGACAACACGTACCTCATTCCCGTATTTTTCACCAAAAAGAGCCATAGCACCCATCGCTTTTGCTTCGGCCAACGGCTTCACCATCGTCTCCACAGGAAGGTTGGACCAGATCTGACGGTTGACCCGCTCTTCCACTTCCCGGCGCTCTTCTTCCGTCAACGGATCGATGTGGGTAAAGTCAAACCGCAGACGTTCCGCTGCCACCAGCGAACCTGCCTGGTTGGCGTGTTCGCCGACCACTTCTTTCAACGCTTTATGCAAAAGGTGTGTGGCGGTATGGTTTTTCACAATATCCCGTCGCTGGGCACTATCGATTTCAGCCCGTACCTCTTCCCCTTGTCGGATGGTGCCTTCTTCCACCACGGCGGTGTGAACGTGCTCCCCGTTGGGGCCTTTCTTCACATTTTTCACCCGTAGACGGGCCCGGGAAGAGACGATCGTCCCCTGGTCGGCCACCTGTCCGCCGCTTTCAGCATAGAAGGGAGTTTGCTCCAACACGATCAGGCAGGTTTCACCGGCTCCCACCATATCCACCAACTGATCCTCATGGATCAAGGCAGCCACACGGGTATCCGTGCTCCACTTGGTATATCCCACAAACTCGGACTGTACATCCAAGTCCGCCAGAGCACCGCCCTGGACTTGCATGCTGTCTACATCCTGTCGGGCCTCACGGGCACGTTCCCGCTGGGCTTCCATCGCTGCGGCGAAACCGTCTTTATCCACATTCAGCCCGTTTTCCCGGGCGAAATCCTCGGTGAGATCCACCGGGAAGCCGTAGGTATCATACAAGGTGAAAGCCTCTTGACCGGTGATGATATCCCTGCCCTCCGCTTTCGCCTTTTCCACCACTTCGCTCAAAATGCGCAATCCCTCGGACAAGGTTTCCAGGAAGCGCTCCTCTTCTCCTTCGATGACGCGCTCGATAAACGCTTGTTTTTGTGCCGGTTCGGGATAATATTCCTTCATCCCTTCCGCCACAACACCGGTCAACCGATAGAGAAACGGACGCTCAATACCGAGTACCCGGGCATAGCGTACCGCGCGGCGCAGCAAGCGGCGCAGCACATATCCGCGCCCTTCGTTGGAGGGAACCACGCCATCACCGATGGCGAATACGATGGTCCGCACGTGGTCAGCAATCACCTTCAGCGCAATGTCCGTTTCCCGGTCCGTGCCGTATTCCACCCCGGCTTCTTTGCAGGTAGCCTGGATAATCGGCTGGAACAAGTCGGTGTCGTAGTTGGTAGGCACATCTTGCATGACGGAAGCCATCCGTTCCAACCCCATGCCGGTATCGATGTTTTTCTTGGGCAGCGGGGTATAACTGCCGTCGGGGTTGTGGTTGTACTGGGAGAACACCAGGTTCCAGATTTCCAGATAGCGCTCGTTTTCCCCGCCGGGATAACATTCGGGATCATCAGGATCACAGAGGTGCTCTCCACGGTCATAAAAAATCTCCGTATTGGGTCCGCTCGGCCCTTCTCCGATATCCCAAAAGTTCTCTTTCAACTTGACGATCCGTTCTGAGGGAATGCCCACTTGTTCATTCCAGATCCTATAGGCTTCATCGTCTTCCGGATGGATGGTGACCGAGAGCTTTTCCGGGTCCAACCCCATCCACTTGGGATCAGTCAAAAACTCCCATGCCCACAGAATCGCTTCTTCTTTGAAATAGTCTCCAATAGAGAAGTTGCCCAGCATCTCAAAGAAGGTATGGTGGCGGGCAGTATAACCCACATTTTCGATGTCATTGGTACGAATCGCTTTCTGCGCATTGACGATCCGGGGATTCTCCGGTTTTACCCGTCCGTCAAAGTACTTTTTCAGCGTAGCCACTCCGCTGTTGATCCACAACAACGACGGATCATCTACCGGCACCAGGGATGCGCTCGGCTCCACTCGGTGTCCTTTTTCCTTGAAAAATTGCAGGTACTTGCGTCGAATCTCATTTGCTTTCATCTAGGCGCCCTCCTTTGAAAAAATCCAACAAAAAAACCCTTCCCTCCCCTTTTTCAGGGACGAGAAAGGCTCCCGCGGTACCACCCCGATTACTGCCTGCGATCGATTCAGCAAAGTTCATATGTAACCGATCCAGATCGCTTTTGCCGGTACATACTTTGCAGACAGTCACTTCAAGGGATAACGGCGTTAGCCGGCAGGCTCTTCACCTGCACTCGGGAACTGGCTTTCAACCGCCTGCACCGAAGGAGCCTTCCAGCCAAGGGCTCCTCTCTCTGCAACGGGAGAACGGTCTACTTCGGTTCCGTCATCGCATTCTGCTCTCAAGCTTGTCTATTTATATTATACTACGAAACCTCCCCGCTTCAAACCTGTCCTTTGAAACGATGAGCAACGATGTGTCCGAAGATTACTTTGAGGATCGCGAAAAAGGGCACGGCCAAAATCAATCCGATGATCCCGCCGATCTCTCCTCCCACCAACAACGCAAAGATGATCATCATCGGGTGCAAATGAAGCGTCCGCCCCACAATCTGCGGCGAGAGGACATTCCCTTCCAGCACTTGCACGATCAGGTTGACGATCACCACACCGAATACCAATTCTTTGGATACGGTAAAACCAACCAATATCGCCGGAATCGCTCCAAAAAAGGGGCCCAGATAGGGAATCACGTTAAACACCGCTACCAATGCCGCCAACAACAAAGCATAGGGCAAGCCGATAATCAAATATCCGATATAGGCGAACATCCCCACCGCCGCACAAACCAACAGCTGACCGCGAATGTAGTTGCCCAGGGCGCTGTCGATGTCCTTGATTAAACGATGCGCTTCTTTCCGGCTTTTGAGCGGGAGCCATTTAATCAGAGTGCTTTCAATGGAGTGCACATCCTTCAGCATATAAAAAGCCAAAAAAGGGACGATTAACGCTAAAAATAGATGATTGATTGTTGAGCCCAGACTCCCCATCAAATCGCCTACTCCGTCGGTAATGGCCGCTTCGATGCGATTCAAAGTCTTTTCAATCCCCGCCTGTACACTCTCCGGCAATGCATCTTTATTGTGATTGTACTGCTCAATCCAGGACTGCACCTGCTGGTTCCATTGAGGAAAGTGTTCGATGATTTCTTGCAACTGGGCATTGAGTAAGGGAACCAAATTCAAGATGACAATCACAATACAAGTGATAAACAGCGAATAGATGAGCAGCACCGCTACCGAACGGGGAACGGCCCGGTTACTTAACATATTTACAATCGGATTGAGCAGATAGGAAATAATGACCGCTACAAAAAAGGGGCCCAGTACTGCCTTAAAAAACAGGAAAATTCCCGTAATCATCGGCTCGATCTGAAGCAACATATACAGGATACCGAGAAAAACCAAAGTGAGCAGCGACCAAAAAAACAACCGGCTCTGGGTTAAGCGTTCCATGCCCACGCAACCTCCCGGGACTCGTCTGTTACAGTATATGTCCAAGTCAGGGGGTTTCATGAAAAATCCCCTGAACCGGAGTTCAGGGGATTGGGAAGGATGGATGTTTTCACGGTGATTGAATCAGGCCACGCGTCGAAGCCATTTGCGGCCTACAACACGGGAGACAATACTGGCCAACTTGACCTGCAATCGGGCTCGCTTTAACCAACGGGGCGATGATAAATTACCCATTCCCGTCATCATTCTGCCCAACATGTTTTTCATGGGAGTGCGGGATCGCAAAGCCCGCGCAGCCATGACGGCTATGCTCCCAATCAACAAGGTGGAAAAGATTCGCCGCCGTTTCAAATGGAATTCCCCTTTCAATGTCACATGGACATCCGGTCTTGGCCTTCCTCTAGAAACAGATCGTTCAGGGAGCTCAGGCTCCCGTCCTCCTCCACTTGGTAAACGGACTGAATCTCGCCGTTTACCACCGACAACTCGATAAAACAGCTCCAACAGTAAAACTGATTGGTCCCCACTTTGCCAATATCGTGGGAATGACAGTTGGGACAGCGAAGCATGGACAACACCTGGCTTTCTTCAAACGTCCGCAAGCTGTCCGGCGGAAGGGGAGATCAGCACGTCTCCACCCCAAATGAGCGGGACGAGCGGTTGAAACACCTTGCGTCCGTGACGCCAATCGGTCAACATCCCCTCGGACAACTCGTACCCCAACAGGGTTCCCAACTTTTCATGGAAATAGACGTTTTCTACAGCACCCAATTCATTGCCGTCATCCGACATTACTGAGCGCCCTTTTAAGTGGTGTTGTCCCGTCAGCAAACCCGTCCAGCGGCTTTGTTCTCCGTCCAGTGCTTTGAGCGCCTCTTCGCTGTCCACCACCACCGCGTCGGTACCAAAAGAACCTACCCTTTCAGCAGGAATGTACCGTCCGCGGCGCATCCATCCTCCACATTCCAGCAAGACGCCCCGAAGGCGCTGCTGTTCATTAAACAGAAGGTCACACACGGTTCCCAACCGTTTGCCCGTCTGGACGTGAATCACCGGCAAGCCGATCACATCTTGGGATCTGCGCAAGGATCATCCTCCTTCCGCTATCCCTTAGTATGAACCCGACGAATTCCTCCATGCAGGGGGATCATTACCATTCTCCATGTAACAAATCCACCAGCTGGCTGTTCCGTTTCACCTGATCCTGCCGGCCTACTCCGAAGGAAAGAGCATCCACTTCCCCGCACAAAATCAGGTAAGATTTGCTGCGGGTGATCCCGGTATAGATCAGATTTCGCTGTAACATGCGACGATATGCCATTAACACGGGGAAAATGACGATCGAAAACTCGGATCCCTGGGATTTATGAACGGAACATGCATAAGACAGAGAGAGCTGCCCCAGTTGACTCCGTTTATAAGGTACTTCCTGCCGGTCAAACTGAACCCAAACCACAGGCTGATCCTGTTGGGCTTTCTCGTCAATCGCCACGATCTGTCCCATGTCGCCGTTATATACGGGGTGCTCCGGATGGTTGACCAGCTGCAATACCTTATCTCCCATGCGGAACACCGACTCCCCCCAGGAAATTTCCTTTTTCCCTTCGGATTTCGGATTAACTGCCTCCTGGATCGCTTCGTTGATCCGGTTGACCCCTGCCGGACCCTTATACATCGGGGCCAACACTTGGACGTCAAACAGGGTGTACCCTCGGTTCAACGCTTCCGTATAAGTTTGTAAGATCACATCCACTGCCTGATCCCGTTTACAGGGAAAAAAGCGACGGTCGGGCTGGGGCTTCAGGATATCGTCAGGCACTTCCCCTCTTTTCAGCGCGTGCGCCAGGGGAACAATCGAGGAGTCCGATTCCTGCCGGAAAATGTCGGTCAACTCTACTCGCGGAATCTCCTTCATCTGAAGCAAATCCTCTAACACCTTCCCCGGACCCACCGAGGGGAGTTGATCGTCATCCCCCACCAACACCACTTGCATCCCTTTGGGGACCGCCCGAAACAGCTGGTTGGCCAGCCAGACGTCCAACATGGATACCTCGTCCACGATTAAGAGTGAGCCTTCAATAGGATGATCCTGATCCCGCTCAAAAAAGTCGCCCCGCCAACCCAACAGTCGGTGAATCGTCATCGCAGGCATTCCCGTCGCTTCCGACATCCGCTTGGCTGCCCGTCCGGTCGGTGCCACTAACCGGATCGGATAAGGTTTATCCGACGCTTCATAAGCAGCGGGGTCCAGAGTACAATCATTCAATTTGGCAAACAAATGGCAAATCCCTTGAATCACCGTAGTTTTCCCGGTCCCCGGACCTCCGGTGAGGATCATCAACGGCGATTGGATCGCTGTGATCATTGCCTCCCGTTGCCGATCGGCATAGGCCACCTTCAACTCTTCTTCGATCTCCCCCACCGCTTTATAAAGCTCGTGAGCCGGGACTTCTTCGATCTCCTGTTCCAACCACCGCTTCACCCTTACGGCGACCCCGTGCTCGGCAAAATACAAGGAGGGGAGATAGTACTTGCCGTGATCCTCCAAGATACGCTCTTCTTCCACCATTTGTTTCAGGTAAATCGACCGTTTATCGGGGGGAAAAAGCTCATCGGCGTCTTTCTGCAACAGTTGTCCCACTTCTTCATCCAATTGCTCCTGGGTCACATAAACATGCCCATAAGATAAAGATGCTTCCTGGATGGCAAACAAAGCCGCCGCCTGATAGCGCTCGGGAGCATCCGCAGGCAATCCCGCCTGCCTTGCCAACTCATCCGCACGGCGAAAGCCCACCCCTTCCACTTCATCGATCAGGCGATAGGGATTTTCTTTGATCACCTGAATGGTGGCATCTTTGTAGGTTTGGACGATTTTCAAGGCGGTAGCCGGACCGATGCCAAATTGATACAAATACACCATCGCTTGTTCCAGTGCCTGATGCTCCCGCAGACTGTCGGCAATCGTCTGTCCCCTGGCCGCTGTCACTCCTGGCACATCCATCAGAACATCGGGGTTGGCAGCAATCTTTTCCAGCGCATTCGGCCCCAGCTGATTTACAATCTTTTCCGCAGTCTTTTTACCCACTCCGGGAAACAAGCCGCTGGACAAATATTTCACGACTGCTTCCGAAGAGCGGGGCAACACTTTTTTGATATGGTGCACTTGATACTGGCGTCCATAACGGGGATGATCCCGCCATTCTCCGTGGCACATCACGGTCTCATCAGGATGGGGACGCATCATGGTACCGACCACGACGACTTCGTCCGTATCCAGCTCTTCCGTCGCCTCCTCCACCCGCATCAAAAAAACGCCGAAATGATTTTCCTCGTTATAAAAAATCTCCTGCACCAGAGATCCTTTCAGATAATGTTCCTCAAACAGATTGAGGCCCACTTGTTCCATTGCCTTCGCACCTCTGCCGGACAAATGTTCTTATTCCAGTATAGAGGGAAATGGAAACGGATGCTATAGATCAGGGGGCAAAAATACTTCACTCCTTTTGGGCCTTGAAAAATCAGGGGAAAGCGAATCCGTCTTCGAACCGGATATTTCCCGGGGAAATTCATAATCAGATAAGATTTCAGCTTGATTGGGGTACGAATGTATGAAGAGGAAGCGTGTAGAAAAAGGACGGCGAGAAAGCTTCATTTCAAAGGGTGCCTCTCTGCGGAATTTCCTAGTTGCATACAAATCCAGACAAAATCGCTCTATGTCACAGAAATACAAGGCATCATTCTCCGGCTTTCTTTCGCCGGTGCCGCCATTGGAGGTATTGGAAACGGATAAAGCAGCCGATGCAAAAGCCGAGCAGGGCGATGGCAGCTGCCAGCCCGACCAGGACGGCAAAGGCGTAACCCACCGCAGGAAGACCGGCCAGGAAGCCGAGCAGGGAGAGAGTGAGGCAGATCACCGCGATCCACTGGTTGAACCGCTGTTGGTCCGCATCCTCCTGCTGATACTCCGAAAGGGGCTTTTTCAAAAACGGGGGGATCAGGTAGAAAAGCGGATTGCGACGAAAAGCCAAACTGTATGCCCCGAAAGCCAACGGAACGACCAGAATCCAATACGCACCCGATACCAGCGCGATAAGGACGGATACTACCTGAAACCACTGGTTGGCCCGGACAAAGGGGACGGGAATTCCGTTCATCATTTCTCCCTCCAGAAAACCAAGTAATCCAATTTTTTATTATATTTTACTATGGATGTATATAGCATTTCCATATCTATTTCAATTCTAAAATAATTTAGACATTTTCACGCCTACGTAATAAACTATTTTTACGTGAATATATTATTTTATAAGGAGATGGAGATATGGAAAAAATACAAGAGACTTATGTGGTGGAATCCCAGGAACAGGCGAGTTGTTTATTGCACCCTTTGCGGGGCGAAATTTTGTCCCGGCTCTGCTCTCCTGCCTCTGCCGCGCAAGTGGCACGCTCCTTGAACGAACCGCCCCAACGGATCAACTACCATATCAAAGCATTGGAAAAAGCCAATCTGGTCCGGCGGGTGGGTACCCGCCAAGTTCGCAATCTGGTGGAGGTTCTATACCAAGCGGTCGCCCGAAACTATTTGTTATCGGACACGTTGGGATGGGGTGCCGATACGGTTCAGAAGCTGAAAGATCAATCCTCTCTCCGACATGTGTACACCACCGCCGAGCGCCTGAAACGGGATGCACTCCGATTGATGGAACAGACGGAAGCGGGCCAAGAGATTCCCAGTGCAACGTTGGATGCGGTGATTCAGCTAGCGGATGAAAATCACCGGGAAGCTTTTGTTCAGGACTATATCCGCCTAATGAAGCAGCTGATTCAGAAATACCAAAAAAAAAAGCAGGTCAACCATCTAACTATCCCTATCAAGTGCGTCTGACTGTATACCCCTTTCCGGAACAGGAGGAATTAACGTGAGCGAAAAAGAGCAGCAATCCATTGTTCGCTGGAAGAACCCCTCCCCCCACACGAAAGAAACCCACTACGACCGGATCATTCCGTTCCCCGGTGAAACCTCCAGCAAAGAATCGACATTAACGGTTTGGACGGTACAGCCGAATGAAACCGCCCCTGTCAAGATAACTCAAGTTTCTTCCGGTTTTGGCAAGGGTCCAAGGGCATACAGCCACCTGTTTTCTCAAGCTGCGTGACGTCTCCCTACGGCTAAGCACCCCCAGAGCACTTCCTGCGGATGCCGGGGGCTTCTCAAAGCATTCGAGGGCAGCCGCTTTGGACAAGGGATTGGTGCCGGGCAACCGAGTAAACAAATAGGAGGGGGTTTTCTGTGCACTTATTGATCTTGGGAGGCAATTTTGGGGCCGTCATGTCGTGGAGGCTGCGGTAGCCGAAGGGCATGAAGTCACGTTGTTCAACCGGGGCAACCACCCGGATATGTTTCCGGAGTTGGAACAACTGCAGGGAGATAGGGAAAACCCCTCTCTATGGAAGGTGGTGGGACCACCCGCTCTTAGCTTCTACCATGGTCTATTTGAGTGTAAACCCGTATAACAACAAGCTCCCTCAGAAAATCCGAGGGAGCTTGTTGTTATACCCTATTCATATCAGCCAATGAAGCTTCGGTATACATCAATAACGTGCCGTCACCATCTTCTTACGGGTGTAGAACTCCACCCCGTCCCGGCCGTTGGCATGAAGGTCCCCGTAGAAGGAGTCCTTCCATCCGGAGAAGGGGAAGAATGCCATGGGAGCGGGGACGCCGACGTTGACGCCCAGCATGCCGGCATTAGCCTCCTCCCTGAACTGGCGCACCGCTCTGGCGCTGTCGGTGTAGATGCACATGCCATTGGCGAAGCGGGAGCGATTGGCGATTTCAATGGCCTCGGTCAGGTCCTTGGCCCGTACCACCGACAGGACCGGGGCGAAGATTTCGTCCTCCCAGATCTTCATGCCGGGCTTGACATTGTCGAAGATCGTGGGACCGACGAACCAGCCGTCTTCGGGAAGGTCGTCTATCCGGCCGTCCCGGACCAGTCGGGCCCCTTCTTTCATCCCGGTCTCGATGTAGCCCAGGGTCCGCTCTTTGTGTGTGTCCCGGATCACCGGGCCGAGAAAGACTTCTTCCTCCAGACCGTTGCCGATCTTGATCCCATCCGAGGCTTTCACCAGCCGGTCGACCAGATCGTCAGCGATGTCGCCGACGGCTACTACGACAGAACAGGCCATGCACCGTTCCCCGGCGGAACCGAAAGCGGCGTTGACGATCTCTTTGACCGCCGTATCCAGATCCGTGTCAGGCATCACCACGGAATGGTTTTTGGCGCCGGCCAGGGCCTGGACCCGCTTGCCGTTAGCAGAAGCGTTTTTGTATACGTACTCCGCCACGGGCTGGGAGCCGACAAAGGAAACGGCCTTAATCTCCGGATGTTCCAGGATGCCGTTTACCACATCATGGGCGCCGTGGACCACGTTGAGCACCCCGTCAGGAAGACCCGCCTCAGTGAAGAGCTCCGCCAGTCGATTGGCGGAAAGGGGGGCCCGCTCCGAAGGCTTCATGACAAAGGTGTTGCCGCAGGCGATTGCCAGGGGGAACATCCAGCAGGGCACCATCATCGGAAAGTTGAATGGTGTAATCCCCCCGACCACACCGACGGGATAGCGATACATCCCGGATTCAATGCCGGTGGCGATGTCCGGCAACTGGTTCCCCATCATCAGGGTGGGAGCGCCGGCGGCAAACTCCACACATTCGATGCCCCGTTGCACTTCTCCAAAAGCTTCCTTGATGCTCTTGCCGTTTTCCATGGTGATCAGACGGGCCAGCTCTTCTTTGTGCTCGATCAAAAGTTGTTGGTACTTGAACAGGATCCGGGCCCGTTTCGGAACCGGCGTCTTCCGCCAGGTACGGAAGGCTTCCGCGGCAGTTTCCACCGCACGGGCTAGATCCTCCTTCGTCGAGAGTGGGACGGTTCCGAGAGATTCTCCGGTGGCCGGGTTGGGAACTTCCAGTCGGTTTTCGGAGGAGGAATCCACCCAGGCTCCCCCCACATAGTTTTTCAGTACCTTCACTTGGATCGGTACAGTCATATCCATTCCTCCTTATGATCTATTCATGGAACCGTGCGGATTCACTCCCGTTGGGCGGAACCGCCCATGATCTCCTCCACTTCGGAGCGGGTCGGCATCGCTTCGGAACAACTGTGGCGGCTAACCACGATCGCCCCCGCGGTGGCGGCGAACTCTACCCGTTTCCGGGCCGGCCATCCCTGCAGCAGGCCATAGGTGTAGGCGGCGCCGAAGCCGTCCCCGGCGCCGAGGGTGTTCAGCACCTCGACGGAGACCGGCGGGACGCGAAACTCCCCTTCCTCCCCGTAATAGAGAACGCCGTCACCGCCCCGCTTCGCCACCACTTCCGTCACGCCGAGGGAGCGGAGGACTCGGGCTGACTCAGCAGGTTGGTCGGATTGACCGGCAAAGGCGAGCTCCGGCTCGTTGGCCAGCACCACATCCGCCATCCGGAGCGCCGCCCGGTAATAAACCCGTGCCTCCTCTTCCCCCGACCAGAACATCGGCCGCCAGTCCAGGTCCAGCACATTCAGCCCGCCGGAAGCGCGGTTGGCCTCCAGGGCGGCCAATGTCGCCTCCCGACCCGGAGACTGGGAAAGGACCGTACAGGAAACCGTCAACACCCTGGATTTCCCCAACGCGTCGAAGTCGATGTCTTCCAGGGATACGTGGGCGTCGGCACAGGGCTTACGGTAAAAGAGCACGTCGGAGTCCGCGGGCGGGAACAGGGCGGCGAACGCCAGCCCGGTCGGGTACCGGGGATCGGTCTTCACCATCCCGGTATCCACCCCCTCTTCCCGCAGTTTTTCGGAGAGAAACGTACCGAACTCATCGTTTCCCACCCGACTAATTAATCCCGCCTTCGCCCCGAGGCGGGCGAGGCCCACCGCCGTGTTACCCGCCGATCCCCCCAGGTACTTTTGAAAGGAGCGGACATTCCTGAGGGGAGTCTGGATTTCATTGGCGTACAGATCAACAATCACCCGGCCCATACTGTATACTTCAGCAGTACCCATCAGACGACCTCCTTCGCCGTTTTTCCGTGGATTACTTCCGCCAGGCGGGCGGCCACGGTTTCAGGCGCCTCCCCGTCCTCGGGGAACAGCACCCCGCGTCCGATCATCAGGCCCCTCACATGGGGACCCGCTTCCATACAGCGGCGAACATCCTTCAGCAATTCCTCCGTCCGTCCCGGCTTCCCGCCCCCGAGCAGCACGATCGGGCAGGTGGTGGCCTGAGCCACCCGGTCGAACTCTGCGGTCATGGGCAGCTTCAGCCATCGGCCCTCCGTGGTGCGGCCCAGTCCCGTGGCCACCCCCACCAGACGCACCATTTCGTCGGAGCTGCGCGGGATGGAAAGCGGCTCGAGAAACTGGGGCAATCCCTGGTCCGCCAACGCGTTCAGGGCGTCGTTGCAATACCCGAGAGTTCGGGCGCAATCGCGGGTCCCCGGATCCAGCCGCAAGAGAAGCTTGCCCCCATCCAGACCCATCCGTTCGATCTCCTCCGCCGTGTAGGCGGTGACGAAGTCGTCCAGCTCAAAAGCGGTGCCGGCAAGGCCGCCACGGTTCATGGATCCGATCAGCACCTTGCCGTCCAGTAAATCCGGACCTCCCTTTTCCGTCACCCATTCGTTTATCAAAAACAGTTCGTCGAACAAATCCGGCGTCGCCAGCAGGCCGTCGATGCCGGGCTGCATCAGGACGGAGGCGATCCGATGAAGGAGTTCTCCCCGGTCCGCCATCGCCCAGAGGTCTCCGCCCCCGCCCGTTTCCCGCCGGGCCGGGTGGTCCGCCGCCAAGATCACCAACTTCTCCTTTTGCCATCCGTCCCTTCTCTTCCTGCGTGCCGCTAGTTGTCGAGGACGTTTGGGGTTTTGGAGACGCTGCTCCAGAATAATGGATACCCAATCTTCTCGTTCCAATCTGTTCATGCCGGACTCAGCTCCTTTCCGTAATGATGGTGAAACGAGGGTCTATACTTTTCCTATTTTGAACGTCTTTTGAGAGCGATGTGTTCGAAATCGCGAACGATTTGGAAAACGATCGATCGGGATAAACCCATTGGTTTTCAGCGTTAAGTCAAATGATTCATCGTATTTACCCTTTCTGCGAAAACTGTTTCGTTGCCAGTTTCCTTTCCATAACCCACTCATGATCCGGGTCATTATGAAACTTCCACGTACGGACCGGTCCCGCCATGACGTTCAAATAATAGATTTCATACCCAGGCGGCGCCGAAACGGGGTGGTACCCTTTAGGGACCCATACGGCATCCCCGTTTTTAACGATCATCGTCTCATCCAGAGAACGGTCGTCCGTGTAGACTCTTTGTACAGCGAACCCATGATCGGGATTCACTCTGTGATAATACGTTTCTTCCAAATAGGATTCATGGGGCAAATGATCCTGATCATGCTTGTGCGGAGGGTAACTGGACCAATTCCCTTCTGGTGTAAACACCTCTACCACAAGCAAGCTGTCTGCAGGTTTTTGTTCAGGAAGAATGTTATGAATCCTTCTTTCGATGTTTCCCGCTCCTCTCATCTCAACACCGACGTCTTCAGGAGCTATCAATCGAGCAGGATGCGTTCCCTTTCCTGGAGCTGAACAGACAGCCAATTCTAGATCCGTCACAGCCTCTACTTCATAAAAATCCCCTGTTGGGATATAGACGGAATAAGGGGGGGTTTTTTCGAAAACATTCATTCGTTGTCCAATGTTTTCCCACTTTTCATTTTGGGTGGTGATATGGGATTTGCCTGCCAAAAGAACGACACAAACTTCCTGATCTCCGGTTTCCCTTTTTAAGGTTTGCCCTTCCTGCAAGGCATACACTTCGAATCCCACATACTTCCAACCAGCAGATTCGGGGGTCACACTCAAAACCTTGCCTTCTTCATTCGGTTTACGGCTGGGAACGATTAATTTACTCAAGTGTTTTCCTCCCTTCTTACCTTTGGTTCAAAGCTTGAATGGACATGATGGTAGAATCGATATAATCCTTCGCCATCTTCGCATATTTATATGGATGGGCCACAGCCGGATCCTGTTCCGCTTCTACAATCCACCAACCATCGTAGCCTCTTTCAATTAGTTCCTTGAAGATCGGTTTAAAATCAATGCAGCCCTCTTTATCTCCTGGTACAGTAAACAGCCCTTTCACTACCGCCGTACGGAAATCAATATACTCTTTCCTGACATACTCCAAAACATCGCGGCGGACATCTTTCAAATGGACATATTTTATCCGGTCTTCATATTTTTCCAACAGCTCCAGCGGATCATAGCCTCCGTACAGGGCATGCCCCGTATCATACAATAAATGCACCAAACTGGGATCGGTCAACGCCATCAAGCGGTCGATCTCTTCAGCAGTTTCTACGACAGTGCCGGCATGGGAATGATAGACCAGTTGCATTTCGTGTTCTTGACATATGTGGGCCGCCCGGTGCAGACCCTCCACCAGGGATTCCCATTCGCTATTCGTTAGCTTTTGGATCGTCATATCTTCTTGGGAACGCCGAGGATCCCAATGCATCGAGCCTCCCATTTCGCACACAATCACATACTCACAACCCATTTTCTTCAGGTATTTGACCCATTCACTAAAGGATTGCAGCTCTTCTTCCAGACGACTCGCATCGGAAAACAATGTCCCCACGAATTTACTCGCAAGCTGTATTCCGTACTCGTCTAATTTGGCCTTCAGAGATGGAGGATCCTGCATGAACAGGCGTCCCATTTCGGTGGAAATATAACCAATAGAGGCCATTTCGGATAACACCTGATCTTGTGTATAGTGGTCGCCGAGACCAGGAATATCATCATTGACCCAACTGATCGGGGCGATTCCGATCCGGAAGTGATTGTTTTTCGTTTGATTCATTTCCATTTCACACCCTTATTCCGGATTAGATTCTTGTTTTTTATCTGCTCCTCTATCGAGGACAGATATTTATCACTTTTTTCGAGGGGGATCTGCCAATCAATATTTTCTTGCCTTTTTCAGGTGGATCTCTTTATTCTGGTAGGCTTCCCTAACCTTCGGATTGTCGGAAACAGCCGCGATACCAACATGCCACCATGATTCGTAACCGCCCGTCATCGTTTTGGGCAGAACTTTAATATCGATCAACGTAGACACCGTTTGTTTTTTTGCGTCTTCGATGGCAGCCCGCAATTCTTCCAGGGTGCTCGCCTTATATGTTTTCACCCCGTATCCCGCAGCACTTTGGGCAAAATCCATTTTTATTAAACCGCCATCCAATTGACCGGTCTCAGGATTCCGATACCGGAATTCCGTTCCGAAGCTGCCCATGCCATTCTCCATCTGGAGGTTGTTGATGCATCCGAAAGAGGCGTTATCAAACAGCAGCACATTGACTTTTTTCCCTTCTTGGATGCTGGTTACCAATTCGGAATGTAGCATGAGATAGCTACCATCACCCACCATGGCATAAACCTCTTTGTCTGGCTCCGCCAATTTTACACCAAGGGCTCCGGATATTTCATATCCCATGCAGGAGTAACCGTATTCCATATGGTAGGTGTTCGGTCGACGGGACTCCCACATTCTCTGCAGGTCTCCGGGAAGGCTTCCCGCAGCCCCGATAATGATGGCATCCTCATCAATCAGTTTGTTTATTTGCCCGATCACTTCGGTTTGTGTCAGGCATGAATGATAGGTTTCAACGAATTCGGGCAGCACTTCATCCAGATGACCCGCGACTTCGGGTTTAAATCTTTCATCCTTGTATCGAACTTGATGAAGACGGTTAAGCTCGGCTTTCCATGCATCTTTGGCCGATTCAATTTCACGGGTGTAACCTGAACGGTATGCGATCTTTTCCAATTCCAACTCCAAAGCGGTAAGGGCCAATTTGGCGTCGGCCACGATCTTGACTGCATCGAGCTTGTTTGCATGGTATTCGGACACGTTGATGGTTAAAAAATCTACTTCAGGATTTTGAAACAATTGTTTGGATGCCGTCGTAAAGTCCGAATATCGGGTACCGACCCCGATTACTAAATCGGCCTCTTTCGCAATGAGGTTCGCTGCTAGGTTTCCGGTTACCCCGATCCCTCCCAGATTGTAGGCATGGAAACTTTCAATCGCGCTTTTTCCAGCTTGGGTTTCACCGTAAGGGATGTTAAACTTCTTAGCAAAACGTTTTAACGAGTCGGCTGCTTCGGAGTAACGAACACCTCCACCGCATAGGATGATGGGCTTTTTCTTTCCTTTTATCAGTTCCACCGCATCTCTCAGATCCGACTCGGTCGGTACGCGGCGTTCAATCCGGTGTACACGTTTTTTGAAGAAATACTCAGGAAAGTCATACACCTCTCCTTGAACATCTTGTGGAAGGGCAATGGTTACTGCCCCTGTATCTGCCGGATCAGTGAGAACTCGCATGGCATTGATCATGGCTGTCATCAATTGTTCCGGGCGGTTAACCCGATCCCAATATTTGCTGACCGCTCGGAATGCATCATTCGTTGTCAGCGTTAAATCGTGGGTATGCTCAATTTGCTGAAGAACAGGATCTGGCTGTCTTGTAGCAAAAGTATCTCCGGGAAGGAGTAGTACCGGAATGTTATTAGCGGAAGCCGTCGCTGCGGCCGTCACCATATTGGCCGCTCCCGGACCGACAGAGGACGTGCATGCCATGATTTGTTTTCGGTGCTTTTGCTTTGCGAATGCCACCGCTGCATGGGCCATACCTTGCTCATTTCTTCCTTGGTAAACTTCCATATCTCCCGGATCTTCTTCCAACGCTTGGCCAAGACCCAGTACATTCCCATGGCCAAAAATGGTGAAGATCCCTTTTACGAATTTCTCCTCCTCTCCATCGAATTCCACATACTGCTGATTCAAAAATTTAATCAACGCTTGAGCCGTTGTTAATCGGATCGTTTTCATTCTTTCGTTTTCCACCTTTCTGTCGGCCTTAAGCGCTTCACTTTCTGTTTAAAAAATTATCCTACTTCAAAATATTTTCTTACCATTTTCTCCGTCGTTTCTTTTGCCACTTTGATGATTTGTTCGACCTCCCATTCCCAATATTCCGGGCGGAATAATTCGATAGACACCATTTCCCGATAGCCAATTCCTTTTAAAGTGCCCAAGATGGATTCCAGTTTAATCGCTCCTTCTCCCGGCCATACTCTGTGATGATCCCGCAATGAGCCAACAGGGAGATCTTCGCAATCATCGATATGAAACACAAAGATTTTATTTGGGTCTGCCTTCTCGAGATCTTCCATATTGGAGTTCATGGCGTGAAAGTGAAAGCAATCCAGAACCAAACCCATATCATCCCGGTTTACTTCTTCTACAATTTCATAAGCTTGACCAAAGGTATTGACTGAACAATTGGGATATCCGCAGAACTCCAAGGCTAATTTTACGCCATGGGGTTGAGCCAGATCTGCCAGTTCATTTAGAACCCTGACGGTTTCTTCTTTTATCTGTGAATAGGTGTAGTCTCCTACGTCAAAGGTCGGGACGACAACGATTTTTTTGCAGTCAATTGTTTCACCCATCTCACATAAGAATTTCAGGTCTTCTCTGATTTGATGGTAACCTGCATCATCTCTGAAATTGATAAATTCCAGGGCATTGAAGGCATACGGCTTAATCCTGCTCGTATCGAAAAAGGTCTTAAGATCCTTTACCGTATTTTCCACTAAATAGTCATTTAACTTATCCAATCGGATTTCTATGAAATCATATCCATGCTTTTCACAAAGCTCCAGATCCCTTTTGAGAGTGGAGTGTTTCATCGTCGTCGCTTGATTAAATGCTATCTTCATAAAAACTCCCCTACCCGATTCGCTTTAGGATTTTTTATTTTTCCGGGAATCGATAAGAACAGCGGTCACAATAATCGCTCCTTTCAGGATTTGCTGCCAGTACGAGGATACGTTTAATAAATCCAGACCATTATTTAGAACACCGATGATCAAAGCGCCAATCATCGTGCCCGGGATGGTCCCGATTCCCCCGGTTAAGCTTGTGCCGCCAATAACAGCCGCAGCGATCGCATCCAATTCATACATAACCCCCATACTTGGCTGACCCACACTGATTCTGGCCGTCAACATCAGACCGGCAATCGCTGTCAATAAGCCGGCATAGGTATAAACCAGAATCAGATGCCGATCGACATTAATCCCGCAAATTCTTGCCGCTTGTTCATTTCCTCCGATTGCATATGTGTATTTACCGAATTTTGTATTGCTCAGCAACAGATGCGAGATGATCCCCACTACCAGAAATACAATAATTGGAAACGGGATACCGAGTATCTCTCCTGCTCCAATGAAAAGAAAGGAGTCAGACAAATTTCCAATCGGTCTTCCATCACTGTATAGCAAGGCCAAACCCCTGGCTGCCGTCATCATCCCCAAGGTGGCAATGAATGGAGGTATCATCCCTTTTGCCGTAATTGTACCGTTAATCAGACCCGTAAGTGCACCAACGCCAACTCCGATCGCAAGCGGAACAAACAAAGAATGCTCACCGGGATGGGCAAAATCTGCAGCAACTACGGATATCAAAGCAATCACCGAACCCGAAGACAGGTCGATTCCTTTGGTAATAATGACAAACGTCACACCCATTGCGACAATACCGATAAAAGAAACTTGACGTACGACGTTGATAAGGTTTAAAACATTGAAGAAATAAGGTGTCAGGAAGGACATCAGCGTAACCATGCCAAGGAAAATGATGAATATTCCATAGCGACTGAATATCTCGGACACCTTCTCTTTCCATCCGGTTTGATAGCGATCGCTAAGAATGGTCGGTTTCTTTGCGATGGTTTCTTGACTTTCCATCCTTGATCCCCCTTTTTGCCGGTTTTCGCTTATTGATACGCAACTTCCAGGATTTTTTCCTGAGTGGCTTCTTCTCTGCTTAATTCACCCTTTTGATTCCCCTCGTGCATCACCAAAACTCTGTCACTCATCCCTAAAATCTCCGGCATTTCAGAGGAAACCATGATGATGGCTTTTCCTTCTTGGGCCAATTTAGAGATGAGTTTGTGTATTTCTGCTTTTGCCCCTACATCGACCCCTCTTGTCGGTTCATCCAAAATGAGCAAATCTGGGTCGTTGAGTAACCATCTGGCCAATAAGACCTTCTGCTGGTTTCCTCCGCTTAAATTCATGATCAGCTGATTTAAATTTGGAGTCTTAATATTTAACCGTTTTACCTGTGCATCACATGTCTTCTTAACTAAACGACTTTTAATATATCCAAAATTTACAAAATTTTCTAAACTGGAAATAATCATATTTTCCTTAACGGAAAGCGGGAGAAAAGCACCGGTTAGCTTACGGTCTTCGGTTAGTAACCCGATTTTGTTCCGAATCGCGCCTGAGGGTGATTGGATGCTTACTCTTTTGCCGTGGAGATAAATTTCACCTGAAGTAGGAGGTGCGATGCCGAAAATACTTTCAATGAGTTCTGTCCGTCCGGACCCCATTAATCCCGCTATTCCTAGAATCTCCCCCTTCCTCACCTCAAAACTAACGTTGTTGAATTTTCCTTTTCGGGACAGATTCTTAACGGATAATACGACCTCTTTCACCTCGGCCTTCTCCTTGTGGAAAACTTGCTTGATTTCCCTCCCCACCATCATCTGTATCAATGAGTCCTGGTTCAATTCATGGGCTGGTTTGGTTCCTATATATTGACCGTCTCTCAACACGGTAATCTCATCACAAATCTTAAAAACTTCATCCATTTTATGGGATATATAGATGATGGAGACACCTTTTTTCTTCAGCGAGCGAATGATTTTGAACAAATGCTCAACTTCTTTTTCAGTAATGGCTGAAGTGGGCTCATCCATAATAATCAGATTCGCATGGTGGGATACAGCCGCGGCAATTTCTACCATTTGCATGTTCGCGATGCTCAGATCCTTCATCTTTGTAGTCGGATCGATAGAAATATTCAGGGTTTCAAACAACTTTTTCGTATTCTCTATTAATTTCTTTTTGTTCACCCACCCGGATTTTCCATAAACCGGTTCCCTGCCCAAGAATATATTTTCGGCGACCGTCATGTATGGGACCGGGCTTAACTCTTGATGGATCATCGAAATTCCATTGTTCAACGCATCTTTGGGCCCCGACAATTTTAATTCTTTCCCGTTGAATTTAATCGTCCCACTGCCGCTGTAAATTCCAAAGAGAATCTTCATTAAAGTGGATTTCCCCGCCCCATTCTCACCCATCAATGCATGAACGGTTCCTTTTTTGACCTTCAGCTGTATATTGTCCAGAGCTTTTACACCGGGAAATTCTTTGGTGATATTCTCCATCTCCAAAATATATTCAGCCCCCACCTCATCCCCACCTCCAGTTTTTTGATGAGGGGCCACTTACGGAAAGCTGAGCGGCTACCCCAGATTTAATTTTAGTTGTTGTTGTATTCCTTCCATTTCTTAACGTATTTTTCTACATTTTCTTTTGTAATTAACTCGTATGGTACCCATACCATTTTGTTGTCCAGTTTTTGACCCTTTGCGAGTTTAACTGCTGTTTCAATTGCTCCCTGACCTTGTTTCACCGGATCTTGGAACACGGAAACATCTAAATCTCCAGACTGAACATATTTAAGAGCATCCGTTGTGCCGTCAATACCCGCAACAAGGGTATCATCGAGTTTTCCCGCAGATTTCAATGCATTGATCGCTCCAATGGCCATCTCATCGTTATTTGCCACAACGGCGTCAATTTTGTCACCTGATTGAATCCAGTTCTCCATCAACTGGATAGCTTCCGCTCTTTGATACTTGGCAGTTCCTTCACGCACTACTTTCATATCCGGGTGCTTTTTGATCACATCCTTATTTCCTTCCGTTCTCTTCACTTGGGATTCTGAACCCAGTTCACCGGTCATAATTGCCACATTACCCTTTCCACCCAACAATTTCGCCACTTTTTCCATTTGCATGGTCCCACTCTGAATCGATTCAGATCCTACATAGGCGTCGACTTTATCCAGAACATCCTGCGTTGGCATTCTATTGACGACAATCACTGGTATGTTCGCTTTTTTTGCTGCATCCACCATCGGTTCCACGGCACTTGTATCAACAGGGGTAATGATAATGGCGTCTACTCCTTTAACAACCAACGTTTCCACTTGGGTTAATTGTTTAACGGAATCGTTTTTAGCATCCACCATTTGAACTTCGACATTACCGTGTTTCGCGTCATAATCATTGATGGCATCGTATAGGTAAGTCAGCCACTTGTCATCGAATACAGGCATTGCTGCACCAATGACGATCTTATGATCTTTACCTCTTGCATTACTGGATTGACTTACACCACAACCCGATAGTAAGCCAATCATTAAAACCGAGATCATGAGCCAACTGAATATTTTTTGTGCTTTCATTTTGAGCCCCTCCTTTTTTTGAAGCGCTTACCGTCGAAAGGCAAGGGATATCCAGGAGCCCTGATTACCTCACTTTTTCACCTTAACTTAATACATGTACCTTTTCCGAAACTCCAACCCAGCTTCGCGTTTGAACGGATTCTTCCACCGCTTCTAGCACAGCCTGGTTTTTTACCCCGTCTTCAAAGTTCGGTTGCGGACTGTATCCTTGGGAAATGCCGTTCATTAACTCCGAAACGATGTTAATAAACGTATGTTCATAACCGAGAATATGTCCTGACGGCCAATACGATCCGGCATAAGGATGTTCTTCTTCGGTACAGTTGATGGTTCGAAAACCTTGCAACCCCGGTTCATCATCCGCCAGATAGACTTGTAAATTGTTCAAATTCTCCATGTCCCAACGAAGTGATCCTTTTTCCCCATTGATCTCGAAACGATTTCCCGCTCGATTTCCTCTGCTGAACCGCGACGATTCAAAGGTACCCAGAGCCCCGTTCTCAAAGTGGGCCAAAAACGCGGTAGCATCGTCTACGGTCACTTCTCCCCGCTGATCACTTTCGATTCGCCCTTTCAAATTGTCTGTCATGGAACCAAGCGGACGTTTCTTGATGAAGGTTTCCATCATTCCCACCACTTCACTGAACTCTCCGACCAAGAATCTTGCCAGGTCAATAATATGAGCCCCCAGATCGCCGAGGGTCCCACCTCCTGATACTTCCTTCCGCAGACGCCAGATGAGGGGGAAATCGGGATCCATCAACCAGTCTTGCAGGAAAGTGGCCCGGATGTGATAAATCTTGCCCAGTCTACCTTCTTCGATTAATTTTTTGGCGAATTGCACCGCCGGGGAGAAACGGTAATTATGGCATACCATATGAGTGACGCCGGCTTTCTTGACAGCCTCTAACATTTGTTTTGCTTGATCCAAAGACAGGGCCAAAGGCTTTTCACAAAACACGTGTTTACCGGCTTCAGCGGCGGCTATTACGATTTCAGCGTGTGTATTGTTCGGTGTCACGATATCGATCAAATCGATATCCTCTCTCTCAATCAAACGGCGCCAATCGGTTTCCCAGGATGCCCAGCCCATTTTGTCGGCCGCAGCTTTGACCCCTTCTTCATCCCGGCCTGCAACCGCTTGGAGAACCGGAATCGTATCGGAATCAAAATAGAACGGAAAATCACGGTAAGCGTGAGAATGGGCTCTTCCCATCAACCTGTAACCAACCATTCCAACCCGAATCTGTTTTTTTGATTTCAATATTCACCCGTTCCTTTCACACAAATTGGAATCCAAAAAATGAAGCGCTTAAATTAAATGTGCTGTTAAACTCTTTGTCTAAAATCGATATGTTTTCCTGTTTTAGCGCTTTCATAAATGGCTTCCAGCAATTGAACCGAGCGGAATCCGTCCTCCGCTGTCACAGGAGGTTTGGTCCCCTGGACAACAGCATCAATGAATAAACGATCTTCCTCTGCATACCCCCACTTATCCTCTACAGCCAGTTGGTAATAGTCGTTGATCTGTGCTGTTTGGTTCAATCCGGGGGAAACCATCACCTTCTCCAATTCTTGTGTTGCGATTGTTGAATGTTTTCCATAAACCTCCAAACTCTCAAAGGGAAAACTCCATCCAGCGTGGGCATAGGTAACAAAGTTAGCAATCGTTCCCGATTCAAATGTAAGCATAATCGCAAACGTATCCAGTTCCGACTCTGAGATATTTTGTCTTGCTTCGCAATAAACGGTTTGTACTTCCCCAAATAAATAACGGCTCAGATCCATGAGATGGAAAGGGGTTTCATAAAGAAACCCACCTGTGACCTGCGGATCGGAAGTCCAAGCAGGGTTCAGTAACTCTCCCCGGTTCATCTTTATATGGGCTAAGTATGGCGTAAGCTCCCCTGAAACGATCAATTCCTTCACTCTTTTGTAAACCGAAGCATAGCGGCGATTCATCCCCAAATTGTATACAGCTTTCGATGTTGCCGCTGCCTCTTTGATTTGCTCCGCTTCTGCCAACGAGGTGGCCATCGGTTTCTCCGAAAACACATGAATGTTATTTTCCAGACACTTCAGTACGGGTTCCACATGCAAAGTATTGGGGGTGGTTACATATACCGCATTCACACCGAGATCAAATAAATCTTCTATACTTCTAACGGCTTTGGCATTTCCCACTTCACTCGCCAAGGCAGTTGCTCTTTCTTCGGAAATATCCGCTATACCAACGATTTTAACTCTTTCATCTTTTTTCAGGATCGAGGTGTGTACCTTAGCAATCCCGCCCGCTCCCAATATTCCGATTTTTATTTCAGTCATTATTCCACCCTCTCCCAATGTTCAGTTAATTTTGGACATATGGGTCAGAAAAAAGAACTTCCGATATTAAGCGCTTACATTTCTGATTTTTTAAGCGCTTAATTCAAGTGTACTAATAAATCGGGAAAAATCAATAGATACTTTTGGCATTACCGGTGATGAATTGTTTTGATTGAACGGTTCTCCATTCTAAACCTTGTTTTTCAAACGACACACACCGGTTGATTTTCGTATAATCAGACGCGGCAGCATGATAATCCGTTGTTTTGTTTTGCTCTTCCCTTCGATCTCTTCAATGAGAAAATCGACAACCCGGGAGCACATATCATGGATCGGCTGTTCAACCGTTGTTAAAGGGGGGTCGCTGCTCCGGGACAAGAGGGTATTGTCAAAGCCGACGATGGAAAGATCATAGGGAATGCTTAATTTTCTTTCCCGCGCAGCAAAAATGGAAGCTATCGCCAATATGTCATTGCAGGCAAATATTGCGGTTGGCGGTTCGGAAATATCCAACAATTCCCCTGCCAGACGTTTCCCATCTTCCCAACTCGAATCACTTGTGACAATCATGCTTTCATCAATTTCAAGTCCTTTGTCCCGCAGCGCCTGCTTGTATCCGCGAATGCGTTCCTGACTGCTGGTGACGTCTTCCGCAATGACTGCTATTTTTTCATGGCCAAGAGAGATCAGATGGGAAGTTACTTCATACCCTCCGGCAAAATCATCGACTTTTACGCTGTTGACCGATATAGAAGAGTGCGATTCAGCAAGAAGTACAACTGGAATGTTTTCCTGAAGCAATTCTTTAATAACCTCTACATTTTTAAAGCCACCGGCCAAAATGAAACCATCCACGCTCTTTTGTCTTAACAGCGAGGTGTAAAGCGCTTCTTTTTTCGTGTCAAAATCAGTGCTGCAAATCACAAGATTAAACCCGCGTTCATGTGCACGGTCTTCTACCCTGCGAGCCATTTCTGCAACGAAAGGGTTTGCCAGGTCGGGTAGCAGGAATCCTATCGTGGATGTTCTTTTCCCAGTCAATGCTGATGCCAGAACGCTTGGTTTGTAATTAAGTTCTTTCATTGCTTTTAAAACTTTTTCTTTGGATTTCTTCCCGACTTTTTGGTTATTCATCACGTAAGAAACAGTGGCTATTGAAACACCCGCTTTTTTTGCCACGTCATAGATGGTCGGTTTCATTTGATCAAACGCCTTCTTTCCCTACCGTATAAAACTGTTTGCCCTGGTTCGTTAAGCGCTTAAAATAAGCTTACCAATGCAATGTAAAAAAGTCAATGGAGCCCTTTTGGATCAAGAATGGATGGCCTCTAATTGGATCGTTGTTCCTTTCTGATATGATTGGGTAGCTGCCACGGAAATATTGAGAGCAATCTTTCCGTCGTATTCATCGACCAAAGGTTTTTGGTTGTTTCTTAAGCATTCGATAAAGGATGCCATTTCAAGAAGGTAAGCATCCAGAAACTGAGATGGAAAATCAGGAATGATGTCATGGGTACAACCCTTTTTCGTAAGGATTTTTATATCATGATGTTGGAGGGAGCCGATTTGAATCGATCCTTCCGTACCAATAATCTCCGCTCTGATATCATAACCGTATGCCGCATTGCGACTGGCTTCTACATCGGCCGCCGCTCCGGAATCAAACGTTAAATAGGTCAATGCCTGGTCTACATCATTGAATTCCGCCACGTATTGGTTATGAACCACACTCCCAAGTGCTGTGACCGATGTAACTTCCGCGCCTAAAAAGAAACGCGCCGTATCGTAATCATGAATGGAAAAATCCAAGTACAGTCCGCCACTGTGTTTAATGAATTCCGGCGGCGGTGTATTTCCGTCCCTGGTGATCCCTTTGAAATATATCGGTTTTCCGATGTCTCCCGCTTCAATTCTTTTTTTGGCCTCCACATAAGCCGGATCAAATCTTCTCATGAATCCAACCTGACAAAATACATGATTGTTTCGGATAGCTTCGATTACCTCATCCGCTTCTTGCAACGTTTGAGTGATCGGTTTTTCAACAAAAATGTGTTTCCCATTGGCAGCGGCTTTTTTGATCATTTCAGCGTGTGTACTTGTAGGGGTGACAATGGCGACAGCGTCGATATCAGGATTCTCAAACACATCATTTGGGTTTCGGGACCATTTCGGCACTCCCAGTTCCTGTGCGACTTGTTCAGCTCTGCCTTCTAATGGATCCACCACTGCCACCAACTCTGCACCCTTCACCCTTTGGGAAAGATTTTCGGCATGCCAGTACCCCAATCTGCCTAACCCGAGAACTCCACAACGGATTTTTTTAGACATCAAAACACAACCTTTCATTTGCTCTGATTATTTTTAAAACTACGGGGATTACATACCCCACTGAATTGGGTTAGAGGTTCATTACAACCACTTTCTCTCTTGTCATGGATTCGATGCTTTTCCGGACACCTTGAACTCCCATTCCAGAACTTTTCACTCCCAGAAACGGAAAATGATCCGGCCCCCGTTCCGTTCTCCCATTCAACTTCCCACTTCCAATTGGGATGAAATCCTGAAAGCCTTTTCAAAATTTCTTGTGTATGTTGGCTTGCAATCCATATTCCGACTCATTTGTTTTCGCGTATGATAGGAAGAACAGGACCAAACAGCTCTTCCCACGCAATCTTGTGTTTTTGAACATGATCCAGAATTGTTGAACAAATAAATTTCCTTCTCTTTTATTCCCTGTGACTAAAGAGGCTCCCTTTGTTAAGCATCCTTGATTAAACCATGAACAAAATCAACTGATTTCGTATCAATTAATGGAGTGATATCAGCATCGTTCTCCGGAAAACCAAAGGTAATCATCTGCAACGGTATCCATCACCCACGCCTCTTTCCTTATGGGATCACCTCCGTTCTAACCTTTATGATCAAAAGCGCCTAATCTTTTGGTTATCCAAGTATGATAAGCAAGGAGCGAGCTTTACCGATTCGATTTTTTTAAGCGCTTCACTTTTTGCTATTATAAATCACTATTTCGCGAATGACAATAGTGAAAAATATTCGGTTTTTAACTGATGCTGGCCAATTATTCGGTGTTAGGGATTTACTGCTTCCCAGCGAAATGAACCGTTTTGACAAATTCAGTACTCCGATTATTAAGCGCTTAAATTTTTGGGTGTGACAAAGACATTGGGGCCATTTGCAATACCGATCCATACAAAATAAACGGACCTTTGAAAGGTGCGTGAAGTCAATGACAAAACCCTGCACCAAAAGGCGACAGGGCTTTGTTCCTTCCGGAAACAGAGTTTGGCCTTCCGCCGATTCGGGATGAAGGAGATATTCCAAACCTGGTATCAACACTAGCCACTAAACCGGACGCATTTGTCAGCGGTGACAAGTATGTTCAGACACCAGAAGGTCGTGAATGTCTACCGTTTTACACCCCGGCCGAGTTCATGCAGCGATTGGGGTCGGATCACGTAGTTACTCCATAACTTAAACCATGAAAAACCACTGATCGACAAACCACATGAACAAAAAAATAGGATCATAAAGATAAGACACCCGCATCCAAAACAGCTACAACCTTCCTTAGGAGTGCAATACATGTTTCTGGACCGAATGAGCACGGCATGACAGCCTCCTCTGCTAGGTCTAACAGGTACTCTGTTCCTCTCCGGAAGTGAAAAACAACGTTTCAGAGATATATTCTACCTTTGTCATCAGCCTCAGCGGCCGGTAATTCCCGGCCGCCCTCTTCTTGACAAGTTCTATCCAGACGAAACAGAATCACTTCGCTTGGAGTGCTGTTCCTTCAACGTATCTGGTTGCAACGGGTCACATGGTACTGTCGGCAGGTCTCCACCCATCGCTCAGCCATCGACGGATTGGAAGCAAAGTGAAGGTGCGTATATCCGGCCAACAAGTTGCCCGCAACAACCCCTTCCTTCTTTTTTCCTCTCCGGCCCTTGACTTCATACGCATGGGCAGGGTCCGCCTCGTTCCAGAAGAGTGTGGAATAGTGAAACTCATGTCCGCGTGCTGTCTCCCCTTTTTTCAGCAATACGGTATCGGACAGAGCACGAACTTCCCGATACCCCAAAGCAGCCAGCCGCTTTTGCATCCGAACCCGGGCAGGGATCACACCCACCATGGGAAATGCTTCTCCCTCACCAGTCACAATCTCTTCGCAAAGATACATATACCCGCCGCATTCGGCATAGGTGGGCAACCCTTCACCCATTCGTTGCCGGAAAGATTCTTTGACCGCTGTGTCCCCAGCCAATTCCTTTACAAACTCTTCGGGAAAACCGCCGCCGATCATCAGTCCGTCTGCCTCTTCGGGTACCGCTTCTCCCTCCAACGGACGGAAAAACTGAAGCTTGGCGCCGTAATGCTCCAACAGCTCCAGGTTTTCGGGATAATAAAAGTTGAAAGCCGCATCTCGCGCCACGGCGATAACTGGAGCATTCCCTTTGTGTGAACGGGCACTGAAAAGGGAGAAAGCCGGCTTTTCAAGTGCCGGTGCTTGAGATGCCAGTTTTTCCAGAGAATCCAAATCGACCGTTTTTTCCACGGCGTCCGCCAAGCGTCCAAACAAGGAGTCCAGCTCTCCCCGTTCCATAGCCGGAATGAGGCCCAGATGCCGTTCAGGAATGGACAGCGTTTCATCCCGACCCAGCCAACCGACCACTGGAACGCCGCACTCCTGTTCAATGGCCGCCTTGGCGAGTTGGTAGTGCCCTTCACTTCCCGCCCGGTTCAGAATCACCCCCGCGATCCGCACTCGGGGTTGCAGGTGCTGATACCCCAGCACCACAGCGGCAGCACTCCGGGCCATGCTGTGGATGTTCACCACCAGAACCACGGGACTCTCCAAACGCATCGCAATGTCTGCGGTACTGCCTTCGTCACTGAGGGGATTTTTGCCGTCGTACATCCCCATAACCCCCTCTATGATGGACAAGTCGGCTTCCTCGCTCCCCCGAAGGAAGGTTTCGACCATCCGGTCCGGCGATATCATCCAGGTATCCAGATTACGGGAAGGACGACCGGTGACGGCGGTGTGATAACTGGGATCAATATAATCCGGCCCTACTTTGAACCCCTGCACCTGATGGTCGCGCCGGGTGAAAGCAGCCAACAATCCCAAAGTCAGCGTGGTTTTGCCGACACCGCTGCCGGTTCCGGCAATCACCAGACGGGGACGGTGCACCTGGGTCATCGAACCGCCTCCTCTTTTGCTCCGTGCTCCACCAGGGCAATGGAAATGGTGACATTGCCGGATTTCTTTTTCTCCAGTAGCGGCTCCCGGCTCCCGGCGGAAAGCAGAGCGGCGGGTTCGCTCACTCCATAGGCACCGGTATACTGATATACCGTTTCCGAGGGGTTTTTTAAGGGGACCGTATTCAACTCATCCGGGGTGTAAATCTCCAGGTCCCAACCGTACTTCTCCGCCAGGGAGAGCAGGCCCGGCTCATCCTTTTTTAAATGGATCGTCGCAAGATTCCGCACACTTTTCAGTGCCAGTCTCTCCTCTTTTAAGGTAGTGAGCACCACCTCTTCGATCTCTTCCATCGATGTTCCCCGGTTGCATCCGATCCCCAGTACAATCACTTTGGGCCGGTAAAGAACACCGTTGGAGAGAAACCGCTCCTCCTCTTCCGGGGTCAACAACCGGTGCGTAACGACCAGCGCCGCCTGAAAAGAGAGATTCCACGCCTCTTCCGTGGACCGGCAGACACGGATATGGGATGGAAGCGGTCTTTGGTAGGGCCACCATCCCGTCTCTCCCGACTCCTGTATGAGAACCACCGGCTCCTCATTTACCACGGCGGCACTGACGGGGGTCGCCCGGTCAAAACTCTCAATCTCCCAGCCGAAAGAACGACCGAACAAATCCACCGGGATCGTCTGTTGCACATCCGAAGCCGTGGTGATCACCGGTTTCGCCCCCAAGGCACCGGCTACCCGGCGGGTCAGTTCGTTGGCTCCCCCCAAATGGCCCGACAAGACGCTGATGGCGTGTTCCCCGCGGTCATCCACCACCACCACTGCGGGGTCCGTCTTTTTATCTTTCAAAATGGGAGCGATCATCCGCACGACGGCTCCCAGGGAGATAAAGAGGATGATGCCGTCGTATTGTTGGAACAGATCGGGCAGAATTTTGCGCACCGATCCGGAGAAAAGGGAAATCCTCCGCTCCTCTTCATCTCCCTGCCGGAATTTATCCATGTAGTACAACGAACTTGCAGGCAGTTTCTCCGCCAACTCTCTTCCCATTTCCACCCCGTGCTTGGTAATGGCCACAACAGCCACTCTTTCACTCATCGAACACCTGCCCCCTTCCGGTATCCATGGGTAAAGGTTTTATCATACAACTTGGAGCGCAGGGCATCTCCTTTTTCCCCGAGGTGCTCATCCAAAGCCCAACCGGCCAGGATCATGGCGTGGCTGCGGATGCCGTTTTGGCGCATATCTTCGTCCAACCGACTCAAGGTGGAACGGACAATGCGCTGATCCGGCCAGGTCGCCCGCTGAACCACTGCCACCGGCGTATCTTGGGACCACCCGGCTTCCAGCAGCTCCCGGACCACTTTTTTGGTCAGGGTGGCACTCAAAAAGAGAGCCAATGTCGCATGGTGGGCAGCCAAATCTTTCAGCTTTTCCTTTTCCGGGACCGGCGTTCTTCCTTCCGCACGGGTCAGGATCACCGTTTGGGTGAGTCCGGGAACCGTCAATTCCGCCCCCAGCACCGCGGCAGAGGCAAAGACGGAACTGACCCCGGGTACGATTTCAAAGGGGACGCCATGCTTTTTCAGCTGGACCATCTGTTCAAAAATGGCCCCGTACACCGCCGGGTCCCCGGTATGTATGCGGGCCACGCTTTTGCCCTGTTGCACATGGGTGACCATTGTTTCCACGATTTCTTCCAGGGCCATTCCCGCGCTTTTCAGGATCATCGCATCGGCCCGGGCGCGGGCGATCAGTTCCTCACTGACCAGGGAATCGGTATAGAGGATGACATCCGCCTCCCGCAAAATCCGTTCTCCTTTGAGCGTGATCAAGTCCGGATCCCCTGGTCCGGCACCGACAATATACACTTTCGCTTCGAGGTTGTTCATTTTCTCACCACCATTAATGTGAGATAGCCGGGATTTTGTCCCCGTAACTCGGTGACGTTCTTCCAGACAACTTCCTCGTCAGAGGTAACTTTGGTTGCCACCATGGCCTTGTCAATCAGGTCCAGTTCCTCGAGCAAGTCCAGGATCAGGTCCATCACTTTGGCTACCTTCAAAAAGACCACTGCATCATGATCCCGCAAAGCTTTTGCCATCCGCTCCCGTTCTTCCGTCGCGGGCACGATGGCTACCTGTTCATCTCCGTCGGCCAACGGCAGATCCAGACGGGAAGCGGCTCCGTTGATCGACGAAATCCCCGGCACCGAGGAGACTTCCACGGCCGGATATCGCTCCTTCAGCCGACGGCTCAGATGGATGAAGGTGCTGTACAAAAGGGGATCCCCTTCCGTCACAAAAGCCACGTCCTTGCCTTGGGAAAGGTGCTCCCAGACGGCATCCACCGCTTGATCCCACTCCCGTTCCAATACATCCCGGTCGCGGGTCATGGGGAAGATCAGCCCCAGCATCTCTTTTTCCACCGGGTTGACGTAGGTTTCGGCAATAGTGAGAGCGTAGCTTTTCCCACCCATACGTTTTTTTGGATAAGCGATGACCGGGGTTTCCTTCATCACGCGAAAAGCTTTCACCGTAATCAGCTCCGGATCCCCCGGACCCACACCCAGACCGTACAAGCGGCCAACGGGAGAAGTCGTTGCTTTTGCTTGTTCATTCATTCCTTTTCCCTCTCTTCTGTCGGTTTCCGGGTTCCGCAAATGATCCAGACCGGGTTGAACCCTTCCAGCCGGGTCAGGTTCAAGATCGGTTTGCTTCGCGCCGCTTGCACCATGGTGATACGGGATTCAAAACCCTCTTGCTGCAAGACTTCCCTCGTGCCGTTCAAGGTTTCCAGGGTAGCCGCGTTGACCACGATTCGCCCGTCTGCCTGAAGACGACGACAACAAAGGCGAAGCAATTCTGCCAATTCTCCCCCGCTTCCGCCGATAAACACCGCATCCGGGTCCGGCCATTTCTCCAACCCCGCTGGCGCTTTGGCGTGAAGCACCGGAAAATCCGCGCGAAACTTCACTTGGTTGGCGGTAATGTTGTCCAGATCCTCTTCGTTCTTTTCCACTGCAAACACTTTTCCGCGATAGGCGATTTTCGCAGCTTCCACAGCAACGGAACCGGAACCCGCCCCGATATCCCACACCACACTGTCGGGCTGAAGACGCAATTCGGAAAGACTGAGCACCCGGACCTCCCGCTTGGTGATCAGTCCTTTGTCCGGCTTCCTCTGAAAAAATTCAGCGTCCTCCATTCCGAGGGACCAGCGGGGCACCGCAGCCCCTGTTTTCCGCTTCAAAATCATGACGTTCAACGGGGAACATTCGGCTTCCGCCAACTCCTCCAACTCGTACCATCCGCACCGTTCATCCCGGCCGCCCAGGTTTTCGGCGATAAACGCCCGGTATTCCGTCATTTTGAACCGCAGCAGGTAAGCGGCAATGGCGGCAGGCGTATGGGTTCCGTCCGTCAGCAGGGCAACCTTTTCCTTACCGTCGATGCGCTGGGCCAACCCCTGAATGGATCGTCCATGGACGCTCTCCACATGGGCATCCTGCCAGCTTTCTCCCATGCGGGCAAAGGCCAGTTGAAGGGAACTGAGATGGGGATGAACCTCCACATGTTCCGCCCCCAACCGGCGGACGATCAAACCGGCCACACCGTAAAACAGAGGATCGCCGGAGGCCAGGACCGCCACACTTCGGGTGGCAGCCGCGTCGGCAATCCGTTCCAGCGCCTCCTTCAGGCCGCCTCGAAAAGGGATTTTTTCTCCCGGATGATCCGAAAAAAAAGCCAGCTGACGTTCTCCGCCTGCCAATACCTCCGTATCGTTGATCCATTGGCGGTACAAGGGAAACAGTCCTTCGGCACCATCATCTCCGATTCCGATCACTTTCACTTTGTTCATCGCACCATTCCGCCCTTCCCAGCAATTCTCCTTTCATCTTGACCAAAACCGTTTCCAGGCGGAGGCCGCCCTCCACATGCTGATGGGCCTGTTGGCAGACATACCGGCTCAAGGTGGAAAAATACGAGGGATATCCCGCCGCTTCCATCAGTTGGCCAGCATGGGTAGCGGTATTGGCTTCTTTTACTTTCTCCACCAACGACGAAGGTGCTCCCACTTCCTCCGCTACCCGCGCCAAAAATCCGAAATCCACCGGAGCGCTTTTGGAATGAACCATCATCACCCCTTGAGCCACCTTGGAGAATTTGCCCATCATTCCCACCAGGGTGACTTTTTCTGCCCCGTGGCGTTTGGCATGTTTCAAAGCAAATCCTACAAAGTCCCCCATCTGGATGAAGGCTTCCTCCGGCAACTCGGGGAACAGTTTCATCGCATGTTTTTCACTGCTCCCCCCGGTGGTCAGCACCAGATGCTTGCAGTTATTGGCTCGAGCTACTGAAATCGCCTGCACAACGCTGGCCCGATATGCGGCAGTGGAAAAGGGAACCACAATACCCCGGGTGCCCAGAATGGAGATTCCACCTACAATTCCGAGCCGGGCGTTCAGCGTTTTTTCGGCAATCTCTTCTCCCCCCGGCACAGAAATGACCACCCGAACCCCCCGTTCCTCTTCCAGCCCTTCCAAAACCTCTTCCACCGCCTGGCGGATCATCTTGCGGGGAACCGGATTGATCGCTGCCTCCCCCACGGGAACCGGAAGGCCCGGCTTGGTCACCCGGCCTACTCCCTCTCCCCCGTCCAGGTGAATTCCCTTTTCAGAAATCCAACGAACCGTGGAGGCAATTTCCGCCCCATGGGTGGCATCGGGGTCATCCCCGGCATCTTTGATCACACTGCAGGTTGCCGTACCGGGAGATTGGGCAGCTGTATGGATGTGAAAGGTGGCGGAACGGCCCACAGGCAGTTGTATATCTACTTTCGACGGAGCTTCCCCTGTGAGCAGGGTAAGAAGTGCCGCCTTGGTCGCGGCTGTGGCGCACGCACCCGTAGTATAGCCCTGGCGCATCTGTGAAGGATCTTTTTTCTCCGCCCGGTTTTTCATCTTATTCCCGCGTTTACTCCCGTACCGCCAAGAGAGAAAGTGCGTTGACGGCGGCCACGGCTGCGGGACTGCCTCCTTTCCGCCCTCGGTTGGTAATAAAGGGAACGTCCAGCTGTACCAGCTCTTCCTTGGACTCTGCAGCGGAAACGAAGCCGACCGGTACACCAATGATCAGGCCGGGCTTGGCGATTCCTTCCCGGACCAGTCGGATCAACTCCAGCAGCGCCGTAGGGGCATTGCCGATGGCAAAAATCCCTCCTTCCGCTTCTTTCACCGCTTTTCGCATCGACACAATGGCACGTGTCGTTCCCAGCCGTTTCGCTTCTTCCACCACGTCCGCGTCGGAAATATACACCCGTACATCCCCGCCGAACTGTTCCAAGCGGGGCTTGCTGATGCCCACCTGTACCATTTGAACATCGGCTATAACCGGACGTCCCGCCCGGATCGCTTCGATTCCCGCCTGGACGGCCCGAGGATGAAAGAGTAGACTGCGTCCCAATTCAAAATCGGCGGTAGCGTGGATCACCCGCTGGACAACCGGATACTGCTCTTCCGTAAAGGAATGCGCACCCAGCTCCTCAGTAATTATGCGAAAGCTGTTCGCTTCAATTTCCTGCGGACGTGTCGTCATCGGTTCAAAGGGTTGACGGGACATGTTCGCCACTCCTCTCCTGTGGTTGCAATTCTTTGAGCACTTCCTCCATATCCGTAAATACCCGATCATAATGCAAACGGGGGCGTGCGATCAAAATGACGTTCAAGCCCATATCCAGGGCAGAACCGATTTTCTCGTCTACTGAACCTTCTTTCCCGCTTTCTTTGGTAATGACCGTGGTAACGCCGTAATGCCGGTACAATGCCCGGTTCAACTCTTCCCCGAAGGGCCCCTGCATCGCGATGATGTTTTTCTGCTCCAACCCCAGTGCTTCGCATTTCTCCATGTTTTCCCGGCGGGGGAGCATCCGGGCCACCAGGCGGACTTCCGGATGGGGCAACAGTCTCTCGGCGAAAATCTGCAACGTCTTGCTGCCCGTCGTCAACATCACCACGCCCGGCTGCTTGGCCGCTTCCTCGGCTGCTTGTTCGTAAGAGGGGACCACTTTTAACCGGGGATGGTTCCCGTACCGTCCAGCAGGCCGTTCATAACGGATATAGCGGACACCGACTTTCCGGGCTGCTTCCATCGCGTTCTTGGAAGCTTCTTCGGCAAAGGGATGGCTGGCATCCACCACCTTGGAACAACCCTGCTCGCGGATCAATTCTGCCATCTTCTCGGCATCCAACCGGCCGATCCGGACCGGGAGTCCCTCTTCCTTGAAACTGGCCGCCGCCGACTCGGTCACCACCGTCGCCAGGAGGCGGTGACCCTCCTGTTTCAAGCGGACAGCCAACTCCCGCGCATCACTGGTTCCCGCCAAAAAGAAGATCATCCTTTCACTCCTCCATTTAAAAAGAATGGGATTATCCATTACCCCACAGGCTGCTCTGTCGGATCATGAGGGTGATGATCGTGATGGTGATGGTGATGATGATCATGGCCAGCTGCCTTCGCCTGTTCAGCCAAGGCTTGCCAGTCTATTCCCCCCTCCTGCTCCACTTCCCGTACCCGATTTAGGAGCAATGTCACCAACCCCTCATCCAACCCCAGATACGATGTCATCTTCAGCGACATATCAGGATGGTCGGCGGCAAATCGGCCCAGCTTCTCTTCCATGCGCTTGATCAACACTCCCGTAAACAGAAAGTAGGGCAGAACAATACATTCCTGCGCACCGAGAAGGCGGCACCGATCCAATCCTTCCTCAAAGCGGGGATCGGTCACGCCGATAAAGGCCGTCTCCACCCATTTGACCGGAACTTCCTCCCACAGCAGCCGGCTGATTTTATACAGATCGCTGTTGGCATCGGAATCGCTGGAACCTCTGCCCACGAGCAATACGGCCGTGTTTCGCCTCTCCTCTTCTTCTTTCTTCCCTGACAGAAGCACCGAAGCCAGCCGTTTTCGAAGGATCGGCAGAACCAGAGGGTCCACCCCAACCGGACGGCCGCAGCGAAACCGGATATCCGGGTATTTGTGTTGCGCTTCCTGAATGGCAAGGGGAATATGGACCTTGGCGTGGCCCGCGGAAAACAGCATAATCGGGACGACGAAGATCCTGGTCGCCCCTCTTTTCACACAGCGGTCGATTCCCTGGGGAATATCCGGTTGAGTCAATTCAAGAAAACATGTCTCGATCACAGAATGTTGAAGGTTCCCTGCCACCTGGTTGGTAAAACGGAGAAGCTCTGCATTTCCCTCCGGATCCCTGCTTCCGTGACCCACAAACAAGACCGCATCCATATCGGTTCCTCCTTTGGTTCACCCCTGTTATTCCCCGCAGGCCAGCTCAGGAATTTTCGGTTTCGGCGCTTCGGAAGAGCGAAAACCCGCCACTTCGCCTACCCGTTTAAAAAACTTGTTAAAGCGTTCGTTGGGGTGCCCTTTTTCGGCATACTCCTTGACCACTTTTTCAACAGCATTCAACAGTTCCTCCGGGCTGAGCCCTTCGGCCACCCGTTCCGCCGCATGAGCATTGCGGCCGATGGTTTTGCCGCCCAAAAACAAATCAAAGCTCCCCCGGCGGAACACCACTCCGATTTCTTCCGTCACCGCCCCGTAGCAAGCCATGGCACAACCGTTAAATCCGATCTTCAGTTCCTTGGGGACGGACAGACCGCCGATGCGCCGTTCCAGTTCCTCAGCATAGGGAATGCCTTCCCCTTTGTCCCCGTGGCAAAAATCGCAGGCTTTGATCTGGACGTGATCGCCCACCGGTTCCGGATACAAGCCACCTTTTTTCAGGCGGTCGACGATGTCTTCCGGGCGGTCCGTCGGTACCCGAAGCAGAATCCGGTGGTGGGGAGTGTACTCAATCTCCCCTTTTTCTCCGGCGATTTCAGCCAACAAACTCATCTGTGCCGGCGTCCATTTCTTCTCGGCCAGACCGGGAGAGACCGCCAATTCCAAAATGGAGACCACTGGTGTGGAGGCTCTGCCGGGAACAGCCCCTTCCTTCACTGCTACCTTTCCTTTTGCTTGCAGGATGGACAGCGCCTCCGAAGCCAACGCGTTCAATTCTTCCTTCGGGGGTTTTTCAGAAGCGCGCTCCTGAGATTTTGCAGAGGCAACTGTACTTTTTTGTGTGTCGACCGTTTCCCCGTAGCCGTCCTTTCGTTGATCCGCCGGCTGTCCCTTTCCTTCCAGCGACCAGGGTTCCGCCTCCGGTTTCAATCGTTGATGGGGCTTCAGATCCTGAACTTCTTTGGTCAATGTATACTTGCGTTGATAACCCCTCGGGGTTATTATCAGACCTTCATGGACGAAGGTAGTAGAGTTGCCGATAATCACGGTGGTCAACATGCCGATCTCATGCTCCAGCATCTGGTCCAAAGTGGTCAGCACCACCCGCTCCCGTTCCCGGTAAGCGCTTTTTACCAAGCCGACAGGAGTATCCGGCGAACGGTAATTTAATAAAATGCGACGAGTCTCCACAATCTGACGGGTCCGACGGCCGCTTCGGGGGTTATACAAAGCGATCACAAAATCCGCCGAAGCTGCCGCCTCGATGCGGCGGGCGATCGTCTCCCACGGCGTCAGGTGATCGCTCAGGCTGATCGTGCAAGCATCGTGCATGACGGGAGAGCCGAGCAAAGAGGCACAGGAATGGATCGCCGATATACCCGGGATCACTTCCACTTCCACACCTTCGCCGGGACGCCAGCCTTTTTCCACCAATACTTCGTATACCAATCCGGCCATGCCGTACACACCAGCGTCCCCGCTGGAGATCACGGCGACCGCCTTTCCCGCTTCCGCCTGCCGAACCGCTTCCTGTGCCCGGCTTACTTCTTCGGTCATTCCCGTACGGACGATGGTTTGGTCGGTCAATAAACCGCGGATGAGATCCACGTACGTGTTATAGCCGACGATAACATCACTCTCCAAAATCGCCTCTCGGGCCCGTTTCGTCATATGATCGACATGTCCCGGTCCAAAGCCGATCACCAACAGCTTGCCGTTCTTCCGATCAGTCAAGGTCTCTCCCTCCCACTGCGATTTTTTGGACGACATCGAATCCTATCCCGGTTTGGTCTTACGAGGTTAATGACAAACCTTTATGATAGCTTCGACTCTTTTGCTCCGTTGCTCCCTTTCCTCCGACGCAGAAGTCATACTGTCCGCTCCAAGAGATTCAACGAGACGCGGCACAATGCGGAGTGCGCCGCTTTTTGTCTCGTCTCCTCTCTTGTCGCTGAGTTCGTCGTCAAAAGTCGCTGCTCGGGCAAAAGAGTTCTTCAGCTCATGTCAAGAAACTTTGTCAGCAGCCTCTATCTACGGTTGATTTCTCTTTTGGGGAGCGGAAAACGTCGCCGCTCCGTGCATAAAGGATATCTTCCCTCTGTTCCCGTGCATTGGCCGCCCGGGCCAAGACGAAAAAGAAATCCGACAGCCGGTTCAAGTACCGGAGGACCTCCCCGTTGATCTCCTCCAGGCCCGCCAGGGTGACTGCCCGCCGCTCGGCCCGCCGTACCACGGTACGGCAGATATGAAGAGCCGAGGCAATCGGCGTTCCCCCCGGGAGAATAAACTTCTTGACCGACGGTGCCTGGGAAAGATACTCATCCACCCGCTTTTCCAACCGATCTACATACTCCCGGTGAACCTTAAAGGGCCGTTTTCCGCCCACTACGGCCAAATCCCCGCCGGCATCAAACAGTTCCTGCTGAATCTCTGTCAAAAGTTCTATCATATCCCCGAAAAGCTCCGCATCCTTTTCCACCATGCGAGCAATCGCATCTCCAAGGAAGGAATTGGCTTCATCCACGCTCCCATAAGCTTCCACCCGTATGTGATCTTTTCGGACACGGGCCCCGATCACCGACGTATCCCCGCCGTCACCCCTGCGCGTATACACCCGCAATCGATTCACCTCCCCTTGGTGATTTTCTCGTCTTCTTCCCACCCCAGCACCCGTTTCAGCCGCTTTAGATCCAGGTGCTGCCGAACATGGGCCGCCAGTCGTTCAAAAGCTTCTTCCCGCTTTTCCTCGTATCGGAACGTCAATTTCAGCGGAGGCCATCCTTTTTCCGCCCGCAACACATTGAGCCATTCCCGCCGGAACCGGTCATTATCAAACACCCCGTGCAGATACGTCCCCCAATGCCGTCCGTCTGGGGAAAGCCATCCTTCTTCCCGGGGATCTTCTCCGTCGGCCGCCAGCCGGAACAGCGGGCGACCCGGCTGCCCCCCGGGCACTCTGGTTGTAATGCCCATATGAATCTCGTAACCTTTCACCCCGATCCCGGCAAGAGCAGGCCACACGTCATCCCCAGCGGTGACGATGCCCTCCACCCGAAGGGTCCGCTTCTCGGACAGAAAGGTGGTTTGAAGAGGAAACAATCCCAGGCCCTTCACCCGGGGATGATGGGACTCTACTCCATGAGGATCCGCCATTTCCTCTCCCGCCATCTGATAACCGCCGCAGATCCCCACAATGGCAGTGCCTTGTTTCGCCCGTTCCCTAATCCGATGGGCAAGACCTGTCCGAACCCAGTGCAGCCAGTCTTCCGGAACGTTTTTGCTTCCCGGCAGGATGATAGCGTCAGGATTTCCCAAAGATTCTGCATCCTGAACATAGTAAAGAGAGACATCCGGCTCATTCTCCAGAGCATCAAAATCGCTGAAGTTGGAGATGTGCGGGTGCCGGAGGACGGCCAGCCGAAGTTGGTCTTCTCTTCCCGCTGTCACAGGCCGGACACGGGTGTCCAGTGCCATGGAGTCCTCCGCTTCCAGATCCAATCCGGGCAAGTGGGGAATCAGCCCCAGAACCGGTTTTCCCGTCCGTTCTTCCAGCCAACGGAGCCCTGATTCCAAGAGGGACGGGTCCCCACGGAATTTATTGATCACAATCCCCGCAACCAGATCCCGCTCCTTTGGTTCCAGAAGTTCCAGCGTGCCTACCACTTGAGCAAACACGCCGCCGCGATCAATGTCAGCCACCAGAAGCACCGGAGCTTGAAGCCAGCAGGCTACACGCATATTGACAATTTCCCGCTTCCGCAAATTGATCTCCGCCGGGCTCCCGGCCCCTTCGATCACAACCAGGTCCGCCCGCTCTTCCAGACGACGGTACGATTCTTTCACAATCTCCCAAGCCTGATCAGCAAAGTGCTGGTATGACTTCGCCTCCATCGAGGCCAGAGGCTTCCCCCTGACCACGATTTGGGAACGCATGGACCCGGAAGGTTTAATCAGGATGGGATTCATGTCCGCCGTGGCGTCCACACCGCAGGCTTCTGCTTGCACTCCTTGTGCCCGTCCGATTTCCTTTCCATCCGGAGTCACATACGAATTCAGGGCCATATTTTGTGATTTGAAAGGGACCACCCGGTACCCGTCCTGTTTAAATATCCGACACAGCGCAGCAGCGAGCACGCTTTTTCCCACATCGGAACCGGTACCCTGAATCATTATCCTTTTTTTCATGACACCTCTCCCACACAATGGTCATTGCCAAGCTCTACACCCATATTCATCCTTCGTCGAAACATGATTTACAAAAACAAGGTGTCTTGGAGATAGTAGCACCCGAACAAGATCGAAACCGCTCCTGCCGTGATCCCCATTCCCCGTTCGACTCTGGCAAAATGGCGGCCGGCATATGTAAAAGGAAAGCCGATCAGAACGGCAAACAGACTCATCCCTGCAACAGTGCCGAGACCAAACACTACCAGGTAGAGAAGTGCTTCAACGATGCTGTGCATGGAAGCCATTACCATCACCGCCATGGCACCGCTCCCGGCCATCCCGTGAACCATCCCGACCAAAAAAGACCGCAAACGGAATTTGCGTTGAGTGGATGGCAGGGTTTCTTGCATTTCGACCTTAGATTGGCTTCCCTTCTTCCGAAAGGCCTGCAAAGACGTCCAACCCAGCAGGACCAGCATCGTTCCCACGGCGATCTCCATGGACAGCTGCACCGGTTCCGGCATGGCCATTTTCATGACAAAGAGCGGGATTCCAACGATCAACAAGGTTAATGTATGGCCCATCCCCCAATACATCCCGGAAACCGTCGCCTTCCACATGTTTCCGGTTCTACTGGCAATGGTAGACACAGCGATAAAGTGATCCGGATCCAAAGCATGGCGAAGTCCCAACAACAGACCGACCCCCAGGGTCGTCAACAACTCCCAACCCATTCACATTCCTCCCAAAAAGTGCATCCACTTCATTGGCAAACGAGAGCGCATGTTCTTCCGCTGTGTATGATGCGATAGAACATTCCTTTGATTCTGCTGCAGTCATCTATTTAGCCGCCCAGGCAAGCTCACCTTGCGGCTTTTTCGAGAAACAGCTTTCCATCGCTGTTACAAGACCTTCTACGGTGTAGGGTTGGGCAACCCTATCCACACGCAACCCCAAAGCTTCCGCTGCACCCGCCGTTTCAGGACCGATGCATACTACACTCACCGAACGCATCCGGTCTTTCCAGTCATTCAGCTTCGTGCCGATCCCGTCCACGAAGTGACGCACGGTTGACGAACTGGCAAATGCAATGCCGTCCACCTTGCCTTCCTGCAATGACCGAACCGCCTTTTCGATCCCATCATCACGCGTCTGAATAGCAGCAGCCTCCATCTCGATGACCCGGCACCCCAGGGAATGAAGTTGTTCTATCATCTGCCCCGAAGGTTTCCGTCCTCTCAGATGAAGAATCCTCTCCCCCGGTTCCACCGCGGAGGCCATCGCTTCCAAGTCGTTGCATATATCTGTCTGCAACCCCTTCTCACGCAAGAATTCGGCGGCTTCCGGATCCCAGACGGCCACTTTCGCTCCGGCCCATCGCCGGATATCCAGATCCCACTCCTTCAGTCCACGGAAAAACATGTCCGCTTCTTGTACACCGGCGAAGGACAGCCATTGAAAAGGGCCTTCATCTATTATCGTTTTTCTTATCCTTTCCGCAGGGACCAGGCGGGCCACCGGAAACACCAGCGCTTCTCCTCCCAAGGCTTCGATCTTTTTGCCCAGCCGGCTCGTCCCCTTCCGTGTACGTGGAACCAGAATCTTTTTCCCAAAGAAGGGCTTTGATTCATGCCAGTTCAGTCTCATCCGCTTTCGGACAACATCTCCCACCACAATGACCGCCGGGGGCCGAAAGCCGTTCTCTTTCACTTGCCGGGTGATGTCGCCCAGCGTTCCGGTCAATGTCTCCTGTTCCACCCGTGTTCCCCAACGGATCAGGGCCACTGGTGTGTCTGGACTTCGTCCGTGGCGGATCAATCGATCACAAATGGAGGGGAGGTTTGACACCCCCATTAAAATGATCAGGGTTTCCGCCCCTTTGGCAAGGTGCTCCCATTGGATGGAAGACTCCTGTTTATCGGGACATTCATGACCGGTCACGATGGCAATGGAAGAGCTATCATCGCGATGGGTGACAGGAATTCCCGCGTAAGCGGGGACCGCGATCGCGGAAGTGATTCCCGGTACGATCTCACAAGGAATACCCGCTTCTTTCAGTGCATCGGCTTCTTCGCCGCCTCGTCCGAATACAAAGGGATCTCCGCCTTTCAAGCGAACCACGGTCTTACCCTCCAACGCTTTTTCGATCAGAAGGCGATTGATCTCTTCCTGATCCCTGCAATGCCCGCGGGGCCGCTTGCCTACATCCAATATCTCGCAATGATCCGGAACGTGCTCCAACAGGCGCGGGTTCGCCAGCCGGTCACAAAGAACCACATCGGCTTCCTTCAGTGCTTCCAACCCTTTTACCGAAATCAGACCGGGATCACCCGGACCGGCGCCCACCAGAATCGCTCGTCCACTCTCCATAAGCACTCTCCCTCCAAAAGTTGCGTCTCATCAGACTGCACCAACCCTCTTTCCAATAAAAAAACGCATCCCCCAGGATGCGTTTTTTGAGCGTACGCGCAACAATACCGCGCTTCGCCCACGGCGAAACCGGCAATCTCACACGTCACCTCCCCATCCTCGTAGGTACCATCGGTGAACAAGAACAGGCAGGTCTCCTGGCTGATGGTCATCGCTTCCTGCACCTTCCCGTCCCTTCCGGACAGTGGCTTTTTGCAGGTCGCTCCCAAACACAGTGGCGGGACCGCGTCGGATTCACACCGAACTTCCCTTTTAACCGACAGACAAGCTTCTGATCGGCACCTGTTCTTTCGAATATTTGATTGTTCCATTTTAAATTATCGCATCTCTCCGTTTTTGTCCACAGGTTTCACAACAATACCAGAGAAAATTTCAAACCAACAAGGGGCATATCAAAGCCGTCAACACTGCACACACTGTCATTGCCACGGAGCTGAGAGCCCCCTCTTTTTCTCCGTTTTCCAATGCTTTGGATGTCCCGATGGCGTGGGATGCACTCCCGAAGCCAACCCCTCTGCCCACCTCATGCTGCATGCGCAGGCATTGAAATACATAGGGTCCTGCCAAAACCCCCGTCACACCCGCCAAGATCACGAAGGCGGCGGTTAAAGAAGGAATCCCTCCCGTCTGTTGGGAGAGGTCCATCGCGACAGGAGTCGTGACCGACTTGGGCAGTATCGTGTGAATCAGTTTGGTATCGGCACCTGCCGCCTCTGCCATCGCCATCCCTCCGACCAATGCGGTCAGCGAACCGGCACATGCCCCGCCGAGGACGGCTGCCCCGTAGCGACGAAGCAGATGACGTTGCCGGTACAGGGGATAAGCCAAAGCAACCACCGCCGGACCAAGCATTTGATTGATCCATTGCCCGCCCTGCATATAGGTTTCATAAGGAATATGAAAAACTGACAGCACCATCATAATCACAACCCCCGCCGTTACAACGGGCAGCAACAGCGGGGTGGAATAACGCCGATACAGCTCCTTCATCAGGACATACACTCCTGCACTCATCACAACAAATCCACACCCGGCCGCCCATTGTTCCCATCCACTCATCATGCGTCTTCCTTTCTACGGGCAATTCGGGTCCCCACCCATGCGGAAACCACCATCACCAGCAACGTATTGACGAAAACCACCCCGGCCAACACCACACCCTGATGAATGAAAAACGAGCTGTAATTCATCACACCGATAAAGGACGGGAGAAACAGAAACGGCAGCACCTTCAGCAGCCAATCGGCACCGCCGGCAAGCCATGCCTCGGGAACAATGCCGGTGATCAGCAAGAAGAACAACAAAAACAGACCCATGATGCTTCCGGGAATCGGGAGATGTCCGATTTCCTGCAGCAGATTCCCCACCCAAAAAAGCAGGTAAAGCCCTCCCACTTGCAAACCGATTCTTACCCCTTTCCTCATGTGCATCCTCTTTCTACTTTGCTTTGTTTTTTTGTACATCAAAAAGAGGTTCCCTCTCGGGAAACCCCTTTCATGTCTGTTCAGATTCCTTTTTGACCCAAGCGGCGGGCGATTTGCACTGCGGTCCGAGCGGCTTCTGCCGCCTGTTCCCCGGTATTTCCCAACCCGAAGCTGAAACGGATGGCCGACCGGGTCACATCCTCCGGCAGCTGCATTGCTTTCAGCACATGGGAAACCTCCAATGTGCCGGATGTGCAAGCAGAGCCGCTCGCACAGGCGATCCCTTCCAAATCCATATTCATCAACATCACTTCCGTTTCCACACCGGGGAAACTCACATTCAGGATGTGGGGCAGAAAGTGCTCAGGATGACCATTCACTGTATAACGAATACCGGAAGCCTCCAATTCCTCTAAAAACGCATGACGGCAAGCCATTGTCTGCTCCCGGTGTTCTTTCCGATTGGCTACAGCCAGTTCCGCTGCTTTACCGAACCCGACGATCCCGGGGACATTTTCCGTACCTGCCCGGCGGCGACGTTCCTGCTGTCCGCCGTGCATCTGCGGAAACAGAGGAACTTCCCGGCCGATATACAGAGCGCCCGCTCCCTTGGGCCCGTTGATTTTATGACTGGAGACCGTAACCAGATCCACGGGCAATTCCTTGACGTCCAGCTGTTCCATCCCGAAAGCTTGTACCGCATCCGTATGAAAAAGAATGCCGCGTTCCCGAGCCAGCTCACCGATCGCTCGGATCGGCTGCAATGTACCCACTTCGTTGTTGCCGTACATGATGCTGATGAGCGCCGTTCGATCACTCACCGCTTCCCGCAACACATCCAGTTGGATCTGTCCTGTCGCATCCACCGGCAGGTAGGTTACGCGAAACCCCATCCGTTCCAGATAGTGACACGTATCCAGCACAGCATGATGCTCCGCTGCGGAGGTAATGATGTGATCTCTTCCCCGTTCTTTTTGGGCCAACGCCACGCCGATCAACGCCAAATTGTCCGCTTCCGTTCCGCCGCTGGTAAAAATGATTTGGCTAGGATCGGCATTCAACCCGCGGGCCAACTGATCCCGGGCCCGGTCCACTGCTTGGCGGATTTCCCGGCCATAACGGTGAATACTCGAGGGATTGCCAAAGTATTGATCCAAATAAGGCAGCATCGCCTCCCGCACCTCTGGATGAACGGGAGTAGTCGCCGCATGATCCAAATATATCGCCATATTCCTTCACCCGCTGTCAAATATAAAACATATAGGCATCGTTATTGTCTTGCCCGGAATGACTGTTCAAGTCCGCCAGTGTGGTGTTGTCCAATACATCTGCGATAGCATCCCGGATCTTTCGCCACAACTCCCGCCGGGCGGGGTTGTCTTCCTCATGAAATTCCACTGGACTGATCGGACCTTCCAGCACCCGAATCACATCTCCGGCAGTAATTTCTTCCGGCGGTTTCGCCAGTTTGTATCCTCCGTACGCTCCCCTCACGCTTTTTACCAGGCCCGCATTGCGCAAAGGGGCAATCAGTTGTTCCAAATAGTGTTCCGACAGGTCGTGCCGCTCAGCCACGCTTTTCAGAGCGGTAGGCTTGTCCCCGTACCGGGCGGCCAAATCCATCATGATGGTGAGCCCGTAACGGCCCTTGGTGGATATCTTCACGTCCATCACCTCTTCCCAAACGCTCTTCCAACAGTTTCTCCCAAAATTGTATCGAATGTTGCATCATGGGGCCAATCGCCACAGAAAAAAGCAAGGTTCCGATAAATACCGGCCCGCCCAACAGCCAGCCCCATACCAGAACAGACAGCTCCATCACCGTGCGAACCCGTCCGATCGGCCATTGAAGCTTTTCCGCCAACACCAGCGCTAATCCATCCCTCGGACCAGCCCCCACGTGAGGAGCGATATACAGTCCATTTCCAAGCCCGATCAGACCGATCCCCGATACCAATAACAATCCGCGTTCCCAGTAAGTATCCGGGGTGTGGATCACGTCAAGGGACAAAATCCCATCCACAAACAGACCCACCAGAAGCATGTTAAGCAACGTTCCCGGCTCCGGCATCCTTCGGCTGAGCCACACCGTCAGTACGATCAAGATCAGGCCGATCATTTGCAGCCACATCCCTACCGACAGGGGAGTAACATACGCAAGGCCCATGTGAAACACGTCCCACGGGGCCAACCCCAGCTCTGCCTTGATCATAAGCACAATGCCAAGGGCCATAATCCACATCCCCGCCAAAAAGGCACTATAACGAATCAACCAACTTTTCCAATCCCCGTACAGTCCGTCTCGTACTATTCTGCTGATGCTTTTCAACTACTACCCTTCTTTTCTCGTTGAAGATCTAGGAAGAAAAATCCCACTAATGGATAGTTTAACACAGGGAAAGTCTGTTGGAACAGTCGGCTTTGGATATTCCTTATGTCACAAATAACGGTCACAGCAGATGGGAAACCAAAAATCCCCCACATATGACGGAGGGGTTTTATCTTTATCAATATGGAAGGGAAAGGGCCCGTGTTGCGTGCCGGACATCCCCGGCTAAAAGCTGATTTAAGTCATAGGCCGGATACATACTGCGTTGCAGCATGTAGTAAAAAATCATTCCATGTAAATGAACGACCATCATTAATTGTTTCGTCAACACCTGGCGAAGCATCGGAGTGGCTGTTTCGGTGATGGCGATCGCATAATTGCGGACAGCCGTCTTGGTGAGTCCCAGCAAATCCCCAGCGTAAAGGGCAACCCCTCCGCTGTCTTTCACTTCGGAGTCCTCCGCTACACGGGGAGCCGCTGGATAAAAAGCGAGCAACTCCCGAAGGTTGTTCTCGAGGGCTTGAATGGAATACACGTACAGGTTCCTGAGTTGGGGGTCTTTTACTTTTCGAACGCTTTTCTTCAGCTTGATAAGCCCTGCAGCTTGAAGTGTCACCAATTCATGCATATCCAGGGTTTCATGCCATGCCAGTTGATGCATTACAGGCATTTGGTGTTCCACAAGCATTCCTCCTCGGCTGAATGATTTTATCCTTCATCAGCCTATGAACAGCGGAGGAAAAGATGCTTGCCCAGAAAATGTAGATGAGGGATTTCTCCCACGGCTAGAGCCGAGAGTTTCTCGGATCACTGAGGGAGCAACATCCCTCTCTCCCCTAAGGCATCGTCCATGCCTAGAAAAACGAATTGGAAGTTTGAGGGCTCCCTTGTCCTGCGTGATGGTTTGTGGTATGCATGGAGAGAACTTGTATTCGTCATGCACAAAGAGGTGTTGATATGAACCTGTTCGATTACGGGCAAGAGCAGGAAAAAGAGAAAAAAGGGCCGCTGGCCGCACGGATGCGCCCCCGCACACTGGATGAAGTGGCGGGACAAACTCATATCATTGGGCCGGGGAAACTTCTGCGCCGTTCCATCGAAGCGGATCAACTGACATCCATTATTTTTTACGGCCCCCCGGGAACCGGCAAAACCACCCTCGCCAAAGTGATCGCCGGAACCACGGAAGCCCACTTTGAGCAGCTGAATGCGGTCACATCGGGTGTGGCGGATATTCGCCGGATCACTCAGGAGGCCAAAGAGCGGCTGGGTATGTATGGCAAGAAAACGCTCCTGTTCATCGATGAGATTCACCGTTTTAACAAATCCCAACAAGATGCCCTGCTACCTTATGTCGAGGATGGGACTGTCATTTTGATCGGCGCCACGACGGAAAACCCCTCCTTTGAAGTCAATTCCGCTCTGTTGTCCCGCTCCCGCATCTTTCAGCTGCAACCTTTGACGGAAGCGGATTTGCACCGAATCGCCCGCCGCGCTCTGCAAGATGAGGAGCGGGGACTGGGACAATACCGGGCGGACGTGGATGACGAAGCGTTGGACCACATCATCCGGATGGCCGGAGGGGATGCCCGCTCGATGTTGAACGCGCTGGAACTTGCCGTCACCACCACTCCCCCGGATTCGGACGGAGTTCGTCGGATCACGCTTGAAGTGGCTGAAGAATCCATTCAACGAAAGGTGATCCGCTATGACAAAAGCGGGGACAATCATTACGACACCATATCCGCCTTTATCAAAAGCATGCGGGGGTCCGATCCCGACGCCGCCCTGTATTATCTCGCCAAGATGATTCATGCCGGGGAAGACCCCCGGTTCATCGCCCGCCGCGTCTTTATCCACGCTGCAGAAGACGTGGGTATGGCCGATCCTCGAGCCCTACTCATCGCTTCGGCGGCGGCTCAAGCGGTAGAACACATCGGCCTCCCGGAAGCGCAGATCCCGCTGGCCCAAGCCGTTATCTACATCGCTACGGCTCCCAAAAGCAACGCTGTGGTACGGGGAATCAACGAAGCGATGGCTGCCGTAAAAAAAGAATCCCGTGCCGATGTGCCTCCCCATCTGCGGGACAATCACTTCCCGGGAGCCAACGAACAAGGACGGGGCAAAGGATACCGCTATCCCCACGATTATCCCCGGGGATATGTCGAGCAGCAATATCTGCCGGATGAGCACGTGGGCAAAACCTTTTATCATCCCACGAATAACGGCTATGAGAAGAAGCTGCAGGAGTTTATCCGCTGGGTGAAACAGGGGCCGGATCGGAAATAGGTATACCGGTGCCGCTCGACCGTTTGTTTTGTTTAAGACGGTTTGGACGTTCGGAAAGCATCCTTTTTAGGTGCTTCAGCTTGATGACGAACTTCTTAAATAAAAGTCGCTCCCTTTCCGACGTCACAGATGCGATACTGTCCGGTCTGACAATGGAATGGAGCGACACATCGCACGACTAAATGCCTTGTGGGTGCGATGACTAGGCACGAGCCAAAGGAAAATCTGGATTGGTCCATTCTGTACAAGAATACCCCGCTCTTCAGAGACGGGGTTACTTTTGCTTTATTTTTTCGATCAGATCATATACCTGTTCCCATTTATGGATACGGGGCACCTTCGGGTTATAATCCCGGTTGTAGACGGCATCGACAACCACCGTGGGCACTCCGGCTTCCACCAGTTTATCCAAATGATGCGGAGCATCTTCGAAAAAAAGTTCAATCCCCAGATTTTGCGCCACCACCGCTTTGTTCTGGCTGCCCATGTGCAGGTTGTTGCCATCGTAGGGAAAACCGTGTTTTTGCAGCCATTTTACGGTGACATCCCGGATGCGCCTCATCCCCGGACGTGCGGTGACAAAATACACCTTGTGCCCTTGCTCCCTCAGGTCCGTCAAGACTTCGGCAGCATTGGGAAGCGGCACTCCCAGGGAGTAGATCTTGTGTTCCAGCTTGCGCCATAAGCGGGCGCCTTCTTTTTTACTCAGCCCATAGGCTTTATCCAGATAAAAATCGGTGACATCTTCTTGTTTCACTTTGCGTCCCAGTTCTTCATTGTATACCTGGACAGCGGCTTTCTGTGTATTTTTAATGGTGCCGTCGATGTCCACACCCAGTTTCATTTGCTGTCTCCTTTTTCATGAAAGACTCCTCGTTCCTATTATAGACAGCTTCCTTATCCTTTATCGGCAAAAAGAAAAGAGCCCCATTATGCCGTGGCTCCCGTAGTTTTGAACCTGCTCTCGGCAGGTGGGTGCCCTGCACTTGTGTTTACAAGGTCCCCGAAGGGCATCTGCGCCCACAAGTGACGCCAGGCTCCCATTGTAAAGGTGTTGGCTCAAAACTTCCGGTGGATCACAAACATCGCAGGGCTCTTTTTAGTGTTTTTATGGTACCACAGAAACGATTTCCATATCAAGCGGTAAACAATCTTCAAAACCACCTAAATCTCTTTTTTATGGGAAGGCTTTTCTTTTACCTGAATATGCAGCTCATCCAGCTGTTTTTCATCTACCGGGGACGGTGCCTCCGTCATCAGGCAGCTGGCGCTTGCCGTTTTCGGGAAAGCGATGCAATCCCTCAAGTTGTTCCGTCCGGCCAGCAGCATCACGATCCGGTCAAACCCGAAAGCGATCCCTCCATGGGGCGGAGCACCGTACTCAAAGGCATCCATCATAAAACCGAACTGCTCTCTAGCTTCCTCCATGGTGAAGCCGAGTGCTTTGAACATGGCTTCCTGCACTTCCCGGCGGTGAATCCGCTGGCTGCCCCCGCCGATTTCATACCCGTTCAGCACCATGTCGTAAGCTTGGGCGCGCACTTTGCCCGGGTCCGTCTCCAACAACGGAATATCTTCTTCCATCGGCATGGTAAAGGGATGATGGTTGGCGTAGTAACGGCCATCCTCTTCATCATAGGTCAGCAACGGAAATTCTGTGATCCAGGCGAACCGGAACGCTTTCTCGTCAATCAGGTTGAGCGATTTACCCAGGCGCAGGCGCAGTTCACCCAGCACATCGTTGACCGTTTGCGGCTTGTCCGCCACAAACAGGATCATATCGCCGGTTTGCGCATCCATCGCGCGTCCGATTTGTGCCACTTCGTCTTCGGACAGGAATTTGGCCACCGGCCCTTTGAGACCTTCCTCTTTGAAAGCCAGCCAGGCCAGTCCTTTTGCCCCTAGCTCCTGAGCCGTTTGTCCCCATTGGTCTACTTCCTTGCGGCTCCAGCCGGCACTTCCTTTGGCGTTGATCGCCTTCACTTTACCGCCGCCAGACACTGTGGATGCAAACACCTTGAAGCCGGATTCTTTCACGATTTCCGAGAGATCCACCAATTCCATGCCGAAGCGCAGGTCCGGTTTATCACTGCCGTAACGTTCCATCGCTTCTTGATAGGTCAAGCGCTGGAAGGGACGGGGTACGTCCAAACCGATCGTTTCCTGGAACAGTTCGGCCACCAGTTCTTCCATCATGCTGAGAAACTGTTCCGGTTCCAAGAAGGAAGCTTCAATATCGATCTGGGTGAATTCCGGCTGCCGGTCTGCACGCAGGTCCTCATCCCGAAAACACCGCACAATCTGGAAATACCGTTCCATCCCAGACACCATTAAGAGCTGTTTAAAAATTTGCGGCGACTGGGGCAGCGCATAAAACTCACCGTGATGCACCCGGCTCGGCACCAGATAGTCCCGTGCCCCTTCCGGGGTGCTTTTGGTCAGCATAGGCGTCTCCACTTCCACAAACCCGTTCCGATCCAGGAACCGGCGGGCCACCTGCATCGCTTGGTGACGCAGCTGAAGCGTCCGTTGCATCACCGGCCGCCGCAGATCGAGGTAGCGATACTTGAGGCGAACGGTTTCGTCCACGTCCACATCATCTTCGATCATGAAGGGCGGTGTTTTGGATTCGTTTAATACTTCCAGCTCTTTTCCCTGGACCTCGATTTCCCCGGTTTTCATTTTCGGGTTGATCGTATCCGGTGACCGCTCAATCACTTCCCCCCGGATCGCCAGCACATATTGACTCCGTACCTTGTCCGCCAATCGAGCCGCTTCTTCGGAAATTTCCGGGTTGAACACGACCTGCACCACACCGGATCGATCCCGTAGGTCCAAGAAAATCAAGCCACCCAAGTCCCTTCGTTTTTGCACCCAACCGTTAATGACGACTTCCTGTCCCACGTGTGATTTATCCAATTGGCCGCAATGATGGGTCCGATATACGCTTTTCATGTTGTCCTCCTCCTATTTCCGACTGCCTTCCCGTACATAATCCACAAATTGGTCCAGTGCGATCGTTTCTTGTTCGCCCGTAGCCAACTCTTTGACAACGATGCTGTTTGCTTTCAGCTCATTTTCACCCAAGATCGCCACATAACGGGCTTGGGCACGGTCCGCCGCCTTCATCTGCCCTTTCATCTTGCGGTCCAGGTAATCCCGCTCAGCCGAACAACCTGCTTGCCGCAAGGCCTTCAGCAGCGTGACGGATTGACGCTTGGCCTCTTCCCCCAGCGTGACCAGGTAACAATCCACCCCATAATCGATAGGAAGGGTCACCTCTTGTTCCTCCAAAGCCAGCAGGGTTCGTTCGATGCCAATACCAAAACCAATGCCCGGCACGTCATCCCCGCCGATTTCTTTTACCAGCCCGTTGTAGCGGCCGCCGCCGCCGACAGTTCCCGCTTGGGAACCTTTGCTCTCCACAGTGAACTCGAAAGCCGTCCGGGTGTAATAATCCAGCCCGCGAACCAACCGCGGATTCAGCACATAGTCTACACCCAGTACATCCAGGTACTCCTTCACCGCATCAAAGTGCGTGCGGCACTCATCGCAAAGACAGTCCACCATTTTCGGGGCATCCTGGGTCAGTTCCTTACAGCGCTCATTTTTACAGTCCAAAATCCGCATCGGATTTCGGTCCAGGCGAGACTGGCAATCCTTGCACAGTTCGTCTTTGCGCGGGGTGAGGAACTTCACCAGTTGTTCCCGGTGAACCGGCCGGCACTGGGGACAGCCGACACTGTTCAGCTCCACCTTCACGCCCGTCAGACCGAGGGATTGGTAAAACTGAACACCCAAATCGATAATCTCCGCATCCATCGCCGGCTCTTCTGTCCCGAACACTTCGACGCCGAATTGGTGAAACTGGCGCTGCCGCCCTGCCTGGGGCCGCTCATAGCGAAACATCGGCCCGATATAATACCACTTGGTGGGCTGGGGCTGACCGAACACCTTTTTTTCCACAAAGGAACGAACCACCCCCGCCGTCCCTTCCGGACGAAGCGTCAGACTGCGGTCGCCGCGGTCCGTAAAGGTGTACATCTCTTTTTCCACAATATCGGTGGTCTCCCCCACCCCCCGCTGAAACAGCTCCGTGTGCTCGAAGATCGGGGTGCGAATCTCCGAGAAATGATAACGGCGACACAACTCCCGCGCCTTACTTTCCACATACTGCCACTTTTCCACTTCACCCGGCATCAGATCCACTGTGCCCCGGGGTATCCGAAAAGCCATCCTGCCCGCCTCCTTTGTCTTTTTCCGAATCAATAAAAAATCTCCCGCCACTGACCGTGTTGTCAGGGACGAGAGATTGGTTCCCGTGGTGCCACCCTTGTTTGGAGACGATCGATATGTACGAAAAACAGCGTCTCCCTCTTTAAGCCGGGTATCGTCCGGCGGACGTCCGGCTCTACTCTCCTTGACGGGATTTCGGTCCGGAACCTCCAGGTGTCTTTCCCCGAATCGTGACAGAGAGACGCTTGCAGCCACGGCGTCTCCTCTCTGGCTGCCCGGTGAACGGGTACTCTCCCTTCATAGGCATGCATAATCCATTACTTTGTACATCGCCGAACAAAGAGAAGCATTTCCCAATCCAAAAAGCTTGGTTTGAATATGTATTTTACGGGAAGAACAAAACGTTGTCAAGCTTTTATCTTTGTTGTCCAATAACTGTTCTCTCGTGTAATCCGACGTCCAGGTTTGGAGGGTATTTTTGAAAGCCGCTCTTCCCTTTGTTCGCGGCCTGCTTTCAATCGACGCCCGATTTCGGTTTTGTTGTATCACAGATGTTTACATAACGTATACTGTTATAGTATAATATGTGTAACTTCTTCAGGGAGGGTTCCGATATGGAACAGGAATTCAACACGACGCATGTGGCTATCTGCCAAGTGTGCGGTTCCGAAATCAAGGAGTCGAAAGATTCCGTATTGAAAGAGTGCTGCTCCAATCAATGGGTTAAGCAGCAGATCGACTTCATGTATCGGTAACGGCAACTTAGGCACATCTCCTTATCACGTTTTTCTGCAATGTTTTGTTTTCATTTTTCCCAATCTTCGGCCTAAGGCCGTTTTTTTATTCGTTTATATGGAGAATCACCAACACAAGCGGGAATTTGAAGTACGGACTCCGATAGGACCTTATGCATTTTGGTCAGCCAACAGACGCCATCCCATCCGGTCCTTTACTCGAAAGCCATGATAAAAGACTGGCATGAGAGCTATCCAAAAAACAGGATCGTCCAATAACAGACGTCCCTGTTTACTCGATGTTATAGATCAGAAATGGACTTCCCGAGTCGTTTACTCCATTTCTCTATACTCTCGAATGACTGAAATCTCTCGTGGCGCGGGATAATGCCAGTATTTCAATGCATGCGCGGTATTAAACAACACCACCCGGTCATCTGAACGGATAAAGCCGCTGTCACAGAGCCAAAGCAATGCTGCTGCCACAGCTCCTCCCTCCGGCGACGCCGAGATGCCATGTGCACCCAATATACGTTGGGCATCGGCGATTTCTTCCGCCGTGACCGCCACCGCCGTCCCTTCGGTTTCCCGCAGGATGGATAAGATCAGTGCCCCTGCGGGCGGCCGGGGGACCCTGACACCCGTCGGCGAAGAAGCTGGCGGATTGGCCGGAGGGATCACCTGAGTTGTCTGTTTCTTGACCGCATCTACAATGGGGGTGCAGCCTTCTTCTTGCACGCTGACAAATCGCGGCATCTCCCCTTGTACAAGCCCCAACGCTTTCAGCTCGCGAAAAGCCTTCCAAATGCCGATCAGACCGGACCCGCCACCAGTAGGGTACAAAATTACATCGGGCAACTGCCATCCCATCTGCTCGGCCATCTCCAGCCCCATGGTCTTTTTTCCTTCCAGGCGGCCCGGTTCTTTGGCGGTTCCAACATTGAACCACCCGTGCTCTTTTTTTCCGTCTTCAATGATTTTTCCCGCATCATGAATCAATCCATCTACCAGCCAAGTGGAGGCTCCAAAGCTGACCGCTTCCCGAACAAACATCCCTGGGCAATCTTGCGGAACAAACACATATGCCTCGATGCCTGCCCTTGCAGCATACGCAGCCAAAGCAGAAGCCGCATTGCCATTGGAGGGAACGGCTGCTTTTCGGATGCTCCGCTCCTGAAGCAAGGAGACCGCAACCGAAAATCCCCGAGCTTTGAAACTGCCTGTCGGGTTTTGTTCTTCTCTCTTCACCCAGATTTGACCGACAGGAAGGGATTTCGCCCATCGATCCAAAGAGAGCAGCGGCGTCCACCCTTCCCCCAGAGAAACAACTGCCTGTTGGTTCTGTACCGGCAGCAATTCCCGATAACGCCACATCGAGGCCGGTCGTCTTTGCAAAACTTCCCGGGTCATTTTCGCTTTTACGCGATCCAAGTCATATTCCACCATCCAGACACCACCGCAATCGCACATCCCGATCAATTCAAATGCTCTGCTTTTGCTGCACGCAGAACAGACCATCCGCATCTTTCCATCTCCTCTCCGACAAGTCTATTCAATAGAAGATAGTAACCGGAGGAGGTATTTATGATAGGTGAACGGGATCCCATGAGATCATCAAGCTATGTTCCATGAATCTCGCTCTATACAAGACAGTCGTTATTTTCAACGTTTCCGTAAACGAAGAATTCGGTAATACTGCCCCTTATTCGGCAGGGATGCAAAGATGGCAATGCCTGGAGTGATATTTACTTCATAGATCCACAGTTTTCCATTGGAATTCAGGCCAAAATCAATCCCATACTCCCGAATACGGGGATACCCTTTAGCCATGGCTCTGGCCGCTTCCCGAGACAACTTTTCCAACTGCTGCTTCATATTAGAACGTTGATTTTTGTTGTATCCCAAATGCCGCTTCAGCAACACGTTCATCTCCATCGGTGTCCCGCCGCGGTGACGGTTTGTCACAATCTTCCTTGGGGGAGCCACTGTTCCCGCCACGCCTCCAATCACCCATTTTCCCTGAACACGCTGGATATGCACTCGGATAGCAAAAGGGTTTCCCTTCAGCGTCACACTGGGAATCCCCTGTTGGATCACATATCGACGATGTTTGGTTGATTTCCTTAACACCCGAAACAGGGCTTTACTATCTTTGGAAACCATTCTTTTGCCGGCGGTCCGGACAAGATACCCGCGTCCTTTTCGTCGGTCCACACGAATCACACCGATTCCCTGTCCACCGGCATCCGGTTTGACATACAACGTGGAATACCGGGAAAGCAACCGTTTCATATTGGCAGCGGAAAAGGGAAGCGTCGCCGGTACGTGTGCTGCTGTCGGGGAATGCCTGGTTAACAAATTGGCCTGTGTCCATTTGCTTCTTACGTATCTGAGAGTACGCACCAAATCGATCACCCTGTTCTCCATTAGTTCTCCTATGTTATATCTACGAAACTAGCAAAGAATATGTGTGGGTGTCTTCTCCAGTAAAAACGCCTGAATCCTCTGTTCACTATGGAACAGCCGGTATTCCAGTCTAGCAGGCAGAAAGCTAATTCAACTTAGGTATTAAAATTTACAAAAGGTTTTATTATGTTTAAATCCTTCTTTATACACTCTCCCTACAATGTACCTGAACAACAAAAGGAAGAGGGTATGATCATGCGCTGGAAACCCATGTTGCTGGCTGTCGTTTTGATGTTTGGTTTGGCGGTCGGCCCGGCATTGGACGGTAATGCTTCTGTTGCTCACGCGGAAGACAGCTTTTTGAACATTGCCCACCGCGGCGCATCGGGACACGCACCGGAAAACACCCTGGCTGCTTTTGACAAAGCCGTAGAGATGAAGGCGGATTATTTTGAGCTGGACGTGCAAATGACCAAAGACGGTCACCTGGTTGTCATTCACGATACCACCGTGGACCGGACCACCAACGGAACCGGTAATGTGAAGGACTACACCTTGAAAGAGATCCGCCAACTGGATGCTGGCAGCTGGTTCGGACCCGAGTTTAAAGGGGAACGGATTCCGACCTTGGACGAAGTGTTAGATAAATACCAGGGAAAAATCGGGATCCTGATCGAGTTGAAACAGCCGTCTCTGTATCCCGGCATCGAAAAGAAAGTGGCCAATGAGTTGAAAGAGCGAAACCTTCACAAATCCCATAAAAACATCATCGTTCAATCCTTTGACCAAAACTCCATGAAAACTTTCCACCGCCTGTTGCCCCAGGTACCGATCGGTGTATTGGTCAGTCTCTCGGAAAATCCGGACGGGATCTCCAAGCAGCAACTCCTGGAATTTGCTACATATGCCGACTATGTCAACCCCAACCACAAGCTGGTGGATAAAGATCTTGTCGATAATATCCACTTGTTGGGAATGAAGATCACTCCCTATACCATTCTGGACAAACAGACTGCCGAAGCAATGGTATACAACGGCGTTGACGGCATTATCACCGACTATCCGGAATTGGGGTTTATCAAGTAAAGGTCCAAATGGACCAATGGCTCCGCTACTTTCCGCACTGGGAAAAGCGGGGCTTTTATTTGCACAAAAAAACCGGCACAGGGCCGGGTTGAGATTAATGACAACCTTGCACACAGCACAAATTTATTCTATGAGCAGCTTGAAAAAGAAAAACAACGAACACCACCCTTTCCTGTGAACGTAATATATCCAGACCATAGGGTCTAGTCCGCAAGACATATCTTCCCCCAATATCGTATCGTCATTAAAAAGGCATCCAAGCCTTTCTTTCCTGAGAATTTTGTTATCGTTGTCCCAAAAAACCAGATAAAAAAGCCGATTCCCCACTGTTTGTCAGTGAGAAAATCGGCTTTGTCCTGCTATATCCATCACACGCAAGACCGACGTCGATGGCGTCACCGTCGTGAATCGGGAGGGAATTACCCGCACCATCCTGCTATACTCCAGCAGACGTACCCACTCCGTAAGCTTCGTCCAACGCCGCCAGCTTTTCGTGGATATGGCGGAGGTAGGTATCGATGTACGCCTGGGGTTCTTTTGGGTTGGGCCAGCGTTGGATTTTTCCGGTACCCGGCGGGATGATTTTGCTGACGGCACCGCAGCCTAGGCCGATGATCGTCTGCCGCTCTTCCATGATGATGATGTTGTAGAGGCTTTCTTCCCCAGGAAACGCATAGCCGACGTTTTCCTGATTCCCGAGAATATTCTTCTGCCGGTAGAGATAATAGGGCACGTAACCTTGTTCCCGGGTCCACTCCCGGGCGAGGCGGACCATCTCTGCCACTTCCCGCCATTCGGCCACTTTGTACTTTTCTTTGTTCCGAGTCATGATCGAACCCCGTTTAAAGGACAAGGTATGGACGGTAAGGGATTCCGGACGCAGCTCTTGCATCACGGCGAGGTTTTGCCGGAACTCCTCCACCCCTTCGCCGGGCAGCCCGATGATCAGGTCCATATTGATATTGTGCAGACCCATCTCCCGGGCGAGTTGGTATTTTTCCAGCGTCTCCTTCACGGTGTGGTGACGTCCGATCAGCTTCAGGGTGTTTTCTTCAAAGCTTTGCGGATTGATACTGATGCGGTCCACTTTCCAGCGCTTGAGGAGATCCAGCTTCTCTTCATTCAGGGTATCGGGACGCCCGGCTTCCACCGTCAACTCCCGCACCTCCTCAAAACCGGGAATCGACGCCTTCATTTTGCGAAAGAGCTCATCCATCTGATTTGCAGTGATGGAGGTCGGAGTTCCTCCGCCGAAGTAAATCGTCGTGACCGGAAGTTGGTTTCGTTTCAACCAATCCCCGACCGCTTCCACTTCCTCGTGAAGTCCGGACAAAAATTCTTCTACCGAGCCGTTGCGCCCCTGTATGGCATAGGCGGGAAATGTACAATAGGCGCACTTGGTCGGACAAAAGGGAATACCGACATACAGGCTGACTTCTCGATCCAGCTCGTATAAATCCGGCAGCACCGTGGTTTGCCGATGGACAATCTCCTGCAAAATAGCGATTTTCTCCGGCTCCAACAGATAATCCTTGCGCAGAATCGCCGCGGCTTCGTCCATGGTGTAACCTTTTTGCAACATCATGTGCAGCAGCTTAGTAGGGCGCACTCCCGTCAAGATCCCCCATGGCTGCCGGATGCCTGTCGCTTCTTCCAATACTTGCAGCAAGGCGTGGCTGATCGCTTGCTTCACCCGTTTCCGGTAAGCTTTGCCCGTCTCTCCCGCTTCAGCTTCCCGTACATGAGAACCGTGCCATGCCTGGTCCCGCCCCGGATCGCTCAGCGTCACCGACACCCGGATCGGATGACCTTCCTCCACGGAAAAATGGAGCCACAGATCTGCCGTTTCCTGGTTTTCACTCACGTTTACTTTGGAAAAAAACAATGAAGCAATCAGTTCTATATCCCGATAAAAGGACGGGTCGACCCCGGTTACCCGCAATTGTTTCATCGATTACCGCAACACCTAGCCATTCAAGGTGTGCGTTCCTCCTTTGACGTTAAACTCCTCAGATTTTCTCTCACCAGTCTAGCCCAGTCTTCGCCTGAAATCAATGCGGTTGTTACAGGAAATCCGACGGGTCCAGCCCCTCTAACCAATGCCGGACATAAATCGGCACCCTGCTGGTTCCGACCCCCGTGTCTTGCTCCTGATCATCCTGAAAGTCCACCGACAGATGGAGCGTTTGTTGCACAGCTGCTTTCCGTTCCTTTTCGGCTCGGCGCACGGATATCACCACCGTTTCTTATCGATAGCACTATCCTGCCCGCGGAAAAAGGAGTTTCATACATGTACGAGGTTCTGATACGGAAAACGTTCTTTTACAGAAAGCGCCGACTGAAAGCCTACGCCGCCCAGGCGGGTACATTTCTAACTGCATAGGATGGGTTAATGAGACAGCCCTGAACTTGGGAGTTGTCCGAAGCAGAAATAATGGAGGACGCTAACTACCCAAGAGTCCCACGCCTTCATGCCTGTGGAGTCTCAATGTTTCACATGTTCCTCCTTCCGGCGTGCCCCCCGTACCTTGCTGAACAACACGCCAACCAACACGATAAAACCTGTACCTGCCAAGAGATACGGTGTATACTGATCCAGCGCATGTTGAATCCAGTCGATCGCGTTCTTGAATATCATGCCGGCGGAAAAAAAGAGGAGTGTCCATATAAAACCCGTACTATAAGATAATAGGGCATATTGACGGAAAGGCATCCGGTTCATCCCCACCAGATAAGGCACCACATGGCGCAGTACCGGAAAAAAATAACTGATGCACAACGAGTAGGGGCCGTACTTGGCAACCAACTCCTGCGACTGACGAATGGCTTTGCGCCATTTTGGCTTCCGTTCAAAAGAGTCCAATACCGGTGCCCCTACACGCAACCCCAACACATACCCGAGGCTCAGTCCAGAGATGACCCCCAGATACGTGACGGCGAAAGAGCCGACCGGTTGCAGAATCCCTGCAGCCGACACCGCTCCCCCTGTCATAACAATCCCTTCATCGGGGAGGGGCAAGCCGACGATGCCTAGCCACAAGCAAAAAAACAGGGCCAGATATCCATACTCCATAATCCATTGCAGAAGCAGTCCGTTATCCAATGGATCACTCCTTTATCGTCCAACGATCCAAGATTGGCTGTTTCATTTCTTTGATCTGGAGGGAAGAGGGTTTTTGAGACCGTATATCCCATATGTTCAGGAATCGTGAGATGGGAGTGACAGCAATGCAGCGAGTGCATATGATTGTTCACGGAAAAGTTCAAGGTGTCGGGTTTCGCAGGCACACCCAGCAGTTGGCCGCCCGACGCGGCATTGTCGGATGGGTACGAAACCGGTCAGACGGAACGGTGGAAATCGATGCCCAAGGACCGACAGAAGCGATGAACAAGTTTATCAAAGGTGTACGCAAAGGGAGTCCTTTGTCCAAAGTGACCCGTATCTCCACCCAGTCCAAGACACCGCGGAACGATCTCCGCTCCTTTCAAATCACTTACTGACACCGTATTCCCGTCACGAGAAGCATACATCGTTATCCCGTACCAACGAAAGGGATTTTCGTTCTTTTCGGAAACTTGTCATGGCTTGTTCCCCTCTTTTGCAGATGGGGAGCAGAAGCGCATACTTGCTGGAAGTACCGATTTAGAATACGAATGCCCTCCAATGACAAATACCCGGTCCGGGTGTTCCGGAACCGGGTATTTGATTGCTTTCCTTATGACCGACCCAACACCGTTTTTACGTGTTGAATCACATTGTCCACGTTGAAGCCGTATTTCTCCATGACCAAGTTGCCGGGGGCAGAGGCACCGAAGGTGTCCACTCCGATGACGGCACCCTGGTCACCTACATATTTTTCCCATCCGGAAGGGTACGCCGCCTCGATGGCCACCCGTGCTTTTACCTGGGACGGAAGGACACTTTCCTTGTAATCATCGGATTGCGCGTCAAACAGTTCCCGACACGGCATGCTGACCACCCGGACGTTGATGCCATTGGCTTTCAACTGTTGCTGGGCTTCCATAGCAAGGCTCACCTCGGAACCGGTAGCGATCAGGATCACATCCGGATGTCCGTTTTCCGCATCGGACAGGACATAACCGCCTTTCGCCACGGCTTCTTTGGCCCGTTCGGCGGTGCCCTCCAGCACCGGCAAGCCTTGACGGCTCAGCACCATGACTGAAGGCTTATCCTTTTGTCCCAGCGCATAACGGTAAGCTGCCACCGTTTCGTTGGCATCCGCCGGACGGAACACATTCAGATTCGGGATCAAGCGCAACGACGGAAGCTGTTCCACCGGCTCGTGCGTCGGACCGTCTTCACCGACAGAGATGCTGTCGTGGGTAAAGACATAGGTTACAGGCAACCCGGACAGTGCCGCCAGCCGGATCGAAGGACGGAGATAATCCGAGAACACCAGGAAGGTGGCACCAAATGCTTTCAGACCGCCGTGCAGCATCATCCCGTTCAATGCGGCACCCATGGCATGCTCCCGTACACCAAACCAGACATTTCGGCCGGAGTAGTCCTCTGCGTGGAAGACGCCTTCTCCCTTGAGCTCCGTCTTATTGGAAGAAGCCAGGTCGGCGGAACCGCCGAAAAGCGACGGCACGGTCTTGGCAAAGTAGTTCAACGCTTCACCGGAAGCCGCCCGGGTAGCGATCTTCTTCTCCCCCGGTTGGAAAACGGGCATATCGGCATCCCAGCCCTCGGGAAGCTCGCCATGGATGGCCGTCTCCAATTCACGACCTTGCTCCGGATATTCCTGTTTGTAACGGTCAAACAGCTCGTTCCAGGCTTTTTCCGCATCGGCTCCCTGGGCTTTCAACTGTCGGAAGTGTGCCCGTACCTCTTCCGGGACATAGAAAGGTTCGTCCCACTCCCAGCCGAGGGCTTTCCGCACCGCTGCCGCTTCCTCGGGCCCCATAGGAGCACCGTGCACTTTGTGCGTGCCTGCCAGGTTGGGGCTGCCGAAGCCGATCGTGGTCTTCACTTCAATCAGGGTCGGACGCTCGGTGTCGGTCTGAGCCTCTTTAATGGCCGCTTCGATGGCATCCAGGTCGTTCTCGTCTTCCACCCGGAGTACTTGCCAGCCGTAAGCTTCAAAGCGCTTCTGCACATCTTCCGTAAACGCTTGAGCGAGCTCTCCGTCCAAGGAGATATCATTGGAATCATACAGCGCGATCAGTTTGCCCAACCGCAAATGACCGGCCAAAGACGCCGCCTCTGCGGCTACCCCTTCCATCAGGTCACCGTCACTGCAGATGGTGTATGTGTAGTGGTCGATGAGCGGGAAGTCCTTCTTGTTGTATTTGGCAGCCAAATGGCGTTCCGCCATCGCCATCCCCACAGCGGTGGAGATCCCTTGTCCCAACGGACCAGTGGTCGCTTCCACACCGGGGGTATGTCCGTATTCCGGGTGTCCCGGGGTTTTGCTTCCCCATTGCCGGAAATTTTTCAGTTCGTCCATAGACAGATCATAACCGGAAAGATGAAGCAAGCTGTACAGCAACATCGAACCGTGCCCTGCTGAAAGGACAAAGCGGTCCCGGTTGAACCACTTCGGATTGGCCGGATTGTGGTTCAAGAAACGGGACCACAGGACATACGCCATCGGCGCAGCGCCCATGGGCATTCCCGGGTGTCCCGAGTTGGCCTTTTCCACACCGTCAATCGACAGCATGCGAATCGTATTGACGGCCAGTTGATCCAAGGACTGTTGTTTGATTGTCATATCCGATACGTCCTCCTTATCGAGCAAAATTGCTCCATTGTCTCACGTTATTATAGCACAGGCGGTTGCCAAACCTAGGGTCCCGAAAGTTCCCTGGCGAAGGCCGTCCGCTCTTCTCATCAGCAGCCTTTTCCGTTTTTGCTTTCCAGTATCAGGGTAACCGGACCGTCATTGGTCAGCTGGACATCCATCATCGCACCGAAGATCCCGGTTTCCACCGGCACTCCCAAGGAACGGAGCTCTTCGTTGAACCGATCATACAGCCGCTCCGCCTCTTCCGGCCGGGCCGCTGCCATGAAATTGGGCCGGCGCCCCTTCCTGCAGTCGCCGTAAAGAGTGAACTGGGAAACGGACAATACCCCGCCCCCCACGTCCTTGAGGGAATGGTTCATTTTGCCGTTCTCATCTTCAAAAATCCGCAAATGAACCAGCTTGTCCGCCAGATAGCGGATATCCGCTTCGCTGTCTCCTTCGGTGAAGCCTACCAGACAGACGAGACCCTGTTGAATGGCCCCGGTAACTTGCCCGTCTACTGTCACGCTGGCCTCTTTTGCCCGTTGCAAAACGATGCGCAAACCTCTCCCTCCTCTCCTATTGCATGATGCGGCGCACGCTGTAAATATCGCGTACGGTTTTTACTTTCTCTACCACCGATTGCAGGTGGCTGAGGTTGCGGATGGAGATCGTCATGTTAATCTTGGCCATGCCGCGCCGATCGGCTTTCCCGCTGACAGCGACCAGGTTAACCCGCGTTTCCGAGACCGCTTGCAACACCTCGTTCAGCAAGCCGTTGCGATCCAGCCCGGAGATCTCGATGTCCACATTGTACAACTGATCTCCGATGCCTTCCCATTCCACGGGCACCATCCGCTCTTCCTCAACGGATTTGAGATTGGGGCAATCGGCCCGGTGAACGGAAACCCCTCGTCCCTGGGTGACAAACCCTTTGATCTCGTCACCCGGCACGGGGTTGCAGCACCGGGACAAGCGAACCAGCAGGTTATCCACACCTTTGACGCGCACTCCGTGCCCCACCCGTTTCCGGCGCTGGGGAATCGCTTTGACATCCGGCAGCACCAAGGGCTGCTCTTCTTCGGCGCGCAGTCCATCCGTCAGCCGGTTTACCACCTGCGTGGCGGAGAGGCCCCCATACCCTACAGCAGCGTACATATCCGTCTCATCGGGGAAATTGAACTTCTCGGCCACCTCTTTTACCCGGTCGCTGCCCAGAATCGCCCCGGCATCGAAATCCTGCTTTTTCAACGCCGCTTCGATCATTTCCCGGCCTTTGGCCACACTTTCCTCTCGCCGCTCTTTTTTAAACCAGTTTCGGATCTTGTTCCGGGCTTGGGAGGATTTGACCAGCTTCAACCAGTCCCGACTGGGCCCGTAGCTGTGTTTGGATGTCAAAATTTCTACGATATCCCCGGTTTTCAATTTGTGATCCAACGGGACGATTTTGTTGTTCACTTTGGCTCCGATACAACGGTTTCCCACTTCCGTGTGAATCCGGTAGGCAAAATCCAGGGGAACAGAGCCTGACGGCAGCTCCAGCACATCCCCCTTGGGGGTAAAGACGAACACCGAGTCGGAAAACCAGTCCATCTTCAAGTTTTCCACGAATTCCTGGGCATTGTTGCTCTCTTGCTGCAATTCCAGAATTTCGCGGAACCACTTCAGTTTATCATTGAAGCTCCCTTCCACTTGGGAACCTTCTTTATACGCCCAATGAGCGGCGATACCGTATTCCGCCGTCCGGTGCATCTCCGTGGTGCGGATTTGTACTTCAATCGGTTCGCCTTTGGGACCAATCACCGTCGTGTGAAGGGATTGGTACATGTTGGCCTTGGGCATGGCGATATAGTCTTTAAAACGGCCAGGCATCGGCTTCCAAATCGTATGAATGATGCCGAGCACCGCATAACAATCCCGAATCGTATCAACAATCACCCGAACCGCCAACAGGTCGTAGATCTCATTGAACTGTTTGTGATCTTTGACCATTTTGCGATAAATGCTGTAAATGTGCTTGGGTCGACCGGAGATATCTGCATTCAGCCCCATCTTCTCCAACCGCTCGCGCAGGGTCGCAATGACCTCATCCAGGTACTGTTCCCGCTCCGCCCGCTTTTTCTTCATAAGATTGACGATCCGGTAATATTGCTGTGGATTCAGATGACGGAGAGCGATATCTTCCAGTTCCCACTTGATCGTGGAAATTCCCAGCCGATGTGCCAGCGGGGCGAAAATCTCCAGGGTTTCCTTGGCGATGCGGCGACGCTTCGTTTCCGGCAAGTATTTGAGGGTCCGCATGTTGTGCAGGCGGTCCGCCAGTTTAATCAAAATCACCCGGATATCCTGAGCCATGGCCACAAACATCTTGCGGTGATTTTCCGCCTGATGTTCTGCCGTCGACTTGTATTTCATATGTTTTTTCAATTTGGTCAAGCCGTCCACAATCTGGGCCACGGTCTCACCAAATTCCGCCTCCAGCATCTCCAAGGTGACCCCGGTATCCTCCACCACGTCATGCAAAATGGCGGCAGTCAGTGTCGTGGCATCCATCTTGAGATCCGCCAGGATTTCCGCCACTTCCACCGGATGCACGATATAAGGTTCCCCAGATTTGCGGGTTTGCCCGCGATGCGCCTCTTCGGCGAAGAGATACGCTTTTTCAATGGCCGGCAACTCTTCCTCTTTCAAATACCGGCTTACTTTTTCCATCAATCGTTCTATCGGCATCGTCACACTCCACCACTTTGCTTAATTTCTCAACGAAATTTTTCCCTATATTATCTCGTAATCCAGGGGCGAAGTAAAGGGGCATAGCAAAAACCCCCGGGGGTTTTACCGGGGGTTTTTGGCTGTGCCTCATCTCAAGCACGATGCTTGAGGAGCATTTTTCCCGTCACTCGTAAATAGAGGAAATATACCGAGGCGATAATCGACAACGTTAAGGAGATACCGTATTGCAAATCCGCATCCGTGCTGTTTAATCGGTAAAATGACCAGAGTACCCAACCGTATGAAGCCATCTCAAAGGAATTCAAAAACAAGGACCAGACCCGGAGGAGATAAGAGCGCAGGTTGACATCTCCAGGGCTGAACAATTCCTTGAACAACAAGCCGACCACCAACACCATCCACAGAACAAAGCCAGATACGACGATGCGGGCGAATCCGGCCAGTAATTCGGTAAAAAACTGGGACATGATATTCTCCTCCTTTCATTATATCATGATGCTCATAGTATACCACGTTCTTCTGCACATCTTTGAAGTCAAGCGGAAAATGATCCAGAACCCTTTTGACACCACAATCTCTTATACACAGCAAAAAGCTCTTCTATCCGTCGCGCCATTCCGACGTCGCTAAAAGCGATTCTGTCCATCCAGTGAGTCAACGAGACGCGGTACCATGTGGGATGCACTCAAAAGCGCAAGTACCCACAGGGGCACACGTCACGCCTTGGTCGTACTCAGGTCGTGTTATGTGCCGCTTTTTTGTCTCGTTTTTTGCCACTACCACTGTTCCAGCTTTTCCCGCCATTCTTTCGCTTTCTTTTTGAGCGCGTCTTCCAGTTGCTTCTTCCGTTTGTTCCATTCCTTCTTCAGTTCTTTGCGCAGCTTGTCGGGTTCCTTTTCCTTTTTCTTCTCCTCTTCCACTTTGGGCGGCTTTTTGTACTTGACCATTGATAGATCGAAAGCCTTCACAGGCTGTCCTTTCAACGCTTCCGACATGATCTCCCGGAAGATCGGCCCTGCCGTCGATCCGCTGGACGTAGTCAGGTAGTGGCGGGCATCCGTCTTGTCATAGCCGAGCCAGACTGCTCCGACCAGCTGCGGCGTATAGCCGACAAACCAGTTATCTTTGGCTCCGCTGGCCTGTCCGGGCACTTGAGTGGTTCCCGTTTTGCCGGCTGTGGGACGACCCGGCAGTTGGGCCTGCCGTCCTGTTCCCTCCTGCACCACTCCCCGCAGCATATAGGTAATGTGTTGTGCTACTTTGCGGGAGGTGACGCGGATGGATTTCTTGTACCATTTGCCCATGTTTTCCCCGTCAACGTTTTCGATCCGCTTGATGGTATGGGCATCCGCCATTACCCCATTGTTGGGGAACACGGAATATGCCTGGGCCATGTGCAGCGGGGATGTTCCCTGATTCATGCCGCCGAGAGCCAATCCGAGACTCTTGTCTTCCTGTTTCAGCGGGATGCCGAAACGCTCCACCGCATTGGCCCCTTGTTCCACCCCGATCCGGTCCAACAGCCAGACCGCCGGTATGTTGGCCGAATGGATGACGGCTTCATACATGGTCACTTCTCCCCGGTACCGTCCATCATAATTGGTCGGACGGTAATCCCTGAAACTCATCGGTTCGTCCTTCAGCCGGCTGGCGATCGTATACCCTTTTTCCAAAGCAGGCGTGTAAACGGAGAGCGGCTTCATCGTGGATCCGGGCTGCCGTTTCAACTGGGTGGCATGGTTGAAACCGCGGAACACATGCTCTCCACGCCCGCCGACGAGCGCCCGAATTCCCCCGGTGGTAGGATCCAGCAACACGGTGCCGCTCTGGACCAGCTGATCATCCGGACTTTGCGGGAAATAGGCGGGATTGCGATACACCCGTTCAGCAGACTCTTGCATGCGCGGGTCCAGTTCCGTATAGATCCTCAGCCCGCCGCTCAGCACCTCGTTTTCGGTCAGGTTGTACCGATCGATCGCTTCCTGGATAATCGCATCTACATAAGAAGGATATCTCCCTTTGTATTCGTCCAGTTTCTTGCCTTGCAAGACAACATCCGCGCTTTTCGCCCGGGCCAGCTCCTGGGAAGAGATAAACCCTTGCTCCTCCATTTTATCAAGGACGACGTTCCGTCGTTCCATCGCCTTGTTAAAGTGTTTAAAGGGGGACAGGGATGACGGAGCCTTGATCATCCCAGCCAGCGTCGCGGCTTCCCCCAGGTTCAAATCTTTTGCATCCTTGCCGAAATAGGTTTGGGCCGCTTTTTGCACGCCCCAGGCACCTTCACCGAAATAAATGGTATTCAGATAATGTTCCATGATCTGATCTTTGGAATAAGTGCGCTCGATTTTCTTGGCATATAAGAATTCCTTGATCTTCCGCTTGTACGTGCGGTCATGGGTCAAAAACACATTTTTCGCCAACTGTTGCGTCAGCGTACTCCCTCCCTGAACCACGCTGCCTGCTTGCAGGTTGGTCACGGCAGCGCGCAGGGTTCCCACATAATCGACGCCGGAATGATGATAAAACCGTTGGTCCTCAATGGCGACCACTGCCTGAATCACATGCTTGGGAACTTGATTGATTTTCACTCCCTCGGATTGGGAAGCGGAAATCTTGCTGGCAACCTTGCCGTACCGGTCATAGATCAGGGTGGGTTGCGGCGTCGCTTTATCCAGTGCGCTGACATCCATCGACCAGATCGCCACGTTCAGCACCAGGACAAACAGCAGCAACGCTGCTCCCGCTCCCCATAAGGTTCGCCGAAACCAGGGCTTTCGTATCCAGCCCTTCCATCTATCGGTCCAGCCGGAGTTCGGATGCACATCCCGTTTGTTATCCATCGATGAATTTCTTCACTCCCATTCCCTTCATTGCAAAAAGTCCCTCCCGCCAAAAAGGAGGGACCGCCCCTTGTTTTTTGGCGTCGCATTTCCTAACACATGCAACGCATTAGGATCCCGGCACGGTGACAACCTTTTATTTCCATAAACGGCGGTACTGGCCCAAAGCGTCGTCATCTGTGCAGGAGGATTCCATCTCTTGCACAGCCAGTAAAGCTTCCCCGTGCTGCCTAGCTGTATTATACCTTGGAAAGAAGGCGGTGTGTGAAGAGATTCAACGTCGGACTCCCCTTACACCTGTTCCCCTTCTTCACACAGAAACCGATACGCACAATACTGACAACGTATGCCCGGACGCGGGGGGAACGCTTCCGGCTTTTCTTCCTGCCGCAGCATGCGGGAAACGGTATGGAGTGTGGCCTGCGCTTGGTGCAACCATGGTGGATTCACTTCCCACCGCTTTTGCCGGTCCGGTTGGAGAAAATACAGGACCGCGCGCCGAACGGAAAGGTTCCACGCCTCCTTTGCAGCCAACACATACAGTTGGATCTGAGGAAGGTACTCCTCCGCCGTTTCTTCCACTTCTTCCGCGGAAATTCCGTTCGTCTTGTAATCGACCAGTTCCCATTCTCCATCCGGGCCCCGATGCAAACGGTCGATGATCCCTTCCAGCTTCAATCCTGCCATCGGCTGCAAAAAACGGGCTTCCTTCCGCACCGACTCGTAACCGGTACCGTGATATTCACTGGCGAGGTATACCTGAACCAGCTTCTGCACTTCCTCCACCGCTGCCGGAGAGGACGGGTCTGCATTCATTTCCGCCAGTGCCTCCCGGATCAATGGCGCCACGTCATCTGCCGTTTCATCCCCTTTACACCACTCCAACACCCGGTGGACCACCTCCCCTTTGATTTGAGGGGTCAGCTCACGGGCTTCATGCGAACCCTCAACAGACCCGCTTGGTTCGTCCCATCCTTCTCCCACTTGCGGCAGCTGCCACATCCGTTCATAAAAATAGCGGCGGGGGCAGTTTGCCAATCGGGTTACATCGGTCACACTGACCGGAAACAGATCAGCTTCCCCGTATCCCCGGGTTTCCAAACACAGCCCCTGAATAGGATCGGCCATGGGGACCCGGGACAAGAGATCTGCTTCCGCTGGTTCCGACCGCAGCTGAACGGGCAATGGCTCCCCCGCTTCCTCCCATTTCCGCAACTGGATATGCACACCGGTTATCGGCTCCCATCGTTCCCGGCTGTTTCCGATCTCCCCGAATGCACCGTTCAACCATTTGCTCCAAGTGTCTCCCGACAGGATGGGTTCCCCTTTGGCGAACCCTTTGTGTTCTTCCGGCGTTCCGCTCAGAATCAAGCGGTCTTCCGCTCGGGTAACCGCCACATAAAAGAGGCGCACCGATTCTTCCCGCTCCCGCTTGCGCTCCTCTTCCGCCCTCTGCTTCCAGCGAAAGCTTTCCCGGCGTTCCCCCCATTCATCGGTTAACGTGATCGCCAACCCTTGGTCCGGGTCGAGCAGCACATCCGGCACCTTCACCGGCTGCCGACGGGACAAGTCGGGGACAAATACCACCGGAAATTCCAATCCTTTGGACTGGTGAATCGTCATCAGCCTGACGCTGTTACCATTCGCCTCTTCCACCTGGGCTTCTGTTTCCGGATGACCCGCTGCCGCCCATTCCTCTACTTTACGCAAAAAGCTGTTCAAGGAAGGATCTGCTCCTTCCTCCCAACCCCGGGCCACCTGAACCAGCTTTTCCAGGTTGGCCACCGCCTGTTTTCCAAAGGGAGTACTCCATAAAACTTGGCGGTAACCCGATTCCTCCAACAAACACTCCATGAGTTCGGCAACCGCTACCCTTCCTGCCCGTCGGCGAACCCCATGTAACACGCGGAGAAACTGGCGCAGCTTGAGCCGCTCCTCCTCCGGCAGTCCTTCTGTCCGCAGCCAGCTGTCCGGGTCGGACTCCCACTGCTCCCTGCGGGAGAGTAACCAAAGGGTTTCGTCCGAAAGGCCGCAAAAGGGAGAGCGCAGTACACCCACCAAGGAAAGCCGGTCTGACATATCCGCCGCATAACGCAGAAAATGAAGCACATCCTGTACTTCCTGCCGCTCGTAAAATCCACGCCCTTTTACCACATAAAAGGGAATTCCTCGAAGCAGCAACGCTTCCTCATATCGTTTCACATGCTTCATGGTTTGAAAAAGAACAGCGATCTCCCCCGGCTTTCTCCCTTCGTGGATAAACTGGCCGATCCGGCGGGCAATCTCGTCCGCCTCCACATCCCGCACTTCCCGTCCCTCGGGACAATCCTCCCGATCAGGCAAACAAATCCACTCCACCCGCGGCCCTTTGGCGGATGAACGTTTGGCAAGGGCCGGGCGGTAATGGTTTACCTCTTCGGGATCACTGGACATTAACTTTTCAAACAGACCATTGACAAAGGCAATCACGGCCGGATCGGAGCGGAAGTTGTCCACCAGCGCCACTTCTTTTCCTCCCCGGGCTTGGATATCCCTCCGGGTGGCGCTGAACACCTCGACATCCGATCCTCGAAACCGATAGATGGATTGTTTCGGATCCCCGACTACAAACAGCTTGCCCGGCTGGGGTTGACCGTCCGCTCCCAAGGAAAGCAGATCGACCAGCTGCTTTTGCGCTTGGTTGGTATCTTGAAACTCGTCTACCATCAGATAAGCAATCCGGTCCCGTTCTTTTCGGTAGACCCGGGGATGTGTGCGAAATAACTGAACCGACCGTATCTGCATCTCGTCAAAATCAACGGCATGCCGTTTTTCCTTCGCTTGGCGGTACCTTTCATCCACGTCCGCCAGCAAAGACAGCAACCAATCCACTAACTCCCGCTCTTCAGGCAGCGTCATCCACCCTTCCAACACTTCGCTCCAGGCGGCGGCAGCCGTCCTCATCCGGTCCCGGGGCAGGGTTACTTCCTCCTTCTTGCCCCAGTTTCCCTTCAACAGTGCCTCCGCTTCCCGCAAAGCGGGAAGCCACTCTTCCGGTTGCGATCCTTGTTTCAGGGACGCGGCCAGGGACGGCCACGCTTTTTGAAAGGCCTGCGCTTTTTTGCCGCCTTCCACCTGCATCAGCCGATCTCCTGCCGCCAGCACATCCAGGAGACCCGTCCGGACCTTTTCCTGCAACTGTTGCCGAGTTTTCTGCAGATGATCCAGTGTAGCCTCCGACAGACGCTGGGGGTTGAGTCCTTGGTTGAGCATCGCCCGGTACACCCCCGCGATCTGTTCCACCGTCTTGTCGATTCCCCAGCGCATCCACGTGCGTTCCACGGGTGAAGTGCCGTTCTCCTGTTGCGGCAGCCGGGCGAAGGAGCGGTTGAGTGCTTGCTGAATGGCTTCACGTAACAACACCGTTCCCTCTGCCTCATCCAACACCCGGAAACCGGGGTCCAATCCCGCCTCCACCGGATATTCCCGCAATAAACGGGCACAAAAAGCATGAATGGTTGTGATTCGCGCCTGTTCCATCTCTGTCAGCAAACGATGCCACGCGCCGGCCTCCCTCTCTTTGCCCGACTCTTTGGCTGTCTGCCAGCGCGCTGTGACCCCGCTTCGTATCCGCTCTTTCATCTCAGCGGCGGCTTTTTCGGTAAAAGTGATGGCCACCACCCGCTCCCAAATATCTTCTTCATCCAGATGGCGGGACAAAATAAGAAGAAAGCGTTCCACCAGTACCCGGGTTTTGCCGGAACCCGCACCGGCCGTCACGATGCAGTCCGTATCCAGAGAGTCCACCGCTTCCTGTTGCGCCGGGGTCAGCAGAAGCTTGTCCGTCGTCATGGTTGATCACCTTCCTCATCCGGGCTCCCTTTGCCTGAGCGGCGGGTATCGATGCGGCACACATGTTGATGGGGACAGTAGGCGGGACAGCCCCGGGCAGGGTCAACGGCAAAGTTGCCTGCTTCGATCCAGTCGAGCTGCCGGGACAGGCTGTTGCGGATCTCCTCCTGCACACGAACCCAATCCCCTTCCTCCAAGAGACTGCCGGCCCGAGCGCTGATTCCCGCTTTGTCCGCATGTGCTTTGCGCCACAACCCTTGGTTGCGGTTGTCTGTGGGCGGATTGCCTCCTTTTCGCTTTCCCGGTGTATAAAAGGCCGCCCCCAATGCCCGATCCGGCTGAAAACCGAAGGATTCTTGCAAAGCCCACATATACAGCGGCAGCTGCAGATGGGCTCCCCCATGCACATCTGCCGTCAGGGGTGCCGATCCGGATTTGTAATCGTAAATCACATACTCTCCCTCATCATTCACATCGATCCGGTCCACCTTTCCCCTCAGCCGGATGGTACGAGTCTCGGACAGGGGGATCTGTGCCGGAGACGAGGTGGACGCCCCATCCACCTCCCCGGATTGCACCAGGGTGGAATCCACCTGCATGCCAAAAGAAAACTCCAAATGGCGGGGCCGCAGTCGGTGGTCTCCCTTTTTCCGCCACATCTGCTCATGTTCCAGCATCGTCAACAGCTTTTGCCGTAGGCGCGCTTTCTCCACTCGCAGAACCAAGGAATCGACAGCACCCCGTACCGTCATCCATTCCTGCCAGACGCTGTCCAGCACGGCCAACATCCGATCACGAGCATCTTCCGGCTGGATCTTGTGCAGAGGTGTTTCCCGGTGAAATTTCCAAAAACGGGTCAGCACCCGGTGCATGAATTCTCCCCGTTCCAACGCGGTCATTTCCTCATCGGCATCCTTTCGGGGCAACGCCTGCAACATGCGACCGGCAAAAAAATGAAAGCGGCACTGCATCAATTCATTTAACTGAGTAGCACTCCACACCTGGCTACGAAAGCGTTCCCGCCAGTCGTCCATCACCGCCAGGCTCAACACACCATCGAACTTTCCGGCCTTCCCGTACCAACGTTGCCTCTCCGCTTCCACCCTTGCGGCGAGATATCGGGCTCCCTCTGGATTCTGCCGGAACCACTCTGCAAGATGGGCATCGGCTCTCTCCCGTTCCTCGGGGCTGTTAGACTTTGTCTGTGGTTTATGCAAGGTGGCGACGGCCCACTCCGTTTTCCGGGACCAGGAAGGACAATCTTCCCACCTGGGAGGTAAGACATCGGACACTGCTCGCTCTGAGACAATCAAAGTTCCCGGTAAAAACACTTGTTTCAGCTCTTCCAGATAGGGAGAAGGCAAACGGCGGTTCCCTTCTTCCGACACAGCGGGATAAGAAAGAACCAGGCGTTCCTTGGCGGCGACAAGCGTTTGGAAAAAAGGAGTGATCTGATGCGCCCGCTGCTCTTTGGACAAGGCCAATCGCACCCCTTCTTTCCGAAGGCGCTGCCGTTCCTCATCCGAAACCAGCCAGTCCTCACGAATGGGACGGGGCCAAACCCCTTCCGCACATCCCAGCACAAATACCGCACGGAATCGTTCCCCCCGCACTTGGTTGGGCTCCAAAATCCGAATGCCGCCTTTGCGCCCGGGATTCATTTTCACCTCTTTCCGCTCCGCGGCCCGTTCCAAAGCGGCGGCAAAATCCGTTAAGTCCGCCTCTGTCTCTCCCCAACGGCTGGATGCGAACAGCGGCTCCCATTCGTCCAAAATCTGCTTGATCTGTTCCCAAACGCTCATCTCCTCCGCCAACAAGGAAAACATCCGGGCATCCCGGGCCATTTCCCGCCAGGCAGATGGACGGCGCAACACATGGGCCCAATCCCGGAACCAGTCCCTCCATTCCTGCCAGGTGCTGCGAAAAGGGATCGCCTCCACCCAACGATAAAGGGTGCGCAATCGGGTGAGCAGCTCCCATGGGACACCTTCCGATTCCATCTGTTTGCGAAAAGCATCCTGTTCTATACGGGACAACCGGCGTTCCAGGGCTTCCGAGGAACGAGGCTGCCCCAGCAGGCGATACCCGCGGATGAGGGCTCCCCGTTGTTCGGGTTCTCCCAACGGAAGCCAAGAGCTTTCCATCAGCGCCGGACGCAGGGATTCATTGCCCGCACGGACGGACAGCCCATGCAGCAAGGTACGCATCAACGGATGCCGGGATAATCGCTTTCTTTCCTCCCGTTCGCATGGGATGCCCGCTTCCCGTAAAACGGAGAAAAGGTCGTGACGATAGATATCCAAATCCGGACAAATGATCGCCGCTTCCGATATCGGGGCACGGCTCAGCCGCCGCCAAGCTTGAATGCGGGCCACCACCTCTTCCACTTCTCGGCGAATTCCCGGAGCAGCAATCACTTCAATCGAATCGTCCGCCGGACAGGAAGGCGCATCGGGATGAAACACCCAACGCGTGAGGTGTCGCAATGTTTCTTTTTTCTCTTTTCCACTGGGAGAAGAAGTCAGCTTCCGGGAGACAAACCCGCGACCACGCAAGCGGTTGATCAATTGCTCTGTTTCCTGGAACAGGCGGGGGCGCTCTTCATCCCATGCCAAATGCAAAGAGACTTCAACCCCGGCCGTCACCAGTTGTACCAGCAATTGCTCCTGCAACACCGACAAATCGGGAAAATGTTCTGCCGCTACCCTTTGCGGCAGGTCCACTTCCATCTTGCGCACGGCTTCCATCAACAAATAGTAGGGCTCCTCGTGATCCAGCAGTCCTTCCTCATCGAGAAGGCGCTGATACTCCCGGTATATGCGAGCCAGTTCCCTGAGGGGGGCCTCTTGTTTCTGCCACAGGTCATCCAGCCGCTCCGGACGGATGCCCGCCCGTTTAATCTCTCCGATGCGGGCTTCCACTTTTTTCAACCATCCGGGTTTATCCGTCATTTCCCGGTAATGCTCCAATCCTTCTTTCGCCAGCACATTGGCTGCCGCCTGGCGAACCAGCCACTCCTGTTCCACCGGAGTCATCAACCGGCGATATTGCGTAACAGGAAGGGCGCTCAATACAAACTGGTCAAAGGTAAGAAAACGGACCGTCCCGGAAATCCCCCACCGGACGGACCTCCTCCGAAATTCTGTCACTTGGCGGACCGTCGGAAGCAGATAAACCACCCGGCCCTCTCCTTTACTCAGGAGCTCCGCCAGCCCCATTCCTTCTGCCGCATGTTCCGGCGGATGCAGTAACACGGTTCCCGGCATATGTATCCTCCTCACGTGAAAAGTTCCACGCATAAGAACTCCCCATGGGAAACAAGATTTTAATACTCATGCTTACGATAGCAAAACATCCTACAGCTGGGTACTGCAAACAAGGAGGAATTTTTCATGGAACAACGATCCAAACGACTTCCCCCCGAAATGGAAGCCAAAAATCTGGTGCAATTAACCGACGAGGACGAATCGGAGATCACCGATTCTATACTGGAAGCTTACGGACCCACACCCTACGACCCGGAAGCTGTGGAAAGCGAGGAAGAAAAGCAGGAGTAGTGCCCATCGAAATGCGGGAATCCCCCCATGGACGATTCCCGCTTTTTCCTTAAAGAAAAAGTTTGCGGGTGACAACGTTTTCTTTTACACTTTTCATAGAGGTGGGCGGAGGGACGGTCAACATGAATCCAATCACATCATTTTTACAGACAATTCCTTTACTTCATCGCCTTTCACCGGAGATCCTCCGCATGGTCAGTCAAAAAATGATTGAGCGGAAGTACAAACGGGAAACCGTGATTCATCTGCGAGGCGAACCGATCGACCGGGTGTTTATCCTCCGCAGCGGCAAGGTGAAAATGTACAGGACAGACCCGGACGGAAAAAAATCGCTGCTCACTTATCACCATCAGGGCGACCTCTTTCCGCTTTACGGCTTTTTTCAATCGGCTGTATTCCAGGCAGATGCGCATGCTGAGGAAGATTCTGTCCTTCTGGTCATTACGCTGGAAGATATGAATCAACTGCTGAAAGAATATCCAGAATTGAGCCAGCGTGTGATCACCTTGATGGGGCAGCGAATGTTGGAACTGGAACAACAATGGAGTGAAACCATTATTTTTGATGTTCAGGAACGGCTGATCATGCTCCTTCTCCGATTGGCTCAGGATGTAAGCCGCCCGTATCAAGGATCATGGGTAAAGCTTACCGAAAAATTCACCAATCGAGAACTGGCGCAAATGATCGGTTCCACCAGGGAAACGGTCAGCCGCATTCTGAACCGGCTCAAACGGCAGGGAATCGTCGGAGGTCATCAGGGGTATCTGTTGATTCACGTGGCTCATTTGGAAAGCCGGATCGAGGAACATTAATCAATTCCTGCAAATGCAATCCATCCCATTATTTTTATAGAAAAGCAACCTCGGGTGTGATATATATCACGCCTGCTTGTTTGTGGATTTGTTACAGTAAATACATCTCTTTGTTTCTTGTACTCATTTCCATCCATCCTTTACTTTGTTCATGGGTATATGGATTCCCGCCTGCATCCCCGAACTTTTGTCTGAAAACCAATGATACTTTTCTCTTGCTTGTTGAAATGGGGGGAACATCCGTGGCAGCAGAAACGTTGTACGATAAACTCGGCGGCGAAAAAGGCATTTCCGCCGTCGTCCATGAGTTTTACGATCGCATGATTGCTGATGAGAAGGTGCGACACTACTTCACATACACGGACTTGGAAAAGCTTCGGGAGCATCAGATTACATACTTTATGAGCTACGCTCTGGGCGGTCCCCACAAATACCAGGGAAATACACTGCGCATCGCTCATAAAGGACTGAATATCTCATTCGAAGCATACGAAATTGCGATCCGTCACATGAACGGAGCCTTGCGGAAATACAATGTTCCGATCGATGACCGGGTCACCGTGGAAGCTTTTCTGCGGGCAGTGAAGCCGCACATCATCAACAAGTGACTGAAAAGCAGCGTCTGTTCGCGGACGCTGCTTTTTGGTTTCCAATGCATTTCCAATGATTCATGAAAGAAGGGAACCTACTTGAAAGAGTTGCTGCCGGAAGAAGCATGGCACCTAGGGGATCTGCAATGGATCGATGTACGTTCTCCGAGAGAATATGAAGAAGCAACCGTGCCGGGAGCGGTGAACGTCCCTCTCTTTACCGATGAAGAGCGAGCCCTGATCGGCACGTTGTATAAGCAACAAGGACGTGAACCTGCCGTTCAAAAAGCGATGGAAATCGTTTCTCCAAAAATCCCCTCGCTGGTAAACCGCGTCTTGGAGGCATGCGGCGGAAAAACCCCGTTGATCTTTTGCTGGCGGGGCGGCATGCGCAGCAAAGCGGTGGCCTCTTTTCTCGATCTGGCACAACAACCGGTCTTTCGCCTGACGGGAGGATACCGCGCCTATCGCGAAATGATCGTCGACTGGCTGGAACATTATTCGCTTTCCAGCCGCCTGATCGTGCTGCATGGGCTGACAGGTACGGGCAAAACCGATATCCTGCGCCGCTTGGAACAACGCGGCATCCCTGTCCTGGACCTCGAATCCCTGGCCGGACACCGCGGTTCCGCGTTTGGCAACCTCGGGGATATTTCCCCCCGAAACCAGCGGATGTTTGATGCCCTGCTGTACCATCGCTTAAAAGCCTTGTCCGGTGCCCCTTTCATCTGGATGGAAGCGGAAAGCCGACGAATTGGACGGGTCCATCTGCCCGCTTTTTTAATCAGAGCCAAAGAACAGGGCATCCCCGTTGTGGCAGAAGCTTCCCTGGCCACCCGAATCCGCCGCATTGTGGAGACATACCATTGTGACCAGAACCATCCGGATCGGTTTCAACGTCAAGTTGCCGGGGCGTTGAGCCGGATCGAGCGCCGGCTGCCCCCTCCCCGGCGGCAGATGCTCCATCACCACCTGAAGGCGCAACGTTACGATGATTTGGTTAAAATCTTGCTCGAATCCTATTATGATCCACGCTATCGGCATACGCAATCTGCCTATGAAAAACAGGCACGCTTCCGTGTCTGCACGGATGATTTGGATACGGCTGTCCGCCAGTGCCAACGGATTCATCAGGAGCTGCAAAAAAAACCGTCCCCCGCAGTAAACAGGAGACGGTAAGTCCAAAGCTGCTGATAAATCTCTTCCATACAGTAACACTCTTTCCCGAAGATGGACTTTGCCAGCCACCTTGAGCACCAAGCCCTCTTTTCTATTGCTTGCTCCAAGCAGAAGGCCGGTTTTTTTATGCTCCCGGTGTCCGATAATCCCGGACAAAAGGCGCCGTCTGATTTGCAAACGCATCGCGGAGCCGATCCCGCATCAGCTCCCGCGTCACCAGCTTCATCGCTTCTTCCCTCGAATAGTAACCGGCCGCCACTGTTTCATCACCGGGCTCGGGACGGCCGCCAATCGGACGGCAGAGGAAAACGAGGCTGACGACGTGGGTGCCGCGGCGGCCGACACTTTTATAGACACCCACCAGGCGCTCCACCCGGACGTCGACATGGCTCTCCTCCTTTACTTCCCGGATGACCGCTTCTTCCAGGCCGTCTTCCAGTTCCACCACCCCGCCGGGAGGTTCCCAGCGCCCGTTGTCAGCGCGTTGGATCAACAGGACATGTCCTTCCCCATTAATCACAATACCAGCCGCAGCCACATGATGTTTCGGCAATTGCACGGCATACCATCCTTTCTCACAGGATTACACCACCTGCCGTACGAAAGGGATGCCCTCCTCTTCCATCACCCTTTTTTCCCGGCTTTGACAAGTACACAAAATCACCTGATGGTCTTGGGCCATCTCTCCCAAGATTTTGAGTGCCGGACGAAGTCGATCATCATCAAAGTGGACCAAACTGTCGTCCAAGATAACGGGTAAACGGAGGCCGCTGGTTTCGGAAAAGAAGTGAATCAGTGCCAACCGCATAGCGAAATACATTTGGTCCACCGTGCCTTGGCTCAGGTTTTCGACGGGTTGCCGGTCGCCGGTTTCCGGTGTAAACACACTCAGACTCAGCCCGTCTGCCGGATCGATCAGTAAATCCTGATATCTGCCGCCCGTTACGCCTGCAATCCACCTGGACGCATGAGGGGCCAGCCGGGGCGCCAAATCTTCCTGTACTTCCTGTACCGCCTCTTGCAACACTTCCCGTGCCGTCTCCAATGCCGTCCGTTCTTTCTCCAAAGCACGGACCTGTCGCTGGGCTTCTTGCCAACGGGTTTCCACGTCACCCAAGGGAGGCAGCTGACCATACCGGGTTCGAATCCGCTCCTCCAGCTTCAAGACCTCCGCCTCTTTCTCCCGGTAGACAGCTTCCGCTTCTTCCAGGTCCGCTTCGGCCCGGGCCAAAAGGTCACGGATATTTTCCCCTTCTTGCTCCTGATTCGCTGCAAAACCTTCAGACTCCTTCTCCAGCGCTTGCATTTCCTCCTGCACTTCCGCCAACTGGATATCCCAGCCTTCGCGCTGTTTTACCCGCATCAGCTCCTCCCATTCCTGCTCCAGGGATTCCAACTGACGGTTCAGGCGGTGCACTTCCCCGCTTCTTTCGAGCCATTCCGCCCACTCTTCCACATCATCGGTACCCAATCGTTCACTCCAGGCAGCTTCTTCTTCCTGTAAACGGTCCAAAGCCGCCAACAAGCGCCCTTCCTCTTCCTGTTTGGCAGACAGCTCCAATTCCAGCTTCTGCACCTGTTCCCGAGCAGCTCTCGCTTCATCCGCCATCCGGCTGATCTCTTTCAACCAACGCTCTGCTTCAAAGGAGCCCAATCGACTCCGGAATCGTTCACCCCAGTGTTCCAGTTCCTCCTGAAGTTCAGCGATACGGGCCCGGTATTCTTTGTCTCTTTTCTTGGCCGCTTCCCGCTCCTTCACTTTCAACCGTTGCTGTTCCACTTTCCAGTACAATTCGGCCGCGGATCCGGCTTGCCACCGCTCAAAAATGGCTTCCTGCTCCTGGATGATCAGTGCCAGCTCATCATACAATCGATGCAGCTGCTGTTTGATTTCCGCCGTTTGTGCCAGCAGTGAATCATAATCCAGTTCAGGGACATTCTGCCGATTATTTTTCTGCTCCTCTTTCAACCGCGCCCATTCCGCTTGCAAGCGCTGTTGCCGTTCCTGCCACTCTTGACGCACTTGCTGATCCAACAGTCGCTGTTTGCGGTAACGGAAAAAGGCAAATCCCGCAACACCAAGGGCCATCAGCCCCAGAACCGGAGCGTCCTTCAAGAGCAAGATCCCCAGCACCGTTGTGCCGATCCCGCCCCACAGCCAATTGCGGGAGGGGCGGGCCGGCTCATTTACTGTCACTTGTGTCGCTTGACGCAGGAAATGTTCCCGCTCCCATCCTTCCAGACGGGCTTTATAGGAATAGTGGCGGTCTTCCAGCTCGCGCCGGCGGCGACGGCAGTCTTCTTCCCGTTCCTGGAGCTCCTGCAACCGTTGATGATCCTTTTCCAACCGCATCGCAGTCACTTTTTCATCCATCGTTTCCTGAGCCACCGGGGTGATCAAGCTCTGCTGCAACCGCACGACTTCTTCCAGCAGATGCCTCTGCCGCTCCATTTGGGAAACATCCTCCGCCAAAAATCCCGCCTGCTCCCGCCGGACTGAAGCCAGCTTTTGGGCCAAGTCGTTCCGCTCTTCCCGCAAGGTTTCCAAACGGATACGAGGCACTTCCCGTTCGTTTAACAGTTTGTTCATCGCGTCCATTTCCTCGGGAGACAACACAACCGGGGGAGCCAAATGGTCCCGCTGTTCCTTTAAGGCAGCTCGTTTCTTTTCCAACTCTCTCAATGTCTGCTGTTTATAACTGAAGTGCTTTTGTTTCTCCTGCAAAGTAGCCAGCCGGTCCTGCAAACGGACCTGCTGCCGCAGCTGGTTGGCCCGTTGACGACAGGCCTCCCACCGCTTGGTTTCTTCCGCCAGCTCCTGCTGCATACGGGATAAACGGCGCTGATCTTTCCGGAGTTCTTCATAAGAAGCCCGGAGATCCCTCAGATTTTTCTCCAGCACTTCCACCCGGTTGACTGCGGCGCCGTAAGGTTTGCTGCGAGCCAGGGGAGACTTGCCGATCCGTTGAATCTCCTGTTCCAAGCGTTCCAACACCGGTGCCAGATCCTGTTCCTCGCCCTGGGTCACCAGTTGGCGGATGCGATCTACCAATTGTTTTTCCCCCGCCAAGCTGTAGGGAGAAATATAGGCGACACGCAAAAACAGATTTCGGTTCAGCCCGATTAACTTTTCCAGCAGATTGCGATCCTTTCGTCGATCCAGAGGATATAGCTCTGTTAAGTCGCGCCCGGTTTTTCGATCAACCAACTGCTCACGCTCTTCCTCCCACAGCAGATTGCGGATGATGCGGTATTGCTTTCCCTGAAGGGAAAAGTCTACTTCACCGCCGTAATGGCGACTCTCCCAGGGAAGGTAACGGTCATAGTGATCCGCTTTTTGCCGGCGGGAGATTCCTTCTTTTTTCACCCCGTACAACAACGCCGTCAATCCGTGAATCAGCGTGGATTTTCCGGCTTCGTTGGGTGCCTCGAACAAATTGAGCCCGGGCTCCAGTTCAAACGTGCGGTCCACATATTTACCGAATCCCCGGAAGTAGATCCGTTCCAGCTTCACTTGTGAACCACCTCCGGTGTCAACAACGCTTCCAACCCTTTGTACAAGGCTTCTTGCAGCATTTCTTTTTCTTCCTCGTTCGCTTGTTCGATCCGGGCTTCCATCCGCCGGACAAAAGCGCCTGCCACCCCGTCCGCCTCCCGCAAACGTTCCACATCAAAGTCGGGCACGGACTGATCCATACATTCCGTGTAAAAGAATCCTTGCTGGCGAAGTCGAAGTTCCAGCCAGTCGGAAGCATAGACGATTTCCCGAGGCCGCCTGCCCTGAAAAATCAAGCGGAGATACGCTTCCCGGCGGTCAGCGGGGATGTTCTCTCCGATCCGTCGCAGCAGCTCCTCTTCCGTCTCGCACCCTGTCACATCTATATGATAAATTTCGTAACGACGCGTGTGCACAGGCACGGCCTCCCAGCGGATTCCACCCGTGTCCAGACGTCCGACGGTGACGGTTCGTTCCCCGGTTTCCTTCCAACGCAGCGCCTCCGGAGACCCTGGATAACGGACGACCGTCTTCCGTTCATTGGCCAACCGATGCGTTACTGCCTGGTGAATGTGACCCAACGCCACATAATCCATCTCCAACGGGGCCAACTCCTCCATCGACAGCGGAAAATAGGGGGATGCCTCCTTTCGGTGGCCCAACGTCCCGTGAACCAACATCAACCGCCGTTCTCCATCCTGCCCATTTTCGGGCAGCGAGCTCTCTCTTTCTTCCATATCCGCAAACCCCTTGCCGTACAGGCAAAGGTCATACTGAGAAAAGGAATGGGTCTCCCATTTCTCTGAAAAGATGTGTACGTGATCCGGCCACTTGACCGTCCGGTAAAAGGAGTCTGTCCGATAAGGATCATGATTGCCGGGAGCAATCAACACCTGAACATCCGGAATGCGTTCCAATTGCTCCATCACCCATTGCACGGTGGAGCGATTCACATATTCGTGCTCCAAAAAATCCCCGGCAATCAGGAGAAACTGCGCCTCTTTCTCCTTCGTTAAGCCGACGATGCGGGAAAATGTTTGCCTGTATTCTTCCCGGCGCAGCAGCAGTTGTTCTTCATTCCCTTTCCATCCTTGCACCGGCAGATCCAAATGGAGATCTGCTGTATGTACGAAGGTGACGGGTTTCACTTCAGTCCCTCCCCATGTTCCTTTCCATTTCTTTTCTTTTTGTAATATGAGGAGATATACGGGATCCCGAAAAAACATTCCGGGAGAAAGCGAAGGTATGTTTCCTCTGTATTCATTACACAATAAAAATAGCATGAGTCAAAGGAGAAAGTACAATGAACCGAATCAAACGACATAAGCGTCTGGCCCTGTGGGTCGTGTCTGCTGTGATGCTGTTCGTCCCGCATGCCACGGGATGGGCCGCTCCGCCGGCGCAAATCCCGGCGGTAAAAGGCTATCGTGTCCAGTCTCAGTCGGAACAGCCGGTTCCCGTATCCGGCATCGCCAAGGGAGAATTGGAACGGGTGTTGGGAGAGATCACGCAGATGTCCGGCATGCGCTCGCTGCAGATGCCACCCCGGTATTGGGTGTTCCGCTTTCCATCCCCCGTCGTTCTCAATAGTTCTCCCATCGGCCATCCCGTGCGGGAAGTAGCTGTTATTCCGCCATCCTCTGCCACGGACGAACCCCGCCTCTTGGTGAAAAACACCCAAAACCAATGGGTGGAATACAAAACCGCCCGCCCCTTGTCCGGACTGCTGAGTCAAATGAGAGGACAAGCGGGACATCCTCATCTGGAAAAACTGAAGCATACGTGAAAAGAAGCCCGCAGCCGACTGTGGGCTTCTTCCATTGAGCATGAGGATTCAGCGCTTTGAATGGACATTCCTTCAGTCGCTTTGCACCTCAATCGTCACCTGATCTTTACCCAATCGGTGGACAGGCTCCGGTTGGACGGCTCCCGCTACAGAGATCATCAGGAGTACATGGTCCACCTGCTCATAAAAGGCCTGAAAGAATTGCCACGTCTCATCTTTCCAAATTTCCCCTGACCACAAGGTTTCCTGTTTCTCGACCAGCTCAACGGACAACTCTCCCGCCGGAGTGCTTCGAATGCGCAACTGAAGAGCGGGTGTGTTTTTGGACGCCAACCAGTCCCTCGCCTGAGCCGCCGATGGTTCATCATCAACATCCAACGCAGCGAAGGGATACGGCTGTTGTTCATTCTCCTCGTATCCGCCGATCAGTAATCCGGCTTCACGACATCTCAGCATGGCAACTCCCTCCTCCCTATCAGCTTATCATGCCGCCGCCCGCCTGGGGAGTAAGAATGCGTAAACGATGAAATGAAAAAGACCGCGCCTGTGCACGGTCTTCCCTGTTAATCGATCGAGATGATCTTGAATTCAATCGTGCCGGAAGGAGCAGGCACCCGGACCGTTTCCCCTTCCCGTTTCCCGATCAGCTCCGCACCGATGGGAGACTCGTTGGAGATCTTGCCGGACAACGGATCGGATTCCGCGCTGCCCACGATGGTGTACGTCTCTTTTTCTCCTTCGGGCATTTCTTGAATTGTCACTTTGGTCCCTACACTGACAAAGTTTTTATTTTGATTATCCTGGTTGATAATTTTAGCGTTGCGCACCATGTTTTCCAGGGTGACAATCCGGGATTCGATAAAGGCTTGTTCTTCCTTTGCGGAATCATATTCCGCGTTTTCACTCAGGTCTCCTTGCGCAATGGCCTCTTTCAGCCGCTGGGCCACTTCCGCCCGCTTCTTTGTTTTCAACTCTTCCAGTTCCGCTTTTACTTTGGCCAGACCCTCTTCCGTCAATAACACTTCTTTTTTCTGCGCCATACCGATTCCTCCTTATGAAAACCACAGCAATCCGTTGTTGTTCACCCTTCAGTAAGCCCTTACACGGCGGAATATCCCGCATGTGAAAGTTCGGCAAATCCATGCTTGTTTGTTTAAAACTTATTCACAGCAGACCGTTTTCATCCAGCCTCGGATTGTATCCATACAGGGTGAATGAATGAAAATGTATTCACCAAATCAAAAGCAAATCCCTGCCGATGGCCGAGATTTTCCGAAAGGCGGTTGTTTCAGAAGGGTTTTGTTCAAATACGGGGAAAACAAACATATTAAGACTTCCCTGACACCAACCTTTGTACTCCATTTACCTGCCGAAGTGGTTTTCAAACGTCATTCCGGCTGATGAGGTCCTTCTTTATTCACGGACTGAGTGATATATTATCACAAATACTTCCACCATAAAAGGGACAGCGGAAAAATCCCGACAACTGCCTGTTCCTCCGAGAGGAGAAAAACGATGACACACGGATGGATCATCCTGGCAAAATTGATGGTTGCCGTTGTAACGGCGATGGTTACAGCCGTTATATTTTCCCTGCTGGCAGTCCTTTGGTTTCCCTTGGATCAAGCTGCCACTCCGTACATTATAGCCCAAAATGCAGCCTTTACAGCGACAGCGTTGGTCTTTTGGCGCCGGTGGGAAAAACGGAGCCTTCGGGAAATGGGTTTTTCCCCTACGCGAATAGCTCCCTCGGCGGGAGATGGCAGTATGCTGGGATTGTTCCTGATCGGCGGTACGTTTCTCTGGCTGTGGCTCACTCCATGGCTGAGTGTGCAGGAGATGAATTGGAGCCCGGCCATTTGGAACCGCCTTGGTTTGTCTGCCGTCACGTTTTTCTGTGTCGCCGTCGGAGAGGAAATCTTCAACCGCGGCTATATACAGGGACTTCTTTTGAAGCGGACCGGGCCGGTAGTCGCCATTGCCGGATCATCCTTCGTGTTTGCTTTGCTGCACATGCAAAATCCCTTTATCGCCCCGCTGCCCCTGTTGAACCTGCTCCTGGCGGGAATCTTGCTGGGATGCGCCCGGTATGTAAGCGGCAATCTCTGGTATCCGATCGGCCTTCATCTCACATGGAACTGGACACAGGAAGCGTTGTCCCTTCCGGTTTCAGGTCTTCACCTGTCCCCCCTGCACCCGGTTACCGCTGCGGAAACCGGTCCGGATTGGATCACAGGCGGCCCCTTCGGGTTGGAAGGAGGACTGGCCGGAACCTTGGCCATTCTGATCGGGATCGGGTGGATTCTAAAAGGGCATCGATCCCAACGAACGTGAGTGTTACTGCCATACCTCTTCATTGACCAGATGGGGCGGCCGTTCTCCTCTTAAAACGGCCAATGTGTTTTCCGCTGCCAACCGGGCCATTTCATTGCGGGTTTCCCAGGTGGCGCTCCCCAAGTGCGGAGCCAGTACCACATTGTCCAGCCGCTTCAGTTCCTCGGTCACATGGGGCTCCCGTTCAAAAACATCCAATCCGGCACCGGCGATCCATTTTTCCCGCAACGCCTCGGTCAGCGCCCTTTCATCTACCAGCGCCCCCCGTGCCGTATTGATCAAAAAAGCAGAAGGCTTCATCAGACGAAGTTGTTCTCGACCAATCAGATGCCGGGTTTCATCCGTCAACGGTGCATGCAGCGAAATAAAGTCCGCCTCCTGCAACAATGCATCCAACGGACGGTAAGAGACACCCCATTCCTGTTCCTCCGCTTTCCCCAGTCGGGTGCGCGAATAGTACACCACTTTCATGTCAAACCCTTTGGCCCGGCGAGCTACTGCCCGTCCAATCCGGCCAAAACCGATCACTCCCAACGTGGAACCCGTCACTTCTTTCCCCAGCAGTAAAGTAGGGGACCATTCGCTCCACTTCCCTGCACGGGTATATTGATCCGCCTCCGTCACCCTTCGGGCGGCGTTCATCAGCAGCGCCCACGCCATGTCCGCCGTCGCATCTGTCAGCACTCCCGGTGTATTGGTTACCGGGATCCCTCTGCGGGTGGCCGCAGCGATGTCAATATTGTCGTAACCCACAGCATAATTGCTGATCACCTTGAGATTGGGATTGGCGTTCATTACCTCTTCATCGATCTGTTCCGTCAGGGTAGCAACCAGCGCGTCTTGTCCTTTGACCGATTGCAACAACTCGGAACGGGACAGCGAACCTTCCGTGGAACCCACAGTCACATCGCACGATTTCCTTAGCATATCCATTCCTTTTGGAAGCAATTCCCTCGTGACAAAAACCTTTGGTCGAGTATTCACCGACTCTCCCCCTTGTTGCTTCATTATAGATAGTGAGCGGGAAAACCCAGCCCTTTAGGGTGGGAATGAAAGCGAGCGTCGGACGAGGGAGGGTGTAACCCCTCTGGCAAGTCCGACAAGATTTGGTATCTTTCAGACACGAGCGGAAACTCGAACCGAATCATATAGGGTTGGCAGGAGGAATCCGTCCTGCCGTAAAATGATTCTTGTCGAGTAGTCGATGGAGGCTCAGCATTTCTCAGGCTTGGACGGAGCCTTCGAGAGAGGGTAGCGGGTTGCCGCAATAATCCGAGCAGCCCACCGCGCCCGTAGGAAGTGCCCTTGGTGTGCTTTAGCCGTGTGGAGCAAGTCACATGGAGACACCAAGGGATATTCACCCGTTTGCCCCCCTACGAAACCAAACACGGTTTGCTGAATCTAAGCTGTCCGCAAAGCGGTTGTTTCACAGGTGATGTTGAAACCCGTCTTTTCTTTTTTGATACACATAGGATACGACCAGCAGAACCGTTCCAAAAAGGAGAAACGCCAGTATCCGGTACAAAGTATCTAGGAACGAGAGATCCAACAGCACTATTTTGAGAAGGGTTATCCCGAACAAGCCGATCGCCGACAAGCGGAACAGGCGTTGTTTTCGCCACATCCCCAGAACCATCAACAACACCGAATACAGGGTCCACATCCCTGACAAGCTGAGCTGGTACCTATTCAGCCACGAAGTATAAAGCGGCGAACCGCTCTCCAGATCATCCATCCGTGGGCCAAACCAACCGTTTACTTCCGCCGTGCAACCCAAAAAACCGAGCAAGGCCAAAGCAATACGGAACGCCGTTCGCCACCAGCGACTCTCTCGATCCGCCAATACCCGGCTTCTGCGCGCTGCATCGACCATTACTCCCATGAGAAACAGAAGGGACAGGGTACGCCCATTGAAAAGAAACGGGGCATCCGCCAACGGATCCAACCCGGTTTCCGTCAACCACCCTGCCGCTGTCAGCCCCAAAAACACCCGGGCTGTCCGCCACAAATAAGCGGCTTCCATTTGAACGGCCTTACGGTGAAGAACTCCCGCACCCACAGCCCACAGGATCAGCGTCAACCAGCCGTCGGATAACCACAAAAGGACACACCCCAACAGCGACACGCTGTAGATAATATAGAGCCGGTGCTCCCAGCGACCGGCATCCAACCGAGCCGCCCAGCCATACACACCTGCGGCCATTGCATACCACACGGCTGACGCCCAATCGGGTGAATCAGCTAAAGCCAGAGCAGTTCCGCCCGTCCAGAATAACGCATTGACTACTGATACGACACGGTGCAGGGAGACATAGCAGCTCTTCCCTGCTAAAATCCACCGTTCCCAACCGAGTAACATCAACCAATACGCCGTTAAAAAGCCCTCTTTTATCCCTGCATTTCCCGGCAGCCATTCAGCCAATAACCAGCAGATGACAACCCCCGCTAAAGTAAAGGGGCTGAGTAACTCCCACCGCTCTCCCTGCTTCGACAACCAGAGCAATCCCGCAGTTAAAATCAGGATATAACCTAGCAACCCTGCCGCATGGCTTTGATCACCCGCCAGCATAAAAGGGGTTAAAAAGCCGCCGATTCCCCCGATAAAGGCCATGGCCAGCGCCCGATAACGAAAGGCGTGCACCAACGCCAGCACCGTCACTGCGGACATCAAACCCAACGCCATCCACTGAGGGAGCAGCTGATACCAATTGAAGGAAGCATAAACGGAGCTGTATAAAACAGCGATACCGGCACCACTGATCCCCTGTCCGAAAACACCCATCCCTTTTCGCTGCCACTTCCCCCCGGCCAAAGTGAGCAGCACACCAACCGCCCCGCCCAACAATACCCGAGTTCCTTCCCCGATCCATTCATGCTTGAATGCATATTGCAGGAAAAATACCATGCCCGCAAAAAGCATCACAGAACCGATCCGGTTGAGCAGCTTGCCGCCGATAAACAGTTCCCAGCTCTCTTTCCAACGAGGTACCGAGGGAAATAATGGTTCCACGTGCTCATCGGAAGCCGGGAACTTCCGAGAAGTTTCCGATGGTCGAACCGACGAAGGCTCCAAGGGCGGTGACGGCACCTGAGGTAGCTGTTTCCATTCTTGTTCCAGCCGTTGCAGCTTGAATGCCAGTTCCCGTTGCCGGATCAAGAGATACAGTACACATCCGCCCAACACAAAAAAGCAGAATAATAAGAGCACTACCCATGCAATCAACCAGTCCATCATATGGCCTCACACTCCTTTCATCATTCGATAAAGGAAAGAATTCTATCCCTCCCTTTATATTCCTTTTTATAGGGGTAGAACCAGCAACTAAAATGACGGAGCTTGTTAGGGGAATGGATTGTTCCATCCCGCCAAGAGAATTAGTTCCATTTCCGAAATGAAATTCAACACACCGGATCGCTCACACTAACTGTATATATTAAACGGATCTCGGAGTATCCCCTTCTTGTCTGTAATCCCTGCTCCCCTCAAATCATGCAGGGACACCCACAACCAGGAAACGACTTTACTTTAAAAAGGATACGGCAATGAGTCGCAAAATAGGGAGCTATGCTGAAACGAGTTTTTTTCGACCATAACTTTAGCGAAGAGGGATACCGATTCCATTCCCCACGGACCCAGCATACCATGGGCAAACTAGGCGCACTTCCCGAATAGGGCGACATATTATGTAGCGAAACAATCGTCGAAAGAGAGGGAAGCTGGTGAATTTCCTACCCTATTTATACATCCGGGCGGAACGGATCACTGACTTGATTCAAGACATCGCCAAAGCAATTAACGGCGAGTACAGTGCGATTTCCTGTTACGCCCAATTAGCCGAAATGGCTCCCACCGAGGAGGAAAAAAAGCAGATCCTTGAAATCCGTGGGGATGAGATCCTTCACTATCGCGAATTCTCCGCCATTTATACACGATTAACCGGGAGACAGCCGACGCCACGGATCACAGAGCTCTGCCCAGAAAACTATTGTCAGGGTTTACAGTTCGCTTTCAAAGACGAACAGGAGACTGTGGACTTTTATTTGGACATCGTGGACAAGGCGAGGGATCCTCATATCAAAAATCGGTTCCGTCGAGCGGCGGCGGACGAACAGAACCACGCTGTTTGGTTTCTTTACTATTGGACGAGGAACGGCTGTCCCCCAAAAAAACAGAAGGAGCCTTATTAGGAGGAGCAGCATGTCTCTCAAACGGTAGGATCAAGGAGAAAAGCTGCGGTAAACATTTGGGTAACCTACTTAAAATACAGAGTGGATATCACTTAGTTACAGTTGATCTTTAACCACTAGTCAAAATGGCTCGGTATAACAAATAAACCCTGGATTCCAGGGTTTATTTGTTATACCGGCATATCTTCGAAATAAGGAAAGCGCTCATCCCTTTCCCAGGATTCCACAATATAAAGCGCCTGGGGATAGGGAATACCTCGACCCATGAGGAAAGCAATGGCATTTGTTTGATAAAGTACGTGGCGTAGGGAAAGTCCAGCGGAATGTTCAATAATTCCGTGGTAAACCACTGGGGATACAGCATGGAGGACCGAATAACCTGGGGGCACGGTATACAATGAGATTCCCTCCTATTCTTAATTAGGATCAATATATTCCTTTCGCCCAGATGGGTTCCATGTCCAAAAAAATGTCTTCCCCCCAGCTCCGCAGGAAGTTCGGGATATCAGCATCACTAGGGTTCGGCGATCCCCGTGTACGGGAATCTCGTTTGGGTACTTAAGAGGGTCTTTTACCGATTACCCCCACGCTAACCGTATATATCGCGGGTATCTCGGACTAGTGCGACGTGAAAGTCGCTTGGGTAATTGCTTCGCAATACGATGAAGCCTGTTGTTCCACCAGCAGTATCCTAGGCAGATCGGCGATGAGGTAACGAACCGTCGAGAGCCTGCCGACAATGTACC